>JAVBMX010000087.1:0-20740 GCA_031551885.1 Desulfovibrio sp.
GCAAAGTTTAATGGCGTAAAGCGGAATTTCGAACTCCACCTCAAAGAGTGCGAATGGCGCTACAACCAAGCGCTACCCCAGCTTCTCGACGGCCTCAAGCTCTTGGTGGCAAAAAACAAAGACCTGATGGTCTAGAGCCTAAGAAAAATCCAGTGTCCACGCGTCACGGCAACTCCAACGGCGGCCGGGCGGCCAGCTCCAACAAATCTTCCATCATCACCAGGCGATGCCGTTTCAGGGCTTCTTCATCGGCCATGATCATATCCAATTGCCGGGTATGCATGATCAGGTAGCCGAGAATCCGCAGGGCGCTCAAAAAATCCGTGTATTCCCCCTGCTCCAGGCGGGCGGTCAGGGTATCGCCGCTGATTTCTGTGGCAAAATCGAAGTGCGAGAGCAGCTCCGCCACAAAATGCACCCGGCGGATGCGCCGGGCGAGGTTGGCCGCGCCGCCCTTGAACTGGAAGATGATGAACCGCTCCCGCTCACGGTCCCCCAAAAGGGTGTCCAACGACAGAAAGTGGAATCCGAAGCGGCAGCGCATGCTGCAAAAATGCTTGGCGATGAGGAAGACGTTTTTTTCCGTATACTGCGCGCCGCCGGCCGCCGGGTCCAGGCTCGGGTTGGTGGTTGCTTCAAAAAGCACCGAGAGGAACCCTTTGGCATCCAATTGGGGCGGGCCTTCCCAGGGCTTGTCGCTGAAACCTTCCCACAAGGTGCGCATGGGAATGGAGGCGATCTCCTCCAGGGGTACCGTCGGGCCGGTGATGGGCGAGTAAAAACCGTCGTCCAGGTTGATGATCCAGAACTGCTTGGGCACGTCGCAGAGCAATTGCTTGGCCGGGGCCTGGGCGGTCTTGCGTGAGGTGCTGTAGCGGAACATCTCCTGCACGGCGTTGTCGTGGCAGTAAGCGAGAAAATCGTGGAAGGTCGAGCAGTTGTCCGCCCGAAAATCCGGGCTGTCGGCGTCGGGCAGGGTGAGGGGCACCACCTTGACGGCCAGGGAGCGGGCCATGTCGGCCAAATCGCTGTTGGGCAGCCAGAGGTTGCCGGCAGCCTGGTTGTGGTCGTCTTCGGCGAATTCGCCGCTGAAGGCGTCGGCGTCCGGTTGGGCCACGCAGCAGGGTTTCACGGAGGCTCCGCCTGCATCTTCGCGGCAGAGGCAGAGCAGGGGGGCGTGGTCCGACGACGCCGCAAGGCGGGCGTACATGCCGTTTTCCGCTTTTTCCAGGGCTTCCGGCAGGTTGAGGATGGTGGGCCTGCCCCGGCGGCGGGCCGTACGGGCGAACAGACCGTTGCCTGTGCCGTTGGCGGCCACGGCCCCGCGCGCGAAGTCCAGAACAAAGCTCCAGCGCGGCCCGGCCTTGGGGGTGAGCAAGATGGACCCAATGGGGAAACGTAGGGCGTCTTCCAGATTGTTGACGACCGCCACCGGGCCTTCCGCTCGGCCGGGGTAGGTGCTCAACCCCCCGTGCAGCGTGACGAGGGAACCGGCCGCGCCGCCGACCGGGGCGCAGTCCACGTCGCCGACGGACATGGTGGGGTCGGGATCCGGCAGGGCGTTGACGCCGAGAACGTAGAAGTCGCCCTGTTCGGACACGGCCCAGAAAATTTCGTGTCGGTTGCCGGCCACAGGGGCGTCGGCAACACAGGTCAGAGCCGTGCGCGAGCATTCCTCGACTTTCTCGCGCAATTCTTGAGGCAGGCGGGCGTTTTCGTCGCCGAACTGCCCCAGGCCGGCGTCGGCCATGTCGATGCCGCGGCGGATGTGCAGGGTGATGTCGTCATTGCCCGGAACCTCGAGCTTGCGGTGGGAACTGCCTCGTCCCTGGCGGGCCGGCAGCAGGGTAAGACTGACGCACAACGGCATGGCCCGGTCGCGGATACCCAGCTTGAGGCGGTAAATCATGGCCCGGGCCGTATAGGCCATGGAAAAAGCCGAACGGATGGCCGCGAACACGGTTTCTTCGGTAAAGGGCGCGCGCAGCACCTGTTCCGGGATGGTCAGAGCCCCGTGTTCCGGGCGTACCGGGAAACAGCGGACCAAAAGGATCCGGTCCGGAGCGGCGCTTTCCTCGCCCAAGCGTTCGATGAAAGGCCGCACGGCGGCTTCCACGTCCGGGGGCAGGGGGAAGGACGAGACGATACGCTCGCGGATGGTTGCCCCGGCTTCACTGTAGCTGCCGGGGTCGTCCTGCGAGATCAGCATGAGCCGGTCGATCTCGTCGTGCATGTCCTGGTCGTTGAAGTAGCGCCACCACGCCGCGCCGCTGACCACAAACCCCTTGGGCATGTATTCCGGGTGGGCCGCGCCGATGGCCCGCAGTTTGCCCAGGTTGGGCGCGACGAGGCTTCGGTTGTCTTCGTTGATGTCTTCATACGGGAAAACCAGGGGCCCCTCGAGAGGGGCCGCGCCCCGCTGCAGGATTTCCTGGATGCCGGAGCGCAGACGGCCGAACGGCTCGTTCAGGCGGGTGTAGCGGTTGTTCGCCAGCGCGTTCAGGTGCAGAACGCACTGCATGGTCGAAACGGTAAGCCGGGCCGCACAACTGCGCAAAAAAGGCATGCCCACGGGCATGTCCGAAGCCAGCCGCTCTTCAAAGCTCATCATCTCGCTGTAAGCTTCGATGTGGGCGTTCAGGAAAAGTTTGAAGCGATGGAACCGGGCCGCGAAATCGGCCTCGGGCTCTTTGCGGGCGGCATCCTTTCCCCCGAACAAACGACGCAGAAAAGAAGCCATATCGGGTGCCGTTTCGCGTTCGCGGGGTTAGGTGGCGGAGGCGGAGCGGCCGCCTTCCAGTTCTTTTTGCCTGCGGGCGTCTTCGATCTTATGGCAGAGGGTCTCAAGATCGATGGGTTTGAGCTGGTAGAAAAACGCTCCCAGCTCAAGGCCTTTGGCGGCCGAGTCCATGTCGGCGTGGCCGGAGATGATGATGGTCGAGACGTGCGGATGGTCGTTGCGGATATGGCGAAGCACCTCAAGACCGTCCATACCGGGCATTTTGATGTCCAGCAACACGACGTCCACCGGGTTGGCGGCCAGGTGGGCAAGGGCGGCTTCGCCGCTTGAGACGTAGGCGGGGTCGTAGCCGCGTCGGCCCAGACGCAGGCTGAGAATATCACCGGCGTCGGCTTCGTCGTCCACGATCAGGATATGTGTTTTCTCCATGGCGGCGTCCCTGTAAAAACAATACCCTTATCCGCCCGAGGAAGGCAAGCGGTCTGGATGTGAAATTTTTCGCAATCCTGTTCGGCCGCGCCGGAACGCGGATCGGCCGTAGGCGTTGCGGGCCTGTTCTCACGGGTCGACAGGCGAGGGGGAATACGCTAACAAACAAAGGATGGCGCATCCGTTTCTAAAAATTTTACCCGGACCGGAAAAGCTGGGAGCCCGACTCTCGCTTTTTCTCTTTTTAGCCGGCCTTATCGCCCTGGTCTTGGCTTTGCTCGCTTTTTTACGGATTATCGGAGCCACCCCTGTCGATATGGAAAACACCTTCGCCTGGGTGGTGCTGACCGGGGCCTTTGCATTGCTCGCGGCCGCCGGGGTGCTCTGGCGGCTGATTTCGCGTGAAGTGTTGCACCCGCTCGAACAGATCCACGCCGGCATTGAAGCGGAAGAAGGCACTCCGGGTGGCCTCGGCCGGGTGGCGGCGACCATGCGTGAGCTACGGGATACCGTCGATCGCACCCAGGCCGAACTGGATGAAAGCCACCGAACCCTGCGCCAGGTGGAAAAGCTCGCCATGGTCGGCAAGCTGGCCGCCGGGGTGGCCCACAGCGTGCGCAACCCGCTGACCTCCGTCAAGCTGCGCCTGTTTTCCCTGGAGCGCAGCCTCAGCTTGAACGCGCGCCAGGAAGAGGATTTCACGGTCATTGCCGAAGCGGTGCGCCATGTGGACGGTATCGTCGGCAATTTTTTGGAATTTTCCCGCAGGCCTCGTCTTTCCCTGCGTACGGTATCTCTCGGCGAAGTGGTCGACGGCGCGTTGCGCCTTCTGGACAGCCGTCTGGCCACCTTCCCGGTGAGCCTGACGGTGGTCCGCGCGCCGAAGCTGCCCGAGATCGAGGCCGACCCCGAGCAATTGCGCGAGGCCTTGCTGAACATTCTGCTCAACGCCTGCGAGGCCATGGAGTACTCCGGCAACCTGCGGGTCGAGGAGTCGCTGCGCCCGCGTCCGGAGGGACCCTTTGTGGCCGTGACCGTGCAGGATTCCGGCCCCGGCATTCCCTCGGACGTCCTCGCGGACATCTTCACGCCCTTTTTCAGCACCAAAGAGCAGGGCACGGGCCTTGGCCTGCCCATCGCCAAAGGAATTTTGGAAGAACACGGCGGCGACCTTCTGGTGGAGTCTTCCCCCAAAACCGGAAGCCTGTTCACCCTGATGATTCCCGTGGCCCGGGTGTCCAAAGCCGGGCGCGCCGTGGCCGAGGCTTACGGCGCATAAGGAACGCGTCGAAACGTCGCGCGGGAACGATCATAGCCGAGTGTTTCGCCGCGCCCGATACCCAAGAAAAGACCGCCGGCGTGCCGGAACAGAGGCCGCCGACGGCGTTTACCCCCATAAATGGAGCATATCATGTCCGAATCCTTCTGGCGGCTCGCCGTGCGCGACGAGTTCAGCGCCGGCCACGCCCTGCGGTGTTACCAGGGCAAATGTGAACGCCTGCATGGGCATAATTTTTCGGTGGAGGCCGTGGTGGAGGGCGACACCCTGCAACCCGGCACGGAATTTCTGGCGGATTTTTCGTTGCTGAAGCGGGATCTGAAAGCCGTGCTGGAAGAGCTGGATCACCGCGTCTTGAACGAAACCCCCCCCTTTGATCGGCTCAATCCTTCGTCGGAGAACCTGGCCCGACATATTTTCCGTCGGCTGGCTCCGGCCGTGACCGAACGCGGCGTGCGTCTGCACAGCGTGACCGTAGGAGAAAAGTCCGCCCAGAGCGCCACCTATTTTGAAAGAGGCGTCTGATGTACTATCGTTACGCGCACACGGCGACCGAGGCCGCCACCGGTTTTTACGCCTGTCTGCCCGAGCCGCCCCTCACCCTGCAAGACGGGTTGGCCTACTTGAGCGCCCACCCTCTGGACGACTTCATGCGCCGGCATCTGCTCCAGCGGCTGGTATCCCTACCAGGACAGGAAGCCGCCGCCGCTCTGGCCCGATTCGCGGGCGACCCGGCCTGCGCCTTTTTGGCGCACGAACTGTGCCGCATCGCGCCGTGGATTCTTGACGCTCTTGATCCGGCGATGTTCCCCGCCCCGGCGGAGGCCGAAACGGAATCCACCTCGCTCGGCCTGCTGTCCCAGGCGCGCCTGCCGGACGGCAAGACGCACGAAGCCTGGAATGCCCTCTATGCCGGCAACATTCAGGGGCATACGGCCTTGCCGGCGCCGGAAGCGACCGGGTTGCCGCCGCTGTATGCCGAGCCGATTGCTTCCGGCCTTCCCTGTACGGGAACCCCGTTCACGGCCGGTTTTCCTTTGAATCTGGCGGAAATCCATGCCCAACACGCCGCGTTTTCGGGTGAGGCGTATATTCGCCCCCCGGCGGAGGAAACCGCCGCCTTGGCCGAAGATCGCCTGGCCGAAGCCGGAATTTTGGCCGGCGCGGAAATGCGCCACACCTCCTCGCTGAGCCCCGTGGCTCTGCTGCGCCCGTGGCATATGAGCCTGCGGGTGCGTTTGGGGCGTCACGAGTATTCCCTTGCGGGGCAGGGCACGACCTATGGCCGCGGGCTCTCGGTGGATGCCGCCCGGGCTTCCTGCCTGATGGAGATGGTCGAACGGGCTTCGGCCTATCTTTCGGTGACGGAAGCGGGCGTGGAGAATCGCCTTGAACCCGCGCCGGTCGTGCGGGCCAGGTTTTCCGAGCTCACGGCGGAGGGGAACGCCGTCCTGAACCCCAACGATTTTCCCCTTGAAGCTCCCTACGCCGATGCGCCGCTGTACTGGATGGCCGGACGGGCGGCGGACGGGCAAGAAGTTTTTGTGCCCGTGCAGATGGCGGGTCTGTTCTGCAACCTGGATGAAATCCGCTTGTTCGATACGCCGGGGTCAACCGGTCTTGCGGCCGGCAACACCATGGAAGAGGCCAAGGTCGCGGCCTTGCTGGAAATTATGGAGCGCGACGCCGAAGCCGTCACCCCGTTCTCCAAAACGAATTGTTTCACCCTCGGGGCCGGAGACGCCCGCATCGCTTCGCTGCTGGCCGACTATGCCGCCCGGAGCATCAATGTGCAGTTTCAGGATCTGACCGGTCCGTCGGGTCTTCCGGTCTACCAGTGTTTTGTCATGAGCCCCAAGGGAGTTCCGGCCAGAGGCTACGGGGCCGGCCTTTCCGGGGCGAAAGCCGTTTTGTCGGCTTTGACTGAAACGCCCTTTCCCTATCCGGACGGCGGTTTTTCCGGTCCGCTGTTGCGCAGACTCACCCAGTATCTGTTGGAGGAGTTGCCGAACTACGACCTGGGCTCTCCGGCCCGCAACCTGGCCATGCTGGAAGAACTGCTGACGGCTTCGGGCCGGATTCCGGTTTACGTCGACTTGACCCGGACCGATTTGCGTTTTCCCGTGGTGCGGGCCTTTGTTCCCGGCCTGGAGCAGGCGGCGGATCGCGATCCTTTCAGTCGTGTGCCGGTGCGTTTGTATCGGAACCATCAGGACCTTTTTGCTCCGCAGCGTAAAAAATAATGCCGGCTTATGGCTCGGCGATTGTCTTTGTGCTATTTCTGAAGCTATGGATGCAGCTTTACAGTAATCCACACAACACGCCGCCGAGGAGGAACATATGCTGAAACTCGCTATTCTTGTGGGAAGCCTGCGCAAAGAATCCATCAATAAAAAGCTGGCCCTCAACCTTGTGGAGTTGGGCAAAGACAAGTTCGACGCCACGATTCTGCCCTTGGACGATATCCCCATGTTCAACCAGGATCTGGAAAACAATCTGCCCGCTCCGGTTGTCCGCCTGAAAGAGAGCATCAAGGCCGCCGACGCTGCGCTCTTGGTCACTCCGGAATATAACCGGGGCGTGCCCCCGGTGATGAAGAACGCTGTGGACTGGGCCTCCCGCCCCTACGGCGCGGGCGTTTGGCTGGGCAAACCCGCGGCTTGCTGCGGCATCAGCCCGAGCCCTGTGGGCACGGCCGTGGCCCAGTCGCAATTGCGCAGCACCTTGGGTATTGTGGGCGCGCGTCTGATTTGTTTCCCGGAAGTCTACCTTGTGGAAACTCCCGACTTTTTTGATGCGGCCGGTAAAATTACGGCCGAGCGCACCCGGACCTATCTGCGCGACTTCATGGGGTGCCTGGCCGATTGGACCCTCAAGCTTCGTTGAGCCGGAGTATTCAAAAGAAAGCACAAGGCGGCCGGAATCCTTCCAGGGGTTCCGGCCGCGTTTTCGTTCAAAGGCAATGGGGCTCCGCCCCAAACCCAAGGGGGTCAAGGGGATTCAATCCCCTTGCGGAGAGGTTTGGAGGTGCCGCCCGCGTTACTGCAAAGCGACATTGGATACATCACGGGAGCACCGCCGGCCGGTTGACTCTCGCAGCCCTGTTTGAGCCCCAATGTAAATTAAGAGGGCCTGAGCCTAAAACTTCCAACTCACGCCGGTGCCCAGCGAATATTTTTTGTCGGTGTCCACCATCGGGCTGTCGGCGATTTCATCATCCAGAAACATGACCCGCCCGTTGACATACAGCCCCAGATGTTCCGTCAGGGCATAGTTCGCCGTCAGCTCGACATAAGGGGAAACGGCGTCGTCGGCCTGATACTCCGAAAGTCCGCTTCGGCGCGACTCCGAACCGCTGATGCCATAGTAATAGTCGTTGTAGTTTTCGCTGGTCCAAAAAACGCCGACGCCGGGGGTCACGGTGAGCGCGTCGAGGCGAATCGGGTAAAGGTACGCGGCGTCGGCCATAACGCCGTTGCTGGTATCAAGGACATCGGCGGAGAGGCCCAGCCGGCAGACGCCCCACTCGGTGGTCAGCCGGTAGCCGACGCCCGCCACAGCGGTGGAATCCCGGTCGTCGAGTTGCCGCATCGCCCAATCGTCACTTTCCGAAGCGTCGAATTGTTGCGGCAGATAGCCGATATTCACCGACAGTTCGTTCATCTCGTCTTTCCAGATATGCATCCCCGCCGTCAGGCCGCGAAGATAAAAACGCTCTCCCTCATAGCCGACAAGCGGGAAGGGGAAAACACGCGGGTCTGTGTCCTTATATTCCGATGAACCAACCAAGGCTCCGGCCCCTACGGACCATTCTCCCGCTTCGGAAGGCGTGGGGAAGGACAGGGCGGCGAAGCAGACGAAGCCGAGAAAAGTCGTGCGCGTGAAAAACATGTAGGCTCCTGCAGATAAGACGTGGCGTTCAACTTGAAGTCATCAATTGTTGACTTTATCTAATCCACCTCGTTGTTCAAGTCAATAATCGATGCTATGTGGTGGTGATGAAAAAGACGGAACCGAAACGCCCGCACCTTTGCGAGAAGGGCGAAGCGCGCCCGCGCAATGCCGAGGATACGCGGGAACGGCTCTTGCGCGCGGGGAAGCGGCTTTTTTCAGAAGCGGCATATGAACATGTGCAGACGCGGGAAATCGCTGCGCTGGCCAACGTTGATGCGGCTTTGGTGAATCGCTATTTTGGTTCGAAAGAAGGCCTTTTCAGCGAGGTTGTGGCTTCGTTGGCCCTTCAGACGCCGTTCGCATCGTATGAGGCGATGAAAGAGGCTTACCTGAGGGTGTTTACGGAAGCGCTGCGAGAAGAGGCGGGCAGAGACGGCTCGTCAATTCGGCTCATTCTGGTTTCCGCCCAGAGCCCGGCGGTGTCGCACATTGTGTCCGCTTTTTTTCAAAAGCAGGCCGCCCGCTTGGAAGCGGTCTTGCCCGGAGACTCTCGGAACACCAAGGCGAATCTGATTCTTGCCTATGCGCTGGGAGCCTTGACCCTTTTTGGGTTGCTGCGTTCTTCGGACGCGCCGCGGCCGGACGTCGAGCTGATTATCTCCCGGTTCGAGGCATTGTTGGATGAAGCCGGCGGCGAAGAAGCGGGTTCGGCCGCGAAAAAGAAAACGCCTCGCTGCTCCACGCCGAAGTGATGATTTCAGCGCACGTGATGAGGGGGCGCCATGTCTGATGCCCACTTTCTTGCGGCGCAACTTTGTGCCGCTTTTTTTCGCTTCGGGCGGTTCACGTTTCTTGGTTTGCTGTTGGTCGCGCTGCTCGGCGGCACCGCTTCGGCGGAAGAAATCCGTTCCGTGCATGTGGTGGTTGCCCTGTGCGACAACGTCAACCAGGGGATCGTGCCTGTGCCCGCGCGGATCGGCAACGGTCGCGTGCCTGCCGACAACCTCTATTGGGGCGCGGCCTACGGGGTAAAGACGTTTTTCGGCAAACAACCGGAGTGGCGGCGGGTTGCCGCGTGGAGCAATCCGACCCCGCAAATTCTCGAACGCCTTGTTTTCAAACACACGAAGCACAATGTGTATCTGGTGGCGGACGCCTGGGCGGGAGAGGAAATCAAGGCCGCGACCATGGCTTTTCTTCAGTATGCCGCCGGAAGGGACGGATCGCGTGTGGACCTGCCGGGCGCGGGCATATCGGTGCCGAGCGGGGGGGACGCCTCACTGGTCGTATACATCGGACACAACGGTCTGATGGATTTCAGTCTCGATACGACCCCGGTGGCTCTCAAGCCGCGCAAGGCGGCCGTGTTTGCCTGCAAGAGCCGGGATTATTTCGCCGCTCCGCTGGAAAAAGCCGGGGCCGACGCCGTCATGCTGACCACCAACTTCATGTGTCCGGAAGCCTACACCACCCATGCCCTGGTCGAGGGGTTCCTGGCGGGCGACAAGCCCGAAGCCCTGCGAGACCGCGTGGCCCGCGCCTACGACAAATACCAGAAATGTGGCCTGCGCGGAGCCCGGAGAATGTTCGGTGGGTGAGTGGAGGGACTCCGTCCCAAAAAACTTCGGGGGAAATGATTCCCCCCGCACCCCCTCAACGTCGAAAACCCCGCGTAGCACGGGGTTTTCGACAATTGGAGGTGCAGGTGCCGCCCGTGTGACCGCAAGGCAATCTTTTCATCTCGCGGAAGCGGTGTGGCCGGTTGCCCTCGGCAGCCCTGGCTCAATCCCCTGCCGGGAAGTAAGGGGGCAGCGCCCCCCTACTTCTCATCAAATATTCCCGGTAGGGGAGAACCCGGCGGCGCCGTCGATGATCTCCGCGCCTTGGAGTTCGGAGGCCGCCGTGCGACCGTAAACGGTATCCGGGTACTTGGCTACAAGTTCGGTCAGGTCTTTTTTCCAGGCATCCAGATTGCCCTGTTTACGGTGGATGCGCGCGGTCCGGTAGAGCACTCCCACGCGTTCCTCGGCGTTCTCGGGCAGGTAGGCGAGATATTTTTGGGCGTACTCCAGGGATTCATTTAGCCGTCCGGCGGCTTCGGCCACGTCCATGAGCGAACCGAGCTGGCTTCTGATCTTGCCGGTGTCGGCTTGGGAAGGCGTCTTGGCCGCCTCATCCAGAAGCCTGCTCAGGGCTTCGTTGCCATAAATGTACGCCTGTTCGAGGTTGCTGCCGCGCTCGGCGTCGCGGGCAAGGAAGAACGCTGCCGTGGCCATGCGTGAGGGGGAGAGGGTGCCGGAGTCATACAGCTTTTGCCAGATGGGCGCGGCGTTCTCCGGCTCTCCGAGGTTTTCGGCGGCCAGAGCCAAGGCGTAATCGAGCTGCTGCTGCACTTCGGGCGAAAGTTCCCACAGCGCCACCCGCCGACCCACCTCGCGGATGGCGTTCCAGTGGTCGTACTCCAGATAGATGGTCAGCACCAACTGCAGAGCGCTTTCGGAAATTCCCTGCACTTTGTCGCCCAGAAAAAAGGGCTCGATCACCCCCAGGGCTTCCTGAGGCTGCTTGTTGTTCCAGTAGCTGACGGCCAGGGCCAGACGGCTTTCGGGCGAAAGCATTTCCTCTTTGTTGCGGACAATGGGGAAACGCTCCCAGGCTTCATGCATCTGGGCGTATGAACCTTGATCCCGGCTCTGGGCGGCGAGCACGGCAAAGGTCTTCAGGGCGGTTTCCTGCACTTTGGGAGCCAGTTCGTGCTTGGGATACTTCTGCATGAAGTCGCTGCAAACCTGGAGCGTCTCCATGTACTGTTTGTTCCACAAGTGCCACATGGCCAGCTTGAGTTCCGCCAGGGGCACCAGGGGGCTGTCGGGGTGCTTGGTGATGATCTCGCGGTACACTTCGGGAGGGTCCACCGCGAAACCCGTGTCGAAAACCGAGAACATGCCGGACATGGAAGGCTCGTCGTTGATGCCTTTTTCGGCCAAACGCATTTTGGCCACCAGACCTCCGTCTTTGTCCGGGAAACGTTGCGCGGCCAACTGGTACATTTCGCGGGCCGCGCCGTTTTCTTTTTGCAGGGCGTAGATGTCGCCGATGCGGGTCAGGATGACGTCGGCCTCTTGCCCGGAAGGCTCAAGGTTGATGTACAAACGGTATTGTTTGAGGGCTTCCGGCAGTTTGTTCAGGCGAAAGGCCGTGTCGCCCATCATGTTCAGGAAGGGCGGATATTCCTGGTAGAAGTGGGCCCAACGTTTTTCGATGTAGCCGACGACATTGAACGACTGTTCGTAGTACCCCAAACGATAGTACGAGCGGGCCAGCCCAAGGGCGGCCTCGCGCGCGTAGCGGCTGTCCGGGTACTGCTGCAGGATGTACTGAAATTGGTCGGCGGCATCCTGAAATTCATTTCGGCTGTAGTGATGGTCGCCCCAATAGTAGTAGGTGAGGGCCACGTTCTCGTCGTCGGGGAACTGGCGACGCAGGCGGTTGAACTCGGCGCGGGCTTCCGGGGTTTTATTGACCTTCAGGTTCACGTAGCCGAGGCGCAGGATGGCGACGGCGTTGCGGCGCGAGTCTTCGTTGAAGGCGATGGCCTGCCGGGCGGTGTCGACGATTTTCTGATAGTGTTCCTGCAACGTGTCTTTGTTCAGAACAAAGGTCATGTCCGCGCGGATGTGCAGCAGCTCTTCTTTTTGCTCGTTGTCAACCTTGCCCTGGGCGAGGAGCTTTTCGGCTTTTTCCAGGGCGGGGGCAAAGTTGCCGGCCACGATGTCGGCCCGGATTTCCGGCAGCATCACGGCAGGGTCGGCAGGGGGCTCCACGGGGTTGCCCTTGTCGTCCACGTAAATTTTTTCCGGCTGGGCCGCCGGGGCTTCTGTGGCGGCTGTTTCGGCTCCGGTCGCGGGCGCTTTCGGCTTGTCGGCATCGGGGTACAGAAGCGGCACGGTCACGGCCGTATCTTCCGGCGGCGCGTTGATGCTCTCAAGGCTGCCCAGATGGACCCGTCCCTTGCTGAGATTCGTTTTGGGAGACGGCACTCCGACGCCGGGAATAAGCAAAGGCTCCAGGAGTCGCGGTTCGGCGGCGGCGGACGCTTGCTCGGCCGTTGCCGTGGGGTGCTGCGAAGGGATCGGCTGCGTCTGGGCCGGAACCCGAGGAGCGGCTGTCGGTTGCTGTGATGCGGGCGTTGTCGGCCGCGTTCCGGCGGGCTGTTGCGCGGCGGGAGAGCCCGGCTGCACGGCGGGCTGCTGCGTTTCCGGCGCGGAGGCAATGGGGCGGACCGCCGGGGCTTCCGGTTGGGGTTCGGGTAGGGCCGCCGCGCGGGGAGCAGTTTCCGGCCGGATATCCAGCATGGGGGTACCGTTGCTGTTTTGCAGCGCCGGCACGTCGCTTCGGGCGGGAAGCGGTCGCGCGGACGGAACGCTTTGGGGCTGCGTCGTCGGGGCGGTTTCCTGAGTGGGCGCGGCCTGAGGCGCGGCAAGGTTTTGCGCGGGCGCGCCGTCGCTTGCCGGCGTGGGGAGCGGACGTGCCGCCGGGCCGGTCAGGGGCGTCCCGTCCGGAGTCACAACCACCGGCACGGCCGAGCGGCGGGGAGGCTGACCCAGGGGAGAGGACGAAGCGCGAGGGGCCGACGGTTGGGCTTCCGACGTGTGCAGCGTGGAAGGCATCGGCTGGGGCGTTGCCTGCGCGGGGGGAAGCTGCGGGATCGAGGGCGAGGTCCGGCCGGTCGCCGTCGTCTGGGGAGCCGGCTGAGCCGAAGCGGAAGCTTGGGGCGCGGCCGAAGCCGTTGCCGATTGCGCGGGACGGCTCGCGGTGGAAGCTTGGGAGGGGCCTGCCTGCGGCGCTGTGGGTACGGCCGCCGTCTGGCGGGCGGGTTGTGCGGAGGAAGACGCTCGAGGAGCCGATGATTGCGTCGCCTGCGTTGCGGGCGCGGCGGCGGTCGTCCGGGAAGACTGTGTCGTTTGGCCGACGGGAGCCGCCTGGGGCGTGGGTTGCGTCGGAGCCGACGCCTGCGCGGACGGTTGCGACGTTTGTGTCACCTGCGTGGGTTGCGCGGCGGAGGTAACTTGAGCGGCCGCCTGCGCGGCTGCCTGGGCCGCCGGAGTCTGCCCGGGACTGGCGGCCGCGGGCTCGGAGGCTTGCTCCGGCGGCGTCTGCGCTTGTGCGGCCGGGGTGGCCGCCTGAGGTGCCGGAGCCTGTGCGACCGGTGTCGTGGTTCGGGAAGGCTGCTCCGTCGGGGTGGCGGGCGCGTATTCGGGCACGGCGAAGTCCGGCGGAATTTCCGTTGTCGGAGCTTTTTCCGTGGGGCGCCAACGTGCCCCCAGTTTGTCGGGGAAGAATTCGACCACCAGGATGGTGGAGCTTTGTTTGGTCACGATAAAGCCGAATTCCGGGCTGGTGGTCACCAGGGCCAGTGCGCGCCCCAAGGGCTTGGTGCCTTGGAAGATCACGGCTCCTTCCGGCTTTTTTCCCACCAAGAGTCCTTCCGGCAGTTCCGTATACGGCACCAGCACGCCGGTGGGCGAGATCCGGGCCACCTTGCCGGGCATGCCTTCGCTGGGGGACATGGTGATGGTGATGCGCTCCCTGTCGGGCAGGGCTTCCCAACGCAAAGCGGCGGCATGGCCGTTTGCGGGAAAAAGAACCGCCGGCAAAAGGGCGGTGCAAAGAATCCGGAATGCTCCGGCTGGGGAAAAACGCTTCATGTGGGAGGCTAATGCAAAATGTATGCACTCCGAAGCATGTTTCGGAGCGAAAGGTGAAAAAAATCAAAAAGGCCTCGCAACCTCTTTGCCGCGCAGAGCTTTTATTCCATATTTCGTTTTTTCAGCTTTTCGATCAGCGTGGTCCGCTTGATGCCAAGAAGCTCCGCCGCCTGGTTTTTGACGCCCCCGGACTGGTTCAGAGCCTCCATCAGCAGGCGCTCCTCCGCTAAATCCATAAACTCTTTCAAGCCGAGGTCAAGTCGGCGAAGATCTTCGATCGTGGGCCAGGTGAACCCGGTTGAATGCTGCGGGACAACGGCTGTAGCCGGTTCAGGCAGGAAGGCGGGGTCACCCACCGAAAGAAGTATTTTTTCCGGCAGGTCGGCCGGCTCGACCACGTTTCCGTCGCAGAGTATGGAGAGCCGCTCGGTGAGGTTCTCCAACTCACGTACGTTTCCCGGCCAGGGATAGGCCGCCAGAATTTTGCGGACTTCTGGAGAGATTTTCAGGGTCGGGCGCTTTTTCAGCGCGCAGAACCGGGTCAAAAAAGATTCGCTGAGCAGCAGAATATCATCGCCGCGTTCGCGCAGGGGCGGCAGATGCAGGGGGATGACGTTCAGGCGGTAGAAGAGGTCTTCGCGAAAGCGTCCGGCCGCGACTTCGCCTTCCAAGTCCCTGTTGGTGGCGGCCACGATGCGCACGTCCACCTTGCGGGTTCCCAGGCCGCCCACGCGCTCGATTTCGCGCTCCTGAAGCACCCGCAGAATTTTTACCTGCAGAAGCAGATCCATTTCCCCGATTTCGTCAAGGAACACCGTGCCGCCTTCGGCCATCTCAAACCGGCCGGGGCGGGTGCGTACGGCATGCGTGAAGGCGCCTTTTTCATGGCCGAACAGTTCGGATTCCAACAGCTCTTTGGGAATGGCGCCGCAGTTGATTGGCACAAAGGGCTTGTCCCTGCGGGGGCTTTGCCGGTGCAGGGCACGAACCACAAGCTCTTTGCCCGTTCCCGACTCGCCGGTGACCAGCACGGTGCTGTCTGTGGGAGCAATCTTGCCCAGAGTGCGAAATATCGCGGCCAAAGAAGTGCTTTGCCCGATGATGCCGTCTTCGCCGCTGCTCATGATGTTTCTCCCCAAGCATGAAAGCCGAATTCTCTGCAAAAATGCCGACCGGCGTCGTTGATACGGATGTATCGGTCAACGTAACGGATCGCTTTACAGCAGTGTCAAGAAAATGACGAAAAGTCAAGGGGGGAGGGTAAAATTTTATGAAACTTGGGCGCTTGGAGTGGATCCGTCGCCAAAAGTCGACTCCCCCGGCATGGAGGGGAAAGGTTTACAAACTTTGCGGCGCAGGCTTTTTTCTTGCTTCCGACCGGCAATTCCAGGAAGGTATGTATAAAGTGTTTTTTTACTGTGCGTTTTCGAGCATTTTTCTTTATGAAAAAAGCTGAAATGCCCGGCGGGGATATCGCTGCCGCTTACTTGCGCACTCATTCAAGTCTTTCTTGCGGTATGTTTTGATAGGCGACTTCAACGGGAACTTTTCTTTGTGAAGCGAGCGATGAAACGTTGAACAAAAAACGCGCCGTTCCCCGAGAGTTCGGGAAACGGCGTGAGCGGTCGTACCGGCGACAGGCGGACTACAGGCTTTTGCCCATCATGCGCAGCAGCCGGACAAGCTGGTTGGTGAAGCCGGATTCGTTGTCGTACCAAATGATCAGCTTGACCATGGTCCCGTTGATCACCGAGGTGCAGAGCCCGTCCACCACGCCGCCGTTGACGCTGCCGATGTAGTCACAGGAAACCAGCGGCTCTTCCGAAAAGCCCATGTAGTCCTTCAGCGGCCCTTGGGCGGCGGCCTTCAGGGCGGCATTGACCTCTTCGGTCGAGGTTTCGCGCCCCACTTCGCAGGTCAGGTCCACCAGCGAGACGTTGGGGGTGGGCACGCGAACGGCCATGCCGTCCAGCTTGCCTTTCAGGGCGGGGATGACCTGGGCGACGGCCTTGGCCGCCCCCGTCGAGGTGGGAATCATGGACATGGCCGCGGCTCTGGCCCGACGCAGGTCTTTGTGCGTGCCGTCCAGAATGCGTTGGCTCATGGTGTAGGAATGCACGGTGGTCATCAGGCCGTGCCGGATGCCGAAGGTGTCGTTGAGCACCTTGGCGGGGGGAGCCAAACAGTTGGTGGTGCAGGAGGCGTTGGAAACCACGTGGTGCGTGGCCGGGTTGTACAGGTCGTGGTTGACGCCCATGACCACGGTCAGGTCCACGTTGGAGCCGGGGGCGCTGATGATCGATTTTTTGGCGCCGGCGGCGAGGTGCTTGGCCAAGCCGGGGCCGTCCTTCAGGGTGCCGGTGCTTTCAACCACCATGTCCACGCCGAGTTTGCCCCACTCCCATTCGCCCACGCCGTGCCGGGTAACGCGCACCAACCTGCCGTTGATGATGATGCCTTCGCTGTCGTGTTCCACGGTTCCGGGGAAGGTCCGATGGATGGAATCATATTTGAACAGGTGGGCGAGCGTCGCGTTGTCGCCGCGCGCATTCACCACGCCGATGCGCATCTCCGGGTCGTCGGCCAAAAGGCGCAGCAGGTAGCGGCCGATGCGGCCGAATCCGTTCAGTCCCAATGTAACGGCCATATAGGCGTCCTCCTCAAGTTGGGGCGGTAAGTGGGGTGGTGGCCAAAAGCTTTCGGCAGGTGGAGTGCCGAGGCTCGGTATTCCGGTGCGGCACAGCGCCGCGTCGGACGGTGGTTTTACGCTTTTCCGGAACAGCCCAGCACGTTTTTGATTTTATGCTGCACCATATTTTTCACCGCTTCCCGGGCCGGCTTCAGGTAGGCGCGGGGATCGAAGTCTTCCGGCTTTTCCGCGAAGTGCTTACGGATGACGGCCGTCATGGCCAGGCGAATGTCCGTGTCGATGTTGATTTTACACACCCCATAGGTGGCGGCTTTGCGCAGCAGGTCTTCAGGCACGCCGCGCGCACCGCCGACTTTGCCGCCGTAGTTGTTGCACATTTCAACGAACTCTTGGGGAACGCTGGAAGAGCCGTGCAACACCAGGGGGAAGTCGGGCAGTTTTTTGGTGATTTCTTCCAGGCGGGGGAAGTCCAGCTTGGCGTCGCCCTTAAATTTGTAGGCCCCGTGGCTGGTGCCGATGGCCACGGCCAGCGAGTCGCACCCGGTGCGCTGCACAAACTCCACGGCCTGATCCGGATCGGTGTAGATAGTTTTTTCGGCCACCACGTCGTCTTCCACGCCTTCAATGCGGCCGAGCTCGGCCTCCACCCAAACGCCGCGATCGTGGGCGTATTCGACCACTTTCTTGGTCACGGCGATGTTTTCCTCAAAGGAAAGGTGCGAGCCGTCGATCATCACCGAGGTGAATCCGCCGTCGATGCAGGCCTTGCACAGTTCAAAGTCCGGTCCGTGGTCGAGGTGCAGCACCACGGGCAGATCGCTTTCAATCAGGGCGGCTTCGATGAGTTTGACGATGTAGCTCTGGCCCGCATATTTGCGCGCCCCGGCGGAAACCTGGAGGATAAGCGGTGACTTCTCCTCGGCCCCGGCCTGCATGATGCCCTGAATGATTTCCATATTGTTGACGTTAAAAGCGCCCACGGCGAAGCCTTCTTTATAGGCGCGCTCAAACATGGCTTTCGGACCGGTCAACGGCATAGTGGTCTCCTTGGGACAAGAGGTGAAACGCCGTGCCCTTCAAGGCGCGGCCGGGCGTTGTTTGGCCGGGGAAGGCGGCATGCCTTCGGCGGCGGGTTATTCAAAGACGCCGCGTAGATACTCCAGGCAGGCGGTGTCGGTGAAATCGAAGCGCAGGGGGGTCAGTGTGGCCCAGCCTTCGGAAAGCAGCGCCCGATCCGAGCCGGGGTTGACTTTTTCCGGAGGAATGTTGCCGTCCAGCCACCAGTAGGGGGTGCCTCTGGGGTCTTCGCGCCTGTGGTACCAGTCGCGCCACACGGCGGTCGTCTGCGGGCAGATGGCCAAGCCCTTGCAGGCGCTCATGGGCACATCCGGCAGGTTCAGGCTGACCACTCGGCGTTCCGGCAGCTCGGGCCAGGGGAGTTTTTCAATGATGGAAACCGCGTAGGCCGCATGCTCGGAGAGATCGTCGAACTTAAACGCGTCATACGAAACGGCCAGAGCTTTGAAGCCCAGATGCGCGGCCTCGGTGGCGGCGGCTACGGTGCCGGAATACAGCACGTCCGGGCCCACGTTCGCGCCCGCGTTGATTCCCGAAACCACAAGGTCGGGTCGGTGGGGCAGCAGTTCGCCTATGCCCAGCTTCACGCAGTCCGCCGGGGTGCCGTAAATGCCGAACCCGGTGAAATCGCACTCTTTGATGCGCCTGACCCGCAGGGGGCCGAGAATGGTGATGGCGTGCCCCACGGCGGATTGCTCCGTCATGGGCGCGACGACATCCACCTGATGTCCGGCGGCAAGCAGGGCGTGGTATATGGCGCGCAGGCCCACGGCATGGATGCCGTCGTCATTGGTCAGGGCGATACGCATAGATGCTCCGTCTGTTCATCACGCCGGTCGGTTCAAACGAAACCGGCATTTCTGTAAGGGTGTCGCGGGAATGAGCGCAGGATACCCGCCGCCCGGCGGGCCGTCAAGAACTTGAGGAATCCGGAAGGCCGGCTTGTTGCCGCGCCCCTCTCGAGTGGGGCGGTCGCGCCTTGGAAAAGAGACGCGGCTTCAATGAAGCGCGGGGGGTACTTGGCGGCCGATGCATTCCGTGTTGTCCGACGCACCGTCTACCTGGCGTTCAGGCTTGAAGATATTGCCGTTTTTTTAAAAACACATTGCCAAGATATCCAATAGGGCTTATACAGATGTTAAGTAGATACATCACTCAGTGCCCACGCATCCGTCCGGACCTCCGGGCGGATGATCCGTTATATTTTGTGGAGGATTTGTGGAACCGACTTCCGCCAAACCGACAATTCTGGTGGTCGACGACACGCCGGACAACATCACCTTGCTTTGTTCGCTTCTTGGTGAGCAGTACAAGAACAAGGTCGCGACCAACGGGGAAAAAGCCCTGAAGATCGCCGCCACGGCCCCCCAGCCGGATCTGATTCTTTTAGACATCATGATGCCGGATATGGACGGCTATGAAGTCTGTCGCAGGCTGAAGGCCGATCCTTCCACCGCGCACATTCCGATCATCTTTCTGACCGCGAAAACCCAGGAAGGCGACGAAACCAAAGGTTTCGAACTGGGAGCCGTCGACTACATCACCAAGCCCATTGTGCCGCCCATTCTCATGGCCCGGGTGCACACCCATTTGGCCCTGCAGCACGCCCGCAAGTTTTTGGAACGCCAAAACGTCATTCTGGAAGAGCAGGTCGAGCGTCGTACCCGGCAGCTGGCCGCCCTGCAGGACGCCATCGTCATCGCCATGGCCTCCTTGGCGGAAACGCGCGACAACGACACCGGACACCACATTCGTCGTACCCAGCACTATATGCGCGAGCTGGCCGCGTATTTGCGCGATTTGCCGCGCTTCGCCGAGCACATCGACGACAAGCTCATCGCCATTTTGTATAAATCCGCGCCGTTGCACGATATCGGCAAGGTCGGCGTGCCCGATCGCATTCTATTGAAGCCGGGCAGGCTTACCCCGGAAGAGTTCGAGGAAATGAAGCGCCATACCATTTACGGGCGCGACGCGATTATCGCGGCGGAAAAAAGCCTGGACGTGCAGGAAAACTTTTTGGTGACGGCCCGAGAAATCGCTTACAGCCACCATGAAAAGTGGGACGGCTCCGGGTATCCGGAAGGGCTGGCCGGCGAAGCCATACCGCTTTCCGCGCGGATGATGGCCCTGGCCGATGTCTACGACGCCCTGACCACCAAGCGCATATATAAGGATGCCATCCCGCACGCCGAGGCGGTGGAGATCATCCGGGCCGGCAGGGGCAGCCACTTTGACCCCGACGTGGCGGACGCATTTTTGAGCGTGAACGAGAGATTCGCGGCCATCGCCATGGAGTTCAGCGAAGAAGGGTAGTAATAATTTCTTTGGGCCGCAACGGCCTCCTCACTTTTTTTAGTTTTCTTCAAAAAAGTGATTGACTCTGCCCGGTGAGTGGGGCATATTCCGTTTCCGCCGAGAGGAACTCTTGGTAGCGGTTCTTTGACAAATGAAGAGTGAATGGGAAGGAAGAGATTCAGTCGGATTCGATCGGTAAGGTCGAACTCGCGGTTTTAATTAACTGGAGAGTTTGATTCTGGCTCAGATTGAACGCCGGCGGCGTGCCTAACACATGCAAGTCGAGCGGAGTTAAGAAGCTTGCTTTTTAACTTAGCGGCGCACGGGTGAGTAACGCGTGGATGATCTACCCATCGGTTCGGGATAACGGTTGGAAACGATCGCTAATACCGGATAAGATTCTGTATCAACATGGAATGAAAGGGGGCCTCTGCATATGCTCTCGCTGATGGATGAGTCCGCGTCTCATTAGGTAGTTGGTGGGGTAACGGCCCACCAAGCCGACGATGAGTAGCCGGCCTGAGAGGGTAATCGGCCACACTGGGACTGGAACACGGCCCAGACTCCTACGGGAGGCAGCAGTGGGGAATATTGCGCAATGGACGAAAGTCTGACGCAGCGACGCCGCGTGAGGGATGAAGGCCTTCGGGTCGTAAACCTCTGTC
>JAVBMX010000090.1:0-20437 GCA_031551885.1 Desulfovibrio sp.
TGCCCCCAAAGTTGCCCCCAAAATAGTGAAGATGTCGCTGGTTACACGAATAGAAACCCGGAGTAACCAGCCAAGAAAACCTTAGTATTTCTTGGATTATTGGTCAATCCGGGTTTCATCAATTTTGATACTTGGCGGAGGGAGAGGGATTTGAACCCCCGTAGGGCGTTAACCCTAAATGGTTTTCAAGACCACCGCGATCAGCCGCTCTGCCATCCCTCCGCTTGTTTGTCGAAGCCGGCGGCAGCCCTAACGTGTAATTTATTCCTGGAAAATACTCAAATAAAATCCATGACCGCCAAGGGAAAGAAATAGCATTTAGGCTTGCTTAAAGCGAAATTAGGTTCAACAGGGTTCGTCCAGGCAGATGCCCGCTGATGTCGGCGAAAACAGACATGGGGGTGCGCGAGGATGGGCATCGGCATAGGCTGATCTCTTCTTTTTATGTGCCTGTCGCAGAATCTCCACCGCTTTCCAGCCTCTTCCGGGTCATTCGTCGACTCGACAAATCCTCTCCCATAAAATCCCGCATTCATCTTCCCATGCTCTTGCTTTTTTGGGAAATCTCTTGCTATTTTCCACAAAAAGGGTTTTTATCCGCATGCTGTGTGCCGGGGTTTCCCTTTTGGTCGAATGTACGATCAGGCACCCGCGAATTTTCTGTTCGACCGCGACACCAATGTTACGGCCGAGAAAAACGGAACAGCCGACGGCTTGTGTCGCGCTCCGTTTTACCAACACCATTTTAACGACGGAACAACATATGACCGATCCGAAGGGTTCTGAGTCCGGGCAGGCGGGCAACGCCGCGACCGAAAAAAAACCGGCGGCCAAACGCGCCGGAGCCAAAAAAATCGCGACGGATAAGACCGCCGCTGAAAAGGCCACCGCCAAAACAACCGGCAAGAAAACCTCCTCCTCCAAAGCGGCCGGCGCCTCCACCGCCACGAAGGCCGCCCCGAAGACTCCCGCGAAAACGGCCGATTCTTCCGCCAAAGCGGTGAAAGACGCGGACGCGAAGGCCTCCAAGCCCGCCGCGAAAAAAAGCGTCGCGCCGCGTAAAAAAGCGGAGCCTGCCGAAGCCACGCCTACCGCCTCGAAGGCCAAGGCCCCGACGGAAAAACCCGAAGCCGCCAAAAAATCTTCCCGTAAGCCGGCGGCGACCAAAGCCGCTCCGGCCGAAAAGACCGCGCCCACAACGGGGGCCAAAGCTCCCGAAGCCGCTCCGGAGAAGGCCGAGACCACGGCCGCTGCAAAGCCCAAAGGCCGCGCTCCGAAAAAAACCGCCGCCGCGACCGAGGCTCCCGCCGCGCCCGCTCCGGTCGAGCCCAAAGCTCCCGCCCCGGCAGAGGCCAAAGCTCCCGCCCCGGCAGAGGCCAAGACCGAAGCCGCGCCCCAAAAGGCCGCTCCGAAAAATACCGGACGCGGAAGAAGACCCTCCGCCGCGAAACCGGTGGAAAGTCCCGTTACGCCGGAAGCTCCGGCCATTGAAGCTTCCGCGTCTTCCGGCGAAACACCTTCTTCGGAAGGAGAATCCGGAACCGGCGAGGAACGGGGCGAGCGCAAGCGTCGCGGACGTTCCCGTCGCGGACGCAGAAAATCCAAAAACCCCGCCGGGCGCGAGTCCTCGGGGGAAGCTTCCGCCGCAAGCGCGGACGATCCCATCTGGGCTGAAGCCGCCGCCGACATCGATCCCGTGTCCGCTTTCAACGACATGGCCGACGACGAAGAGGACGAAGACGACGAGCAGGCTTCAAGCCGCGGCGAGCGCAAGCCCGAGCCGCCCAAAAAGCTTCCCCGGCGCAAGATGTTCGTTTGCGTGCAGCCCGATGAGCAGGTCGAGGTGGTCATCACCGAAGAAGGCCAGGTTCAGGAATATTATGTGGAAATGTTGCACCAGGCCAAGACCAAGGGCAACATTTACAAAGCCGCCATCAGCAACGTCGACGCCAACCTCCAGGCGGCCTTCGTCGGCTACGGCGCGGTCAAAAACGGATTTCTGCAGATCGACGAGGTCCACCCGGAATACTACGTGGCCTCGCATGAAGCGGGCAAAGGCCGCAAGTATCCGCCCATCCAAAAGGTGCTCAAGCCCGGACAGGAAGTGCTGGTCCAGGTGGTCAAAGAACCCACCGGCACCAAGGGCGCGTTCCTGACCACCTACCTTTCGCTGGCCGGACGTTTTTTGGTGCTCACCCCCGGTCGCGAACAGATCGGCGTGTCCCGCAAGGTTGAAAATGAAGCCGAGCGCGCCCGTCTGCGCGAGATGCTCAATGGTCTCACCCCCGGCCCCGGCCTTGGGGTGATCGTGCGCACCGTCAGCATGGGCGTGGACAAAAGCCATCTGGAAGCCGACCTGGAACAGTTGAAAAAACGCTGGGCCGAAGTGCGCGATCGCGGTACCAGCGCACCCTCGCCCACCCTGATTCACCAGGAAATGGATCTGGTCGCCCGGGCCGTGCGCGATTACCTGACCGACCAAGTGGTCGAAGTCTGGGTGGATGACGACAAAACCGCCAAAGCCGTGGCCGATGTCGCCGCCGGGTTGTTCCCGCGCAAGACCGGCCTGGTGCGCGTGCACGGCAAGGACCAAAACCAAACCCTGTTCGAGCGCTTCAACATTCAGCGTCAGGTCGAGCAAATCCACTCCCGCGAAGTCACCCTGCCTTCGGGTGGGCGACTGGTCATCGACCCCACGGAAGCCCTCACGGCCATCGACATCAACTCCGGGCGCAGCGGCGGCAAGAACAACTTCGAAGACATGGCTTACCGCACCAACCTGGAAGCCGCCCGGATGATTCCCCTGCAACTGCGCCTGCGCGACATCGGCGGCCAGATCGTCGTGGATTTCATTGAAATGCGCGACAAAAACCATTGGCGCGAAGTGGAAAAAGCCGTGCGCCAAGGCATGAAGGTCGACCGCGCCCGCTATGACGTAGGCAAGATGGGTCCCTTCGGTATGCTCGAAATCGTCCGCCAACGCCTGGGGTCTTCGGCCATTTCCGTCAGCACCGAGCCTTGCCCGCATTGCAAAGGCACGGGCGTGCGCCGGAACATGGAATGGCAAAGCCAGCAGGCCCTGCGCGAAATCCAGGCTCTGATGCAGGTGGCCCAGTCTGGGGAACTCCACGCCAAAGACGGCAAAGACGCCGCCAAGGATGCGCCTAAAGACGCCCCCACCCGGGATGCGAGGGACGCCAAAGACACGAAAAACGGCAAGGATCACGCTGATTCCGTCGTCTACGAGGCCGAACCGGATCTGGCCATGCATCTGCTGAATCAGAAACGCCGGCGCATCGCCGAACTGGAACAGATCTACAGCTTGACCCTGGAAATCCGCTTCAAGCACCCGGCCGGCTGAGCCGGGCATGAGGGGCCTCCGCCCCTTAAACTCCCCGGCAGGGGCATGATGCCCCTGCACCCCCATTGTGAACACACCCGCGCTTTGCACGGGTGTGTTCACATATGAGAGAGCGGCAAGGTTTGACGTTTCGCGGCACAATGGATACTGCGTCTATTCCGTAGCGAAACGTATGAGGCGTGCCCTGCGCGGTGCCGGCTGCGTCTGAAGCAACCCCTGCCGACAACTCGACCGCATTCGGCGCGCCACAGACGTAAACCGACGTCTCTTCACCCGTACAACCACATTCCGGTTTTTCTACCATGACCGAAGTCCTTCAACGCACCCTGCCCTTTTTCGCCTTGGGCCACTGGTACCTGTTCCTGCGCTGGTATCTGGTTTTCGGCCGCCGGCCCCTTTTTCTCCTCACCCTGCCCTGGTTCGTCTGCATGGGGATTTTTCCGCTGCTGCACGCCGCCCTGCCCGCCGATGAGTTCACGCAGCAGGCCTTCGCCCTCGCCGGGCAGATCTGGCAGCCCTTCGCGTTCTTCTGCATCGCGGTTTTCGCGGGATTCGACGCATTCTCCCTCATCGCCTGGGGCTTTCGCCGAGTCATTCCCGCCTGCACGTTCAGGCCGCGCCTGTCTTCCCGCCCCGCCCTCGCGCTCATCGTCCTTGGTGCTTGCGTCTTCGGCTACGGCTTATATGAAGCCCGCAACCTGAAAACAACCCGGCTCGAAATCGCCGTTCCCAACCTGCCCGAGGGAACAAATCGCCTGCGGCTGGTGTTCGCGGCGGACTTCCATATCGGTCCGCAAACCGGACGGAACATGCTGCGGCACACGGTCGACGCGATTCAATCTGAAAAGCCGGACTGCATCCTTCTGGGCGGCGACATGTTTGACGACGCCATGCGCGGCACGCCCGGCGATGGGGCGGAGCTGCGTCGGCTGTCCGCTCCTCTCGGCGTCTACGGCGTGCTCGGCAACCACGACGCCTTCGGCGACTGGCGACGCCCCGAAGCCATGCTGCGGGAAGCCGGAACCCGCATGCTCGCGGATGAAGCCGTTGTCGCCGGCCCTCTGCGCATTCTCGGCCTGGACGCCCCCAAGGCCCGCGAGCACAAAAACACTTCCGCGCCGGATGTGGCCGCCCTGGCGGAAACAACCGTTCCGGCCTCTTTCACCATCCTGCTGGAGCACCGCCCCCGCCTCCGGCCGGAAAGCGCGGGACTGCTCAACCTGCAGCTTTCCGGGCACACCCACGGCGGGCAGCTGTTTTTTCTGGAACCGCTCATGCGTTCGTCGTATGGTATTCCGACCGGGGAATCCACGTACGGCTCTCCGGGAAAGGAAACGCGCATTGTTGTGACCACCGGCATAGGTTTTTCCAAACTCCCCATCCGCCTGCTCACCCCGCCGGAAATCGTCGTCGTGGACCTTGTGCGCCCGGCGACCGTGAACCGATAATACCGGACACCGCCATGTCTTTACTCGTGCATATTTGTTGCGGCCCTTGCTCTGGAGCGGTTCTGGAGCGGCTGCTGGAAGATGGCCGCGCTCCCGTGGGATTTTTTTACAACCCCAACATCCAGCCTTTGGCCGAATACCTGCGCCGGCGCGAAGGCGCGGCTCAGACGGCGGAAAAGCTGGGCGTGCCGATCATCTTTGCCGACGCCCTTTCCGAAGACGAGCAGCTCACCCTCATCGGCCAAGGCCCTCAGGGCTGTTCCCAAATAGAAGATTTCGCGCCAAGGGCAAGGAAAACGGCTCTTTTCGCGAAGGAAGTGTACTCTTCTGGTACTCGACCGGAGCAAAAAGGGCCGTTTGACGCGGTCATTGGACGAAAGATTTCTTTGGGAACAGCCCTCGGCCTACCCACCCGGCCCCCCCTGCCCCCGGCGGCCGACCCCCTGCCGTGGTTGCGTCTGGTCGCGGGCAAGGAACATGAGCGCTGTACCCCCTGCATCGATCTGCGCTTGCGGGCCACAGCGCTGTTCGCCCGACAACGCGGCTTTGCCGCCTTTACCTCCAGCCTGCTCTATTCGCGCCGGCAGCCGCATGAGACCATCGCGGAACTCGGCCGCAGCGCCGCCGCCGAGCACGGCCTCGCCTTCCATTACGCGGATTGGCGGCCGCTCTGGCAGCGGGGCATCGACCTTTCCAAGCAATGGGGGGTCTACCGTCAGCCCTACTGCGGCTGTCTGTTCAGTGAATACGACCGCTACGCCGACGATTTGGGCAAAACCGTGCGCGCGGCGGCGGAGAAAACAGAGTGACCCGGTTCGGCGGTTCGTTCAGGGCCGGACCCGAGAAGCCTGCCACGAACGAAACGACGCGCGACATGCCCGATACCGCCGGTACTCCAAGCCGTCCCGCCGTGCCGCCGCCTCCGTCTGGGCCGGCGCCGGAGAACCGGGCATGCTGATTTACATCCATGTGCCCTTCTGCCGTTCCAAGTGCCGCTACTGCGCTTTTTATTCCGAAGCCCCCGCCCCCGGCGCTTTCGAGGCCTACACCGAAGCCCTGCTTCGGGAAATCGATCTGCGCTCGGATGAACTCGGCTCCCGGCAGGTGGAAACAATCTTCTTCGGCGGCGGCACACCAAGCCTGTTGCCCGTCCCCCTGCTTGACCGCATCCTGGAAGCCCTGGCCGCTCGCTTCTCCTTCGCCCGCCAGGCGGCGGGGAATACGGAGGTTCTGGAGATCAGTCTGGAGGCCAACCCGGAATCCCTGGCCGCCCCCGGCCGCGCGGCGGACCTCAAAGCCATGGGCATCACCCGCCTGTCCATCGGGGCGCAAAGCTTTGACGACGCCCGCCTGCGCCTGATCGGCCGGCCGCACACCGCCGCCGGAGCGGAAAAGGCGGTGCGGGCCGCGCAGCAGGCCGGATTCGGCAATATCGGCCTGGATCTGATTCGCGGGTTGCCCGGATCGGGGCGGTTGGCCGCGCATACCCGCGCTTCCTGGCTGCGAGAGTTGCACAGAGCTGTTGCGCTTGCACCGCAGCATATTTCCACCTATTGCCTGACCCTGGAACCCGGCACGCCCCTGGCCGGAGCCGCCGGCACCCTGCGGCTTCCGACCGAGGCCGCTCAGGCCGCCATGTACCACGAGGGCGCGGCATTTTTGGAATCCGAAGGCTTTCCGCAGTATGAGGTTTCCAACTTCGCCCGGCCGGGGTTCACCTGCCGGCACAACCAGGGGTATTGGCGCGGCGCGGACTACCTCGGCCTGGGGCCTGGCGCGGTGTCCACGCTTGAAGGCTTCCGCCGGGCCAACCCGCCGGACTTCGCCGTGTGGCGGGCGGCCTGCCTGAGCGACGACGACGCCGGTGAAACGGAAACCCTGCCCCGCGAAACGATGGCCCTGGAACGCCTCATGCTTGGCCTGCGCACCGTGGAAGGCGTGGACCTTCCGGCCTGGGAGGCGCTCTCCGGACGCTCGTTCGCCGCGACCCACGGCGACCTGGCCCGCGCTCTTGAAGTCGCAGGATTGGTGACGGTTTCCGCCGACCGGCTGGCCTCGACCCGTCAGGGTCTGGCCGTGGCCGACGCGATTGTGGAGAGGTTTGTGGAAGACCGGTAAGAGGAAGCCGGCCGATGCGACTGTGAAACAGTTTTTGCCGTGAAATTTTTATTTTCAGATTAAGAAAACACCGCAAGAGAGCAGCGTTGCGCTCTTGCGGTGTTCTTGTTTTTGAGCGTCTTCGCCAAAAGCGGGCTTTTCCCCCTTCCCGCTCTATCGCCTCCCCCGCGTCTCCTCCGCCACGGCGGCGATCAACTCCGTCGGGTCATCGATTTCCTCGCGCATAAGCCGGCCGATAAACTGCATATGCCGGCGTTTGGCCTCGTGGGTTTTCATCTTGGGCAGCTCCAGCAGGGCCTTAAGCAGTTCTTCGGGCAGCCCCAAAGCGCGCAGCACGGCGGGCGAAAGACGGGCGAGATCTTCGCCCAGCCCTTGGAGGGCGGTACTTTCCCGTTTTTTCTGCGAACGGCTTTTATAGAGATCGTCTTCTTCGTACATAGGGTTCCCATAAGCCGGCGAGCACGCCGGTTGTTCCATTGTGTCCGGAAAGAACGGGCGCCCGGCCGCCTTGACCAAGCGCCCGCGCGTTTCCCGTTCGGGCTGGGGCACTGTACCGGCTTTTTGCTAAATCCCCAAGAGCGTCCCCACCAGCAGCAATAAGGAAACCGGCCCGTTGACCGCGAAGGCGGTGCGCAGGCGGGAAAGATCCGTGGGCGAGACGATGCTGTGTTCCCAGTACAACACGCCGGTCGAAATCGCCAGACAGGCATACCAACCGAAGGACAGCTTCAACGCGATGCCGGTGAGCAGCAAAAAAAGCACCGTGTTTACGTGGCAAAAGGCGGCGGCCGTCAGAGCCGTGGCCGCCCCGTAACGAACCGGCAGCGACTGCAGGCCGCTGGTGTTGTCGAACCCCAAATCCTGACAGGCGTAAAGGATGTCGAACCCGGCGATCCAAAACAGCACGGCCGCCGCCAACAATATTTGAGGCAAAGCGAATTCCGGCCGCACGGCCAGCCAGCCGGCGACGGGCGCAAGAGCGATGACCGCGCCGAGCACGAAGTGGCAGAGCCAGGTGAACCGCTTGGTATAGCTGTAGAGAGCGGCCAGCAGCAGCGTGGGGAAGGAAAGGAGCAGACAGGCCTCATTCAGAGCCGCGCAAGCGATCACAAACATGGCGACCATCAAAGCGCAGAAACGCCAGGTCTGCCACAGGGTGATTTCCCCGGTGACCAACGGCCGGTTCATGGTGCGCGGATTTTGGCGGTCGAAAGGCAGATCCGCGATGCGGTTGAAAGCCATGGCGAACGAGCGGATCCCGACCATGGCCGCCGTCAGAATAAGCAGGGTCATGAAGTCCGGGGTTTCCCGTTTGGCCAGAAAAGCCCCGGCATAGGCGAACGGCAGAGCGAAAATGGAGTGTTCGATTTTGATCATCCGGCAAATGGCGCCGAAATTTCCAAACCAGCTCATGGCGACCTCCCGGTACGAAGGTGAAAAAACGGAAAAATATCGCCGCGCCCCAACAGCCGATGTATAAAGGCTACCAATAAAGCCGCCGACGGGCAACCACGCGACCCTCATTATCACGCCGCCGAGCCGCAAAAAAATGCGGGATGCCCCCCCGCTTCCCGCCGGCGAAACCCTTTCGCGCGGCAACCAGGCATCCGCACCCGCCAAACACTTGCCAAAGTATCCGAGGCATCGCATACTCACGGCGTTTGGCAGCATTCCCCACTTCGTCGCGAGGGTCCCATGGGCTTTTTTTCCAGCATCAAGAACCTGTTCAGCAAAGACTCCCCGTCCGCGTCCGCTCCCGCCGGCGCGGAGCCGGCCGACAACTTTTTCGCGGAACCCGATCCGGAGTTGACGCTGGCCTTGCGGCAGGCGGAACCGCGCCTGTCGGCCTGGCTTGCCGTCATCCTCAAGGATGTGGACGAAGCGGGCGATCTGCTGTGGAAGCGGCTGGCCTTTCTGCTTTCCTCACTGGAAACGCCGGAAGCCGAAGCCCGGGCCTTTATCGAGACCTTCCGCAAATGGCTCAAAGATATGGGCTACCGTCGTCTGGACGACTTCCGCTCCGAGCTCCAGTACCGCCTGGCACTGGCTCTGGACCTGGAAGACGAGGAAGACGAACACAACCGCCTCGTGCAGAAAATTTCCGTCGGTTTGGCCAAAACCCGCGAACATGTCGGGCGCGGCCTGAACGCCCTGTTCCACTCCGGCCGGAACATGGACGAAGCCTTCTGGGAAGAACTGGAAGAAGTGCTGATCACCGCCGACGTGGGTTTTGAAACGGCGCACAAGCTGACCATGGCCGTGCGGCGCAAGGCGCAAAGCAATAATGTCGCCGACGCCGCCCTGCTGCGGGATCTGCTGCGCGAGGAAGTGCTGGCCCTATTTTCCCCGGCCAAACGCATCGCGGCCGTGAACCCGCCCGAGGTCGTGCTGATGATCGGGGTCAACGGCGTGGGCAAAACCACCACCATCGCCAAGCTGGCCCACCGGGCCGTGCTCCAGGGGCGCAAGGTCCTGGTCGCCGCCGGCGACACCTTCCGGGCCGCGGCCTGCGAGCAGTTGGAAATCTGGGCCAAGCGGACGGGCGCGGAGTTTTACGCCAAGAGCGCCGGGGCCGACCCGGCCGCCGTGGCTTTTGAAGCCCTGGATAAAGCCTTTGAGTTGGGCTGCGATCTGGTGTTCATCGACACGGCCGGACGCCTGCACACCAAGACCAACCTGATGGAAGAGCTGGCGAAAATCCGCCGGGTGCTGGGCAAACGCCACCCCGGCGCGCCCCACCGGACCATCATGATCATGGATGCCGGCACAGGCCAGAACGGGCTGTCGCAAATCAAGCTGTTCCAGCAGGGCTGCGGCATCGACGAGCTTATCCTGACCAAGCTGGACGGCACGGCCAAAGGCGGCATCGCCGCCGCCTGCGCGGCCCAGTTCGGCATTCCCATCTCGTTCATCGGCCTGGGCGAAAAAATGGAAGACCTGCGCCCCTTTGACCCCAAAGTCTTTGCCGCAGCGCTGGTGGAGTAATGAAGATTTTTTCTGGGGGCATGATGCCCCCAGACCCCTCAATGTCGAACCCCGCGCATTGCGCGGGGTTCGACTATTGGGGATGTTGGAAATTATCTGGCCGGTATTCCGGCAGTATAGCCTAAGGGGCTGTTTCTCAAGAAAGATTTCGCGCCAAGGACAAGGAAAACGGCCCCTTTTGCGAAGGAAGTGTACTCTCATGGTACTCGACCGGTGCTCATTCCGCAGGAGGCGGAATGGACGCCGGAGGTCTTCCGACGGCGCCCCGAAGGGGCGAGGCACAGGACGTGCCGAGTCAAAAAAGGGCCGTTTGACGCAGTAGTTGGACGAAAGATTTATTGAGAAACAGCCCCTCAGCGCATCTGCTCGCTCTCCTCCATAACCTTATTGTAGTCGTCCCAGATTTCCTCGCGTTCGCCGCCGGATTTTCCCGGCTGGGTATCCGCTCTTCCCAAGTCCACCGGCTGAGGGGCGGGAGCGGAGGAAGGCTTTGATTTTTCGGCGGAAGCGCAGCCGAAAAGGAACAGAAGCACACCGAGGGACAGCAAGGCCAAGACGGAACGTTTCATGAAATTTCCTAAAATTGCGTGAACGGTTGTGGGGCACAAGTGCCCAATATGATGAAATTCCCCCGAGAGGCGATTGTGGCCGTGGAACGCGCCATTCCGAATGTTCTCCGGAAATCGCTTGACGCATACCTATAATATGATTTTGCAAGATGCAACATCGAGCACTCGTCGGAGGCGCAACGCGCCCCCATCTCTCTCTTGACTCCAACTGCCTTTCTTGCCGTAAAATTTTTCCGCGCAAAGCGGCGTTGCGCGCATAAATCAAGGAATAAGGCGTCATAGAGCGCAAATCCCCGACGGGCGTGATTCCCGGCCGGCTCATAATGCCGAAAGCCCGCGCACAGCGCGGGCTTTCGGCAATTGAAGGGGCAAGGGAATTCACTCCCCTGCCGGAGAGTTTGAGGTACCGCCCCCGGAGGCGACGCAACGACGTTTTCGCACCGTGTCGCGTCTCCGCCGGAACGGCCTCCATAGCCTTGCTTGAGCCCCGCGACTCCTACCCTTCCAGTTCCCGCTTGAACTTTTCGGGCAGGGTGAAGCCGTTGGCTTCGGCCAGGGCGGCGTATTGCCGGGCTTTTTGGGCATCGCCCTTTTCCAGCCAGGCCAGGGCCAGATTGTTGTAGGCCGGGCCGAAAGACGGCTGCAGTTTGACGGCCCGTTCGCTCAGGGCGATGCTTTCATCCAGGCGCCCCAGCATATACTGGGCGGCGGCCAGCGAGGCCATGGCCTGAATGAACTCGGGGTCCCATTTCAGGGCTTTGGAGAAAGCCTTCACGGCCTCTTCGGCTTCGCCGCGCTGCAGGTGGACATAGCCGATGTTGCCCCAGGCGATGGCGAAACGCGGCCGGCATTCGGCGGCTTCTTTGTTGTAGTTCAGGCAACCGTCGAGATCGCCGCGCTGCAGACAGATGCCGCCAAGCTGCACGTAAGCTTCGGCCAGGCGGGGACTTTTGTCCACAGCGTCCAGAAAAGCCCGCTCGGCCCCGGCGAAGTCACGCTTGGAGAGCAGCGCCACGCCCAAATTATACAGATGGTTGGCGCAATCCGGAGATTTATCGATCTCGGCGCGCAGGTCCGCGATATAGGTATCGAGATCCTGGTAATTTTCTTTCATTTTTCGCCCTTTTCCCTTTCCAGCAATTCGGCATACCAGATGCAGAAATCCAAGGTGCCGAGGTATTTTTCCTCTTTACCGACAATGCCGAGGGCGCACTCGAGAGCGCCCCGGGAATAGTCGTTGCCTCTGTCTTTGCCGTGTTTTTGCAGAAATTCGCGCACAAGCTGCTGCGTGGTGCGGTGGGTGACGTCCGTGCGGATGTCCATGGGATCTTTGGGGCCTTCAAACGGGTCCCAGATATCGTAGCCGATGCGGTCGATGAACTTTTTCCGCCGGGGCGACATGCGCTCATAAAACAGGCGCTTTTGCTCCTCCTCCTCCGGGGTGAAGGAACGCGGGCCCTTGTTGTCCAGAAACCGGGAAGGCAGGGACATCAGTCCTCCTTGCGGCGAAAGCCGTTCACGCCCAGGTATTCGGCGGTGTACTCGGTGATCAGGGCCGAAGACACCGGCACGTACATGGAGGCGAGCTGAGAATAGGCCGACTTCAGGGCGGCGGCCAGTTCCTCGCTCAAGGCGACCAAGCGGGCCTGCACCTTGTCCAAAGCCACGGTGGGGTAGGCCTCGCCGGACTTGAACCCGGTCATGCCGCAGGTGTGCGCCTTGCCGCCGATGGCCGTGGGGATGCCGTACAGGCGGCAGGTGATCGGCCGGGCGTCGTACATCAGGCAGCGGTTGTCGTCGCCGAGCAGAGGACAGCGCACGAGAATGCCGGCCACTTCGGTCAAAATTTCATTGCTGCTTTTGCCCGCCTGCGAGTCTTTGAAAACCTGACGTTTGACTTTGGCGATCCGCCGATCGACGGAATCCGCCAAATCCTGAAGGCGAAAGCGTTCGGCCCCGTCAAAGCGTTCGCGAAACGCGCGGCTCAGATACAGGGCTTCAACCAGGGTAAGGTCGAACAAAGCGTGGCAACAACTGCTGCAGCCCTCGCGGCAGACCACCAGGTCCGGATATCGGGACCGCACGGCCTCAAACAGGGCGTCGGCCTCGGCCCGCTGCTTTTCATAGCGGGCGAAAAAAGGGGAAAGATCGGGCAATTGCAGGGTCATGCGATTCCTCGTGAGGGGCCGGCGCGAACACGGCTCAGGCGGCAAGGCCGCCGGCGCCCGGAGGGGGCGTATCGGCGGCCTTGTCAACAATCAAAAAGGCTCAAGGCCTGTCAACGCGATGGAGCTTTTGTTCTCTCGCTTCGGAGTACACCGGCTGTGGTCGAAAGGGCGCAACGACTGCGACACCCTTCCCCCGGCTGGGTCCGACATGACGGAGAGAAAAAAACGGCGTGATGATAATCCTACGCTTCTTCCACGGTGATGGCGCTGGATTCGCACACTTCCACGCAAGATTCACAGCCAAGACATTCTTCGGCGTTCACGGGAACGGCCTTGCCGTCTTGAAGCTCATACACTTCAACAGGGCACACGTCCACGCACTCGCCGTCGCCGGTACATTTATCGTGATCGACGGTAACATTCCAGGCCATTTTGTCCTCCAGAGTTTGGGGTTTTTTACTTAATCGCTTATTTTCACTGTCTTTTTTGAAACGACAGCGTCTGCTTCCATCCGTTGGAGATAGCCGCCGCCTCACGGCCTGTCAAGAGGAATATGCCTACTTTCATAGGAGACGTTAGTGCCGCACCTGAATGAAAATGGAAGCGGTCTGCGGGACGGGCCCTCTTCCTTCCCAGGCCACGGGTTGCCCCAAAGCGCGTCGACGGTTGAAGCGCCGGTGTTTCCCCCAAGCCCTTACGGAACGAATGCGGACCGACAGACTCAACAACCGGCGGACGGCAGGGCTTTCCGGAGCGCGCTCTTCGGTCGAGGAGCCGTCCCTTCGCCGCCTTCCGCTTGCCGAGGCCGGCCATTGTGGAGTATGAAGGCCCAACGCGCACTCGCGAAAGGATTCTTCATGAAATACGCTTTTCTGTATATCGCCTCCGTGGTCTTGGTGAACCTGGCGTTCGCCGCCGTGGACCCGTTGATTCTGCCCGGCGGCTCCGTCTGGTCGCCGGTGGCCCTGATTGTGGGCTTCACCTTTGTGATCCGCGACTTCGTCCAGCGGGAAATCGGCCACTGGGTGCTGCCCGCCATGCTTGTGGGCGGGCTCATCAGTTGGGCCATGGCCGGCCAGGATATCGCCATCGCCAGTATGGCCGCCTTCCTCGCGGGCGAAACCCTCGACTGGGCCATGTATACCTTCACCGGCCGCCCCTTTTCGCAGCGCATTCTCCTGTCGTCCGCCGTGGGCACGCCCATCGACAGTTGCGTGTTCATGTACCTGATGGGCTTCTTCTCTCTGCCGTCAATTTTGATGATGACCGCCAGCAAAATGGTCGGCGCCGTGATCGTCTACTACCTGACCCGTCGGCGCGAACTCGCCGCCGCGCATCAGGTCTGAGCGGAGGTTGCACATGCGCGCCGGCCCGCCCTTCCCCCCCGCGTCCGAGGAAAACGTTCTTCTGGAATACATCACGACCGCCCGAGAACATCGCACCCGCGTGCTGATGCTTTTTCTGGCCGTGGCCGTCGCCTTCGGGCTGGTGGTCTGGCTTATTTTCAGCGTCAAGGCGGCGGATGCGCTCATGCTCTCCGGCGCATTGGCCCTGTTCATCTTTCTGGCCTTGCCCCGCACCCGGTTTGTTTACCGGATCACCGAAAGCGGCGTGTTCACCGCCGAATACTTCGGCGACGCTTTCGACTTGCACCACGTGCTGCCCCCGGTTCTGGCCGCGGTGGTCTTCATCGTGATCGGGTTTTCCCTGCCTCTGAGTGTGCTGACCACAACGGCCGCCTGCTTCGGCGTGGCCTTATTTCTGTTGCGCCGCTTCTTCCCGGCCACCCGTCCCACCATCGGGCATATGTCGTTCGCCGAAGTCGGGGCCGTTGCCGTCGACCCGGCCCGCCGAGTTTTCGCCCTCTGCGGCATCAGTGAGGGCGGCCGCCCGGCCGAACGCCTGCTGATCTTCTGCAACCGCAGCGAGTTGGACCGGGTGCTCGAATTGGTGCGCAAGCACATCGGCCCCGTTCCGCTGCGCGACGAGCCGCTGATTCGGTAGACCTGTTCGCACTGTGGTCCTTTCGCCCTCTGCCCGCGTCAGAAAGCTTTTTTATTCCGGTCGAGTACCGCAAGAGTACACTCTCTCCATAAAAAAGCTTTCTTCCTTGCCGGAGAACAAAAATCCTCACAGTGCGAACAGGCCCAAAGCCGTACCTGCCCCTGCGGCGGCTCGGCGGCGTCAGACAAGGAAGGCCGGCCTCGGGCGGAGCGACGTGTATCTGGATATACACGAGCGTCGTCCGGGGCCGGCCTGACGCCGTATCACGCCGACCGAGTCGCCGCAGGGGGTATTTCCTTAGGCCGGACGGCGCATTGTGTTTGACAAGGGCTTTGTTTTCGTGTCAGATACTCCAGTTTCTCGCGCGGCGCCCGCGCTTTAAGCGCAGCGGCCCGGCCGCCACAGCCAACCTTGCGGAGGTTTCCATGTTCGGCAAAAAAATGCTCGCCCTGATCATCGCCGGGACCCTTGCGGCCGGCTCGGCCTTTGCGGCCGAAACCCTGAAAATCGGCATTCCGGGTTCGCACAGCGGCGACCTCGCCGGTTATGGCCTGCCCGCCCTGAACGCGGCCAAACTGGTGGTGGCCAAAGTCAACGCCGCCGGCGGCATCCGGGGCATGCAGGTTGAAATCGTCGCCCAAGACGACCAGTGCAAGCCGGAACTCGCCACCAACGCGGGCACCAAGCTGATCGCCGAAGGTGTGCATTTCGCCATGGGCCACACCTGCTCCGGCCCGACCAAGGCCGTGCTGCCCATGTACACCGACAAAAAACTCATCCTCATCTCGCCCTCCGCCACGGCCCCCGACCTGACCCAGAGCGGAAAGTTCCCCTACTTCTTCCGCACCACCCCGTCCGACGACGCCCAGGCCCGCCTTGGCGCCGACTTCGCGGTGCAAGCCCTTGGGGCCAAGAAAATCGCCATTCTGCACGACAAAGGCGACTATGGCAAAGGCTACGCCGAGTTCGCCCGTCAGTTCATCAAAGAGGGCGGCAAAGCCGAGGTGGTCTTTTTTGAAGGCATCACCCCCGGCGCCATGGACTACTCGAGCGTGATCAAAAAAATCGGCCGCAGCGGCGCCGATACGCTGATTTTCGGCGGCTACTACCCGGAAGCCTCCAAACTGATCACCCTGCTCAAGGCCGGGAAGATGAAGATCAACTTCGTCTCCGAAGACGGCGTGAAGACCGAGAAATTCCTCGAGCTGGCCGGCGCGGACGGCGAAGGCGTGTACGCCTCGAGCTCGCGCGACTACTCCGACCTGCCCATCAGCAAGGAAGCCCTGGAGTCGCACCGCAAGACCTTCGGCGAAGATCCGGGCCAGTTCTTCTACTTGGCCTATGCGGCCACCCAACTGCTCCTGAACGGCATCGACAAGGCCGGCAGCACCGACCCCGACGCCGTGGCCAAGGCCCTGCGCACCGAGTATGTGGAAACCCCTCTGGGCAAGGTGCGCTTTGACGCCAAGGGCGACCTCGAAGGCGCCGGCTTCGCCATGTACAAGGTTGAAGGCGGCAAGTTCGTGGACCAAAAGTTCGAGCAAAAATAACGGTTTTACCCGGCACACGGGCGCGGGGGAAGGCCGAGCGCCTTCCCCCGGTTTTTTCAGGGGCGTTGCAAACGCGCCGTTCCACACGGTCGGGGGGGGACCGCCGCAATCCGATTTTTCGTATGGATACATTTTTCGACATAGATTGGCGCTATCTGCTGGAGCTGTTCCTCAGCGGCCTGACCAAGGGCAGCATCTACGCCCTCATATCCCTCGGCTATACCATGGTCTACGGGATCATCGAGCTGATCAACTTCGCCCACGGTGAAATTTACATGATCGGGGCCTTTACCGGCCTGATCGTGGCCGGGGTGCTCGGGGCCCTGGGTTTTCCCGCCGGGGGAATTCTGGTGATCGGCCTGGTCTGCGCGGTGGTTTGGTGCGCGGCCTACGGCTGGACCATGGAAAAAATCGCCTACCGCCCCCTGCGCTCGGCCCAGCGGCTTTCCCCGTTGATCAGCGCCATCGGCATGTCGATCTTCCTGCAAAACTACGTCATGCTGGCCCAGACGGGCTCGTTTCTGCGCTTTCCCAACCTGATTCCGGATCTGCCGTTTCTGGAGTCCGTGGCCGACATTCTGCGGCCCTCGGGCTTTGTGATCATCGTCATGGGCGCCCTGGTCATGGCCGCGCTGACCCTGTTCATCAAGTACACCCGCCTGGGCAAAGCCATGCGGGCAACGGCCCAGAACCGCAAGATGGCCATGCTTCTCGGTATCGACACCGACCGGATCATCTCGGCCACCTTCGTTATCGGCTCGGCCCTCGCGGCCGTGGGCGGCATCCTGATCGCCTCGCACACCCAGCAGATCAACTTCAGCATCGGGTTCCTGGCCGGCCTGAAGGCCTTTACGGCCGCGGTGCTCGGCGGCATCGGCTCCATTCCCGGGGCCATGCTCGGCGGCCTGGTGCTCGGACTGTGCGAGAGCTTCGCCTCGGGGTACATCTCCTCGGACTATGAAGACATGTGCGCCTTTGCCATCTTGATCACCATTCTGATCTTCCGTCCCTCGGGCCTGCTGGGCAAGCCCAAAACCCAGAAGGTGTGATCATGAAAGGCATTGCACGCTCGCTTCTGGTCGCCCTTTGGTTCATGGCCCTGACCTTTCCGCTGCTGGTGATCAAGGTCAACCCGGCTTCCGGCCAGGTGGCTTGGCGCTGGGAAAACATGATTCTCATCGGCGTCGGCATCTTCTTTCTGTCCTTTGTCTGGCGCGGTCTTTTGGTGCGCAAGGGCATGATGACCGCCGAAGCGGCCGGCATGACCGGGCTGTTCAACTTCCTCTCCACGCCGGGAAAAAAGGAATCGGCCTGGGGTTTGGTCCTGCTGCTTCTCGCGGCCGCGCCGTTCACCCTCTATGGCGTGGACTTGGTGATGGGCCTGGAGGCGCGTCTTTCCACAACCTCGCTGGTCTTTGCCGCAATCTGTTTTCTCTGCGCGGTCGGGTGTCTGCTCGGCAAGCGCAAACCGGCCCTGGATGCCGTCGCCCGCGCGGGCGACACCCTCTCGCACCCCGGCGCACCCCGCTCCGCCGTGCTTGGTCTGGCCCTGGCCGCCTTGTGTGTCTTCCCCTATCTGGTGGACGTCTACCAAATCAACGTGCTGACCCAGGCCTTCATTTGGATCATGCTTGGCCTCGGCCTGAACATCGTGGTCGGTCAAGCCGGCCTGCTGGTGCTCGGCTACGTGGCCTTTTACGCCGTGGGCGCTTATACCTACGCCCTGGGCAACCAGATGTTCGGCACCGACCTGGTCGGATTCTGGATCTTCCTGCCCCTGGCCGGGTTCTTCGCCTGCGTGGCGGGCATCCTGCTCAGCCTGCCGGTGCTGCGCCTGCGCGGCGACTACCTGGCCATCGTGACCCTGGGCTTCGGCGAGATTGTCCGGGCCGTGCTGGAAAGCGGCACCCTCTCCCTCGCCCCCTTTGCCGCACTGTACGAACTCTTCAGCAGTGGCCCCGCTCCCGAGTGGATGACCACTCCCCTGGACTTCGGCGGCCCGGCGGGCATCGCGGGCATTCCCCAGCCCGGGTTTTTCGGCCTGGACCTGAGCCTGGACGCCGGAATCCGCTCCATTTACTTCGTCGCCTTGGGCATGGCCGTGTTGACGGTCGTCGCCGTGGGCCGGCTGCGCGACTCGCGCCTGGGCCGCTCCTGGATGGCCCTGCGAGAGGACGAAATCGCCTGCGAAGCCATGGGCGTGAACAAAGTCAAAGCCAAGCTCACGGCCTTCGCCCTGGGGGCCTGCTGGGCCGGCTTCGGCGGGGCGCTGTTCGCGGCCAAGACCTCGTTCATCAACCCCACCAGCTTCACCTTCATGGAATCGGCCCTGATTCTTTCGGTGGTGGTGCTCGGCGGCCTGGATTCCATCCTGGGCGTCATTCTCGGTTCCTGCGTGCTGATCATTCTGCCCGAGTACCTGCGCGCCTTTGACGAATACCGTATGCTCATCTTTGGGGCCGGCATGGTCCTGATGATGGTCTTCCGGCCGCAAGGGCTGATTATGCCGCGCCACAAGCGAAGAGTGATCGGACGGGAGGTTCCCGCCTCCGCCGAGGAGGTCCGCTCATGAGCGCGCCCGTGTTGGAAGTCAAAAACGTGTCCATGCGCTTCGGCGGCCTGCTGGCACTTTCCGAGGTGGACCTGCGCGTGGAGCGCGGCCAGATCGTCGCCCTCATCGGCCCCAACGGCGCGGGCAAAACCACGCTGTTCAACTGCGTCACCTGCATTTACCAGCCCACCGAGGGCAAGGTTCTGCTGACCACTCCGGACGGCAAAACCCACTCCCTGACCGGAAAAAAACCCCACGAAGCCACGGCGTTGGGCATGGCCCGGACCTTCCAGAACATCCGTCTGTTCCCGAGCATGACCGTGCTTGAGAACGTGATGATCGCCCGGCACTGCCGCACCAAAGCGGGTATTTTCGGCGCGCTGTTTCGTCCCCCGAGCGTGCGCCGAGAAGAGCGCGAAACCGAAGAGCACGCCTACCGTCTGCTCGAGTACATGGGCCTGGCTTCGTTTCACGCCGAAGAAGCCCGCAACCTTTCGTACGGCAGGCAGCGCCGCCTGGAAATCGCCCGGGCCCTCGCGGCCGATCCCTTTATGCTGCTGCTCGACGAACCGGCGGCCGGCATGAACCCGCAGGAAACCCTGGCTTTGCGGGAGCTGATTTTGCGTATTCGCGACGACTTCAAATTGTCCGTCCTGCTCATCGAGCACGACATGAACATGGTCATGAGCCTTTCCGACAGGATTTACGTGGTTGAATACGGCTGCAACATCGCCGAAGGCGCGCCCGAGGAAGTGCGCGCCAACCCGCAGGTGATCCGGGCCTATTTGGGAGAAGAGGATGCTTGAGCTCAAAGGAGTCCGCACCTTTTACGGCAACATCCAGGCGCTTTGGGATGTGGACCTGCGCATTGAGGAAGGCGAAATCGTCACCCTGGTCGGGGCCAACGGCGCGGGCAAAAGCACCACGCTCATGTCCATCTGCGGGGCCGTGCCCATCGCCGGGGGCGAGATTCTCTTCAACGGCGCGCCCATCCACACCCTGCGCCCGGATAAAATCGTGCGCCTGGGCATCAGCCAAGTGCCCGAAGGCCGGTTGATTTTCCCGGACCTCACCGTGCGGGAAAATCTCGAGCTTGGCGCCTACCTGCGCAACGACAAGAGCGGCATCACCAAAGACATGGACTTTGCCTTTGATCTGTTCCCTATCCTGGCCGAGCGCCGCAACCAGGCGGGTGGCACCCTATCCGGCGGCGAACAGCAGATGTTGGCCATTTCCCGCGCCCTTATGGCCCGGCCCAAGCTTCTGCTTCTGGACGAACCCTCCCTGGGTCTCGCCCCGATCATCATCCGCCAAATTTTTTCGATCATCCAGCGGGTCAACGCCGACGGCACCACGGTCTTCCTGGTCGAGCAGAACGCCAACCAGGCCCTGAAAATCGCCAAACGCGGCTATGTCATGGAAACCGGCCGGATCACCATGCAGGGAACCGGCGAGTCGCTGCTCGCCGACGAGGCCGTGCGCCGCGCGTATTTGGGGATGTAGGGGAATTTACGGGGAGGGGGGGGTGCGTTTGTTTGTTAAAAGGACGTGCCGCCACCCCGCCCCCCCCCCCCCACAATTTAACAAACCCCCCCCCCCCCCCCCCCCCCCGTGTGACATCACATTTCTTCAGATTAAAATCTGAAAATTACAAATTTACCTGTAATTACAGGTAATGAAAAG
>JAVBMX010000038.1:0-22004 GCA_031551885.1 Desulfovibrio sp.
ACGGTGGACGTGGCCGGCGCGACCACGGTCGCCGAAGGCGCGACCCTGAACGGCACCTGGACCTCCGCTTACAACGCGGACGGCGCGGGCAGCCTGAAGGTGGTCTTCAACGGCACGGAATACAACGTCGGCGACGCCATCAACACCGGCAAGGGCACCCTGACGGTGAAGGCCGACGGCACCTGGAGCTTCAAGGCCGCCAACAACCTGGACAACTCCGTTGCCCAGAACGTGAGCTTCGGCGTGAAGGTCACGGACAAGGACGGCGACGCCGTGACGGATACGCACAGCCTGTCCATCACGGACGGCACCGGCCCGACCTGGAACGACCCGAACCCGGGCAACGCCCTGGACAACAACGTGGTCCTGCACGACGCGCACCTGACCGGCGGGGCCGAATCGCACACCATGACGGTGAGCTTCACGGCCGGTTCCGACGCGATCACCTCCTTCGCCCTGGGCCTGGGCACCGGCGCGGAAGCGCCCAAGGTGATGCTCGGCGGCGTGGAAACGGCGCTGACCTGGAGCAAGGTGGGCAACGACCTGATCGGCTACCAGAACGGCGTTGCGACGATTAAACTGGAACTGGTCGGCCCGTCGAACATCGCGGCGGGGGCCACCGGCAACGTGACCGTGAAGGCCACGCTGCTGCAGCCCATCCAGCATGAAGACAACCCGAACGCCGACAGCGTGACCATCGACGGCCTGCGCCTGATCGCCACGGACTCCGACGGCGACTCGGCCACGGCCAAGCTGACGGTGACGGTTGAAGACGACAAGCCCAGCCTGAGCGTTGCCGGCGACCCGACCACCGACCTTGCGCCTGGTGGTACGGAAAGCGGTCAACTCAACCTGGCTGCGGGCGGAGACGGCATCAACTGGTCTTCCTTCAAAATCGGCGGCAATGCCGTGAGCTGGAACACCGGTACGAACACCGGCACCGTTACGGTCGACAGCGGCAAGTTTGACCTTGTCTACAACGCGGCCACCGGCAAGCTGAGCTACACCTTCACGGCATCCACCAGCCTGTCTGCGGATGTGCATAAGACCTATAACTTCACCTTGAACGACAAAGACGGCGACTCGACCTCCGCGTCTGTCGGTATCGACGTCAAGGTGGGACCGAAGATTGTCGTCATCCCGACCACGGACCAGCTCGTGGTGCATGAAGACGGACTGAGCTGGGGCACGCATAAGGGCGAGGCCGCTCACCCGGTCGTCACCTCCGGCACCGTTGAGATTGAGTCCAACGCCGGGCTGAGCTCCGTGACCATCGACGGGCATGTCATCAATCTGCCCGGCGGCTGGACCGGTTCCACTTACACGCCTGCCGGCGCCACGTGGAGCGCGACCAACGGCACGCTGACGGTCGACAATATCCGGTTCAACTCGACGACCCAAAAGTATGAAGTCAACTTCACCTATAAACTGACGAACAACACGACGGCGCACTCCGACTCGACCGATTCGCACGATCGGCTGTCTCAGGGCGACGCCGCCGCCAAAGCCGCCATGCCGCAGTTCGGCATCACGGTGACCGACAAGCAGGGCCACACCTCGGATCCCGGCCTGATCAAGGTCGACGTTTACGACGACGGTCCCGAGCTTGGGCTCCATCACCCCGCTGCGAGCGGCGACGGCCATGTGCACCTGGACAACTCGTACATGAGCACCGGCACCCTGACGCCCGACTATGGCGCGGACAGAGCCGCCGGCTCGGGCGACGACTACCTGGATGTGACCTTCCAAGGCACGCGGCACATCATGATCAACGGTTCGCCGGTGGGTACTCCCTTCAACGACACCGTCCATGTGAGCCTCGACTCCAGCGGCAAGGGCGTTGCCTACACCGGCTTGGGCTACATCGAGTTCACCAAGCAGCCCAACGGCACCATCACCTACACCTATCTGGCCAAGCACGGCCTGAAGGGCGACTCCGAAACGCTGACCTTCACGGTGGCGGACGGCGACGGCGACACCGCCAAGCAGTCGTACACCGTGGAAATGGACCACGACGTGCCGGCGGGTACCTCCTATGTTGACGAAGCCGGTATCACCGGCCTCGGCAGCCACCACCCCGGCTACTACGAGCCCACGCAGAGCTTTGAAGTCATCCTGCCGCAAGGCACGACCAACGTCTCGTGGGATCTGGCCGGTATCTCCGCCAATACGACGAACGCCCTCAAGGCGGACGCCAACGGCGACGGCCTCTACACCAACGTGACCTGGGGCGTGGACGGCGCCGGCCGGCTCATCGCCACGGCGGAAGGCAAAGTCATCCTGACCGTGACGCAGCAGGCCAATCCGACCCCGGACGGCCACGGCAACTACACCTCCACCTTCACGGTGGAACTGCACGCGCCCATCCAGCATCCGAACGGCGCCGGCTACAACGTGAAGAGCCTGTTCCTGGACTTCAAGGCCACCAGCCCCGACGGCAAGGGCGGGACCATGGTGACCTCCAACGCGGTGTCCGTGGCCATCGTGGACGACGCGCCCTCGGTTCTGGAAAAGAACCTCGACGTTGTGGAAGCTGTTCCGCAAGGCGAAGACGTGTATCTGGTGCTGGACGTTTCAACCAGCATAACCAACGCCGACCTGGAACTGGCCCGTCAGGCCATACAGGCTCTGGTGCAGAAGTATGTCAGTCAGGGTATCGAGAGCAGATTCTCGCTGGTTACCTTCAGCTCGAACGCCGAGCTGCGGGTGGAACACGCGACCGCGAGCGAGATGCTCAACTACCTGAACTCCATTTCGACCCTGCGTAACGGTTCCCGTACCGCCACCAACTACGACGCCGGTCTGGATGTGACCCAGCGGCTGATTGAGCAGGCTTTTGAAGACGGCACGCTGCGGCAGTATCTCCAGAAAGTGTACTTCATCTCTGACGGCGAACCGAACGTCAGCATGGACAGCAGCTTCTCTTCCTGGAAAGCCTTTATCCAAGCGCATAAGGGTGCCACAGCCGGCCATGAGCAGGTGGAAGTTTACGCAGTGGGCGTGGGCAATGCCTTGAGCAACGGCGTGTTCTGGAACGAATTGCTGACGGTGACCGCCGACAATACGGCCACGCATGCCTACAAAGTCACCAATTACAGCGACCTGGCCAACACACTCACCGGCCTGGTGCAGCCCGGCGTGACCACCGGCGTGCTGTTCGGCGAAGACACCGACAACAACGACGTGACCTCGGCCGACAAGACCACGGTGCTCTCCGCCACCTTCGGCGGCATCACCCAGGTCATCTCGGCCACGGGCACCACCTTCACCTATGACGGCATCACTCTGAAGATTTACGCCGACGGACGGTATGAGATCATCTCCACGAAGAGCGTGTCCAGCGACCTTGAGCTGCCCCTGACCTACACTGTGAAGGATGCGGACGGCGACACGAGCACCACGCAAAACGTGAAGATCGTCGTACATGACACCAAACCCGAAGCGTTCGACAACGTGGCCGGCGCCGCCGACTCCGTCTACAAGAGCGCCATCGGTTCCGCACCCATCGTGCTGGACGACTTCGGCGCACGGAGCACGGGTACCGGCTGGTATCAGGCCGCCGACTATGGTGTGGCCTACAATGTCGCGTTCAGCCACTCGGCTTACGTGAACATCAACGGCAGCCCCGCGAGTTCCGCCGGCGTCAACTTCGTCAAAATCGATGCCGTCCAGCCGGACTACGAATACAACAACGAAGCGAAGTTCTCCACAACCATCAAAGAGGTCACGGGCAAGACACCATCCCAACTGTTCGGCAACGGCTCCGCCGGCAGCACGGGCAACTTCAATGACGATCCTTCCAACGGCAACTTCATTGAAAAGGGTGTCGACGTATACACGGCCGGTGCGCTGAAGTTCAACTTCGTGTTCAACAAGAGCACCACCTACGGCTCCTCCGAACATGCCTTCGCGGTTCTGATGGATGCCCAGGGCAACATCGTGTGGTCGGGCATCATTGAACCGAACCCGGGCAGCGGAGCTTCCGGCGGCGGTGTGTGCACCATCAACGTGCCCCAGGCCGGGCACTATACCCTGATTATCGGCTGCTACGACACCTACGGAGGCACCTTGCCCTCGCTGTATGTGGATCAGGTGGCCTTCGTGCCCGACAGCAGCCACGGCAAGAACGTGTACCACGGCAACATGATCGAAGATGCCTCTCCGATGGGTGAAGTGGACACCCGGGGCGACTACGGCGTGCTGCAGAAGATCACCGTCAACAACCATGACTACATGATGGTTGCCGCCGGTCTGGTCCTGCATGACGTGTTCACCCTCGGCGATGTGCTGACGGTTTCGGCTACGGGCGAGTATTCGTATCAGACGCCGTCGAACAGCTTCGACAACGTCAATATCCAGTACACGCTCAAGGAACCCGGCTCCAGCGACGCGGACACCGCTACGGTGTATGTCCGTTCCGACGACTACCGGCATGAAGGTACGGCGGGCAACGACAACATCAACCTGAGCGGCAAGTCCGGCAGCCATGTGGTCATGGCCGGCGACGGCAACGACACCGTGACCGGCAGCAGCGGCCATGACGTCATCTTCACCGGCAACGGCAACAATGCCGTCAACGCCGGTGCGGGCAACGACACCATTCATGGCGGAAGCGGCAACGACACCATCCACGGCGGCGCCGGCAACGACGTCATTCACGGTGGCGCCGGTGACGACGTTCTCTACGGCGATGACGGCAACGACACGATCTACGGCGGAGCAGGCGACGACATCATTTACGGCGGCAAGGGTTCCGATGTGATGTACGGCGGTGAAGGCTACGACGTGTTCGCTTGGGCCAAGACCGACTACCAAGCCGGCTCGGTCGACAAGATCATGGACTTCACCCTGCGCGAAGACCGTCTGAGCTTCGCCGACATCTTCGGCGACACCCAGCAGCACAACGTTGCGTTGAAGGACATCATCACCGCCATTGAGCATGACCGTCTGAACCTGCTGGCCTCGGACAGCAACAACGTGACCATCACGGTGCACGACGCCGGCGGCGCCCTGCAGCAGACCGTGGAAGTCCACCTGGAAGGCAGCGGCATCGAGTCTTCCCTGCTGTCGGACATCCTGAACAACGACGATGCGGCCAAGGCCCTGTTGCTCCAGCAAATGCTGACCAACCTCGGCGGCTGATAGCCTCTTCGGTCAACCTGTAAACCAAACGCCCCCGGCAGAAGCCGGGGGCGTTTTTTCATGCCGCCGTTTCGTTCCGCCGCTTGCCATTTTTCACATCACAGCGTATATGCGGCAATATATCCGCAAACCATAGACCCGTATTCGTCGAGGAGCCATGCGTCTATACCGTTACACCCCTCTGTTTGTTCTTGTTCTTGCCGTCCTGCTGTTCGGAGGCTGCGGCGGGAAATCGGTGGAAGAGAGCCGCACCACGGCCCCGGTTGCCTCTTCGGAGCCGCCGTCGGCGCAAGCCGACCCGACGACCGCACCTTTGAGCGATCCGTCTTCGGGTGGCTCCCCGACCATCGCTCAGGGCGGGCGGCCGGTATCGCCGAGCCCGACCGCCGTATCCAAAGCCGGGAGACCCGTCGGTCGGGGAGGGGCGCTGCACCCGAGCTGGAACGCGCTGCTGGACCGTTTGCGCAAGGACAATGTGAGCGAAGCGGTTCTTTCAACATACTTCGCCGGTCTGCCTGAGTATTCCCCGGCTCCCATGAGCGTGAAGGTCAAAGAGCTTTATAAGATAGCCTTCACGCCCAAAACGCCGCGCGACCCCAATGCGCCGCCGCCTTCGAGCGTGTATCGGAACGTCATTACCAAGGCCAACGTCGAGCGCTGCAAGACCTTCATGCAGGAGCACGCCACTTCCCTGAAGCGGATGGAAGAAAAGTACGCCGTTCCGAAAGAGGTCGTCACGTCGCTGCTTTTTGTCGAAACCCGGCTGGGCACCCAACTCGGGAAGGAACAGGCCTTCTGGAGCCTGGCCTGCATGGCCGCAAGCGACAACCCGCAGTTGGTAGGCTCGGGTATCTCGGAACTGGATATCACCCCGGAACGTGAACCCTGGCTGCAGGCCAAGCTGACCGACAAGTCCGATTGGGCCTATAAGGAACTGAAGGCGATGATGACCTTCTGCAGCACCCAGAGCCTCGATCCGCAAAGCATGCCCGGTTCCGTCTATGGGGCCGTGGGCATCTGCCAGTTCATGCCCTCAAACCTGTCGATTTACGGCGCGGACGGCGACGGCGACGGGAAAATCGATCTTTTCGTGCCCGAAGACGCCATTCACAGCGCGGCCTACTACCTTTCCTCTCACGGGTGGAAATCGACCGCCACGGTGGATGCCCGGCGCAAAGTCATCAAGCGCTACAACAACTCCAATCGTTACGCCAACACCATTCTGGCTCTGGCCAAGAGCATCCGCACCGGCGTGCTTTTGGCGCAGGCGCCCACCGATTAGTTCCGGTTTATCGAGCTCCATAGGATGGAGAGACGGGGCGCCTTCCTGAGGAGGGCGTTCCGTTTTTTTTTGCGGATTACACGGCCGTCCAAGAGAGGCGCTCAGGTGGGCATGAGCCGCGTCACGGGGACCGCGAGCGGCAATTCGACATAAGTGGTGCTGAGGGGGCGGCCACGGAGTGGGGCGGAGGAGAGGGCCGGGTGAAAAGCTGTCCTGCAACGATTAGAGCAGATAAACATTGAAAATGTTCATCTGCTCTGGTGGACGCGTAAGCGGACACCCGCTTGCGGGCTCGTTCGGAAACCTGTCGGTAATATGGTTCCATAGGCAATTTTAAAGTGAAATTGCTCTAAATGTAGTGAAGTTGTCGGTAAGGAGCCGGATAAGTCCTTCGGGTGGAGACGTTGCAAGGAGTGAGCCGGTATCGGAAAGTGTACACGGCGTTACCGGCAAAGGTGGGGATAATGGTGGAGCTACGGGCGCAAGGACCTGTCGCGGTTCCTGTATGCTCCCAGAGAGACACCCTGCGGGAGCGCTCGGGACGCGCAAAAAGCCGGAAAGGAAAGCCCGCGTCTATTGAAAATTCTTGAGGAAACCACCGGCGTCGAAGACGCCGCCCTCCGGTGCTTGCCCTCTGCGCCGCCGAGAGTCGGGGCGCTTTCAACTTCCATTTCTGCCGGATAAGCGGAGAAGGGCGCGCGTAAGGGCGAGACTAAAAGAGAAACGGGCGGATTGCTCCGCCCGTCCTTTGTATGCTGTGGGGAAGGACCTATTTGTCGGCCATTTCGACAGCCAACCCGGCGCGGTCGATATCGAAGTTGGCGAGCAGCGCGCCGCCCAGGGTGAGCAGGCGATACTTGGCCGCGATAACGTTTTGCTGAGCCGTAACCAGCTGAATGGAAGAGCTGAACAGTTCGTTTTCAGAGTCAAGCACGTCCAGAAGGGAGCGCTGGCCCACGTTGAACTGCTGCAGGTACATGTTGCGGGTCTGGGTGCTGTACTTCACCGAGTTGGCGAAATACTTGGCCTGCTCCTGAGCGGACACAAGCTGGCTCCAGGTGGTCGTGGTTTCGTCGGCCAGCGAATCGAACAGGGCGTTCAGTTCCTGACGGGCTTGACGCGCTCTGGCCTTGCTGCCCTTTACGTTGTACCAGTCGTAGCCGCCGTTGAACAGGTTCCAGTTGGCGCGGAGCATGATGGCCATGCCGCCGTTGTCGTCCCAGGAGTCCTGCGCGCGGTTGGAGTAAGACGGGCCGGCTTCCACAAAGATTTGCGGATGGAAGGCGGACTTATCCAGGTTGGGCTGGGCTTCGGCCGTCTTGATGTCGGCCTGCAGGGCCTTGACCTTGAGGTTGCCGGTTTGGCTGCGGGCCAGGGCTTCTTCAAGGCTCGGGTAGGCGTCGCGGGGGGAAGCCGGGGTTTCGACCTGGCCCACGTCCACGCCGGTGAGGCGTTTGTAATTGGAGATGGCCACTTCCAGAGCGGAGCGGCTTTCGGCCAGAGAGGCTTCGGTACGGGCCAAGCGGCTCTGGGTCTGGGTCACGTCGGCCATGGTGGCCGCGCCGGAGCGCTGGCGCTCATACTGCGAGCCGAGAATGGCTTTGTGGTTTTTCACGTTCAGTTCGGCCAGGGCCACGATGCGGCGCTGACGGTAGATTTCGATGTGCGCGAGCACGGCGTCGAGGGCCAGGCCTTCGGCGTTGTCGAACAGGCGGTTCTGAGCCGACTCAAGACGGCTTTCGCCCTGTTCCACGCGATACCAAGTGGCCATGCCGTCCCAGATGGTCTGCGAGATGACCAGGCTGGCTTCGGAACGATCGTAGTAATCGCGGTTTCTGCCCGTACGACGGGAGGTGGAGCCGCTCCACTGATCGGCGCCGTAGCCGGCCCTGGCATCCACCCTGGGCATCCAGCCGCTACGGGCGCGTTTCAGATCGTAATCGGCGGCCTGACGGTACTCTTGGAAGGCCTTAATAGTAGGATTGTAGGCCAACGTGGAAGAGACCGTTTCCTTCATGGAGATCTCTCCCGCCGACAAAGCCGGAGTGCCCGTCAGCAGAAACGCCGACAGGGCAAAACCGGCCGCGACTGCTGCCGTAAGACGCTGTTTCATGTTATAACTCCTTCCTTTTTGCATGCTTGATTTCCAAACCTTGCGGTGCACCTTCCCGCGCACCGCGGGGAGGCAAGGCCGAGGTGGCCCGCTCCACAAATTCCCCTCTGGGATGGTCCCCCTTCACACAGCATACCCTAAAAATAATTTTTGGGGCGTGTCTTTCCCATAGCCTAAAGTCTTATGGGAAACATGACTTTCCATAGGTGATAATCAGCAAAGATGTCAAGAAAAATTAAAAAGTTAACGGTTCTCGGAGCTGATTTATCGTAATTTAGTGATTTTATTTGATGTTCATTTTTTATTTTTTACATGTGAAAATCTAAAAAAAGTCCCGAAGCATTGCTTTTCCGATTCAAATCGGGCCTTTTTCGCAACTTTTGAGTGCGATAGCATTGTGCCGTCTGGATTTCCCCTACGCCTTTTGTAGTAAATAAAAGGAAAAGAAGCAACCAAAGCCGGCTTTCTCTCGCCATGTGGAGAGGTGGATAAAAAAATTATTTTCCAAATTTGTTTTTTTGTCGAGGTTTGCTCCCGAAATGGATAACCGGTTGACGCTTTCCCCACAAAAGCCTATTTTGTGGTTAGTAGAAGACAGATTGAAAGCCCGCTTCGCCCCTCGCTGTTTGGTTGGGAAGCTTGAAGGCGGGCATACTTATCGCCAGGACGGTACCAGTGTCTGATAGAAAGAACCAGCCAGAGAACGTCTTTCCGAGCGAAAAGGCCCAGGCCGCGGCGGCCGCCGCCGGCACGCCCGACGGAGCCGCGCCTTTGCCGCAGCAGATGCTGTCGGCCGAGGACCTGGAGCGTCTCAAACGTCAAAACTCCGCTGTGCCGGAGCCTTCCGATGTGGATTATGATCCGCCGCTGATTCAATGCCTGGCGGGTCTTTTCAAGCTGCACGGCAAGCCTGTCTCCACGCGACTTTTGATTGCGGGCCTGCCGAAAACCAGCGGTCCGCTGCACCCTTCCGCCTGCATCCGCGCGGCCCAGGCCGCCGGAATGAAGGCGAAAACCGTGTATCGGCCCACCTTGATGGGCATTTCTCCCCTGACGCTGCCCTGCGTCTTGCTGTTGCAGGGCGAGCGGGCCTGCGTTCTGACCAGGCTGACCCAGACCGAGGCCGAGGTGCTGTTCCCCGAGAACGGCATGGAATCCAAGGTCATCCCGCGCAAAACCCTGGAAGACGAGTACCTGGGTTACGCCATCTACGCCAAGCCCGAGCCCAAGCTCGACAAGCGGGCGAGCGAAATCAAGCTGCTCAAGCACAAGCGCTGGTTCTGGGGAACCCTGCTCCACTTTTTGCCCATCTATAAACATGTCTTCGGCGCGAGCCTGGTGGTGAACCTCCTGGCCGTGTGCGGTCCGCTGTTCTTCATGAACGTGTACGATCGCGTCGTGCCCAACCGGGCCGTGGATACCCTGTGGATGCTGGCGGCAGGTATCGGCACCGCCTACCTGTTCGATTTCCTTTTGCGCAACCTGCGCAGCTACTTCACCGACGTGGCGGGCAAGAACGCCGACGTGGTTTTGGCCAGCCGACTCATGCAGCAGCTTTTGGCCATGCGCCTGGACGTCAAGCCCGACTCCACGGGTTCTCTGGCCAACAACCTGCGCGAGTTCGAATCGCTGCGGGACTTTTTTGGCTCCACCACGTTGATGGCCATTGTGGACATGCCGTTCTTGGTCTTCTTCGTGCTTCTGGTCTTTTTCATCGGCGGGCCCGTCGGGTTTATCCCCTTGATCGCCGTTCCTTTGGTCGTCGGGGTGGGTATGTTCCTTCAGACCCCCATGCAGCAGACGGCCGAAAAAGGCTTCAAAGAAAACATGCAGAAGAACGCCTTGCTGGTTGAGGTCATCAACGGCCTGGAAACCATCAAGACCACCATGGCCGAAGGCCGTATCCAGCACGCCTGGGAACGGGTCGTGGGCATGAGCGCGAAGTCGAACTGCATGAGCAAGCGCATGTCCAACCTTTCGATCACCTTCACCATTGTGGTCACCCAGCTTGTCAGCGTGGGCGTGATCATCTGGGGTGTGTACCTTATCTCCGACAACAAGCTGAGCATGGGCGGACTCATCGCGTGCAACATGCTGGCCGGGCGCGCCATGGCGCCGCTCTCGCAGATCGCCGGCATGCTCAACCGCCTGCAGCAGTCGCGCATGGCCCTGAAGTCCCTCGATCTGCTCATGAACCTGGAAACCGAGCAGCCCGAAAGCGGCAACTACGTGGACTTCGGCCACCTGGAGCACGCCCTGACGCTTGAGGATGTCTCCTTCAAGTATCCCAACACGGAACGCTTCGCCATGGAGCGGGTGAACATCCACATCCGTCCGGGCGACAAGGTCGGGATCATCGGTCGGATGGGTTCGGGCAAGAGCACCTTCGGGCGTATGTGCGTGGGCTTGTTCAAGCCCACCGAAGGCGCGGTCAAGCTGGGCGGGGTCGACATCCGCCAGCTCGACATGGTTGAGCTGCGTTCGCGGGTCGGCTACGTCTCGCAGGACAACTACCTGTTCTACGGCACCGTGCGCGAGAACATCTCGTTCGGCGCGGTCAACGCCGACGACCGAATGATTCTGCGGGCGGCCAACATCGCCGGGGTGACGGACTTCATCCGCGCCCACCCGGCGGGCTTCGGCATGCCGGTGGGCGAACGGGGCATGTCCCTTTCCGGCGGGCAGCGCCAGAGCGTGGCCATTGCTCGGGCTCTTTTGAGCGACCCGGACATCCTGATTCTGGACGAGCCCAGCAGCAACATGGACAACAGTTCGGAGCTGGCTCTGAAGCAACGTCTGGCCGCCACCCTCGGCAACAAGACCCTTATTTTGATCACCCACCGCCTGAGCATGCTTGATCTGGCGGATCGCCTGGTGGTTATGGATGCGGGGCGCATTGTGGCGGATGGTCCCAAAAATGCGGTGTTGAACGCTCTGCGCAACCAGCAGCTGCGCGCCCCGAGCGCCGCGGCGGCTCAGCGCGTGCCCGGCGGTGTCGGTGGGCAGGCGCCCAATATGCAGAATGCGTAGGTTGAAATATGATTGGATTGCGGCGGGATGAATCATTCAACGTCGACCTCGAGTTCATGAACGAGGTCGACGCGGCCTTGCGCGACAAGGGTCGCCGTTGGCCTTATTACTTCGGCATCGGCTGCGTGGCGGCCTTTGTCTTGTTTCTGCTGTGGGCCGGCCTGACCATGCGCCCGGAACTCACCCGGGGGGAAGGGCAGCTGACGCCTTCGTTGGGGGTGCAGCCCATCCAGAGCCCGGAGTCGGGCATCGTGGTCGAGTTGTTCGTCAAGGACGGCTCGGTGGTGAAGAAGGATCAGGTGCTGGCCATTTTGTCCGATGTGGAAGCCATGGCCGGCTTCAACGAACTGAACAGAAAGAAAGTATGGTATGAACTCGCGTTGCGCCGGTTGCGGTCCGAACTGGCCGGCACGAAGCCTGTTTATACCCAGGCGGAGCAGAAGGATTATCCGGACCTGGTCGAGGAGCAGAGCACGCTGTATGAGTCCAGGACCGCGAAGCTCGCCGGCGACGAGCGCGAACTCACCGCCATGCTGGCCGTCCGGAGCCTGGAACTGGAAGAAGCGCAGGAAAAGCGCAAACTCTTCGAGCAAAGTCTGACCATCTTGCAGGAGCAGGAAAGCAAGGTCAGACCCCTGGTGCGGCAGCGCATTTATCCTCAGGTCAGCTACTTGAGCCTGCAGCAGCGCATCGCCGCGCAGACCCAGGATCTGGCCTCTCTGGCGCAGACGATTTCCCGTTTGCACAGCGCCATTGAAGAGACCCAGGCCCGCCTCGACACCCTGCGGCCGGAGCGTGAGTCCGCGATCAATACGGAAATCCAAAACTTCAGTTCGGAAATGAGCAGCCTGAGCGAGCGGATGACCTCCGGCGAGTACAAGGTGCAGAGCCGCCGGCTGACGGCGCCCATGGACGGCACCATCAAGCGCGTGCTGTTGAAGGAGCAGAGCGTTGCCCGGCAGGCCGATCTGATCATGGAGCTGCTGCCCGCGCACGACACTCTTGAAGTCAACGCCAAGTTCCGCCCGGCGGACCGCAGCCGGCTTCAGGTGGGCCGCAACGCCACCATCAAGGTTTCCGCCTTTGACTTCACGCAATACGGCACCCTGGATGCGGAAGTTGTTTCGATTAGTCCCGACACAATTGAAGACAGCAAGGGACAATCGTGGTATCATGTTCGTCTGCGTACCAGAACCGCGACGTTGCCGTATGCGGATAAGAATTTGCAGCTTGAATCGGGGATGACCGTAACGGTGGAAGTGCATTCCGGCGAAAAAAGCATTTTGACCTACCTGCTCAAACCGCTGTTCAAAAGCCGGCAGGGGGTCACTTCGGTTGGGGGGCACACGGTGGAGCCGGAAGCCGAGCCCACCGAAGCGCCGCGGGCTCAGGGGGAAAAAGCGTCATGAGTTTTTTTGAGCGCGAAGAAGCTGCGGATCCTCAGGGCATGGAGTACATGCATGAGGTGGATGTCGCCCTGCATCGGCGGGGGCATCCTTGGGCGTTTACGCTTTCTGCCGCCGTGCTGGTCTTTTTTGCCGTCTTTTTGTTGTGGGCGCACTTCGCCACCATCGATTCCGTGACCCGAGGCATGGGCAAAGTCGCTCCGGCCCAGGGGGTACGCCCGATCCAGCTGGAGCGCGGCGGAACCATTACGCATATTCTGGTCAAAGAAAACGACGAGGTGCAAATCGACCAGCCGTTGGCCCACGCGGCCAACGTGCAGGAAGCCTCGGCCCTGCGGGAGTTGCAGGCCAGAAGCATTGAGCTGGCCTTCACCCTGGACCGTTTGGACGCCGAGTCCGACGGCCGCGAGTTGGAATTTTCCTCCGATGATACGGCCCGATACCCCGCCGCCGTGCAGAACCAGATGCTGCTGTTCACGAGCAGGCGGCAGCAGTTCGCCGCCGAAGATCAGCAACTGCTTTCGCAAATCGAGCAGCGCAAGCACGACGAGCAGGAAGCCCGCGGACGCAGGGAACAGACCGAGGTGCGTCTGCAGTTGCTGGAACAGGAGGAACGGACCGTTCGCCCCCTGGTGCCGCACTCGTATTCGGAAATCGACTATTTGGATCTGAAATCCCGTCTTATCTCCCTGCGCGGTGAATTGCTTTCCTCCGACTATGCCGTTCGCAAGGCCGTTCAGGAAATCGCCGCCGCCGAGGGCCGTCTGTCCGCCCGGCGGGCCGAGCGCAAAGCCGTCATCTCGACGGAAGCGAGCAAAAGCCGCCTGGAACTGGAAATCATCCGGGAACGGATGAAGTCCTGGGACGATCAGGTCACCCGCACCACCTTGCGTTCACCCGTGCACGGCACGGTGAAGAACATCATCCTCAAAGAAGGCAGCGTGGCGCGTCCGGCCGAAATCATTATGGAAATTTTGCCCACCGAAGGCTCGCTCGAGGTGGTGGCCCGTTTCACTCCGGCCGACCGGGGCTTTCTGTATGTTGGGCAGCAGGGCATGGTGAAGTTCGACACCTATGACTTCTCCATTTACGGCGGCCTCGAGGCCGTGGTGGATCGCATCGGCGACGACACCATTCAGGATCACCGGGGCGACTCCTGGTACGAGGTGCGTCTGACCACCAAGCGAAGAGCCCTGCAATACCAGGGGCAGGAATGGCCCATTCTGCCCGGCATGACGGCTTCCATCGATCTGCTTACCGACAAGCGTACGGTTTTGGATACGATTCTTGGCCCGCTCCGCAAGGCGCGGCAGAACGCGATGACCGAACGTTAACAGTTATGGCCTCGTCATTGCGAAACTGCTCCCGAGCCGGATTACGGCTTGCTCTGCTCCTGTCGGTGTTGATCCCGACGGGGACGACGGCTTGGGCGGCTTCTCCGCTGGTGTTCGATACGCCGCCGGTGGATCTGGACCACGAGGCTTCGCGCGGATCGGGATCCGATTCCGACTACGATGTGGAGGAATCCCGCGGCGGCCGGCGCAAGTTGGTCTTCGATCCGCCGCCGGTGGATCTCAATCACGAGACTTCCGACTACTCCGGCGTGTACGACCCCACGCCGGTCTTTAATCCTCCGGCCCGGGAACTGGACCACGAATCTTCCCGCGACGCCGGGTTTGAAGGCGACGACGGGCGGAGCCGTTCGACTCCGGCGCGTCGGGATTCCGGCGGGGATCGCCGGCGGACGACCCGCGAGGCGGAGAAGCCTCGGCAGGCCGCGCCGGCCCAGGTCACCGCACCCGCCCAATCCGTCGGGTCGGATCCATCGCCGACCCCGGCGCAACGAGACTCCGCCGTGACCGCGGCGCAGCCCGACCGGCAACCCGATTCGGAGAACACCGCCCAGACGGCTCCGGAGCCGGTGGCGAAGCCGGAAACCGTCGCGGCTCCCGACCCGCAGCCGGCGGTTGTCGCGGAGCCGGGTGGAGCTGAACGTGCCGGCGCGGCGCCCGCTTCCGAAAGGGCGTCGACAAACCCGACGCAGGCGGCGGCAAAGCCGAGCGAGGTAAAGACCATCCGCCTGTTCGGCATGGTGGAATTCCGCTCGCCGCTGAAGAACGTGCCCAAGTGGGAACGGGTCTACAACCTGGAAAAGTCGACCCCGACCTTTGGCGACAAAGTACGCGATCGCATGTCCAAAGACGTGGCCGACCGCTGGCTGGCCCTGAAGGCGAAGTTGGACGGCAAACCCCTTGAAGAGCAGCTGCGGGGCGTGAACAACTTTTTCAACCAGTGGCCGTACAAATCCGATATGCAGGTCTGGAAGGTGGAAGACTACTGGGCGACTCCGGCCGAGTTCCTGCGCAAATCCGGTGACTGCGAAGATTACGCCATCGTCAAATACTATGCTCTGCGCGACTTGGGCGTTCCCGCGAACCAACTGCGCATTGTGGCCCTGCGCGACTCCATCCGGGGTATCGGGCACGCGGTGCTGGTGGTTTTTATGAAAGATAACGCCTACGTTCTTGACAATTTATCGAATTTGATTTTGCCTCATACTAAGTTGACCCATTACCAGCCGGTGTTTTCCGTGAATGAAGAATTCCGCTGGGCGCATGTGAAACCTTTGAAACAAAAATAGCAGAGGCAACGGAACGAGGATTTTCGTTCCGCACCTCGAAAGACTTTGAGGATCGGCTCAAACGCAACCAGCGCTTTATGGAGAATACTATGGTCGTTTCCCCTGCCGCCGGAACGGAACGCGCTTCCACCGGCAAGAGCAAACAGCTTCTGTGGTTCGGCATTTTCATTGCCGTGGTTCTGATTGCCGTCATCTTCGCCGTTGCCTTCCATTCTCTTTCGAGCAGGCGGCAGGATGCGGAATCCGAACTGATGAAGCGGCAAAAAACCACCGTCGAATCCAGGATCAAAATCGCCGCGGACTGGTTGCAGTCCATGGAGTCTGAAACAAAGCGCCTGGTTGAGGCCGACATCTTCAAGCTGTTCGCGTCGGAAGTGGACAAGCTGCCCGACGGCGTGCCCCTGATGTTTGCTCCTGAAAGCGCGACTCCCGACAGCGGCGGAGTCGAAAGCGACTCTCCCGCCGAAGGCGGTTCCGGGGCGGGCGACCCCTCCACCGGCACCCCGGCCGAGCAGTTCCGTTCGCAACTGCCGCTTATGCGCAGCATGCTGACTGAGTTTGTGGCCTATTCCCGTTTTTCGAAGGCGGAGATCGTCAACAGCCGTGGGCAGAGCTACATCAGCACCGATCCCGCGGCCAAACCGCTGCAGGATTATCAGGCCGCCCTGGTCAAACGCGTGGTCAATACCGGCGACTCGGTCTATTCGCCCATTCAGCTCGGCCCCAACGGCATGGTGCTGGAGTTGTACATGCCGATCATGTCTCCCGATTACGAGCGGCAATCCTCCCGCCCGGTCGCGGTGGCGATCTTCTTTGTCCATATGGACACCAAAATCGTCGAGCTGCTCAGCCTGGGGGATGTGCCGGAGCCGGGCACCTCGCTGCACCTGATCCAGCGCGGCAACGACGACGGTTTCGAAGAAGTGATTGTCGGCACCTACGCCCTGCGCAAACTCGCGAACTTCGAACTCGACGACGCCAACCTTCTGCCCTTCGCCCGCCGCACCGGCCTGGCCGATAAGGGGGAAAGCTACTCGTACGGCGCTCCGGCCCGCAATGTGAACTGGTGGATTGTTTTTGAAAGCAACGTGGCCGGTCTGCAAAAGAAGTTCGATGCCGACGCCAAAACCACCTACGGCTTGGCCGGGCTTGTTTCCCTGGCCCTGGCCCTGCTGGTCAGTTCCGTCTGGTGGCGTCTGGTCGGCCGGGAGCAGGCGGCCATCACCACCCGCATCCGCGAGTACATGCAGGTCATCGACAGCCAAAAGCGTCTGCTCGACGGCATCAACAATACGATCACCGACCCGATCTCGCTGACGGACGATACCGGCACCTATCGCTACGTGAACAAAGCCTTTGCCCAGGTCGTGGGTCGTACCGAAGAGGAAGTGCAGGGCCTGGACGGCCAGGCGGTCTTCGGATTCGACACGGCCAAACGGCTGAACCTGACGGATCAACACGTGCTCATGACCGGCGAGAGCATCACGGTCAATGAGGTGCTCTGGTTGCAGTCCAAACGGTACCACTTCCAGATTTCCAAAGCGCCCTTGCGCACCCCCAACTCGCGTACGCCGCAGGGGATCGTCTCGGTTTACCGCGACATCACCCAGCTTGTGGAAACGGAAGAACGCTCCCGGCGCATGGTCCAGCAGACCATCACGGCGCTGGTTTCGGCCATTGAACAGGTTGATCCCTTCCTTGGCGGCCATTCGCGGGTCATGGGCGGCATTGCCGCGCTCATCGCCCGGCGGCATGGGCTTTCCGACGCGGAGATCGCCACCATCGAAGCCGCCGCCAACTTGGCGCAGATCGGCAAGATGTTCGTGCCTCGCGAGATTCTGCTGAAGCCCGGCGCCCTGACTCAGGACGAGAAGTTCCAAATGGAGCGTCACGTGGAATATGCCCGTAACGCCCTGAAACACATCGAATTCGATCTTCCGGTTGTGGAGGCCATTTATCAGATGAACGAGCGTCTGGACGGCAAAGGCTACCCCAGAGGCATCTCCGGCGACGCCATTTCCATGCACGCCCGGGTTCTGGCCGTGGCCAACGCCTTTGCCGCCATGGCCAAGCCGCGTTCCTACCGTCCGGCTTTGCCGGTGGAAGAGGTGCTCGCCATCCTGGAACGCCAGAACACCAGCTATGATCCGGAAATCGTGGCCACCCTGCGCGAGGTGCTGAACACCCCGGCAGGCGAACGTCTTGTGGAACAGGCCGCCAGATCCAAGGCTTTGTAGAGTAAAAGATTTCGGGGGAAATGAAAACAGGCCCGCCGAGGTCGGCCGGTTACTCACATTCCCAGGTGTGACAAGGTTGCCTGGTTGCAACGCGGGCGACACCCGAACCCCCTCATGATGACGGCAACACCCGTGCTTTGCACGGGTGTTGCCGTCATGTGCATCCCAGTAGGCTTTCCTGAATCAATACGATGAGCCTGAGCCGAGTCTGGGTAAAAATATTCTGTTCAATCAGTGGGGGCCGCCCTCCGGTATTGTCTCGTTCGTTTTTTTGCTCCCGGCGTGAAAGAACGATCTCTCCGTCGCGTGGCTTGCGGCGCAAACGCTTCTGTGTAAAGAATGGAACACGGCCGGATTCCGGCCGACCGGCCCCTGTTGCTCACGCCGAACCGCCGGCCGCGCCGGATATAATGGACCGCGCGACCGCGATCGGCAATAAATAGAGATTGAGCAATAGACGAGAACTTCTACAAAAAAACCGGCGGCGTTTCGCCGTCATTTTCAGGAGGCTTTCATGGAACGCACGGGTATCATTACGTTTGTTGGCGGCCCCTTGACCCTTCTCGGCAACCCGGTGGAAAAAGGCCAAAAGGCCCCGGATTTCACCGTGCTCGACAATGAGCTTTCGCCCCGCACCTTGGCAGATTACAAGGGGAAAACCCTGATCCTTTCCGTTGTGCCTTCGCTGGATACCGGGGTGTGCGATCTGCAGACCCGCCGCTTCAACTCGGAAGCCGCCGGCTTGGGCGCCGGGGTGCGCATTCTGACCATCTCCTGCGATCTGCCCTTTGCCCAAGCTCGCTGGTGCGGCGCCGCCGGGGCCACGCAACTGGAAACCCTATCGGATCACCGCGACCTGTCCTTCGGCATGGCTTACGGCGTAGTCATCAAAGAGCTGCGTCTGCTGGCCCGTTCGATTTTTGTGGTCAACAAAGACGGCGTGGTGACCCACACCGAAATCGTTCCGGAAGTCACCCACGAAGTGAATTTCGACGCGGCCCTGGCCGCCGCCCGCGCCGCGCTGTAATCCGGGGAGGTTATGGGGCTCTGCCCCACACCCCGCCGGGGGGAATGATTCCCCCCGGGCCCCCTCAATGTCGAAAACCCCGCGTGACGCGGGGTTTTCGACATTCGGGGGGCAGGTGCCGCACGCATTGCAGTGAGGTCGGCTTTTCATACCGCGGGAGTTTCGTTGAGGATCGCCTTTAGCAGCCCTGGCTCAATCCCCTGCCGGGGGAGTTTGAGGGGGCCCCCCCCTCATCTTCCACTCTTTCCACATAATCCCGCTTGAGAGCCCAGAGCAGGTGGAAGGCTTCGCGTTCGGCTTCGATCGGGTCGGTCGCCGTGAGCAGGTCGACCGCGCGGACCGGCTTACGGGTCGCCAAGAGCAGGCGGCGCAGGCGCTCGGTATCGAGCATGGCGTCCATGCCCGCATAGAGGGCGGGCTGCCGGTCCCCCCGGTAAAGGGCCTCGCCGGACTCCCTACGGCGCACGGTCATTCCGGCGGCCGTCTCCGGGGTGAGGGTGCGGGAGAAATGCCCGGCAAAAAGCCCGGCGAAATTCATGGTCAGCGGATGCTCGGCCCGGCGCAGCTTGTCTTCCATTTCCGGCTCAAGCCGCAGGGCGTTCAGTTCATCCCACAGCGCGACATGGCGCTCGATGCAGCGGGCCGGGGAGTATTCCGCCTCGGCCCGTTTTTTCGCGGCCTCGCCCATGCTCCGGCGCAGGGCGGGGTCCGCGCCCAGACGGGCCAGGGCCTCGGCCAGGGCCGGGACATCCACGACGCACTGCTGGGCCAGTTTCAGGTGGTATTGGTTGTCGAACCACAGCCCGGCCAGGGTGTTGGTTTCCGCGCTTGCGGCGCAGCCGAGGGTGGGGGCGAGTAGGCCGGTGGTTTCGTGCTCCACGATGTCGCGGTAACCGTCGAAGTCCGAAGCCACAACCGGCAGGCCGTACGAGGCGGCCTCGGCCAGGGTGAGCCCGAAGGTTTCCTGAATATTGTCAGAGGGCGAGAAAAAGATGTCCGCCGCGCTGTACAGGAGTCGGACCGTTTCGGCGTCCGGCCGGAGCAGAACGCGCATCCGCAGACCCAGACCGGCGGCATATGATTTCAGGGCCTCGGGCAGGGTATCGCCCTCATCGGCCCATCCGGCGGCCACGTAGAGGGCTTCGCAGGGCAACCCCAAAGAGACGGCGCGTTTGAGAGCCTCGAGGGCGGGCAGCAGATCCATTTTGGAGTGCGGGGCGAAACGCGCCAGAGTCAGAATCAGCGGTGCGTTTTCCAGGCCGAGCCCGGCGCGAAAGTCTTGAACTGTCGCGGCCTCGACAGGCCCGGGAACAGGCACGGAGAGCGGGATGCGGCGGATGCCGGGGGCCGGGAAGGATTCCGGGGAAAGGCTGTAGGCGGCTCGCAGATCCGCGAAGGCGTTCCGCAGAAAAGCCACGGCGCTGCGCGAGGTGGCCAGAATGGCGTCGCGTGGGCTTGTGCCGGGCCAGAGCCGGCCGAGCAGGGCGGGCATATAGCGGGCATAGCTCAAGGAGTGCGTGGTGCCGGTAATCGGAAAGATGCGCCGCGAGAACTTGTTGCGCACCCGTTCAAGGTCGACGGTATGAGTCAGGAAATCCGAGAGGTGGAAGCAGTGGTAGTCACGGTCGGCCAGAATCGTCGGCAGGGTATGCCGAGGGAAAAATGCAAAGGCCCGGCGGTTTGCCTGCCGAGGGAATTCATCCTGAAGCCGGGTGCGCAAAAACTCGGACTGAACGTTCGATTCGGGGAAAAAATGATAGGAGTCAAAGGGATCGGCCTCAAGCAGGGCGCGCAGAAAACCTTCCCCGGCGACCTTGCGGCCGAGGATGTCGCCGCCTTCGAGAAACGTATCGAGGCTTGCCCAGATCCGGCTGTGTTCCATGCTGCACCCTAGAAAGCCGGGCAGGGAAAGTCAATATGCGGGAACAGATGTGGGCGGAACCCCAAGCAACCAAACAGCCGCCCGCACCTTGACAGTATGCTGAGGCCGAAGTAGCTTACGACTCCCTTGAAGCGCCCGTGGCGGTCCGATATCCGGCCGCGCGTCGGCGCGGTTTTCTGGACGGGAGCCGTCAGTTTGTTCAAGAAATACCACATCGTTATCATCAAGGACCGCGAAGGCGGCATCAGCAACCTGCGTCTGCCCGGCTGGCTGGCCCCGGCGCTGTTTTTGCTGGTGGCCGGACTCGCGGCCTTGAATCTGTTCCTGTGGGAATACTATACCCGCTCTCTGGCCCTGGAGTACGAGCTGGCCGAAACCCGGCAGGCTCTGCGCACGGCCGACGGCCAAATGCTGCATTTGGCCGGGCGTACGGCGGAGCTGGAAGAATCGTTGAACCGGGTCATGCGCTTTGACGCCAAGCTCCGGGTGCTGATGAACATCGGCGACTCGGAGGAAGGAAGCTCCGCCGGACCGGATGACGAGGGCCAGGTTCCCTCGGCCGACGCTTTTGAGCCCGGCCCCCTGCTTGCCCGGCATCGCGAGCTTTTTGCCCGCCGTTCTTTTTCTCTCGTGGATGAGCTCATTGAGCGGGCCTTGATGGAAGAGGTCAAACAGCAGTCGTTGGTGCTCTTTTTGCGCGGCAACACCGAGTTCCTCATGGCCACGCCTTCCATCTGGCCGGTCAAGGGCTACCTGACCTCCGGATTCGGCCGGCGGGCTTCTCCGTTTACGGGGCAGGCGCGCCTGCACGCGGGCATCGACATCTCGAACCGGCCCGGCACGCCGATCATCGCCCCGGCGCGGGGCACGGTCACCTTCGCCGGTTGGGATGGGGCTTACGGCCTCAGCATCACCATCGACCACGGCGGCAACATCGTCACCCGATACGCGCACCTGCAGAAGGCCATGGTCACGGAAGGCCAGGTCGTGCAGCGCGAAGAAGTCATCGGCACACTCGGGAACACCGGGCGCAGCACCGGCCCGCACCTGCACTATGAAGTGCGTATCGGCGGCGTGCCCACCAACCCGATGCGCTTTATCCTCAACTAGGCTGTGTCGACATTCAATTTAAAGTGAGTTAGGGTCATGGCAGGAGGGCTGCCATGCAACGCCGACATGCTTTGCGCGATGACCAGTGGGAGCGGATAAAGGACGCCTTGCCGGGCAAGGTTGAAGACCCCGGC
>JAVBMX010000001.1:0-32189 GCA_031551885.1 Desulfovibrio sp.
AACAACGCGGGTGGCACCTCCAAGCCTCCCTGAAAGGGGATTGAATCCCCTTGACCCCAAGCCCCGGCAGGGGAAATGATTTCCCCTGCCGGGGCTTGGGGCGGAGCCCCAATGTAAATTAATAGGGTCTGAGCCTAGAGCCTGACGGCTACAATGAATTCGCGACGAAATGGATTCCAGCCCTCAAGGCAGAATTTGAAAGTGAAGGCAACGCCGGTGCGCTGAACGACATGCTTCGGCGACTTGAAGGGTTGCAGCAAATGGGTAAAGACCTCATGCAGTAGCTTGCCCGGCAGGGGGGCGGTCCAGCTGGCGGCCTGTGCGGCAAGAAAAACTTCGTGCTTTTTAGGTGTAGCCGCGGCTGTGCGCTTGGCCGGCCTTTTCGTCACGGCGACAAGGAAACCGCTTTCTTTTTAGGCGTCGCCACTTGTATCGCTTTTTGCCCCTTTACCTTGGCGATCATTCCTCCTACACCTTCAGTCCCCAGGAGCCGTTCCCGTGAAAAAGTCTGCCTTGATCCCGCTGTTGCTGCTCTTGCTGCTGCCGACATTCCAAGGCTGTGGGCCGTCTCGTTCCCGCACCGATAACGTTATCAAAACCATCGTTCCGACGGAAATTACCACATGCGCAGGGCTGTCGCTCACCGTGCCGGCCGGATGGGTACTTTCTTCCAGTGCCAGGGAGTCCACGCAGGACTGCCGATATTTGACAGTGGCTTATAGCGAGCCGAGCTACCATGAACGCTACCTGATACAGGTTGGCGAGGGGGAGAAAGTGGAAATGGCGCCGTCATTTCCCATTCAGAAAGACATCCGAAAAATGTCGGAATCAAAAAGAGCGGAGCTTGCAAAAAAGTATGAGGAAAATATTGGTGGCTCACCGTCTACACTGTTCGAAAGGCCATGGCATACTTCTCCTAAGCGTGAGTATACCCTTCGAAGAACACTTTTCCATGAAGTAAACGGCCGGTATTACGTCTTGTCCCGCATCCTCTTTAAATCCGGAAGGTTTTTTATGGTCAAGGCGGAGACGGAAATCGACGGTCGGGTCAAAGGGGTTCAGGTGACCTACGCCACCGATCGCGCAACACCTGAAATGGCACGGGAGGCTGAAGCCATCATCAACTCTATCCGCCTGATTCCCCCGGAGGCGCAACCGTAATCCGCACCACATCTACCAGGCAGGCCCGTTCTTTTCCCAGAATTGGAGGGCGCGACCAAGACGGATGTGGTGAGAGTGGGGTAGCCCGCAGCCACTTGGAACCCTTTGGAACCCCCGCCTTGCGGCGGGGGCTTCACACTGGGTAGGCCTATGGTGCAGAGACTCGTGGTCATTAAGCTTGTGGAATAAAGGGAATTACTTCCCTTACCTCGACCACGGTTCGGGTGGTAGTCAGCTTTTTATTGGGGCGGCTCTGAACTGTCTTCAGGAGAACCAAAAGTTCATCGCCAGATGCCAGTCGCGTTTCTTTTGACGCCACTTTTTCAAGGAAATCTGTGTCCTCAACTGCGGCGCTGAAATCATTTTCTCCATCGTAAAAGCGCCATCTATCGGGCTTGCCGTCAAAATTTGCGGTTCTGATTTCGAGGCGCATTTCCGTGAGCGACTCACGATCGTCGCCATCTTGTCCTAGGTTAAAGTAGGGGACATCACTTTTGTGAATGACAGTGTCCTGCGGGAGGTCCGGCGAAGATATCTTCATATGATCGACTCCTCCTTTTTCCAGAGGGGCTACCATTTGTTGCATTTCATAGCGAATGTTGCTGTTCGCATATAGGTTCAAGGTGGCAATCTGATAAATATTTTGTTGTCCATCTTTGTTGGTGGCAAGCAGCGCTCCGGGGGAATGATCAACCGCCAGCCTACTTTCCACTTTTTCGCCCTTGGCCCATATCGTGAGTTGAGCCAAGTCGACCAAAGAAGCTAAAAGGGTTGGGCCGGTATCTTTGGCCGCATCGACAGCCGCCATACAACCCATAAGGAGATCTACGCCGAAAGAGGTGGCTTTGAATTGGCCGCGCACTTTCATATAGACGTCAGCCTGACGGCCATATTTTGAAACGCCCATTTTTTCAAACGCGCCTTTCATTGCCAATAGGGAATTGGCCAACGTCCGCACGTCAATCTCATGTTCGGAAGCGGTGCCACCGTCAAAGGTAACAGTAAAGCTCTCTCTTTGGACTTCGATTTTTTCCATTGCGCGACCTCGTTGGAGTAACCCTTGATTTTCCAATGGTAATCGAAAGAGAACCAGAATGCCAGTCCGCCCCCCACCCCAGCCCCCGGCCCACACCGGGGGGCTTTTGTTCTCTCTCCTACCTGAACCCCCACCCACCGCGCTGGATGTTGGCGGAGGGGGAGATTGACCTTACTTCTTCTTCCTCCCTTCCCGCACAAAGAGACGCAGGGGGTTCGCCGTTTCGCCGTTCACCAGCTTCCGGCTCCCGTCGATGAAGGTCCATATGGGGTCGGTCGGAATACCCCGGAAGAACGCGGCAGAGTTGGCCGTGGCCTTGATGAACTTTTCCCACTCGTCGCCGCGCCGCTCTTCTTTGGTAAAAAGCTCGGCCCCGTACTTGATGGTCTTGAAGAATTCCGCCAGTCCACGCGAGGCGAGAGAGTTCACCAGCCCCGGCGTCGAGCCGTATTCCATGTATCCTTGAAGGTCGCGGAGCAGGGGATACCCGGAGAGCAGGGAATACCCCGCATCCTTCAGGTATTCCCACGGGTCGTCGGGAATCTCCCCGTGCTTCAACAGGCCCATCAACATTGTGATGACCATCGGCTGTAGGAGCAGATCGTTCCAGACATGCCGCGAGTACTGCCCGACAGAGATTTGCCCTTCCATTACACCTCGGGCATAGAAGCGGGTGCGGTTCTGAAGGTTCATGGTGAAGGTCATGAACATGGTGCACATCTTCATGATCCCGGTGCTGCGCTGCGCTTCGGTCAGGTTCATGGAGTGGGCCGCGCTTTGGGCGCGAATCACCGCCCCGTCGGCGTAATCCACGGCATGAACTTGATCGCCGCCGGTTTCGGCCAACTTTTTCTTGTATGCGCCCCACCATGTCGAATACGCCGTGATGCTGTCGGTGAAGGTCGTGGGCAGGTAGCAAAACTCCTGAAACTCCTTCCAGCCGGCTTCATACGTTTTGCCGTTGAACTCCCACTGCAACGTCGACCGGTCTGGGTTGAATTTGTCGAGGTTCGCGGCAATGTCGCGGTCCAGGCTTTGAGCCCGATCCCGCATGAAGGGGGAAAGCTCCCGAATGGTCCGGTATGCCTCCGAGCGGTGCATGGCGACAAAGGCCATGCCCTCAGACATCGCGGCCCAGCCGATTTCCTGTGCGCTGGACGGCATGCTGGTAAGCTGCATCGCGGCCGTGCCGAACTTCAGCCCGAGGCCCTGAATCGTGCCCATGAAGCGGCAATACTCCAGGCCCTTTTCCCACCCGGTCATGAGCTTTTGCGTGGGCCGGGCGATGTGGCGCAACCAGGAGTTGATCTGCTCGTGCAGTTCGGCCCCGAATTTATCCGTGAACACGGCGGCAAACGCCGGATGCTGGGTGAGCTTCACTATGTCGCGGATAGCCACGGCATGCGTGATGTAGTGGACCGTCCGGGCTAGGTGTGTGGTCAAAACATCCATCGAGAGGCGCGGCGGCAAGGCCGACCCCGTGCGCCCCTTGGTGAAGCCGTCGGTGAGCTTGGGCTTCATGAACATAGCGTCAGCATGCGCCTTGAACATTTCCTCTTCCACCAGGGCGGCCGCCTTGCCGGAAAGGACATGATCCGTCACCAAGGGAAAGTAGCCGCCGGGCAGAACCACACCGCCGATCTCCACGGCGTCGGCCTGAACCTTTTTCATCGGCAGGCCGTTGATGGTGCGATATGTTTTGTCGAGGGCTGGATACAGAGAATTCACCGTGTCCCATATGGCTTGAACCATCCTCGCGTCTTCCGCAGTCAGGGACGCGAGGATTTTCCGCAGATGCGTTTCCGACCAGCCGAAGCCCTTCATGAGCGCCTTTTTATTCCCGGCGTTGCCCATGTTCAGGGCCACCATGATCACCTTTTCATGGGTCCAGGGCAAAGCGCCCCATTCCGCCCGCACGTTTTGGGGGAGCGGAACATCGGGAATATCCCAGCGCCGCGTCCGCTGCTTCGCCCGGAAAGGAGCAAGCGCCACTTCAAGACTTTGCTGGATATTCGCTTGCAACGTGAGTTCTTGCCGGCGGCTTTCCATGAGTCGGCCGCGAATGTGGCGGTAGTGAACCCCGTCGATCCGGCCGTGGCTCCCCGCGATGCGGAACCCGTCGGCGGCATCGAAGGCGTATTCCAGATTGGTGATCCCGGCCAGAGCCCGGCGCAGCAGGTGTTTTGCGCCCTTGAAAACGCTTTTGCGTTCGTAGTCGGCAATGGCCTCCCGGCTTTTGAGGCTTGCCATGCTCGTTGCGCATTGGCCGGCGACATCGGCAACCAGGGCTTTCTCCTGTACACCGATAAGCTGTTTTTGGGTGCGCCCCATGTGGTCGATCCAGGTCACGGCCTCGTGAAGCTCCCGAAGCTGCTCCAAAGAAAGCTGCTTCCAGCCGGCTTTCTTACCGGGGAGCGCCCGGGTAGAAAGAATCCACTCGGCGACGGGAATCGCTTCTTCCATGATGCCCGTCTGTACTTCGGCCAGGAAGCGGGGAAGGGGAACGAGGCGTTCCGGGTCTTTCACGGCAAGGCTTTTGCCGCCCATGTCGAAACGTTCCAGCAAGGCGCGAATCTGGTCGCCGAAGGCGGTGTCGATGACATCCGGCCCGGCCTTCGCCATGCGGCGCATATTCTTGAGGATGCGATCCCGCTCGGCCTTGGCGGCATACCTGGCCTTCAATTCCTCCAGCGTCCGCCGCTGCAATTCCTTGGCGGCGAGAGCCTGTTCCGCCCGCTTGTAGCGTTCTTTACCCAAGCGCTCGTCGGCGCGCGCGGTTTTGGCCTCTGCTTTGGCGACCTCATTTGCGGCCTGAGATTCCACGCGCCGAAGCTGTGCGGCATCCTTGGCACCTTGGCTCATTTGCCCGGCCAGCACGCCCTCGGCATATGCGAAATCTTCCGCCTGCCCCTGAATCCTTTGGGCCTCCTGGCCCATCGCTCTTTGGGTCCGGCCCAGATCCCGCACATCCTTCTTCCCTTGGTTCATCTGGCCGGCGAGCACACCGTCTTTATAGGCGGCGGAGATTTGTTTGCGGGCCTCGGCGGCATGGGAATGATAGGCGGCTTTGAGGGAAGCGATGCCGGCTTCCAGGTTCTCGACCTTGATTTCGGCCAGACGCCCCTCCACGGCCCGGCGCAGGGCCTGCCCATTGACAGCGTGGCGCCCGGCCAACTCGGCCAGGATTCCGGCCTCCTCCCCCAGAACCGCCGCAAACTCGTCGGTCACGACCACTTCATCACCGGACCACTCCCCGCGCCAGGCTTCGGTCTGGGCCTGCACATACTCATGGCGGATAGCTTCGCGGGTCGGGACGGTCGCCAGGGCGTGCAGCATGTCGAGCGGCGAGGCCCATCCCCATTCATCGGCGACAATTTCCGGGTCGAGCCCGCCGTCTTCCTTCAGTAACGGCCGTTTGCGCTGGGCCTTGACGGCGGCAAGAAGGTCGGGGCCGACGGCTTCCTTCAGTTCTTCCGTGAGCTGGAGTCCACCTTCTTTCGCCAGCGTGTCGAGCAAACGATGTTCCGGCCGCTCACTCGCAATTTTGGCCCCTTCTTTCTCCCACTGGCCTTGTTTGCGCGAAAGTTCGGTCAGAAGCTTCTTTTCCATCTCTGTCGCGGTCGCGTCGTCCATTCGCTGGAGGGCTTTTTCGTACCGAGCTTTCCGGCTCTCCGGCACCAAGGCGGAATGCACCCCTCGCTCGGCTCCGGCCTGGGCGCGGGCGTGTTCGATTTCCGCATCTGTGGCAAGCAGACGGTCAAAGACTTCCCGCATCTCCGGCGACACGTCGATCCCGTGGTTGCGCACCACCTGATAGAGTTTCAGCAGCCACCCCTTGAGCTTACGGAAAGCGGAGCGCAACCCCTTGCTCGGGGCCTCTCCCTTTTCCAGGTAGCCGAGGAATGCATCGGCGAAGTGCTCTTCTTGTTCTCGGGTCCAGACTTCGCCGGGCTGCGCTTTCACAAATTCGCAGGCCGTCCGCCAATCGTCGCGGGTCTGCTGCGGCGCCGTCTCCATAAGTGCGGAGTGTTCCAGGAACCGGCGCACCAAGTGGCCGATCTCGTGGCTGGCGCTGGAGATGTCGGCGGACTGGAAGAATTGGATGATAGCGCGGGCGTCCTTGGCAAAGGCGATGACGGCGCGGTTGGCTTGGTGCAGAATGCGCGGGTCGCTCATCTCCCCCTGTAGTGAAGGCTTGACAACATCCGCGTCGAAAACTATTCTGTTTCCCGATAAGCGATTCCGTTCCAGCACCCTCGCCAATTGGGGCAGAGACTTGTTCTGGGATAAAACGGAATCGCTTTTTTCTTTGTTCAGGTAGGCGATTCGCCCCTTGTGCGCCTCTCCGTTTTCCTTGCCGAGCCAACCGCCGAAGTTGTTTTTCCCATAGGCGGTGGTGATGCTGTTCACCCGCACCCGGCCTTGAAGTTCATCCACATACAGACCCACCATGATGGGGGCGTCGCCGATGAACATGTCGGTGACAACCATGAAATTCTTTCCGCCCGGCCGGTCGCTTCGCAGCACCATCACCGGATCGGCCAACTTTTCCGGCAAAGCCTTCATCTGTTCCGGCGTGAGGTTGTGCTCCGCATCGAGCTTGCGCGCATCCTGCCCTGTCACCTTGCGGCCGATGCCTTGCTCCATCACCAAGGGCAGGGCGGGAATGCCGATGTCGGCTTCCACCAACAGGTCCGGGGTCGGGCCGAGCTGCATGATCTCACGCGCCGGTAGCCGGCGGGCAAAGAAGTCGTCGACAACCTTGGCCCACCTGACCGCCGTCTTTTTGACCCGCCTGCCGTAGTCGACGGCCTTGTCCGACAGCGCCCCTTGGAACAATTTGAAATCTTCCCGCGGACGCTTCAGGTATTCCACCAAATCATCGGCGCCCATGCCCTCCTGCAGGAGGTTTGCCCGCACCAAGTCATCGGCCACCACGTCAATCGGGCGGCCGGATTTGCTGAACACGCCGACGCCGTGGTTGCGGACGATTTCTTTGTAGGCCGTGGGGTAGTCGCGTTTCAGGCTTTTGCCGTCGATTTGCCCCCATACGGCTCCCAGAACCGGCTCGCGCTCCTTCAGAGTTTGCCCAAGCTCGTCACGAATAAAGCGGCGCTCTTCCTGCTTCCGCGCTTCGTCTTCGGACACGGTATGGAATCCGTCTGCCCCCTCGGGCTGATGCCCGGCCCGCTCCAGCGCAGCCGAGAGATCTGCCGTTGTGGCGAGAGGCCCGAGGAATTCCGGGGCGAATGCCTTGTACCAATCAAGGGGCTTACCCCCTCCGCGCGCGGCGGCAGTCACGGCCAAAGCGTCAATGATGTCCGCGTAAACCCCAGCCTGCGCCGGGCTGTATGGTGTCTGTGTCTGGCCGGTGGATTCAATGAGGGCCTGTTTCAGGGCGGCCTTTGCTTCTTGGTGCCCGTCGTCCACAAGCGGGGCGTTCATGGTTTCCGCCAATGCGGCCTCTTCTTCAGCGGAGAGCGGGGGAGTTTCTTCGATCTTCCCGGTGGTTTCCGCCAGGGGTGCGGCCTGTGCCAGGGCGTATTCTTGCTCCGGCGTCATTTCGATGTGCGGCAACAGGGCTTCGGAGTGCTCCCCGAGTTTATGGATTTTCGCAAAGGGCAGGGAGACGGCCGCGCCGGTATCCAGGGCGGCGGAGTAGTCGGCCGGGTCTATGCCTACGCTCTCCAAAAAAGCAGAAATCGACTCGTCGGTAATCCCGCCTTCTTGAAAAAGCCCGTGAAGCTTCGCGGCCGGCAAGAACACCCGTTGCGGGACCACCCCGGCCTCGACCTGAGAGGAAAGAATGCGTTCGTAAGCCTCCGGGTATTTTCGCCCCATCTCGACGCTGGCCGTTTTCGCCACGGCCTCACGCTGCAACTGTCGAAAGTTTGAGGCCGCGCCGGGAGCTCCGAAACCGCCACCGGCGGCGGCGCCCACCAATCCCTGATACAGGGCATCCTTTTGGAATCCGGCGGAAGCGAAGATCCGCATGAGCTTACGCAGGTCTTCGGTTTCGTTGGGGTTCAGCCCTCGGGCGTATTCTAGGGCGGTTTGTTCCGGGTAGCTCTGGAGGTATTCGGTTCCGCCCTCGCTCAGAGAACCGACAGCCCAGCTTTTGAGCGCCTTGCCCCAACTGGAGACGGGCTTGAATGCCCCCATGACCTTCCCGAGGCCGAACGTTTCAAGCGCCCCTTGAGTTGCGGCGTTGAACAGCGCCGCCTCGCGGATGCGGTCTTTATTCACCGTCGGGTCTTGCTCGTACTGGTTCAAGCTCATGCCGAATGTCGTGGTCGAGAAAGCGGCATACGCGCCGACGGGACCGGCCGCCATGCTTCCCAACGCGCCTACAGCCATAGTCGGAGCCGCCCCCAGCACGTCGGCGGAGAAGGATTGCAGGCCGGAGCCGTAAAGCTCCTTGCGCATGTCGTAATCCTGCATCCACGGCTTTTCTTTTTGGATGGGCAGCTTCAGGGTTTCGCTTTGACTCACGTTGACGGCACCCTTCAAGGCCTTCATGCCGTAACGGTATATCAGGGGAGAGAGGAGTTCCGGGTTTTCAATCCCTTCGGCCTCCGGGCTGATGTCCTCCCCGGCCTCGATCCGGGCCAGGAGATCGTCGGAGTACCCCTGGTTCTTCATATAGTCCCGTAGCTGTTCCTCGGCGAATCGATACGTTTCCAGTTCCGCCCTGTCGATGCCGTCAAAGACTCGCTTGGTTTGCAGGTCCATATTTTGGGAGGAGTTGAACCACGTATAGCGATCCGTCCACGGGGCGGCTCCCGGCGCGTCCACGTGCAGTTTAGTCCACGCCTCTTCATTGGCGGCAATCTCTTCGGCAAAAGGCACGGCGGAAATCATCATGGCCGGTTCGAGCAGGGTCTTTGCCGTCACCGGGGCGATGGTCGATATCTTGTCCCACGGATCTTTTTGCGGGAGCAGGCCGGGGGCCAAGTCCTCGGCAACATCCAGAGAAAGCCCGCTGCGGTACGAAATCTCCGCCCCGACGGCCATTTTTTCGGCGTCGGCCAGCTCATTCGTAAAAACTTGGACCTGACGCAACCGGCCGGCGGTGGAGGGCTCCACCTTATCCGGCATATCAATGCGGGGCGGGTCGACCGTGAGCAGGGCAGAAAAGTCGTTGTTGGTTTCGTTCATGCTCTGCGCTCCTAGTACATAAAGCCGGGTTCGGCGTCGTTTTCTTCAGAAGGCCGCTCCAGAGGGGCGACAGCAAATCGTTCGCGGAACATGACGTTTTCCGGCCGGTTGTATTCGTAGACGATCATTTCTGGGGTGATCTGCTTGTGCCCGGCGTTGCGTAGCTTGGCGGTGATCAGCTTTTGCGCCTCCAGCGGGATTACTGTCAGGGCTTTGTAGCTTTGCTCCTGCTGCGTTCTGCCGCCGAAACCTTTCCCGGTGATGGCCTGGACGGTCATCCGACGAGCGAGTTCCTGTAACTCTCCGCTCGTCGGGTTACGTCCGAGTTCCTGCTTCTTGAGTTCCACGGCATTATTGAAGGAGAACAGGAACTTTGCATGATCCTCCTTGGGGATTCCGAAGGCATCAAGGTTATTGGTGATGTTGTCGACTGCCGACTTGAAGCCGCTCCCCGCGTGGTTCTGCATGGACTTATGCAGGGAAAACAGTTCGTCGCGGTCTTTCGTGTTGATGTTCTTGTCGTCCATCGCCTTGCGTAGATCTCCGGGAGAGTCATACGAACCGCGCAGAATGCCGAGGTTGATCACATCCAGAGCATAGGGATCGGTGTAGACCGGGCCTTCGAAAATTTCCTTCTTCAGGCTGGTCAAGGCGTCCTCGCTCATGCCGGCATCGCGGAGTACGTCGATGTGCTGTAACGCCTCCGTGCGGGGTTTGCCCTCAATGTCCTTTAGGGCTTTCACCCGTAGCTCTGAATCAATGGCATCCTGCCGGATCTTGAACAGTTCGCTATCGTGCTTGAAAGTGCTGAGGAACTCCTCGCGCACGGCGGGGTCCGAAATCTTCAGGGCAGTCTCGGTCATGTAGAAGTCGCGGGCGTTCTCCGGAAGATCCTTGGACGCCTCCCAGGCAGGCTGATACGCGGCAAGAAAATCCTGTTGGACCTGCGCCTTGCGGTGGTTCTTCAGGGCGGCCGATGCCGTAGCCTCAATCGCCACCCACTGAGGCTTGCCCAGGGGAGAATAGGGATCGTCGGGGGAGGGGGCGGAGGTCTGCGCAGGGCCAGCGCCGGAATCGTCGCCGCTTCTGGACGGCGCACTGCCAAGTATCTTTGTCACATAGTTCTTGGTTTCCGCCGGCAAGCCAGTCCCATTTTTGTATTCTTTTGTGGGCAGCCCCCTACCTGTTTTCAGCCAGGAGTCAACGTGTCCTTCGCCCCAGTTATAGGCGGCCAAGGCAAGATGTTGGTTTCCGTTGTAGTGCTCCAGCTTTTCTTTCAGATAAAGAGCGCCGAGGCGGGCGTTTCCTTCTGGCGTGCTGCCATCGATGCCATATTTTTTCTCGAGATCCCGTTGCGTGCTTGGCATCAACTGAAAAAGCCCTCGTGCGCCTTTGGGAGAAACGGCATCTGTTTTGCCGTTGCTTTCTGCCGCGCACACGGCCAAAGCCAAAGCGGGGTCTATACCGGCTTGTTCGGCCGCGCGTGTGGCCAAATCTTTCGCACTGGCCGGCAGTCTCTCCCCACGCTTGGCATTGACGCCCTCACCTGTCTCCGCTCCCTCGGCAAGCCGCTCCTGTGCCAAGGCCAAAAGTTGCGCGGCCGCTCTGGGGTCGGCTTTGGCGTTCGCCTCGGCCTCCTTCACCATGGATTCGCTGTAGGCCTCCATGGCCTTGGTCTTGTCTGCCGGCCGAATGCGAGGGTCGTTGAGCAATTTCCAGGCCTCGCCGTACTCCTTGGCCTCGATGAATTTTCCCGCCAAACCGGAGAGTATTTCAGAATCGACCTTCTGCCGGTGAAGCTGCGCTTGCTCCGGTCCCCAGCCGTTCAGTTCAATCATTTTCTCGGCGCCCTGATCTATGCGTCCCCATGCTTCGCCGACAATGCGGGCGTCTTTGTAGTTCTTCGCGATGACGTCGAGGTCCAGGGCCATGGCGCTTTTGTTGGCCTCGAACAGGGCTTCCCGCCGTTCGCCGCCCTCGTATCTGGATACTTCGCTCTGTATTCCCGGCCGTAGTTGCGCCACCCGCGCGGACAAGAGTTTCCGCGTGGCGTCGTTCATGTCTTTGCCATACTGCGCCAAAGATTTGTCGAAGAACTGGACGGTATCTGCTTCGGCGTTGAATGCATTCACACCTTTGCGGGAGTACATGCCGTTCTCGCCATGAAGGTGCTCGTTCAGATCCTGCCCGATATTGGCGTAGGCATTGTCAGCCAGGGTTTCCGCTTCTTCCTGCAGTTTTTTCTGAATGATCTCCGACCCGGCCTTCGCCACATCAGCAACCCCGTCGGTGATAGGCTTCCAGAACTCCGCGCCGCGATTAAACGCGCCGACGGCATTTGTGCTGGGCTGCATCGGTGCGCCGAGGTTTGTGCTGTACTGTCGGGCTGCGCCCGCCGCTGTTCCGCCGGTGGGAATGGATGTGAGGGGGGCGTTACTGTTGGGGACGCGCATCATACCGCATTCTCCTGTATCTTGGCCTTGAGGACCAAAGCCACTTCGACCGGGAGGCCCATCTCATGGGCCCAAGCTTCGGGATCTCCCAAAAGAAGGTGGACCATAGCCTCCTCTTCCGCCTGTTCACGTGGAAGAGGGGGAAGTTCCAAGTCGAGAAAGGAAGAGAGCGCAGAGATGTCTTGGCGCGATTGCCGAGCCGTTGTGAGAATGTTTTGAAGCGATTCGGGTTTACTCATGGTCATACGATGCCTCCTTACAGGGTGCGGTAAAAGTTCGTTGCGGCCCGCCGGTCGTAGGCAGGGTCGTTTTCCATCCGGTCAAGGTGGGTTTCCATCGTCACACCCGCCACCTTGGCCCGTGTCCTTGACTCAAGAAATTCCTCCGCTGTGCATTCATGGCGCAGCAAGAGAATAAAAACCTCCTCCTTGGTTTTTCCCATGGCGGACAGAAATGCCTCTTCGTCGGGGTAGAAAGTTTCGGCGCCCGAGTGGAACACCCGCCCGTCGCCGAACTCGTGCAGGACATAGAAGGGCTGTTGCCCTGCGGTGGATTGTTTCGCTTCCAGTTTCTCAAGCCTCCTTTCAAGATTGCTCACAGTTCTTCCCTCCGTTTTTACCTTCCAGGGCAACAATCCGTTTTTCCAGTTCCGCCAGTTCAAGAGCCTTGCCGTGGTTCGCCACCAGCGAGGAAAGCCCGGCCGCCTCCCCCACGGTCAGATCTCCGGAAGAGACCGCCTGCAGCAGGGCGGCCGTCAGCCCCGGCAAGGAGTCCACGCCGGAGAACTCCGGCAGCTTCATGTCCACAATCCGTTCCTTTCTCGGGGGAACCAGACGCTCAATGCACAGCTTCAACGCTTGAATATTTCCCTCCAGGGCCAGTTCAATGGCCTTTCGCGTCAGGCCCTCGGCTTCCCCGTCCAGAAGAGCTTGGGCGGCCCGCGTGGTCCGGTTGAGAGTACCGGGCGGTTTCCCCGCCGGGTTGCCGCTGCGGCCCGGCTGGAACTGGTGGGGCCTCAGCTTTTTTTCTGATTTTTCAGCTTTGCTCATATTTCTCTCCATGCGCTTTGACGATATTCCCCCACCGTTTGCGGGCGGATTCCAGGTATTGCTTCAAAAATCCGAGCGTGATGTCTTCGGCGTGCGCTCTCCCCCCGGCAAACAGAAAAGGGATGCGATACCGGCAGGCGAAGGCCAGCACGGATTGGCAGGCGGCGTGCGGGGTAATTTTGCTTCGGTAGTTTCCTTCGGCGAGGTCGACCCAACCGGCTTCCACCACCACGGCAAAGGCGTCGAAAGCGGCGGCGCGCTGCAACTCCCGTTCGAAGCGCTCCCGTTCCCGGCCCAGGCTGCACACAAGGTCGGGAAGGCTCTTCCGTTCCACCGCCACGCGGTCGGTCAGCCCGGCAAGGGAATAGTCGCCGGTGTCCAAGGCGCCGCGCTCGACAACGACGCCGGAGTGCTTCGTGCTGGCAAAGGTGAAGGGAGCCTGCTCCCGGCTGTCCACGATGATCTTCACTGTCCGGCCTCCATGTCCGCGGCGATGCCGATGTATCCGGCCGCGTCAATCAGGTTGTCCGCCTTGTGGCGGTTCGCTTCTCTGGCGACTTTGAGCAGAGCCATGCACATAGCCACGTCTTTGCCAGTGACGGCATGCCCCAGGTACGCGGACCAGAGCGCGGCAATCCGGGCGAAAGAAGCGGCCGGCGGCCCGTAATCCCCCTGGCCCTCGGCATTGATAAGGGTATGGGCTTCAAGAAGGATTGCGCCGTTGCTCATTGGAGCACCTCCGGCTTCCCGCCCGGCTGGATGTACTCCGGGCCGTGCAGCGCAATGTCTCTTTCCACCATGCGGGGGCCATAGGAACGAAGGGCACATATCGTGTCCCGGCATTCGGCGGCGGCAGTCATGCTGCCTTTGCACTGGACGCACTTGGCTTCAATGATCATGGTCAGGTCATGTACAGCGTCGAGAAGCATGTTCTCGTTGAAAACGGGCATGGTCATTGGAACACCTCCGTGGAAAATTCTTCCACCAAATACAGGCTGTAAGGTTTCTCATGCCGGCGGAAAAACTCCACGTCGGCGCGGCGAATCCGCCAGGCCTTACAGACACGGGTCTCGGAGCAGCGGGAGCAGTGCCAGCAATGCAGCGTGCGCCTCTGTTCAGGGCAGGAAACGAGCAGAGTTCGGGCGTAAGTGATGGCAGCGGGGTCGGGCGGGACAGCCGGAACACCGCTCTCGGGTTTTTGTCCCACTTCCGCTTTTTCCGTGGGACACTCATCCGGGGTCTGTCCCACCCTTTGTCCCGCGTTGCTCCGTTGAGATGGGACAGCCAAAATAGCCTGTGCCAAAGTTTTTAAGGAACCGTGTCCCGGTCGTGTCCCAAGGATCGTCCCGTTGATTTCCTTTGTCCCACTGTCCCACCTATATAGGTCGGGGACAGTGGGACAGCCCGGATTACTGCTCATGGGACGCCTCCATAGAGGAATAAAAAGTTGTCCCTTGAGAAATACGACCTTCTTCCTTTCGGGCGTCCAGCTTCTTCTTCAGTCTGCCGGCAGCGCTTTTGCTGATACCCATCTCTTCGGCCGCGTCACGGATGGTGGTGCCCTCGCTCAGGATTCGGGCCAGGTGCTCAAGCTCCGCATCTTCTATGTTTCTGGTCGTCCAGGTCAGCGCCTGTCCCTCGGTGAACAGCTGAGCTTCAAAGGGCTTGGCCTCCGCGCCGCAAATGCCTCGGGCTTTGGTCAGATGCACCTCAAAGCGCGCCCCCTGTTCCGACTGGTAATCCTTGGGCCGGGCAAGACGAATGACGGTATCGAGAATGTCTTCCTTGGCGCTGGTGCCGCGCTGATCGCCGCCCTTGCCCTGGTGGTGGATCATGAGGACGGACAAGCCCCGCCGGCGCAAATCCAAAAGCCAGCCTTGAACCGGCAGCCAGGATTCCTCATCGTTGGAACGACCGTTGCGGGCCAGGGTCGCCAGGTTGTCTAAAACCACCAGATCAACCCCCGCCAGAAAGGGGGCCAGCGTCTCTTGTCCCTCCCGCGTGGCCAGGTTCGGCATGGGGCCGCCCTGCATGTCGGGGGTGATGATGCGGAGGTAATCGTTATCCGGCGGTTCCGCTTCGCTTCCGGCTACCAGAGCGGCAAGACGTTCCTGAAGGGTCCGGGCGGGCATCTCTCCGTCGAGAAAGAGTACGCGGGCCGGGCGCGGAGATTCCCATCTGTCGAACACTTTGCCCCCGGAGGCCACGGCGTAGGCCACGGACAGCGAGATAAAGGTTTTGCCGATACCTCGCATGGCGTGGAGCATACAAAGCCCTTGTCGGGGCAGTATGGGAGAAAGCAGCAGCTCCCGTTCTGGGAAGCTCAAACTCAGAAAGTCGTAAGCGTTGACGCAGCGGAGGGGCTGCGGGGTTTGAATGTGCGGCTCCGCAGGGGGCACTTTCGTCTCCGGCTCTCTGTGGGTTTGGAACTGCACCCGCACCTCTCCCGCGCCCATTTTGGTGTGTAGGTCATTCCAGTCAACGGCCCGGCCTTCCAGGCGCGGCACGGCGAGCGAACCGCCCACCGCCACCGCTACGGCGGTCGCTTTGGTCACGCCGGGGTTACCATCCGTTGCCGTGTCGTTGTCGGCGCACAGCACTATTTCGCGATCTGGGTAGCGGCGGCGGGCGACTTCCGCCACGGAAAGCAGGTTCCCGGCGTCAAAAGCCACCAGCACGGGAAACCCAAGGCACTCGTGCAGACTGAGCGCTGTTGCCAAGCCTTCGGCAACCAGCAAGGGCTTGTCGGTGTTCTTCCCTCCGATAGAAAAAAAACAGCCGCGCTTGCGTCCGCCGGTGAGAAATCGTTTGTTGCCCTCGGCGTCGATGAACTGAAGGGAAAAGATTTTGCCGACCTCATCATGTAGAGGAACAATCAACGCCCCGCTGTTGTGCAGCTTCAGGCCGGGAGCGGTCTTCACGCCTTTGGCGGCCAAGTAGGGGTGTTCCGTACAGGCAGGCACGGCGGTGTAGATGCTTTGCGCCTTGGCAGCGGCTTCAGTTTTGCGGGCTGCTGCCTCGTCTTCACGGGCTTTGCGGTTCGCCTCCATGCGTTGGGTGAGGGCCTCGCGCTCGGCAGCGGTCAGCTTGCCCTCGTCCTTGGCCGTCCAGGTGCTGGATTCGCCGGAACGCCAGTTTTGCCACCAGATGGAAACCGGGGCGTCGGGGTAGGCGATATACGCGCCGTTTTTGCCGTGAGGCTTGTCCGCGGTCGGAACGCGGTGAAGCATACCGTCGAATTCAACGGAATCCACCAGCAGCCCGGCAGAGCGCAAAGCATCTATGGCGGCGGGGGAGTGGCCTGGGGTCATGCCGCCACCTCTGCGTTGGCACAACAAAGACTTTCGGGCTGTGTCGGTTCGCCGGTGAATCGGCAGAAAGTGCGTGTGCGGCGGCGGGGCGTTACCACTGCGGCGAAGTACCCGCACCACCAGCAGGACTTGAGGTTGACGAAGGAAGACAGGATGGGGTATTGTTGTTGTACACCAAATGTTTTTCGGTTTTCTGCCCTCGGTTTCTCCGGCCGAGGGCTTTTTCGTGTGCTCATTGCTGACCCCCTTCGGCCAGAGTGAGCACACGCTCGAGGACTTCACGCCGCCAAACAGTGCAGCGGGTGGACAGCCGTATACCGGGTGGGATTTTTCCTTCGGCATGCCATTTCCAAAAAGTCGAGAGACCGATGCCGAGAAAGGCGGCTCCGGCTTTGGCCCGCAAAACACCTTGAGATGTGTTTGTCTGTTGCATGATGAGTCTCCATAGTTGGTTGTGGACTATGGGGACCATTGAAACCGACCAACCCCAGTTGGTTGCAAGTTGGTTAACAAAAAACCGTAACTCACTATTTCAAGTGGTTACGGCTTTTGTGCTGTTGGTTTTTTAGCCAACTCGGTAAGATTGCTGTTGGTTATTATGTATCAGACCGCCAGTTGGGCATAACTAGGTGGTGGTCGGCTGCTACCTTTTCGGCAGTAACTTTTTTCTTGCTTACATACTCTCTTGGGTCGTTTGCACAGCCGTTAGGAATGGCTGCTTTATACGCTTCAACGTGGGACTTGCCCCGCCACTTTTCAATGGCGAGCTTTGCCGCAGTCAGTTCAGCCCCCCTTAGATTGGGGAGAATATCTGTCCAAGCTTGGATCTGCTCTTCTACCCCTATGGCAGCTGACGGCGACGCAGGCGTATCGCCTGCTGGTTCAATGGAGGATTGTTGGGGGGGGAAGCTGCTTTGCTGTCCAGTTGAAGGCGGAATATTTGCGATGTAATATTTTGATAAGCCTCTAACTTCTTGGCGAAATGGGTAACCATTGTCACGTAGAAAAATCACAACGTTTGCTTTATCGACAAGAGACATATCACGGAATGCATAAAGTAATGCGAATTGATGAATATTCGGAACTGGCATATTAAAAATTTCGCTATATCTAACCGTCGTACCAATATTCTGTTCGATTTTTCGGGATAGATGTTCAACAACAGGTCTATGTCTAATATCTTTTATCTTGCTTATCCCTATTTCATATTCATATATATCTTTGTTGTATGCTGTAATGTTTCGGAAATAATCTATCGGTATAGCATCATATAGGGAATTTCCTAAGCAAATAAAGCTATGTGCAATTGCAGGATCAAAAAAAGCTCCTCCTATTGCTTGAATAATATGATCAATTTCTACTGTATTGCTATTTATTCCATACGCGACTGATAAACTACCAACAAAAATTTCATTGTTCGGCAACATCCCTTTCAACCCCTCTCCGGTTGCCCTCTTCATTGATTCCCGCCCCAGCCCCAAGAGGTTGGGCGTTCGCCGCGGTTAATTACTCCACGACTAGGGGCGGGAAATTCGTGTCAGTCTTTGGTCGCTCTCAGCCCGTCCAGATAGTCGGCCCATTCCTGCATCATGCGGCGGCGCTCGGGCAGATATGAGGCCCTGTTATATGCCTCGCGGATTGCATCTTGTTCGCCGTGAGCAAGTTGGGCTTCAATCACGTCCGCCCGGTAGCCCTGTTCGTTGAGCAGGGTAGAGGCCATGCTGCGAAAACCGTGGATGGTCATCTGTCCTTTGTCGTACCCTAGGCGGCGCAGGGCATTCAGCAGGCCCATGTCCGATATGCAGCGGGTCGCGCTGAACGGACTCGGGAATACCAGTTCACCGCCGCCAGAATATTCGCGCAGGGTAGTCAGCAGATTCACCACTTGCCGGGCAAGGGGCACCACATGAGGGCGCTTCATCTTCATGCGCCCGGCAGGGACAACCCATTCCGCAGCTTCAAGGTTGAACTCCTGCCACCGCGCGCCCCGCAGTTCTCCGGAGCGCACAAAGACATAGGGCATCAGGCGCAGGGCGTAGATCGTGCTCACGTCGCCAGGGTAGCCGTTTATGGCCCGTAGCAGATGCCCGATCTCTTTGGGGTCGGTAATCGCGGCGTAGTGCTCCGTCTGGACCGGAGGGAGAGCTTCGGCAAGGCCCGCGCCTACATCGTATTTCGTATAGCCCACAAGGCGCGCATAGCGGGATACCTGTCCGGCCAGCTGGGCCAGACGGTGGGCGGTTTCAATGGCGCCTCGGTCTTCGGCGTGCCGGATTGCGGCAAGGATGTGGGCAGGCTCGAGACTGGAAAACGGCCTATCGCCTATATGGGGGAAAAGCTGGTTTTCGAGGCGGGAAAGAATCTTCTTCTGGTGCCCGGGCGTCCATGCCGCTTTCTTCTTGGCGAACCACTCACGGGCCACGGCCTCGAAAGTTGCGGCCTGTTCGAGCTGGATCGCGGCGGCCGCGGCCTTGGCTTCCTTTTTCTGTTCGCCGGGGTCCACCCCCTCCGCGAGCAGAGTCTTGGCCTCTTCGCGCCGAGCGCGGGCGTCCTTCAGGCCAACGGCGGGGTAGGCTCCGAAGCTCAAAGTTTTTTGTTTGCCGCCGAAGCGGTAGGCCATCCGCCATAGCTTGCCCCCGGCGGGGGATATGTGCAGGTACAAGCCGCCGCCGTCGGACAGCTTTTGAACTGTAGCTGAGGTTTTCGCGTTGCGGATGCTGGTATCGGTCAGGGGCATTGTTGGTATCTCCACAGTCGGGGTGGTGCGCCGCGTGAATATGCCAACAAAGCTACCAACAAAATGTTGGTATGTCGATAGACCTTTCGAGATTGCATGAGTCTATGATCTGAAGGTAAAAGTGAAGCCCCGCAAAGCTTTTCAGGCTTCACGGGGCTTCCCGATATTGTCATATGGTGCCGAGGGCGGGACTCGAACCCGCACAGCTTGTGGCCACCGCCCCCTCAAGACGGCGTGTCTACCAATTCCACCACCTCGGCGCGAAGAATGCGTATATACCGAGTCGAGTTGGCAGGCAAGTCTTTTTTTGCGCCGGCCGCTTATTCCGCTTTGGTCCCCGGACGCGCTTTGAGCCGGGAGCGGGAGAACGCACGGCCGGCCGGCGTTTTTCTGTGCGGCCGACGGCTGTGCGGTCAGGTTTTTCCTTACTGTGCGGCCACGTTGCGCGGGGCAGAGCGGTAGGCCAGCGTGAGCAGGGTGATGCCGACGATAATCAGCGGAATGCACAGCACCATGCCCATGGTCAGGAAATTCCCGGCCAGGTAGCCGATGTGGGCGTCCGGCTGGCGGAAGTATTCGCAAATGCAGCGAAAGATTCCGTACCCCAGGGCGAACACCCCGCTCACGGCCATGCGTGGCCGGGGGTTGGCCGAGTAGAGCCAGAGAATCGTAAACAGGAGCAGACCTTCCAGGGCGGCTTCATACAACTGCGAAGGGTGGCGGGGCAGATTGCCCGCGTCGGGAAAAATCATGCCCAAAGGCGAATCCGTGACCCGGCCCCAGAGCTCGGCGTTGATGAAGTTGCCGATCCGGCCGAAAAAGATGCCCGGCGGCACGAGCGGGGCCATGAAATCCATAACCTCGAAAAAGCTCTTGCCGTGCCGCCTGCCGGAAAGCCACTGCCCGAGCATCACCCCGAGCATGCCGCCGTGAAAGCTCATGCCGCCGTGCCAGACGGCGAAGATATCCAAAGGATTTTGCAGGTAGTGTATCGGATTGTAGAATATAACGTAGCCCAGGCGCGCCCCCAGGATGACCCCGAGAATGCCCCAGGTGAGCACGTCGTCGAACTGCGAAGACGTGAAGGTGCGCTCGGCTTTGGCGCGCCTGCGGCCTAAAATCCAGGCCGAGATGAAGCCGAACAGGTACATGAGCCCGTACCAGCGCACGGACAGCGGGCCGAGTTCCAGAGCCACGGGGGAAAATTGGGGGTAGGTGAGCATGGGGAGGGTTGTACTCCAGGCGGTTCGCCCCCGCAAGGCCGCGATTTTGAAAGGTGGATAGGCCCGCTTGGCGAGAGACGGCGTCGGGCTGCTGTGCCGGTCTCGGGATATTTTTCAGCATTCCGTGAGGAAAGCGGCGGGAGGGTATACACTGTGCCGCCGCACTCTGCGGGAAGAGGGTCGAAAAAGAATGCTTTTCGGTACGAGTACATTACGGCACAGCGGGGTGAGCGACTGAAAACGCGCTTCCCGATGAAGAGGGGGCCGGGGGAAATCATTTCCCCCGGCGGGGTTTGGGGTGGAACCCCAAAAACTACTCCAGCAGGCCCCACTTCAAAACCGTGTCTTCTTCGATATCGCACAGGGCGGTCATGCCGAGCACGTCCGGGTAGTGGCGCGGGCTGATGCCGTGGGCCGGGCGCTTCCAGGTCAGGTCTTCGGCCATGAGTTTCGCGCCTTTTTTGATGTTCCGGGCGGCCACCAGGCTGCGCCGGGCGTTTTGCCGGGCGGGCTCCTCCGAAGGCAGGGCGGCCACGCGGCCGGAACCGATCATCAGACAAACCCGCTCCATGTTGCGGCGGAAAACCTTGAGGTCTTCCTTATCCATGGCGTGATAGTGGTCGTTACCGGGCAGGCTTTTGTCGTGGCTGAAGTGCTTTTCCAGAATACGCGCCCCGAGCAGGGTGGCGGTTTCGAGCACCTGCATGTCGTTGGGCAGGGTATGGTCGGAGTACCCGATGACGTGCTGCGGGAACATCCGGGCCAAGGCCGGAATCATGCCCAGTCCGGCGTTCTCGTCGGCCGTGGGGTAGTTGAGCACGCAATGCATCAGGCAGAGCGGCAGGTTGAAGGGCTCGATCCATTCCACGGCTTCCATAATTTCGTGCGGGTGGGCCGCGCCGGTCGACAGAATGATCGGCTTGTTGAAGCCGCACATGAATTCGACGAAGGGACGGTTGGTGATGTCTGAAGAGGAGATCTTGAATACGTCCATGAGGTCGTTCAGAAAGCGGGCCGACTCCACGTCAAAGGGCGTGGAGAGGAATTCGATGCCCACTTTGTCGCAGTAAACCTTGAGGTTTTCGAATTCGTTTTTCCAGAACGAGTCGTGCTTTTTGAACAGCTCGTACTGGCTGGTGGTTGGTTCTTTTGTGGTGTCCCAGTAGGCGGGAGAATGCTTGGACGCCAAGGTTCCGGCCTTGTATGTCTGGAATTTCACGGCGTCGGAGCCGCCTTCGGCCGCTTCGTCGATCAGGCGCTTGGCGATGTCCATGCTGCCTTCGTGGTTCACGCCCACTTCGGCGATGACCAGGGGGGAAGGCAGGCCGGCGGCTTCCACGACCGGGCCGGTACAGGCGCCGGGAGCCAAAATGCTGGTGATGCGCATAGGTGATACCTCAGGATTTGGATTGGGCGGCAAGGCAGATACGAACCGCTTCCGCCGGGGGCATGTCGATGGTGAACGGCAGACGGGCCAGATGCAGGAAGTCCGCCGGGGTGTCCACGTCAAGCTTCAGTTCCGGGTGATGCAGGGCCGGGTCCGGCGGGTCGAAGGTATGGATGCGGAACACGCCGGCGTTGTCTTTGATGTACGACAGGCAATGTTCCCTGTGGCCGGACAGGGTGGCCTTTTCGTGCAGGGCATGCAGCAGCCCGGCCGAGATCATTTCCGCGCCCAGGCCGTCCGGGTACCGGTTGTTCAGGGGGATGTGGTTGTAAACGTATAAATCGTCGCCGCCGCCGAGTTTGTCGAATTCCCGGATCAGATTGTCGATTTCGCCGCCCCAGATCAGCGGGTTGTCGGCACAGATGCGGACGACGCGGTCGGCGTTGTGGGCTTTGGCGGCCAAATGAAAGCGGGCCAGCACGTCGTTTTCCGGCCCCCGGAAAACCTTGACGCCGAGACCGGCCAAGTGCTCGGCCAGAACGTCGTCGTCGGGGTTTTCGGGCAGGGCGGCCACGATGTCGTCCAAAAGCTCGGCGCGGCGCACCCGCTTGATCACCCAGTGGATCAACGGATCCCCGCGCAGGTGCAGCAGGGCTTTCAGCGGCAGGCGGGTGGAGCCGAGCCGGGTTTGGATCAGGGCGATGGTTTTCATGCGTCGTCTCCGGAGGGCAGAAGGGCCAGGATGCGGCGCATGAGCGCGGTTTTGTTGCGGGTGAAGTCGCACCGGCTCATGCGGTTGTAATATTCGCGGCGCAGGCTCGGCTCAAGCAGGCGTTCCACGGCCTTGCGCACCGCTTCGGCCTGGAAGGGATGCTGCACGCCCAGGTAAATAAAGCCGTTTCTCGGCCGGGCAAAGGTGTGCATGTCTTCCCGGCTGTGGTGGGCCAGAATCACCGAAGGAATACGCATGTGGGCCAGTTCATAGACCGTGCGCCCGGCCGAGCATACGGCCAGATCGCAGCCTTCCATAATGCCCGACATCACGTTGGTGGCGTGGGTGTAAACAATTTCCGGCCCGTTTTCTTGGCGCAGGGCTTCCAGGCGCTCGGCCAGGGCTTCCTTGTGGGCGTAGCCGGGGCCGGCCACCAGCGAAAGGGCGATGTTTTGCTCCCGGCACACGGGCAGCAGGGCTTCCAGGGTTTGCCGGGTGAAGTCGGAGTCGTCCGTGCCGCCAAAGGTGATCAGAATACGTTGCGGCTTTTCCCGGAAAGGATTTTGCCGGGCCTGGACGAATTCGTCGCGCAGGCAGAAATACCGCCGGCCGTTGAGCACACGCGGGTCTTTGCTTTTTCCCTCATAGAGGGCGTTGACCACGACATCGGCCAAGTCCGCGCCGGGGCCTTCGTCTTCAAAGTTCACCACCGGAATTCCGTAATCTTTGAGGTTACGGATGTAGTCGGCGTCGGTGTTCAGGATGTCGTTGATCACGAGATCCGGCTTGCGGCTGAGCACGGTTTCCCACAACGGTTCATCACCCTGGATGGTCGTGCGGTAGTCGCGGGCCGCGATGTTCGCGGCGGCCAGCTCGCTTGCGCGGGTGCAAACAAAGGTGACTCGGTGGTCGGCAATTTCGTGGGCCAGCATCAGGGTGCGGAAGATGTGCCCCATGCCGATGGCCGGGTAGCCGGCGGCCGCGAACACGATGTGCCGGCTTTGGAGGATTTTTTCGCAGACCCACCAGTCCAGGTAGCCGTTGATCTCGATGCCGCGCTCGTTGAGGAACCACGGCGTGATGGCCAGCCCTTCCTCCGGCTCCGGTGTGGACAAGATGGCGCTTTTCAGAATGAACAGGCCCTTGGTTTCCACATACGAAGTGTCGTCGGCGTCGTCGCCGCGCAAAAGGGGACGGCGTTCCCGCCACAGGCGTCGACGCACGCTTGTGGCCGTGCTCAGGCAGGGGTTTCCGGCCTTACGAAATGCCTTGTAGGCATCTTCGATATCATGGGCGGTGATCAGGGGGGACGAGGGGCGGTAAATGATCAGATCCCCATACGTTTCAGCTTCTTTTTCCAGCATGGGGCGCAGGGCGGCCACGATGTTCGAGGAGGTGATCCCAAAAGCCGCCTCATAATGGGAACGCACCCCGGCCCGGTCGCAGATCAGGCGGATTTCGTCGCTGTCGGTAACCACCAGCACGTCTTCATCGGGCACAACGCCTACAGCGGTTTCCAGCGCGCGGGCGATAAGGGTCTTGCCGGCCAGTTTTTTCACCAACTGGTCGGGAATCACCGCGTTTTTTTTCACGGCCGGGATGACGATGCAGCGTTGCTTCATGGGATGGTCAATTACCTCTGCCTGACCTGAAAGGCAATAGTTGTGGAGGCGGTCCTGGTTGGCGTGATACTGCGTCAGGCTTCATTTTTGTTCCGGGGGCGGGGCAGAAGAGCCCAGCCCCCATCACAAAAACTTGCCTTCCTTGTCTGACGCCAACCAGGACCGCCTCCACATGGTACGCAAAACTTTTCGATGTGCTCCCCTTACGCCCCATTGTCGATGAACCCGCGTTTGCGCGGGCTCATCGACACATGAGGGGGTTCGGGGGGAATCATTCCCCCCGAACGGGGTTTGGGGCGGTAGCCCCAACCCTGACCCTCATCAATACCATTCGGCCGGTTTCATGCCGGCGTAGAGACCGGCGACTTCGTCATAGCCGTTGAAGAGCAGGGTGGGCCTGCGGACGGGCTTGCTCAGACCGTCCGGGCCGAAGAAGTTTTCCGTATCCTGGGGCCAGCGGGGGTGGGGCTGGCTGGGGTCTACGGTGGCGTAAAAACCGTATTCGTCCGGCGCGTAGTCGTTCCAGGTGGTTTTCGGCTGTTCCGCCGTGAGGGTGATCTCGGTAATCGCCTTGACGTACTTGAAACCATACTTCCAGGGAACAACCAGACGGACGGGCGCACCGTTCTGGGGCAACAAATCTTTGTCGTAGGCCCCGACGGCCAGAATGGTCAGGGGATGCATGGCTTCATCCAGGCGTAGCCCGTCGCGGTAGGGGAAGGGAAAACTTTTGCCACGCACCTCGGGCATACGTTCCGGGTCGGCCAGGGAGGTGAAGGCCGCGAACCGCGCCTCGGCCGTGGGCTGGGCCGGACGCAGCAGGTCGCCCAGGGCGAATCCGTTCCAGGGAATATTCATGGACCAGCCCTCGACGCAACGCATCCGGCGGACAAAGCGCCGCACCCCGAAGCGTGCTTTGGCGTCGGAAAGGGAGACGGTCAGGGGATTTTTGACCAGACCGCCCACCTTGATGACCCAATCCGCGGCCGGGGCCGTGGCGATGCGGGCGGGGTCGCTTTTGCGGAAGCCGAACTCGTAATAGTTGTTGTAGGTTGTGGCGGCTTCCTCAGAGGTGATGGGATCTTCGGCGGCCATTGTTTTGCCGGGCAGGAGCAAGTCCAGGGCGACGGCCGGAAACAGCTTGAGAATGTCGCGCCGGCTCAGATGGAAGATCCACTCGGGGGTCGTCGGGGATGTCATGGTTTCCCTCGTTGAGATTGAGCCGGCGATTGTTGTTTCGCGTTCCGTGGGTTGTCCGATCGACGACGCACGGTGCCGAGGCCGGCTCAGCAGACGCGCAATTCCGCGACCACCGGGCCGTTGGGGGTCGGGCGGGTCAACACGGCATACCCGCCGGAGCCGAGGGTACCGGTATTGATGATTAAGGTTTTGCCCAAGCGGTCCACGCCTTTGGCCTCATGAATATGCCCGCACAGGCAGACATCGGGCTGGTGCTCTTCAATGAAGGCGCGCACGGCGGTGCTGCCCACGGGGGTGCCGTTGTGCAGGCGGTCGCAGGCCGTGGCCTGGGGCGGCGTGTGCGAAACGAGGACCAAACGCGGGGTTTCCCGCAGGGTCGAGGGGGATGCTTCGGCCCAGAGGGCTTCGGCTTCTTTCAGGCTTTGTTCCAGCCATTCCGCCAGGCGCGATTCCGGGAACTCCGACGGCGTGCCGAAGGGTGTGAACGGCGAAGCCCCGACCCCCACGGCGTACACGCCGGGGAACAGCTCCTTGGCCCGGCCGTGCAGGTTGTTGCCGCCTTGTTCCAGGTAGTCGGTGATTTCCGGGCGATCCATGTTGCCGATCTGGGCGTAGCAGACGAGCGTCCGTTTGCGCACGGCGGCGAGCACGCGCTCGGCCTGTTTGACCCCGCCCCCGAGGGTGAGGTCGCCGTTGAGAAGGACTCCGGCGGCCTTTTCCACATCCGGGATGTCGCGCAGGCGGGTGAGATCGTCGTGGATGTCTCCGAAGGCGATCCAGAAAGGTTCGGTCATGGCTTCCTCCCGGTCGGGTTACAGGGCGCTGAGGCGTTCCCAGAGGGCGGACAGTCGACCGGCGCGGGCTTCCGGCGTATAGGCGGCGGCCGCGCGTCGGGCATTGAGCCGCATGCTTTCGAGCGTGACGTCGTTGGGCGGGCGCAAGACGGCTTCGGCCAGGCCGAGGCCTGCGCCGAGCACATCGCCGTCGGCATAAAACAACCCGTTGGCGTCCCAGGGGACTTCCGACAACGGGCAGGGCGGGGTGAGGCCGGTATCCGCCCGCATATACTCCCAGCCGCCGAAGCCGGTGAACCCCACGGGCATGCACCCGGCGGCCATGGCTTCCAGGGGCGGCAGGCCGAAGCCTTCGGGGAAGGCCGTGTTGAGGAAAAAACGGCAGGAGGCCAGCGTTTCGGCCACGTCCGCCCGTTCCATATTCTGGATGGGCACCCATTCCAGGTGAGGGGGGGAGGCTTCGCGGGCGAGGCGGGCTGCAACGATTTTTTGGATCTGCTCGGCCAGGGCGCGGTTTTTGCGCGGCATCCAGGCGATCCGCGTGGGGCGCTCGGGCGCGGTGTTTTTGCGGTACATCTCCGGGGCGACGGCGGGCGGGAGAACCCCCACAGGCTCAACCCCGAGGACGGCGCGCAGAAAATATGCCACCGGTTCGGAAACGGCCAGAAACGAAACGGGCAATTGCCGCCAGTGCACGCCTTCCGGCAGCGTGGTCAGAAGAAAGGTCCAGCTTTGGGCGTACACCACCGGGCGGGCGCCCGCGTTGATGCCCGGCGCGAGGGCGTTGGGCCAGCTTTCCGGCACGCACCAGATGTCCGAAGCGCCCAGGCCGGGGTGTTCCCACGGCACAAGGGCCATGCCGCGTTGCCGCGCTTCCGCAAGGCCCGCGGCTTCCGAATCGGGGGCGCACAGGGCGACGTCGTGCCCCAGATCGGCCAGGGCGCGGGCGGTGGCGTATATGGTCGCCAACCCGCCGCTCATGCGGCGCAGAGGGGGGAGGAAAAAAACGGTGCGCACGATGTCTGCCTCCAGATATGGAAAACCTATCAACCGGCCACCCTCTTGTAAATCCCTCTTGCTGAAAATCCGGCAAGACGCTACACCCGAGCCTATGGAAGCCGGAAAACCTTCGTCGCGCACCGAGTTGCGGACTTTTTTCAAGGCGGAGCGCAAGCGCTTGCCGCTCGAGGAACGCCGCGAGCTCTCCGAGCGGGCGCAGCGCTTCCTGTGGGAAGAAATCCGCCGGCTCAAGGCCGAGACCGTGGCCTTGTATGTGGCGGTCAACGGCGAGGTGGAAACCGATTTTTTGTTGCGCGAATCCTGGGCGGCCGGCTTGAACGTGCTGTTGCCCCTGTGCGACAAAGAGCGCCCCGGCTGTATGGATATGGTTCCCTGCTCCGGCCCGGAGGATTTGCGCCCGGGCTATTGCGGCATTCCCGAACCGGTTTGCCCGGAACCGTCGCGGGCTGCGAGGCCCGATCTTGTCGTCGTTCCCGGTTTGGCTTTTGACTCCCTGGGGTTTCGCCTGGGCATGGGCGGCGGTTTTTACGACCGGCTGCTGGCCGGGCCGGAATACGCCGGCGCGGCGCGCCTGGGGTTGGCCTATTCGTTTCAGGTTGTGGATTTTTTGCCCCATGAGGCGTGGGATGTCCCCGTCCACGCCGTCTGCACGGAAAAAGGAGTCGTATGGACGCCATCTCCTTCCCCCTGAATGAACAGTATGCTCTTGAAGGCGTCATTCCCTTCGCCTTCCCCCGCCTGCCCAACATCGGCTGCGTGTTTACCACGGCCGGGGCAGGCAACCTGTCGCTGGACGTGCCGCTGGACCCGGAAGGCCTGCGCCGCACCAGGGCCTCCAGGCAGTTCCTGCAACGGCGGTTGGGGTTTGCCGACTGGGTTGAGTTGAAGCAGGTGCATGGTGATACGGTGCTGGTCGACTCCGAGTCCACCCCTTTCGACGAGCCCTCCACCTTGGAAGCGGACGGTTCCGCCACCGCGACCCCTCGCCGAGCGCTGGTGATCAAGACCGCCGACTGTCAGCCCATTCTGTTGGCCCACAAAGACGGCAAGCATGTGGCCGCGCTGCATGTGGGCTGGCGCGGCAATGTTTTGGACTTTCCCCGCAGCGGGGTGGAAGCGTTTTGCCGGGCTTATGATTTGCGTCCTGAAGATGTTCTGGCCGTGCGTGGCCCGAGCTTGGGGCCGGGAGCGGCGGAGTTCGTCAACTTTGAAAAGGAATGGCCCGAGCGTTTCCGCCCCTGGTTCGACGAAGCGACGCGCACCATGCACCTGTGGGAGCTGACCCGCTCCGCGCTGGAGTCTGCCGGGCTGCGGCGGAACAACATCTTTGGCCTGGATTTGTGCACCCACTCGTTGCCCGAGCTGTTTTTCTCCTTTCGGCGGCGGGACGACGTGCGCCAAATGAGCTTGATCTGGATTCGAGAATAACATGGCCCACACCACCTATGCTTTGAACGGCATGGTTTCCGCGCCGCATCACGCGGCTTCGGCCGCCGGGGCGGATATCTTGCGCCGAGGCGGCAACGCGGTGGAAGCCGCCGTCGCGACGGCGGCCGTCTTGGGTGTCGTCTACCCGCACATGACCGGACTTGGGGGCGACGCCTTTTTTCTCATTTCTTCCAAGGTCGGGCGTGAACGCGGCGAGCCGCCTGCGTTCGTGGATGGAGCGGGGCGCTCCGGCCGCGCCGTGACTCGGGAGTTTTATCTGGAGCGAGGGTTGGACGCGGTTCCCAAACGCGGAGTCTTGGCGGCGGCCACCGTTCCCGGAGCCGTCTCGGCCTGGGAAAAATCCCTGGAAATCGCGGCCGGGCTTCCCGGCGGCGGGCTTCCGCTGCCCGCGTTGCTGGAAGAGGCGGTCGCCTATGCCGAAAACGGCTATGCCGTGACCCTTTCCAAGCACGCGATGGCCACGGCCGCTTTGCATGAGTTGGCCGATTTGCCGGGGTTCGCCGAGACCTTCCTTCCGAACGGGCATGTTCCCCGGCCGGGCGAGCGGCTGCGCCTTCCGGCCTTGGCCGAGTCGTTGCGCCGCCTTGGCCGGGAAGGGTTGTCGGCATTTTACCGGGCCGAGGAGGGCAAAGAGCCCGTGGCCCGGCCGTGGACGGTAGGGAGCCCGCTGCGGGCGGAAGATCTGGCGGCCTTCCGGGCGGAAGCCCGCGCGCCGCTTGGCAAACGCCTGTTCGGCGGCAAGATCTACAACAGCCCGCCGCCCACTCAGGGCGCGGCGTCCTTGATGATTTTGGCACTGCTGGAGCGCTGTGCCGCCCGCTTCGGGCTTTCTCCCGAAGCCTGGCTCGATTCGGCCGTTCTCGCCCACCTGACCTCGGAATCGGTCAAGCAGGTGTTTCCGGTGCGCGACAAATATTTTGCCGATCCGGCCCACATGCCGCGTCCGGCAGAGGAGTTCCTCGCCGACGAATTCCTCGCGGGTCCGGCGGACAAAATCCGCATGGATGCGGCCGCGCCCGTGGTCACGACCGCTCCCGGCGGGGACACGGTCTGGTTCGGCGCGGCGGATCGCTACGGAACCGTGGTCTCCGCCATCCAAAGCATTTACCATGAGTTCGGTTCCGGGGTTGTGACGCCGGATTCCGGCATCGTCTGGCAGAATCGCGTCCTGGGTTTCGACTTTGCTCCGGGTGTGCCGAATTCCCTTGGCCCCGGCAAAAAACCTCGCCACACCCTGAACCCCGCCCTGGCCGTGATGGACGACGGACGATGCATCGCTTACGGCAGCATGGGCGGCGACGGGCAACCCCAAACCCAGGCGGCGGTGTTCCTGCGGGCGTTCGTGGCCGGGATGCCCCTGCGGGACGCGATCAATGCCCCGCGTTGGCTTCTTGGCCGCGCCTGGGGAGACCACAGCACCTCGCTCAAAGTGGAAGATTCTTTTCCCCCCGAAGTGATCCAAACCTTGCGCCGGCTGGGGCATGAGGTTGAGAGCGTGCCCGCCCCGTCCTCCCTCATGGGACATGCCGGAGCCGTGGTTTTGCACGCGGACGGCCTGATGGAAGGCGCGGCCGACGAACGCGGCGACGGTTGCGCCGCCGGGTGGTGAGCCTTGAACGGGAAACCTGCGCAATCGCCGGCCGCCTGCCTGCTGCTGCACGGCTTCATGGGCTCCACCTTTGAAGTGGCGCCGCTGGTCCGCCCCTTGGAATCTTTGGGGCTGACCGTCGATGCGCCGCTGCTTCCGGGGCACGGCACATCGTTTGCGGATTTTCGCCGAAGTTTTTTTCCGGATTGGTTGGAGGCGGCGGAGCGGCATTTCGACACGTTGGTGGCCGCACACGAGCGGGTGTTTGTCGGCGGGTTTTCCCTGGGTGGGGTTCTCGCTTTGCTTTTGGGCTCACGGCGGCCCGTCGCTGGTCTGTTCACGCTGGCCACCCCCCTGTGGCTGTATCGCATCACCCCCTGGCGGGTGCGGGACTGGCGGCTTTTGGCTCTGCCGGTGCTGCGATATGTCACGCCGGTTGTCCCCATGCGGCCGCGCAGCCATGAAGCCCAGGAAATCGCTCCCAGTCGAGGGTATGCGGAGGGGGTTCCGTTGGCCCAACTGCACAGTCTGGGGCGCGGGTTCGCTCTCGCGCGGCGAGCCTTGCCGGCCGTTTCCGCCCCGATTTTGATCGTGCAGGACGCGCGCGACCGCACCATAGGGCCGGATGCCGGGGAGTACATAGCCCGACGGGTATCCTCCCTTGATGTGACGCTGCACCTGACCCACGCGAGGGAGAATATCACCGGCAAGCATATGATTACCACGCATCGCGAAACCGGAGACGAAGTAAAGGATTTGTGCATAAAGTTCGTCCAACGGCTTGCCGGGAAGGGTGACTGTGGATATAGTATTGACACCGCTTCCGGCGTATCGATATCGTGCGGCCTTCCTCAAGGCGTCAAGTGTGGAATGTAATTGTTTTCAAGATGATATCCTTCCGGAAAAACTGAGTATGACCGCCTGCATTCACCGTACGGCTCTTTACTTCCTTCTGTTGTGCGCCGTTCCCGTCTCTTCTTTCGCGGCGGAATCCGCGCCCCTGGTGCTGTGGGGTACGAAAGGCGCTCCCCTCACGCCCAAAACCGATTCGGAGCACGCGGGCGTTTTGTGGCTGTGGAAGGACCTGCAGTCGCGGCAGGCGACCGAGCCCGATATTCTTGCCGCGGGCCGGGCGAATATGCCGGCTCCGACCTTGAAGCAGTGGGGAAATCTGGTCGAAAGGTTCCCGAGCATGAAGCCTGAGGAGCAACTTCGGAACATCAACGGCTTTTTCAACCGCTGGAACGGAAAAGAAGACCGCGTCGCATACGGCCGTGACGAATACTGGGCGAGCACGCAAGATTTTTTGAAGTCGGGCGGCGGCGACTGTGAAGATTACGCTTTGATCAAATATTACGCCCTGCGGGAACTGAAGGCCAAAGTCGATTCCATGTGGCTGGTTCTGGTCACCGACGTCTCGCGCGGGGCCGAGCATGCCGTGCTTTTGGTCACTGTGGGGAACAAGTCCTTTATCTTGGACAACCTCAGCTCTCCCGTTTACTTGATTATGCCTGTTGAGGCCTACCGCAACATGTACGTGCCGCGTTACGCGCTCTCAGACTCCGACGCCCTCTCGTTTGTCCCCAGAACCGCTTCGGCCGGAGAAAAAAGCGCAAGTGGGGAAACCGGCGAATCCAAATAAGTCGTCCCGTCTCAAAACACTTGAGAAGAACCGTTTTCTGTGGGCTCGTGACAGGAATCACACGTTTCGGCTTGCCCTTGCGACATCTCATGTATATACTACCTCGAGAATTCTCCTCAACGACGTCGGCCGCGTAGGACGGAATGCGAAGGACGCCGCCGAGGGGCGCACGGGTGCACTTTTTTCGTAAAAAGTGCAAGCGGTTACATAACAAAAACCCTTCTGGAGACGAAAAAATGAAAGTAGGCGTTTTGAAAGAAATCAAGGCAAATGAAAACCGCGTTGCCATCACCCCCGCAGGCGTGAAAGCCCTGACTTCCACCAAGCATAAAGTGTTCATCGAAGCCGGCGCCGGCCTCGGCAGCGGCATTGCCGACAAGGAATACACCGACGCGGGCGCCGCCATGGTGAAAAAAGCCGCCGACGTGTGGGCCGACGTGGACATGGTCATGAAGGTGAAAGAACCGCTGGAGTCCGAGTATCAGTACTTCCGCGAAGACCTGGTGCTGTTCACCTATCTGCACCTCGCCGCCGAAGAGCACCTGACCAAGGATCTGCTCAAAAAGAAAGTCGTCGGCATCGCTTACGAAACCGTGCAGCTGCCCAACCGCAGCCTGCCGCTGCTGGCCCCCATGTCTGAAGTCGCC
>JAVBMX010000015.1:0-13139 GCA_031551885.1 Desulfovibrio sp.
AACAACGCGGGTGGCACCTCCAAGCCTCCCTGAAAGGGGATTGAATCCCCTTGACCCCAAGCCCCGGCAGGGGAAATGATTTCCCCTGCCGGGGCTTGGGGCGGAGCCCCAATGTAAATTAATAGGGTCTGAGCCTAGAGCATTTTTACTTTGAAAGTGTTTATGAAACCATATTGCAAAAGACTTCTGAGCGAGCCCGCAAGCGGGAAACAGGAACCTGTAGATTGTTTGTTGTTACGCTTTCGATGAGAGGCACGCTACGGTTCAATCGGCCGGGCGGCACGTTTGCGCGTCCACCAGAGCAAAGAAACATTTTCAACGTGGGTTTGCTCTAGGCGGTCGGCTGTTCCGAGTCTTGCCGGGAGCGGCGGCGGAACAAGCCCAGCCAGCGCGGGAAAACCCAGACCACGGCCAAAACCCAAAGGGAGAAAAAGAAGACCCGGGTATACGAGGTGAGCGAGGGATTTTCCGGCGCGGGAGCGATGGAAAGTACGTTGGGGAACAGGCGGAAAACCTTGCTGCGCCACCCATAGAATTTAATCAGCACGGACTTGCCGACCAAGCTGGTGCTCTGGGCCTGGATTTCGGCGGAGTCGAACTTGAAGTAGGGGGGAAAACCCCAGCCCGTGTCTTCGTTGCGAAAAACCATGTCGCTGCGGTCGTCTTGCTTGAGAAAAAGCTGGTACTGGTCGCGGGCGTCGGGCGTTCCCTCGGGCAGGCGCGAGTTGAGGCGCTCGGCCCGTTTGCTGTCCACGCCGGTGATCTGGGCGACGGTATACCTGGGCAGAACATAATGCAGGGCAAGGCTGCCGGCGAGCACAGGCAGCAAAAACAGCACCAACCCCATGATGCGGATCATCGGGAATCCTCCGGAGCGTTGTCGGTTCCTTGGTTGGCCGGGAACTCGGCCACACTCCAGCTGTGAAGCCACGCCATGATTTTCAGCACGGAGGCGCGCAGGGACATCAAAACAATCACGGTGGCCGTCCAGAGGGCGGAAAACGCCGCGCGTCCGCGCTGATGGGCCGGGCTCAGGCACTGCGGACAAAGCAGCCAGCACAGCGGCCCGCCGATAAGGGCCAACGCCGGGACGGAAACGCCCGCGCTGTAGTCTTTGTCGTCCGCTTCCCAGGCCGCTTCGGCCGCGCCGCAATACAGCATCCAGCAGAGGCTCCAGCCGGCCGAGATGAGGGCGGTGTACAGAGCGCCCAGAAAAACGTGTCCACAAATCAGAAGGGCCGCGTGCGCGGCGACTCCCAGTACGACAAACCCGGTATGACGATCTCCCGGCAATCCGGCCACGGTGGTCTCCCTGCTCACGTTTATGAATGATGAAAGTATACGGTTTCCTTTTTGGGCCGGCAAGCGGTGATGGGGGCAGTGTGGCGTGGTACGTCGTTAGGCTCGTTTTGTGCTCCGGGGCAGGACCAAAGAGTTGACTCGCCGAGTCCTACGGCTCGCCCTTCGGGCGTGGTCGCTGCGCTCCCACGTCTCATTCCGCTTTCCTGCGGAATGGTCAGCCCCATCGCCCAAAATTTCACCTTCCTTGTCTGACGCCACACTGTCCCCCATCACCTTGCTTGCCTGTCGCGGCTCATTTTTATTGCGGATCCTTGGAAGAACTCCGACGGCCTCTGTAACCCTCAATGGTCCGGGAGCCTGTCCGCTGCGCGGGCAGGCTCCCGGACCAAAGGGGGTCAAGGGGATTCAATCCCCTTGCAGGGGGGTGGGGGACAGAGTCCCCCAAGTAATACTCTTAATCCCTAAAACAACCCCGGCGGGACGGCGCGGCCGTTCTTCAGGCTCAGGCGGCACAGGGGCAGACCGCGAAAATACAGGCAGGCTTCCGAGGCGGACGTGGACAGGGTCAGACTTTCGCCGCGCAAAAGCGCTTCGGCGGGAGCGACATCTTCCAGGTTCAGCACCGCCGCGCCGCGATTTTCGGCTTCATCCGGGCCGGGCATGAGGCACCTCAGGGCTTGGTGCACCCGAACCCGGCCGTCCGGGCCGACTTTGCCCAAGGGAAACCCCTTCCAGGAAACCCCTTCGGGGATCAGCTCCAAGGAGCGGGCCGGAAAAAAATGGGCCGTGCCGTTGTAGGAACGCACCGGGCCGGCAGGCAGCAGGGCCGGGTCGCAGCCGGGGCTTTCCAAGGCTTCGCGCGGCACTTCTTCCCAAACGGGACGCCGGGGGGAACGAGCGGGGCGGCGGGGAAAAATCGGCGGGGTCGCGTCCGGCGTCGGGGCGTCAATGGGCTTGTGCAGCAGAGCCACGAAAAAACCTTGGCCGTCCGGGCCGGGGGCGGTGCGCAGGGCGCCGGTGAACTCCGGCAGCAGGATGTCTTCAAAGGCGAACCCGGGCGGCGGCGCGGCGGGACGGAAGACGAACCCCAGCTTTTCGACGGCGAATTGGAGCTGTTCCTCGTTTTCTTGGATGTTGGTGGTGCAGGTGGAGTACACCACCGTTCCGCCGGGCGCGCACAGGCGGAAGGCCTCGCGCAGCAACCTGCGTTGCAGCATGACCAGGGGCAGTATTTTGTCGTCTTTCCACAGGCGCACGACCTGGGGATTTTTTTCCACCGTGCCCCAGCCGCTGCAAGGGGGGTCGAGCAGAATGCGGGAAAATCCGGCCTCGGGCGTTCCGGAGGGCAGCGGCAATGACTCGGCCGACAGGCCCAGAGTCGCCGTGTGCGCCAGGTTCAGGAGGGAAAGGTTGCGGCGCAGGGTGCCCATGCGCGAAGACGTCGGCTCGCAGGCCAGCACGAACCCGTGCGGCCCAACCCGATCGGCCGCCAGCGAGGTTTTACCGCCGGGGGCGGCGCACATGTCCAAGACCGCCTCGCCGGGCGCCGGGTCAAGGACCAGGGGCGGGAGCATGGAGGAGCGGTCTTGAATGTACAGGAGGCCGAAACGGGCCGCCGCCGAGGACCCCAGCGCGAAAGGACCGGAGCGCAGACGCCTGGCCTTGGGGAACAGGGGGTCTTCCTGGGCCTCAAAGCCTTGGGCCGTGAGCAGCGCCGACACAAGAGGAACATGGTTTGGGTCGCAGTTCAGGCGAAATGAGCGTAGCGGGGCGATGGTCATGGCGAAGGGCTCGATGGTCGGTGGGCTTGCGGGGCGCGGGCTTGAGGGAATAATGCGCGAGTTTGCGGAACGGCCGAGGCCTTGCGTTTCCGACCGGATTCAAGGCAGGCCGGCCGGGCGATGATTGTGTCACATTCTGTCATATTTTTGGCCCCTTGGGGCGCATGATATGCAACTTCGCTTACAGCCGCCGGAATCTTAGCCGGATCACACTCTGGCGGAACGGGCTGTTGCCTCATAAAAAAAGAAAAGATATACTGAGAAATGTCCGGCTGCAAGCCGGCTTGCTTTCCGTTTTGGGGTCCGGCCCGCCGGCTCTGCATACCAAGCGAGGAAATATGAAGCGTTTTTTTTGCAACACGCTGTGTTTATTTATTTTTTTCATAGTGCTCCCGGTGGCCGCCCAAGCCGCCTCAAAGTCGACGTTCGTGGTTCTGCCTTTTGCCGTAAGTGGGCCGCAGGGATTTGCCTACCTTGAGCGTTCCGTTCCGCAGATGCTGACCTCCCGGCTGTACTGGAAAGACCGGGTTGAACCGGCGGTCAACGAGACGCCCGCCTCGCAAAAGCCGGTGACGTCCGAGTCCGAAGCGGCGGCGGCCGCCGCCAAGTATAAGGCCGACTATGTGATTTGGGGCACGGTGACCGTGGCCGGCGACGACTGCAGCCTGGACGTGTTCGTGCGCGACCGCTCCGGCAAGGTGCGCCCCTATGCGCGCGAAGCCAAAACCACCCAGATGATCGCCGGCATCAAAGGCGTGAGCGACAGCATCAACAAGGACGTCTTCGGAAGAAAGCCCGAGGTGTCCTCCGCCTCCGCCACGCGCGGCGAGCCCGAGCGGGTCAACCGGATGAACCCGGAACTGATCATCAACGAAGACACGCCCAAAGACGTCTACCTGAACCCGCAGTTCCGCTATGCCGGCGATGTGGGTGACGGTTCGCGCCTGCGTTCGCAGACCGTGGCGATTACCGCCATCGGGATGGAAGTGACGGACGCCGACGGCGACGGCCGGAACGAGATTTTCCTTTTGTCCGAGCACGGCTTGTCCGCCTTCCGCATGGAAAAAGGCGCCCGCCTCACGCCTCTCGGCGAGTTCAAGTTTCCCAGCACGACCTTCTGCCTTGCCGTGCGCTCGATGCCCCACGGCGGCGGCGGCTCCAAGCTGGTGGTTTCGATGGTGGACCGCGACAAGCGGCCATCTTCCTCTATTCTGAGCTTCAACGGCAACACGTTTACGGAAGAGGCCCGGGGGATCAAATACTTCCTCAACGTGGTCAAGCTGCCGCCGGATTACCGACCGGTGCTCATCGGGCAGGCCGCCAACCCGCCCAAACTGTTCCGTCCCGGCGGCGTTTCCGAAATGGTCAAATCGGGCGGCTCCTGGACGACCGGTCCGCGTCTGAACCTGCCGGAGAACGTGAACGTGTTCAACTTCACCTACCTGCCTGCCGGCCGGGGTGAGGAAAACGCCGAAAAACTCGTGGTGTTGAACTCCAACGAACGTCTGGTGACCTATACCGCCAAGGGTGCCCGTTTGGCCGAAAGCCCGGAAAGCTATTCCGGCGCCGCCGTCGGCCTGGAAGTGGACCCCCGGATGCCCGGCATGGGTGAAGACACCGTCACCGAGCGCGACATGTTCTACATTCCCATGCGCATGCCCGCCGTTGACCTGAACGATGACGGAAACTGGGAAATCATCGTCAACCGGCCCATTTCGACGGCTTCCACGATTTTCGACCGTTATCGCTTCTTCCCGCAGTCGGAAATCCACAGCATGCAGTGGGACGGCGTGGGCCTGAACCTGGTGTGGAAAACCCGCCGGATCAAGGGTTCTGTTGTGGATTACGCGATCATCGACGCCGACAACGACAGCTCCCGCGATCTTGTGGTCTGCATCAACACCCACCCCGGCGCTTTGGGCGTGGAAGGGCGTAAAGCCATTGTGCTGCTTTATCCCCTGGATCTTTCCAAGACCAGCGCCCCGATTTCCAAAGACGAGATTTACGAATAGCGCCAATGCGCATGTGGGGGAGACGCGGGCTCCGCGTTTCCCCCCTTCCTCAGCGACAGGATGGAGAGACACGAGTGAAGTTCAACGCAGCTTTTCTATTTGTGGCCCCGGAGACCGACAAAGACAAGCACCACGCCCGGATTGAAACGCCGGTCGCAGACTTGCGCATTGTTTGGGGTCAAGAATTATATGGAAGCCGAGGAAGCCGCCCGCGTCCTGGTGGCCGACGGCGTGCAGGCCATTGAACTGTGCGCCGGCTTCGGCAACGAGGGTATCGCCCGAATCACCAAGGCGGTTCAAGGCAAGGCCGTTGTCGGGGCGGTGAAGTTTGACCGTCACCCCGGCTTTGACTTCAAGAGCAGCGACGAATTGTTTCAATAGGCGGGTACCGCTGCCACGACAAAGAAAAGGCCGGACATTACGTCCGGCCTTTTCTCTTTACTTTTCGCACACATCTTTTCGCGAGAGCGCCATTCGGGCACATCGCTCCCCGGTAGACCGGAAGGCCCGCATGCCCGATCGGACGGTGTCCGCCCACAAGAGGCCTTCTCATATGTCGGTCAACCCGTGCTTCGCACGAGTTGACCGACATTGGGGGGGCAGAGGGGTCAATCCCCTGCCCGCCGGAGGCCTATAAACACCTTCTTCCCGTTCCCCCTCCCTCTTTTTTGCTCTACATCGGCGCGATTTCGCCGCCACAAACCATGAACAGGGTCGGGGCGGGGTCTCCGGCCGCATTGGCGGCATTCATGAGCACTTCGGCCTGTTCGGGCCGGCAGGTGAAAAAGAGAATCTGGTTGGTCTTGGCGAACTCGGCCAGAACCTGGGCGGTTCGCTCGGCCCGGCCGGGGTCGAAGTTGACCAGGATGTCGTCCATGACGGCCGGCAACGGCTCGGCGTGCTCCGCATGGTGGCGTATGAAGGCGAGACGCAGGGCCAGATAGAGTTGCTCGCGGGCTCCTCGGCTCAGTTCCCGTTCCGGGTCGCGTCCTTCCCCGCTTTTGTGCAGGGCGGTGAAGTTGAAACCGTCGTTTTCAAGCTGCGGGGCAATGCCCAGGTAGTCGCCGGCGGTAATCTCCGCAAAGAGTTGCCCGGCCCGGCCGATGATGCCTTCGTTCCCGCGCTCTTCGAATTCGGCTTTGGCCGTTTCCAGAAAGTGTCGGGCCAAGGCCGGAACGCACCACTGACGGGAAAGCTCGCGCAATTCCTCACGCAGATCTTCGGCCTTCTGCAACAACGGAGCGGTGCCCTCACTCCGGCGAAGAGCGTCAAGGCGTTCACCCAAGGCCCCCTGCTTGCCGCGCAGTTCGTCGGCTTCCTCTTCCAGACGGTACAGCTCGATTTGCGCCGTTTCGTTCTGGTCGCGCAACTCATCCGCGTCAAGGCCGGCCGACCGGGCGAGATAGTCCTGCACGCTCAACCCGGCTTTTTCAGCCGGCTCGGCGAGCAGCGACTCGATGCTCCGGCGTTCGCCGGCCAGCGTCTCGTACCGAGCGCGTCGTTCAATGGCCAAGCGGAAGCTTTCGGCATCCTCTGTTCCGGCGTTGCGCAGCAGCGCGTTCAAATCCGTCTCGGCGGCTTCCAATGTTGCGCGGGTCTCGGCCTCGGCCGCCTCTTTGCTCACAAGAAGGGCATCCAGGCGAGCCGCTTCGCGGGCGTCTTCCACCGCCTTGTCCACCAAAGCCCCAAGCTCGGCCAAGGCCTGAAGGCGCTCTTCCGTGGGAAAATCCGCCTTCGCGTCGGCAAAGGAGGAAAGACCGGCCGTGCGCGCCGCGTCGTTCAGATCGCCGATGAACCGGGTCGTGGAGGTGGCCGGGGATTCTCTGCGGAAGGACTTTTCCCGCAACTGCCGGGTCAATTCGGCAAAGCTTTTTTGCAGCTCCAGGGCTTCCCACAAAGCCTCGGGCGCCATGCCGGGGGCAAAGCCACGCGTGATGAGAAGGTTTTCCCAAACCTCCCGACGTTCCCCCAAGGCGAGTTCCGCTTCGCGCAGGGCTTCACGGGCGTGCTCGATCTCGCCTGCCCGCGTTTTGGCGGCGGCCCGCTCGGTCGCATGGGCGCGAGCCTCGTCGCGGGCGGCGTTCAGGTCGGCGCAGCCCGTTTCCACAGAACGGCACAGCGTTTTCAGACTTTCCAGAAGCGGCGCGTCGATGGCGGGCAGAGCGGCCGGCCCGGAAAGATCCGGCAACTCGTCCGCGGGCAGCCGTTCGGCAAAGAAAGGCAGGGCCAGAGCGGCCGCGCGGCAGGCCGTGAAGGTCCGCAGACGGCTGCGCAGGGCGCTTTCGGCATCTTCCAGAACGCGTTGCCTGGCCCGCAGGATTTCCACCCGCTCGAAGAGCCCGGCGGCGGCGGCCTCCGGCGTGTCGGGCGGAAAGCCCAGGGCGGTGAAAGCATCGGCCAGGCGCTCTTCCGCCGCCGTAACGTTTTCCCGCGCCCGCAACAGGGCGGTCTCCGCCTCGTCGCGGTCGGAACAGGCGCGGGTCAGGCGCTGTTCGGCGCGAAGAATCTCTTCCTCGGCCCGAGCGATATCCCGCTGCAGGCGGCGCACGCTTTCCGCGCGCTCCAGGGCCATTTGCAGGCTTGCGGCATCGGCCTCCATACCGGGTTCAAGCGCGTCGCCCAACTCGCCGACCCGGCGGGCGAACTCGGCTTCTTTTTCCTGCAGAAGCAGCGCTGTTCGCCGCCGCCCGCCGAACAACCGCGCCGAAATGGCGGAGAGAAGGGTCAGCAGGCCGACGGCCGCCACGGCCAAACCGGCCGGCAGCAGCTCCGTATGCCGCGTAAACAGTTCGAGACCCGTTGAGCCTTGCAGGGATTCCGGCAGAAGCTCAGGTCGTTGGGCGAGCCAGGCCGGGCCGCTCAGGCAGAGTCCAATGAAAAGCGCCGCGAGGCCGCATACCGCAAGAGGAGAGACTCCTGTTTTTCCGGTGCCGTCGGCGGTCTGTCGGGCAAAGGCGAGCTCCTGGCGCAGCGCTTCCGCCCGGCGCAACAGGGCGATGCGTCCCAACAAGGTCTCTTCGGGCTCAGCCGGTCCCAGAATCCGCCGTCGAGCCTGGGCGTCCGAGACTTCCGCCGCGCGTTCGTCCTCGGCCCGGCGAGCCTCTTTCACTTCCCGCTCGACTTCCTTTACGCCTTCACGGGCCTCCGCGAGTTCGGCAAGAGCCGTCGCAAGCCCGACGCGGGGCGCGTCCCCAAGGTTCAGGGCGGCCTCTTCCGGCAAAGGATGCAGGGCCTCCAGAGCCTGGGCGTATTCCCGAGACGCGCCGCGTCGACCGGCTTCCAGGAACGGTAATTCTTCCAAGGCGTCCGCCGCGACGGCCACATGCGCGATAAGTCGGTCGGAGTCGTCCTCGTTCGGCAGCGCCGGGGCATCCTCGGCCGTCTCAGCGGCTTCGGTCGGAGCATCCCCGACGGAACCCCCCAGGCTTTCCAGAAAACGGGTCCGCTCGGTGTGCAGGCCCTCGGCTTCGCGCAGGGCCTTTTCCGCTTGGTGCAGGGCGTCCAGGGCTGCGGGAGAAGCGTCCGCCGCCAGCACGGTCTGATCGGTCCACTCGGGGCCGAGACGGGAAAGCAGCTCTTGCCGGCGGTCTTCCAGCTCTCGGATATCCCCTTCGAGTTCCTGCAGATCCCGGCTGTGGGAGCGGAACATTTCTTTGCGTTCCCGCAGGGAGTCGATCCGTCCGGACAAGGCGACAAGCTCGGGGCTCGGCGTCAGGGCCCGGCGCTCGGCGCGGAAGCCTTCCAGTTCCGCGATCACGCGCCGCAGCTCGGCCTGGCGGTTTTTCAGGTCGGTTTCCAGGGCGGCCAACCGGGAACCGGAATCCGCCGGCAGAGGCGGCGGCAGGGGGCCTTCGGCCTCCAAGGCTTTGATGGAGTCGTCGATCACACGCAGAGCCGACCGGTGCTTGACCACCTCGGCAAGGCGCGTGTTTTCCCGCAAAACTTCCTGAAAATGCTCGCGTCTCGCCGCGTTGCGGCGCGCGGTTTCGGCCGCACGGTCAAAGTCGTCGCGCACGGCTTCCCATTCTTCCAGGGGGCGTCGGCGGCCGGCCAGCTCCGCCAGGGTTTCCTCCAGCTCTTTGCGCCGGTTGTTCAGCAGGGCGGAACCTGTGGAAGCCTTAAGCAGGGCTTTCTTTCGCTTGTCCAACAACTCAAGCACGCCGGCCGGCGAGGTGAAGCCCGTGCCGAAGGCCGCGCCGTGCAGGGCGTTGCATACCGGGTCGTCTTTTTTGGAGGAAAAAGCCACCAACCGGGCAAGATCGATGGCAAAGACCGCGTCGAAAACCGCCTCGTCGGGCAGGCGCAATGCGGCGAGCGGCAGTTCTTTGCCTGCCGGATCGCGCAGGATGGCGCTTTTCAGGCGCGGAGCGTTGTGCAGAAGCGCCGGGCCCAAGGCCTCGGTCTCCAGCTTGAGCAGACCGCCCCCGCCGTCCCTGCCGCCGTTCATCTGATCGATGAACTTGCCGCCGCGTTTGAAGTCGACGAGCATGGCCTGGAAAAAACGCAGCAGCGTGCTTTTGCCCGCCTCGTTGTCGCCCAGGAATACGGAGATTCCCGGCGAAAGCCCTTCCACCAGTTGATCGCGCAGAACGCCGAAACGATCTATTCGAAAACCCGTCAGTCGCATCGGTCGGCCTCCAGCAGGTCCAGACAAAGATCTTTGGCCCGGCGGATGAGCTCACGCAGCTCGGCCGCATCCGGGGCGGAAATGTGCGCCGTATACCTGGGCGAAGCGAACAGTTCGTCCAAGGCTTCCCGGGCAGCCGCTTCGGCCTCGTCGTCCACAAGGGCGGCGTCGGCCCGGCGGGCCACCGCCCCCACAAGATCCGGGCGTTGGGCAAGGGCCTCCATGTCCCTGGGCGGGCGAGGGGCGACGAACAAGTCGCGCAGCCACACGCCCGATCCTTCCAGGGCGTCGTTCAGGCGTTCGCGTAGTTGCGCGGCCGCCTGCGGCGCGGCCAGCTCCCGGTGCAGGTCGGTTCGGCCCGATAGAATCAGGCGCAGGGGCATCATCGGCGGCGGGAAGGCGGCCTCCGAAGCCGGACGCAAGGCGCAGACCCGGTCGAGCAGAAAGGCTTCCAGTTCCGGCAGGGTATTGCCCGCTTCTTCCAAGTCAAGTTCCGGGGCTTCCCAGCGGATGGGCGCAAGAGGCACAAACTCGGTCGTGTGGGCGGAGTCGGTCACCCGCACCACCAGGCAGCCGTGTTCGCCGGTTTCCCGTACATGAAGGGGTTGGAGGCTGCCGGGGTAGGCGATGCAGGGGCCGGTCGGGCCGAAGGGGCGAATCTCCTGCCGGGTGTGCACGTGACCCAGGGCCCAGTAGTCGCAGCCGACCCGGAGCAAATCCTCCAGGCCGCAGGGGGCGTACGCCTCGTGCGGACCGCTGCGGCCGCTCAAGGCGCAGTGCAGTACGCCGATGCGAAAAGCTCCCGGCTCCAGCTTCGGGAACAGCGCGGCCAGGTTGCGGTCTTCCTTGTCCCGCGCGTGGCTTATGCCGGCGATGCGCACATCCCGCTCGCCGAAGCGCAGTTCGTGGACTTCCGGCTCCGGGCCGAAGATGGTGACATTTTTTGGCAGCGGCACGGCACGGCGTTCCCGCAGAGGATCGTGGTTGCCGTGGGCCAGAAATACGACGATGCCCGCATCCCGCAGCTTGAGGCAGGCGTCGCGCAGGCCGGCTTCGGCCCGCAGGCTTCCTTCGGCGGCGTTGAGCACGTCGCCCGACAGGATAAGGAAGGCGGCCCGCTCCTGCAGGCAGACATCCACCAAACGCTTCAAAGCGACGAAGCCGGCCTTGGGCATCAACTCGGCAAGAGCGCGGGCTTCATTGCCCGTCTCTTCCCGCAGGGCGGCGCGCACCCCGTGAAAAGGCGCGTCCAGATGGAGATCCGCCGCGTGGACAAAAGTAAAACCGCTCATGAAACGCGCACCCCGAATTTATGGCTGGAAGTCTTCATGGTCTTGGCAATCGCCTCGGCCGGTCGTTCCGGCCTCACAAACGTTCAGGCTTCAGCTCGCCGGGAGGCGGTAACGGCCTCGACGGAAAGGGCCAAAAAGTCGTCCAGAGAAAGGCCGAGCCCCTCGCACTCGCGAATGCGTTCGCGCGAAACGGCGGCCGCGAACGCCTTGTCTTTCATCTTCTTTTTCAGGCTCGATACCTTCATGCCGTCAAACCCCTCGGGCCGCACCAGCGCGGCGGCCGAGAGCAGCCCGGTGACGCTTTCCGCCGGGCGCAGCGCCTTGTCCAGCCGCGACTGCGGCTCGACCCCGGTACATTCGGAATTATGCGCGGCCACCGCCACGATCAGCTCCTCCGGAGCATGCCCGGTCAGAATCTCGCGGGCCAGAACACCGTGATGCTCCGGTGTTTGTTCCGTATCGGGATAGTCCACATCGTGCAAGAGGCCGCTCAGGCCCCACAGCTCCGCGTCTTCGCCGAAATGCCCGGCCAGGGCGCGCATCACCGCCTCGGAATCCAAGGCATGCCGCCGCATGTGCGGGGCGGGGCTGCGGGACAGCAACAACTCAAGCGCGTAATCTCTGGAAAGCATGGCATCTCCGGGAAGAAGGGTGTGAACATGTTGGGGCTGCCGCCCCAAACCCCGCCTGGGGGGAATGAAAACAGAACTGCCGAAGTCAGCCGCCCATCGGCCGCTTCCGCGATGTGAGTATGTCGTCTCAAGCCGTCGCGGGCGGCACCCCAGACCCCCTCGTATGTCGACAAATCCGCGCGGAGCGCGGGTTTGTCGACGACGGGGGGTGCAGGGGATTCAATCCCCTGCCAGGGGGATTGGGGGACAGCGTCCCCCAGAAATATTCTCCTAAAAATCGACCAAGCCGCGCGGCAGGGGCGGGCGTTGCCAGAGCCACTTGAGGCGGACTTTGCGAATAAAATCGTCGACAGCCAAGTAGTCGTCCAACTCGTCGCAGACGGCTTCAAAGGCCCAGCGGGCGTGCTCAAGGCGGACGCGTTCCTCGCCGTATTCGTGCAGAAGCACGGTTTGCACGCAACGCCACAGGTCGTCGTCGTCCACGGCCGGAAAGACGCGGTCCTCCGGCTTGTAGGGGAGAGTGGGCAGGGTGGCGACGTTTTTGGGCATCAGCGTTTCTCCGCCAGAAACAGGACTTCCGGATTGCGCGGCTTGTTGTAAAAGGAATAACGCGCAACCGAAAAAGCGTCAAACGGCAACTCGGCGAAAAAGTTTTCGACGGCCCGCAATTCCTCCCCGCCGCCGGCATGGCCGCCATAGGCGTGGACCGCGCAGACCCCGCCGGGACGCAGGTGTTCGAGGGCGGATTGCAGGGAAAGCAGAGTGGTCGCGGACCGCGTGACGACGCGTTTGTCGCTGCCGGGCAGGAATCCCAGGTTGTACATGGCCGCGAAGAACGCCGTGTCGGGGGGCAGATGGGTCGCGAGATTTTCGTGTCCGGCGGGCACAAAACGGACATCGGCGGTCGGACAAAGATCGTCCAAACGCCTGCGGGCCGTTGCCAGGGCGTCTGCCTGAATGTCGAAACTCAGAACGAGGGTTCCGCCTTCAGGACGCAGCCGCAGCAGGGTTTGTGCCAGGAACAGGGTGTCGTGGCCGTTGCCGCAGGTGCCGTCCACGGCAAGAAGGACATCGTGGGGAAGAGACGCGGCGGCGCGTTCCAAGGCGGTTCGGACAACCTCTTTGGCCAGGTTGCCGAGATCCGGCGAACATCGCGATGCGAAGAATTCTTTCATAGCCAACGGCTTGTCGGACACCGTGCCGAGGAAGCGCCCGCCCCGCATGTTGCCGGGGCATATTTTCAACTGCCGCGAGAGCACGCTGCCTTGGTGCTCTCGCGCCCTTTCGCCCTCAATAAAAAGAGTTTTTGGGGGGGGGATGGGGGGTACGGGGGGAAGGGGAACCCTTTTTTGCAAGGCTCTAGACCATCAGGTCTTTGTTTTTTGCCACCAAGAGCTTGAGGCCGTCGAGAAGCTGGGGTAGCGCTTGGTTGTAGCGCCATTCGCACTCTTTGAGGTGGAGTTCGAAATTCCGCTTTACGCCATTAAACTTTG
>JAVBMX010000046.1:0-16444 GCA_031551885.1 Desulfovibrio sp.
TCAGGAGCAGAGCGGTTTTAGTGGCATCAATGTCGATGCAAAAGCACTCAATAATTTTTCCAACTTTGTATCGACTCAACTTGCTGTTTTCAAACATTTTTCTAGCCTATCAGGTGCTATCCTGATGGTCTAGAGCCTTTCCAATCTTTTGAACGGGGTGGCGCGACAGGCTCAAGGCGTTCGCCGGGAACGTTCGCCCGCCCGGTCATTTACCGGCGGAATTGTCTGTTCCCAGGGCGTCACGCCATTTTTTGAGGGCCGGCTTGAGGCAGTCGCCGGGATCTTCGCTGCCGATAAGGTTCACGGTGGTGGCGGTGCTGCTGCACTCCACGGAATCCGTCCGCAGCAGTTCGCCGTGTTCCGTCTCGTACGCCGAAAGAATCACTTCACCCCGATCCGGCTTGAGCTGGAAGGCGGCCGGGGGGTCCTGCCAATCGATGATTCGCATCGTCAGCAAAAAAGAGCACCCGGCGTCGCGAGCGGCTTGCAGGTCGTGCTCCAGGGGAAAGGGAGCCGCTGCTGCGGCCCTCTTGCCGGGAATCTCTCCCAACACCTTCATGAGCACGGTCTGTAGTCTTTTACCGGAGCCTGTTTCCCTTTGAAAATCCGTGGGCATAGATACATATACGCCGGAACTGACGGGAACCGCTTTGCGCCCTTCAAGCGCGGTGACTCTGCCGCTGTTGCTTCCCCCTTGGATGGAGCAGGCCGCGCAGCAGACGGCGGACAGGGCAAGGCAAAGAACCGGGTGCGAAGCGCGGGAAAAGAAAACCATGGAATCCTCCGTTGCGTCCGGGCGAGGAAGGGTTACCGCATGCTCGGCGGCGGCGGCATGACGTTGGGGTAAGGGGCCGTGGCCGTGTCGGGGCCGGGAGCGAACAGGGTGTTCAGCCAGGCGTTCACCTGCGGCCGAACGCACTCGCGCGGCGAGTTTTCCAGGCCGTAGAGCATGGCATGGCAGGTGGCCTCCAGGCGCGAATTCGAACGAAACCGGCCGGAGCCCGCTTCCACGGCCTCCACATTAATCGCGACCTCAACGGACGGGGGGAGCAGGGGCTTCTCCCAGTGCTCCACCGTGATCAGGAAAACGTAATCGCACGATTGGGCGGCGGCGTTTCGCATGGCCTCTTCCCGGGTTTCCAGCCGTTCGGCGGGGCGCACGCTTGCCGCGACGGGGGCCAGAAATTTGGAAAATTGCAGGGCGAGAGCCTCAGGCGAACCGTCCATGTCCTCCGGCACACCGCCGATCATGGCCACATAGATTTTTTTGTTCCGTTCAAGCGGAGAAGCGATCGGGTCTTTGTCTATCCGCATATTTTTCGAGCCGATGCTGTGCGGCAAAGACTCGCATCCGGAGAAGGCAAAGACGAGCAAAAGAAGGAATGCGAATCGACGGCACATGATTTTTCCCCCATTCATCCGTGATGCATTTGTCGTAAGCGGTAATTGCCGATGAATCAAGCGTGGGTCGTGGCGCCGCCTGGCGGCGCGGCATTTGCCGGGCCGGTCTTTTTTTGCTACCTTGGCCCCCTTCTTGAGTCGCGCGCCGATTCGCCGCGGCTTTTTCACGACGCCAACCCGGCCCCGGTAGGGGCAGATCGCCCGCCATGAGCAAGAATTTGAAGGAAATGTACCGTCAGGTGGTCAAGGACAAGTTCCCGGACACGCTGAAAATGAGCTTTGGCGACACCGAGCTGGTTTACCGCCGCCGCTCCTGGACCATTGACGGCGAGGAAAAAGGGCTGCGCTACGGGGAAAATCCGGATCAGCCCGCCGCTCTATATGAACTGGCCCAAGGCGCGCCCGTCATCGGCGGCATCGCCTACCGGGCCGGCGGCACGGGGCTGGTTTCCGCCGTGACCGAAGAGCAGATGATTCAGGCCGGCAAACACCCCGGCAAGACCAATCTGACGGACGTGGACAACGGCGCGAACATTCTGCAGTACCTTACCGAACGCCCGGCGGCGCTGATTCTCAAGCACAACAACCCCTCGGGCGCGGCCTGGAGCAAAAAAGGCATTGCCGACGCCCTGGACAAAGCCTTTTGGGGCGACCGCATCGCCGCGTTCGGCGGAGCCGTGGTAGTCAACCGGCCTTTGGATCTGGCCGCTGCCGAGCTGATCGACGGATCCTACTTCGAGGTGGTGGCCGCTCCGGGGTTTGAGCCGGGGGTGGTTGAAATCCTCACCAAGCGCAAGAACCTGCGCATTCTCGAACTGCCCGGCCTGGGCAGGCTGGAAGAGTTCGCGGGCATTCCCTTTATGGACATCAAGTCCCTGTCCGACGGCGGCTTGATTGTGCAGAAGTCGTTTGTGAACCGGATCCGTAAAATTGCGGACTTCCTGCCCGCCGAAGCGGAAAAAGACGGCGTGCGCATCGCGGCCCGTGAGCCGGACCGGCGTGAGGCCGAAGATTTGCTCTTCGCTTGGGCCGTGGAATCCGGCGTGACCTCCAACTCGGTGATTTTCGTCAAGGACGGGGCCACCGTGGCCATCGGCACCGGGGAGCAGGACCGCGTGGGCTGCGTGGAAATCGCCGCGCACAAAGCCGACGTGAAGTATGCCGATGTGCTCGCCTTCAAGGAGTGCGGGCTTTCCATCTACGAACTGCAGGCCAAAACCGCCGACGGGCGGGACGCCAAACTGGTGGAAACCTTGCGCGACATCATGAGCCGGACAAAGTCGGCCCACGGCGGATTGGAAGGCTCGGCCCTGGTTTCCGACGGGTTCTTCCCGTTCCGGGACGGCGTGGACGCGGCGTTGCGCCGTAAAGTCACGGCCATCGCCCAGCCGGGCGGTTCCCTGCGTGACTTTGAGGTCGTCGCGGCGGTGAACGAGGCCGATGCCGCCATGGTCTTCACCGGTCAGCGTTCCTTCAAACATTAATACCTATGAATACCGTGTTCTTTTGCCTTCGGCCCGCGCCGCGCTCTTTTCGGCCGGAGGCCCTGTCTCTATGACGGCGCTTATTCTTTACCCCGGCCCCGGTTGCATGGTCGAGTTCCTTCAGGGCAACGTTCCGCACTTGGGCATTGTCCTGGAGGAGCAGGGCGGCCGGCTGCGCCTGTACACGCAGGGACGGCGGGAAACAAGCCTGCCCGCCTCGCGACTGTTGCCGTGGTCCGGGCCGAATCTGGGCGCGGGACTTTCCCGCGCGGCCATGGATGAAGCTCTTGAACGCCGACGGCAAAAGCGTTCTCTGGCGGCGGAATCCATTGAAGTCATGGAAATTTGGTCCCTGATCCAGGGCGAAGTGGAACACGCCACGGCCGCCTGGCTGGCGGGCCTGGTCTGCGAAAGCCCGGACGTGGACGACGTCGCGGCCGTCGGGCGGGCGCTTCTGGCCTGCAAGACCCATTTTCGGTTTTCCCCCCCGGACTTTGAGATCTTTCCTGAAAGCGTTGTGACGAGCCGGCTGGCCGAGGCGGAAATCGTCCGCCGACGGGAGGCCGTTGTCGGCGCGGGCACCGTGTTTTTTAAGAACCTGTGGGAAATCGTCCGGCGCAGCCGGGGGCCGTTGCAGCCGCGGGAATTGCCCGCTCCGGAAACGGCGGATCTGTTGCGGGATTTGCTGCTCAAGCACTTGGCCGATCCCGACGCCCCGGACGATGAGGGTCTGTGGAAAGCCCTGCTCAAAGCCCTGCCGGAGAATCCGCATCTGCCTTTGCTTTTGGCCGAGGCCTGGGGATTGGTGCCCGTCCACTACAACTATTTGCTTGCTCGGGCCGACTTTGATCCGGGTGAGGATTGGGTCGCTCCCTTGGCGGCGGATTGCGCCGCCGTGGTCCAGGCCGCGGCGGCCGGAACGGCCGCGCTGGAGGACGAAGGGGAAGACGCGGGCCGGCTGGTCAGCATCGACCCGGAAACCACAATCGACCGCGACGACGCCCTGTACGTGCGGGAAAACCCGGACGGCACCTTTTTCGTTCGGGGAGCCATCGCCTGCCCGGCCCTGGCCTGGTCTTTCGGCTCCGAGTTGGACAAAGCGGTTCTGCGTCGCGCCTCCAGTTTGTATTTGCCCGAGGGCGACGAGCACATGCTGCCCCACGACATCGGCCCGGGGTTGTTCAGCTTGGACGCGGGCCAGAAACGCCCGGCCGTAGTGATGGAAGCCGTTTTGGATGCCGTGGGCGCGTTGCGGGATTTCTCCGTACGCGCGGCGGCTGTGGTCGTGGCCCACAATTTTTCTTTGGAACGGGCGGAGGCCGCCGCCCAAGGCAAAGACAACGAGGCTTCGTCCTTCGTCCTCCCCGCTCTCAAAGCCGCCCGTCTGCTGCAACAACGCCGCATCGCCCAGGGTGCGGTGATCACCGAGCGGCCCGACCCGGAAATTCTGCTGAGCGGCGCCGGAGCGGAAACCGTTGTGGACATCCGCACTCCGGAGTCCACCCATCTGGCCCACCTGGTTGTGGGCGAGGTGATGATTCTTTTCAACGCCGCTCTGGCCGAGTGGGGGAACGCCCGAGGTCTTCCCCTGTTGTTCCGGGTGCAGGACGTGGGTCTGCCTCGGGAGTTCGCCGGGGTCTGGTCCGCGCCGTATGAAATCGCCCGTATCGTGCGCTCTCTGCCGCCGGCCGGGCTGGAGACGAAACCCCGCCGGCATGCGGGCCTGGGGCTTTCGGCCTACGTGACGGCCACCTCGCCCATGCGGCGCTATGTGGATCTGCTCAACCAGGGACAGGTGCTGCGTTTTCTGCATACCGGCTCTCCCGTGTTTATGGAACGCGAGCTGGCGGAGCTTTTACCCCTTGTGTCCGTTCGCCAGGACGCAGTCGGGCAGGTGCAGCGTTTGCGCCCGCGCTATTGGAAGCTCTTGTTTTTCCGGCAGCGGGGGGATAAAAAATGGTGGCCGGCCGAAGTTACCGAGGAAAACGAATATTACGTCACCTGCGCCATGCCTTGGGCGCAAATTTTTGTGCGCGGCAAACGGAATTTGTTCGGTGAGAAGGTCTACCCCGGCATGTCGGTGCGGCTTCGCGTGGGCAAGGTAAATCCCCTGGCCGGAGAAATTCAGATCATGGAAGCGGAAGAAGCATGATGGTTCCGGCACTGTTGATCGTCGCCGCGTATCTTCTGGGGGCCGTGCCTTTCGGGTTGGTCATCGCCAAGGTTTTTTGCGGCATCGACCCGCGTAAGGCGGGCAGCGGCAACACCGGCAGCACCAACGTGGCCCGTTTGTGCGGCACGCCCCTCGGGGTGCTGACCTTGATCTGCGACGCCGGCAAGGGGGCCGTGCCCGTGTCTCTGGCTCTGCACCAAGGCCTTTCGCCATACTGGTGCGGCGCGGTGGCTTTTGTGGCCATCGTCGGGCACATGTACTCGTTTTTTCTGGCTTTCAAGGGCGGCAAAGGCGTGGCCACCAGCGTGGGCACCATGCTGCCCCTGGCCTTTGTTCCCCTGCTCATCGCCGGGGCGGCCTGCATTCTGGTGATCTGGCGCACGGGCTACGTTTCGGCCGGCTCGCTCACCCTGATCGCCGTTCTGCCCATAGCCTGCGCCGTGTTGGGCCGCTTCGAGCTTTTGCCTCTGACCCTGGCCGTGGGCCTGCTCGTGGCCCGGGCGCATAGAGAAAACATCAAACGCCTGCGCCGGGGGGAAGAGAAACCCTGGCGCAAACCAAAGGACGCCGCATGAACGTCAACGCCTTTCCTTCCCATCGAGGGAATCTGCAATACCGCTGCCTCGGCTGCGGCGCGACCCACGGCATCGACTCTCTGCTTTACACCTGCCCGGAGTGCTCCGAAGTGCTGCTCCTGGAAGACGCGGATTTCGACCGCCTGAAGAAGACCTCCGGAGCCGAGTGGCGCGCGATTTTCGATGCCCGGGCCGCGACCAAAAACAGGGCCCTGCGCGGTATCTTCCGCTTTTATGAGCTGACCGCCCCGGTTATGGAAGAAGAGGACATCCTCTACCTGGGCGAAGGCAACACCCCGTTGATTGAGGTGTCCAAAGCCCTGCGCGGGGCCGTGGGCATTCCTTTGGCCTACAAGAACGACGGCCAGAACCCCAGCGCCTCGTTCAAAGACCGGGGCATGGCCTGCGCCTTCAGCTACCTGCAGTTTTTGGTGCGCAAGCATAAGTGGGACAACGTGTTGACCGTGTGCGCCTCCACCGGCGACACCTCGGCGGCCGCCGCCCTGTATGCCGCCTATGTGGGCGGGCCGATCAAATCCGTGGTGCTGCTGCCCCACGGAAAAGTCACGCCCCAGCAGCTTTCCCAGCCCCTCGGGGCCGGAGCCACGGTTCTCGAACTGCCCGGAGTGTTCGACGACTGCATGAAGGTGGTCGAGCATCTGGCCGAGCGTTACCGTGTGGCCTTGCTGAACTCCAAGAACAGCTGGCGCATTTTGGGCCAGGAAAGCTTCGCTTTTGAAGTCGCCCAGGAACGCGACTGGAACATGGAAAACCTCTGCGTGTTCGTACCCGTGGGTAACGCGGGCAACATTACGGCCGTGATGCGCGGCTTCCTCAAGCTGTATGAACTCGAGATCATCGACCGCCTGCCGCGTCTCTTTGGAGTGCAGTCCGAGCATGCCGACCCGGTATATCGCTATTATGCGGCCCCGGCGGCCACGCGCGAATACCGGCCGGTCAAGGTCAAAGCCTCCGCGGCCCAGGCCGCGATGATCGGCAACCCGGTCTCTTTCCCCCGGGTTAGGCATCTGGCCGAAAAATACATCAACACCGGCGGAGAAGCGGCCTTCCAGGTCATGCAGGTCACGGAGCAGGCCATCATGGACTCCATGCTTCTGGCCAACCGTCACGGGCACATCGCCTGCACCCAGGGCGGCGAGTGTCTGGCCGGACTGTTCGCGGCCAAGGCTCACGGCTTGATTTCGGACAAAGATTTCGCCGTGCTCGACGCCACAGCCCACGCCCTGAAATTCATGGACTTCCAGAATATGTATTTTTCAGGCACATTCCCGGAAGAGTTTGAGGTCACCCCCAAGGCGGAACTGCGCAACGCGCCGGAACTGCTGATGAGCGAACCCGAGCGTGCCGGACTCTCTGAGGACGATTTTGTTGTGGCGGCCGCCGATAAGATGGTTCGCCGGTTGAATCTGCTGCCCGTGGAATAATATGAATGCCGAACGCCCCGGCCTTTTGAGCCTGCTGAAACGCTTTTGGTATATCGCCGCCCTTTTGGCGCTCGGCGCCGGCGGATTGGTGATTTACCTCGTGAGCCAAGACATGAGCATGGAGCAACTCCTGCGCAAGTATGGCTACTATGTGATTTTGGGTTGGACCTTCCTGGAAGGCGAGACTATCGTCATCCTGGCGGGCATGACCTCGCGCAAGACCGGCCTGGAGCCAGCCCTCATCGCCGTGTGCGCCTTTATCGGGAGCTTTTGCAGCGACCAGCTCATGTTCAGCTTGGGCAAGTATAAGGGGCGCTCGGTGCTCCATTACTTCCCGCGCATCGAGCGCAACATGGACAAAGCCGCCGGGCTGTTCAAAAAATACGACATCGCCTTGATTCTGGGGTTCCGGTTTGTCTACGGGGTGCGTAACGTTACCCCAATCATGCTGGGCATCAGCGGGGTGAGCCACAGGAAGTTCTTTTTCCTGAACTTCATCGGCGCGGCCGTGTGGGCCTGTTCGTTCAGTTACGGTGGGCTTCTGGCGGGCGATCTGTTCATGGCCGTCATGTACCATGTGGGGCACGGCATTCTGTACGTGATTCTCGCCGCGATTGTCCTGGCCGCGCTGGTTTGGTTCCTGCGTTCGCGCCGGGCCGTGAAGCACGTGAAAGAGGTCGCCGCCCAAAGCAAACAGGCGGAGCGGACCGACAATGCCGCGCCCGGCGGGCCGGACGAGCCGACGGAAGGAAAAGAGTAAAACGCTTCCCGGCCGCGCCCTCGGCCGACCCCGAAAGCTCTTGGGCATGATATGTCGTTGCGCACATGTCTAGAAAAATGCTATAAACGCCGCCGGAACACCTGAGGCGGGCGTTTGCCGCGCGGTAACACCGGCCGCGCGGGGTGAAGACGCTCCATCGGGAGGCGGGAGGGGTCTCCCTTCGTCGGCCGGCAACCCTTTTCCTGAAAAGAGCTCTATGAACACAACAGGCGGGCACCGCGCCAAGCTTGAGCGGCGCGACTTCATCGTGTTTGAGCGGCGGCTCAAAGAGACCTTGGCAGGGCTTTTTTCCTTTGAGGCCCACGGGATTATTTTTCCCCGCATCGGTAAAGATCCTGCCGCCGAGTGGCTCGGCCGGGAGAAAAAGATCCTGCTGCCCCTGCCGGATTCCTCGGGCGGGATTGCGGCCGTGTTCACGGCGCGCGGGGTCGCGGCCGCCGAGGTTAAACCGATCATTCCCGTCTGGCCCGCCCTGGCCAAGCTGCTTACCGAAAATCTTTTGCTGTACAAGCAAAGCCTGTGCGACCCGACCACCGGGTTGTTCATCCGTCATCACCTGTTGGCCGGCATCGAGCGAGAGCTGGAACTTATGCGCGAGCCGCTTTCCGCCTTGCCCGGCAAAGATGAAATGGCCGGAGCGGGGGAGCCGGGCGGCGGTCCCTTTGCCCGCGACGGCGAATTGCCCCGCCGGGGAAGCCTTGGGGTGGTTGTCTTCCGTTTGGCCGCTCTGCGCGATGTGGTCCGCGAATACGGGTACGCTTTCGCGGATTCTTTGATCACGGCCCTGGCCGACGCGTTGGTCGGCTGCCGGCCCGAGCAGGCCTTGGCCTCGCGTACGGGTGATTCCGAGTTTGCCGTGTTTCTGCCCCGAGGAACGGCCAAGCTGTGCCGTTCTTTGGCCGAATCGGTCAATGCGGCTTTTACCGAGGTCGCTTTGGAACATCCCCTGAAGCACGAGCGTATCGGCATTGGGGCCTCGGCGGGCTATGCACTGTACCCGCAGGATATGGCCGGGGGGCTGTTCGCCCTGCCGTATGCCGAGCAGGCCCGGCTGCTGCTGCGAAAAGCCCGTTTGGCCGCGGCCCTGGCCGGGGAAAACAATGCCCCGAGCATCGGCCGGGGCGGCCCGATTATGGGCTTCGGGCGGATTCTGGCCGAAGGCGGCCGGGTGCAGGAAGTGCTGCCCCTGTCGCGGGTGGTGGTCGGCCTGGGGGCCGGCATGCACGCCAGGGAAGGTTCGCGGTTTTCCATCTGGTCCGAATGCTACCCGGTGCGCGGGGCGGAAAATCGCCCCCCCACGGCCCTCACTCCACTCTATAAAGGGGAGTTGGTGCTGCTGGAAGTGGGAGAGAACACCTCGCAAGCCGAAGTCACCCACTTGGGAGATCCGGCCTGGCCCATTGAACCGGGCGACCGTCTGATTCTGCTGCCCGAGGACGAGTCCGGCTCCATGCCCGCCCAGCCGGGACGCGAGCGGCGCGACCCCATTACCGGATTCTTGCGCCACGGCGATTTTTTCGCCCGCTGGGCCGAGGAGCGCGAAGCCGTGAGCGGCTTTGCCCTCACGTTGGTGCGCGTGGCTCCGGCGGCGTCGGCCGGAACACCCGATGGGGATGACGTAGCCCCCGACTCGGACCGCTGCATGGCCGAAGCCGCGGCCATGTTCCGAGAGACGTTCGGACGAAACATCCTTGCCGGTCGCTACGGTCTAAACAGTTTGATTTTTTTCCATCCGGGCAGGGAAGCGGAAGGCCTCGCCGCCCGCTATGAGGATCTGTTGGCGGAGATGAGCGCCCGCCTTGGCGTGGATGCGGCTGCCGGCATCGTGCCGTATCCGTTCCTGGAATTCCGCAAGTCCGACGCCCCGGAAAACTGCCGCAAAGCCTTGGAATACGCCCTGCTCTTGCCCAAACCCCACGTGGGCGTGCTCGATTCCTTGGCCCTGAACATCAGCGCCGACAAGCTCTACAGCCTGGGCGAAACGTTCGGCGCGGTGCGGGAATATCAATTGGCGCTCTTGGCCGACCCGCGCAACGGCATGGCCTGGAACTCCCTGGGTATCTGCCTGGCCGGGCTCGGCCGCTACGCCGAGGCCGAGGCGGATTTCCGCGAGGCCCTGGCCTGCGACGCGGGAGACGCCATGGCACTGTATAATTTGGGCTATGTTCACCAGAGCACCGGGCGTCCGGACGAGGCGCGCGGGTATTATGAGGCCTGCCTCGCGCAGGCGCCGGATCATCTTTTTTCCTTGATTCGTCTGGGCCAGCTTGCCGAAAGCACAGGCGACGCCAAAGAGGCGGAAGTCCTGTACACCCGGGCCGCCGCTCTGCCCGGCGGCAAAGGCCCGACCTGCCGGCATTTCGCTCGGCTGCGCAAGGCCGAGGACAAGCGGGATGAAGCCCGTGAGCTGCTTCATGAAGCGCTTATTCACGATCCGCAGGATGCCTTGGCCATGCATCTGCTGGCCGGTTTGTACCTGGACGCCGGTGAAGACCCGGAGATGGCGGCGTCCCTTGCCCGCCAGAGCGTCAGCCTGCGTCCGGATCTGAAGCCCGGCTGGCTGGAGTTGGCCCGAGCTTTTGAGGCGCAAGGGAAAAGCCTGCAGGCCCGCGAAGCCCGCCTAAAGGCCGGGGAATTGTAAGAATTCTGGCCTTATTCTATTGGGACTCCGCCCCAAACCCCGGCAGGGGATGGAATCCCCTGCACCCCCATTGTCGGGAATCCTCGCTCCGCGAGGATTCCCGACCTATAAGAGGGTACACTCCCCCCCCTGGAGGTGAGGGTCCGAGCCGTCGCACCGTATGCGATTCGGAAGAACAGCCCGTGCAGCCCTGTTGAGGCTGAGAGGAAGGAAACATATGCCGGTTGAACGCGCGTTCATTTTCGATCTTGACGGTACGCTGCTGGACAGCCTGGCCGATCTCGCCAATGCCGTGAACCATGCCCTGACGGCGCGGGGATGCCCCGCGCATCCGAAGGCGGCTTACAAGTATTTTGTGGGCAACGGGATGCGTATGCTCGTGCGTCGGGCCGCTCCGTCGGAATGCCCGGATGCGGATCTCCTCGATCTGGCGCGGGATGTGGAAGCCCGCTACGCCGAAACCTGGCACCACTGCACCAGACCGTACCCCGGCGTGTCGGAACTGCTGCGGGAGCTGCGCCGCCGGGGCGTTCCCGTGGGGGTTCTCTCCAACAAGCCCCATGAGTTCACCCGCCGGATGGTCGCCCATTTTTTCCCTGAGGTGGACTTTTTCGCCGTGTACGGGCAACGCGCCGGTGTTCCGGTCAAGCCCGATCCGACGGCGGCCCTGCACATGGTCGCGGAACTGGCCACAACCCCGGACCGGGTTTGTTTTGTCGGCGATTCGCGGGTGGACATGGAAACCGCCGTCAACGCCGGGATGATCCCCGTGGGCGTGACCTGGGGTTTCCGTCCGCGTGAGGAACTGCTGGAGTTCGGCGCGAAGTTTTTGATCGACAGAGCGGAGGATGCGCTTGCCGTTCGAACGGGGGCGGCGTAGGCCGTTCCGGCCGTTTCAGCGCGATTTTGTTCCGCGTTGTCCGTCCCTGGGAGTTGAAGTCTGCTGGATAAGAAGCCCGCGGATGGAGACGGCTCCCGGTCGAGGGCAGGGGGGGCTTTCCCGCTTTTCTTCCCCATGCCCATGCGGGAGCTCGCCTTCTCCACCCACCAGCGCCCGGAACCAGTCCGGCACGGGAATGGGGCGGCCTTGATCGTTGACGCAGGCGTGCATGGTCATGCCTTCGGCCAGAAGTTTGGTTTGGTCCTCGTTGAGAAGCTCGTAGATGAAGGTCAGCGAGGCCCGTCCCCAGGCCGAGATGCCCGCCCGAATATACAGCAGATCGTCGTAACGCGCAGGCGATCGGTAGCGGCAGGAGGCCTCGCGCACCGGCAGGAACAGGCCGCGTTCCTCGGCCACGGCGTACGACATGCCGCGTTCGCGGATATACTGGCTTCGGGCGCGTTCGAACAGGTGCAGGTACTCCGCGTAGTAGAGCACCTTCATGGTGTCGGTTTCTCCGTAAGAAACGCGGTGGGCGAGCCGGACTTCGGGGAAGGGGAATGCGTTCACGTGGTCTCCGCTTTCTGGAAGAGTTAGAAAAAGTTTGCCTTCCTGTTGCCCCGGAGACTTTTTCCGGGTAACAACGCGGGCGAATCAGCTCTGAAAAAGTTTCTGTGCTCCACCGGGCGCGTAGGCGGCCTGCGGCCCGCGCCTGCATGGGGCATGATTGTGTTTTTCCGACGGTGCGGGTGGCCGAGCAACCGCCGTCGCCCTGTTTTCTTGCGGGCTCAACAGCCCGTCGGCAATGGTTTCTTGGAGACAATTCCCAGGTGAAATTGCCTGAGGTCGTTTTTCGCCCTTTCGCGGCCCAATGTCAAAGCTTCGAGGTATGCATGCGTCGGATTCTCCCGCTCCTGTTCCTTCTGTCGGCTCTTTGGTTTTCCGGTTGCACGCTGCCCGGCGGTCCCGGCACAAGCACGGCCGGATACGGCGCCCCCGGCGCCCCCGCACGTTCCGGCGGCACATCGCGTGAAACGATGCGGTTGTTCACGCCCATGGCGGAGTCGGGCACCCGCAAACTGAGCGATGCCGACGCCCGCGAAACGGCCCGAGCCTGGTCTTTGAAGATGCAGCGTCTGGGCAATGCGTCGGAGCTGGACCACGCTCTGTCACAGAGTTTGGCCACCGCCCAGAGCAAGCCTGCCGGTTCCGTCGCCGTGGAACGCCCCGGCCTGCGCGTGACCTGGGGGCAGATGACCGCCTCTCTGGAGGAAATGCGCCGTATTTTACCGAAATTCGCTTCCCGGCCGGAAGCCCTGGCGGAATCCTTCCACTTTTACCGTATCGGCCCGGACTTCGGCATAACCGGTTATTACGAGCCCACGCTTGAGGCTTCGCGCACCAAGTCCTCCAAGTACAACTATCCTTTGTATCGGCTGCCCGGTAACGTGCGCAAAGGCGTGGCCTACCACACCCGCAACGCCATCGATCGCCAGGGGGCTTTGGCAGGGAAAGGTTTGGAAATCGCCTGGGTGACGAGCGAGACGGACGCCTTTTTCTTGCATGTGCAGGGCTCCGGCCGGCTGCGTTTCGCCGACGGTTCCGTCACCCATGTGCTGTATGCCGGCAAAAACAACCGCAAGTATGTGTCGCTCGGGCGTGTTATGAAAGAGCAGGGCCTGCTCGCCGAGGGCGACGTGAGCATGACCTCCATCCGTCGGGTTTTGGACGGGAACCCCGGCCGTAAGGCCGAGTTGTTCGACACCAACCCCAGTTACGTGTTTTTCCGTGAGGCGACCGACGGTCCCTTGGGTGCCATGGGACGTCCCCTGACCCCCTGGGCCAGCGTAGCCGTGGATCGCGGCACGTTGCCGCTCGGCTCCCTGCTGTTTTTGAGCGTGCCGTTGCCCGACGACTCGGGTTCGTTCACGGTGCCGTTTCACGGGGTAGTCACGGCGCAGGACACGGGCGGGGCCATTAAAGGCAACCGGATCGACCTGTTCTGCGGGGCCGGAGAGTTCGCCGCCCACACGGCCGGGTATCTGGATACCGCCGGGGCGGTGTACCTGTTGGTGAAGAAGTAAAACGAAACCGCCGAGGGAAAGCTTTCCCTCGGCATTTCCCTATGTTGCAAGGCAGGCGGGCGGACACCGGTCCACCCGCCGGCCTTGCATCATACTACCTTACAGCGGGAGTTCCGCGGATATTTCGAGCAGAGACCCGCCGTGTTGCGGTCGGTAATTATTGGCGGTGCCCCGAACGCCGCGATTCCTTCCAGACCGGTCCATGCCGGCGGTCGTCGGAATCTCCTCGGGCGGCGATGGGGCCTTCGGGCATTTCCGGTTTGTTGCACAGGTAAACGGCGTTGCCTTGCATATCGCTGGTTTTGACGCAACCTTGGGCGAGGAGTTTTTCTTCGGAAACGCACACGGCCGGAACCTTACGGGCGACCCCGTTGTCCACTTTGGTCACATAGGGGCCTGTTTTGGGGGCGCAACCCACCAACAAAAGCAGGGCGGCGAACAGGAAGGCCGTTGCGCAGCGGGTGATTCCGAACATGGGGGAACCTCCTCGATTTTTCGTCGTTTTCACGCGTGTGGGCCCCGCGCGACATACGGGAAACCACACCCATACAATCGACCGGCGGGCGGTCGGCGTCAAGAAAGAAACCGGCCGGAGGCATGATAACGTCGCGGCGGGCGGACTCGGCCTTCGCGCAGAGGGATAAACAACCGCCCCGTTGGCGCGATGCCGCGTCGACGCCCGCCGCGATGCGTGCGGAGGGTCACCTCAAGCGGTCACGAGTCGCTTAATGCTGCGCCCGATGACCATGCGACCTCCCCATGCTCCAATGGCCCTTGTCGGATGCGGCGACGGGCCCCTGAGGCATGTGAGTCTTGTTACAGATGTATACGGCATTGCCCTGCATATCGCTGTTTTTGACGCAGCCTTGGGCGAGGAGCTTTTCCTCCGACACCTGTTCGGCCGGAACTTTGCGGGAGATGCCGTTTTCCACCAACGTCACATACGGTCCCGCCGCCAGGGCGTATCCGGCCGTGAACAACGTTGTCGCCAACGTCGCCATTGCAAGGAACTTCATTTCAGACATGGCTGAAGCCTCCATTGACTGTCCGTACCGCATTTCGCGTTCGGGGAACTCCGGACAGGGCGGCTGCGGATACCACAAACAGTCGGCATCCGGATGGACGGCGTCAAGGGGGAGTGATAATCGGGGCGGTAAGACGCGGCGGCCCTGGGGGCTGTTTCTAAATAAATCTTTCGCCCAACTACTGCGTCAAGCGGCCCTTTTTGCTCCGGTCGAGTACCATCAGAGTACACTTCCTTCGCAAAAAAGGCCGCTTTCCTTGTCCTTGGCGCGAAATCTTTTATTTGGAAACAGCCCCTAGGCAATAACTGAGGTTTGCTCCCCAAAAAAGCGGCCCCGAGCGAAGCGGCGTGGGCAGAGCGGGCGCTTCATTCGGAGCCGGCTTGAAACGGCTCGTCGTTGTGGGGGAGCTATTTGCCGGATTCCAGGTCCCGCAGAAACCGACGCAAATCGGCAATCTGTCTGGCCGTGGAGTTCGGCCCGGTGCCGCCTTTGGTTTCCCGCCGGGCCACGGCGGCTTCCGGCTTGAGGATGTCGAACACGTCCGTGCCGACTTTCGGGCAGAGGCCCTGCAGGGCCTTCAAAGAGAGTTTTTCCAGGGGCAGCCCTTCTTTTTCGGCCAGAGCCACGGCCGCGCCGGTCAGGTGATGGGCTTCTCGGAAGGGGATTCCTTTGCCCACAAGGTAGTCGGCCAGCTCCGTGGCGTTGAGGAAGCCGCGCCCCAGGGCGAGGCGCATGGCCTCGGGCACAAAGGTCAGGTCGCGCAGCATGGCCGCCATGACCGACAGGGAAAGCCGCACGGTGCGGTCGGCGTCCAGGAAGGGTTCTTTATCTTCCTGCTGGTCGCGGTTGTAGGTCAGGGGCAGCCCCTTCATGAGCGTGAGCATGGCCACAAGCGAGCCGTACACCCGCCCGGTCTTGCCGCGCATGATTTCGGCCGCGTCCGGGTTCTTTTTCTGGGGCATGATGCTCGAACCGGTGGCGAAGGTGTCGGGCAGGCGCACGTATCCGTGGGCGGGGTGGGCCCACATGATCACGTCTTCGCACAGGCGCGAAAGGTGCATCATAACGCAGGAGGCCGTGAACAGCGCTTCCAGGGCGAAGTCGCGGTCGGTCACGGCATCCATGCTGTTGGCGAAGGTGCCGTACATATCCAGTTCGCGGGCCGTGAAGGACGGATCAAAGGGATAGGTGGTGCCGGCCAGGGCCGCCGCCCCCAAGGGGCAGACCCGCACCCGTCGGTCGCATTGCTCCAGGCGTTCCAGGTCCCGCCGGAACATGCAGGCATAGGCAAGCAGGTGCTGGGCCAGGGAAACGGGCTGGGCGGGCTGGGTGTGGGTCAGGCCGGGGAGCAGGGCGTCGGCGTGGCTTTCGGCCTTATCGGCCAAGGTCTGCACGAGATCCCGCAGCAGGTTGCGCCATTCCCGGATGCGGTCCGAGACGAACAACCGGAAGGCCAGAGCCACCTGGTCGTTGCGGCTTCTGCCCGTATGCAGTTTTTTGCCCACCTCGCCGACCAGTTCCGTCAGACGGCTTTCAATGTTCATGTGCACGTCTTCAAGCTCGATGTTCCAGGCAAAGGCCCCGGACTCGATTTCCGTCTTCACGGCGTCCAGGCCCCGGCAGAGCGTTTCGGCTTCCTCCTTCGTGATGACTCCTACGTGGGCCATCATCCGGGCGTGCGCCTTGGAGCCGGCGATGTCCTGGGCGTACAAGGCGCTGTCGAACGAGACCGACTCGGAAAACTCCTGCATCAACGACGAAGCGCCCTGCTCAAAGCGCCCGCCCCACATCTGGGCCTTGCTCATGATGAACTCCGGGAGAGGGTGTGAGTATACGGGGGGGGGGGGGGGGGGCGGCCCGAGAAGGGAGTGGGGGAGAGGGACCCCCCCCCCCCCCCCCCCCCCACCACCCAACACACAGAGAAAGAGATGGGGGGGGGGGGGGGGGAGGAATTG
>JAVBMX010000006.1:0-46857 GCA_031551885.1 Desulfovibrio sp.
CACCCACCCTTGCCGGGGGGCCCCCCCCCACCCCCCCCCCCCTGTTCTGTTTTTTACCCCCCTCCCCCCCCCTTTTGCCGCTCCCCCGCCCTCTTGGGGGGGTTTGCCCCCGCACCGAGGGGTGCAGGGGAAATCATTTCCCCTGCCGGGGGCGTGGGGGCGTAGTCCCCACACGAAAGGACACGATCAATGATTCCGGTGCAAATAAAGGTTTACGGGGCATTCGGCCCGGCGGGCGAGAATGTTGCGGCGCGCGTCGCGGCCGCCGGGAACGGGGCGGTTGGCCAAGATGAGCCGTGGCTGTTCCGGGAAGGCGACCTGCTGCGGGTTTCTTTTGAGGGGCTCTGGTTCCCGTGGGAGGACGTGTGGGAGGCTTTGCGCGAAACGCTCGACCCGGCGGCGCGCGGCAAGCTCGACGTCCTGGACCTGGACGCCTGGACCTTGACCCGGCACACGCTGGACGAGCAGGGGTTTCATGTGTCCACCCGCCCGCTTAACCATGTGCTGGACTATTCGGGGCATTAACCGAGCGCACTCGGACGTTGCGGGACGGTGAGATGTCGGGAGAGGAGAAGGGAGGCGTTCCCATCGGCCGGGAGCCGCCGCCGCTTACCCCGTGAGGGGAAAATGCAAGCCCGCCTTTCGTCGAAAACCGGGCTCGACCATTTATGGACGAGCGGGGTGGGCGTGAAGCGGGCTTATGGCGTCCGGGCCCTCGGCGAGGCGGACGGCCGGCGGCGGTTCGGCCGCGTCTATAAAGACTCGGAGAGTTCCAGAATTTCTCCTTCCGGAACGACCAGCAATTGGGCGAAGCGTACGCCGCAACGTTGCGGGGCCAGCCAGACGATCTTTCCGGTGATGCCTTTCTTATCGGGGTCAAGAACGGGGGGGAGTTCGCGCACGGTCACGGAAAGCCCCAGCATTTCCTCGGGCTCGATGTTTCCCGGGGAAAAGGCCAACTGCAATCCGCCTTGGCTTACATCCACAAGCAGAACTTTGATGTGCTCGTCGGCATCGAAAAAAAGCTCGGCGAAATGGGGCGTATCCAATGGGACTCGAGGGTGACTTCTTCTTTCCATAGTTACTCCATTACTCTCTTTATCTCCCTTTTTATCCCGCCCTGTCAATACAGGACACTGCGTCGCTTTACGCGATAAGGTGGCGGCAAGAGTTCGACGCCGGGCATACTATGCGGATTATTTCGCTGCGGGAGTGGTTTTTGGGGGGAACGGCCACGGGAAAAGGCGTCGCCTGACGCGGTGGCGCATCAAACCGAAGCGCCTCTTACCCCGAAGCGCCTCTCGACAGCGGAGCGGTTCGTTACGATACAACGGAAAGGTGTTTTCGGGTTCGACGCATTCCGCGCAACATCATTGTGGGGCAGAGGGATTTGCGCTTCTTCGTCTTTTTTATGCTCTCGCGGAAGAAATTGGTGAATGCCGTAAATGTATCTTCCCGGCCTGGAAAAGCAGTCGCATGCATTCGACGGTAAATCGTCTTCAATGTCCGGTTGTTTAAATCGGATTGTGTAAGTCTTAATTGTCGAATGTGCATTCCCAAACGGTGTATCGGCTGCGTAACCCCGCATCAAAAAGCATCGCAACAGTTGTTTGACGTCGTCGAGAGCATGACGACCGCTTCGCGGGATTCGCCACGGCATGCACCGTGAGGGGATGCGCATACTCTCACGGACCGATCGGAGGGGGTGAACGGCAAGGTGGGCCGGCTTCCACTTTTTCACTTGGCTTGGGAAGGAAAATTCGGCAGGATGTTCGAGCACGAGAAGTCGCACCTTTTTCAACGGCGGGCTTTCACGCATGAAACGGCAGCCGCAGGCATTGGTTCCCGCCCAGTATTGCGGCAACAGCCGCATTGAGGCCCTTCAATCCCGCATTCAGTACAAGATGCGGGACTACGCCTCGTATCAGTTTTCCGAACGCCAGTCCTACGCTCTGAACATCTTTTTCGATCTTGCCCAGGAGTATGACGACTCCGCCTCCATCCATCTGCTCTGCGTCTTCATTCTCCGCCAGTTTTTCGGCATTGAGGCCGAATTCTACACGCGAAAGGTCGACGGCACCTTTGCGTTGCGCACCCCTCAGGTAAGCGGCTCGCAGCCGCCGCCTGCGGGGCCGGAGGGCGTTTCCTGCTGCGACGGCACCCGCTGCATTTTACCGGTTCGCGGCAAAGGCACGGTGTTTCTTTCGCGTGGGGAGCGGCTGCTGGACGGCGAAACCCAGCTCGGGGTGCTGGTGCTCTATCTTTCCGAACCATTGGACGGCCAGAGCAGGCTTTTTCTGGAAAAATTCGCGAACCGGGTGGGGTTTTGCCTGCACAATCGTCTGCTGGCCGAACGCAACAGCCGGCATATCCTTTTTGTGCGCAAGCTGGCCCATGATATCGGGCACAACGTTATTTCACCCAACATGCAGTTCAAGCTCATGCTGGGCCGACTGGAAGAGCAGGTGGACAGCCTGGGTTCCGCCTGCGTGGCGCACAGCGACGAGACGGGCGCCGCGGAGCTTGTCCGACTGCATGGGGAAGTGGCCGAGCGGCTGGCCGTTCTCAAGCGGCACTTCCGGTTCAGTTCGATGTTTTTGGAATCGCTGCTGCGGCAGAGCCATTTTGACGAGGGGCATTACGTGCTGCGCCGTTCGCGCCTGGACTTGCGTACGCAGGTGGTGATTCCCCAGTTTGAGCGCTACCTGCCGTACTTCACCGACCGCAACATCCGCATTCCCTCCGGCACGCCGAGTCTGCCCGCCGAGGAATGCCGTATTTTTGCGGATCTCGGGCTGATCAGCCAAGTGCTGGCCAACTTGCTTTCCAATGCGGTCAAATACTGCGCCCGCCCGTTGGAGGGAGGAGAGCCGGAAGCCTGGTGCGGGGTGGATGTGTTGCCGGGCTTTTTTCCCGGCAACGTGGACGGCCTTCGGGTTCGGGTGCGGACGACCGGCCCGCCCATTCCCCCGGAAGAGGCGCGCCACCTCTTTCAAGACAACTACCGCGCCTCCAACGCCGAAGATTTGCCCGGCAGCGGGCACGGGCTGTTCTTCGTGCGCGAAATCACCTCCGAGCACGGCGGCGCTTTCGGCTACACGCCCGGGCCCGAAGGCAACACCTTTTTCTTCATCCTGCCGCGTTTGGGTTGACCCCCGATTCGCTCGGCGAACCGTGCAGGGATCCCGCACCGATCGCCGGCATGCGGGGAGACCTTTCAGACGTTCGGCGTCATGGTTTCCCGCCCGCAGAGACCTTGCCGTTGTGTCCTTTGTTTCTGCCGCATTACGGCGTTTTTTGACTCGAAATACCCTGCTGTGACAATGCTTTTGAAAAAAGCGTCGCCACAGCGTTCTTTTTTGTTCCGCCAAGAAGCGCATCCGTATTTGTGCCGGCGTGTCGTCGAAACCGTTTTATGCGGACTGTTGTAGTGCAATATGGTTTTTTTGCGAGTCTAGAATAAGTGTATAGAATTTTGTTGTTATATTTTTCTCAAAAATATAAAAAATGGTTGTAGTAATATAAGATAGTCTATAATTATGAACCATGAAAAATGCTCCAGGCTCGGGAGCGGCTCCACGAGTCGTTTGCAAGGGGTACAACCATGCAGATGAAACAGGAATTTCTTTTGAAAACGGTGCGGGCGGAAGCTTTCTTCCAGGTTGCCTGCGAGCATCTGCGGCGGTCGGCCGAAGGGGACAAGCTCACGGCGCTGAACCTGTATGTGAAGGCCGCGAGCCTGGGCAGCGCCAAGGCGCTGCTGCATATCGGCCTGATGTTGCGGGACGATCCCACCCTGATGGGCACCCCGAAGGAAGGGCGCAAGCAAATGGCGCGGTTTTTCAATCGGGCGGGGGAAAAAGGCTGCCCCGAGGGATACTTCCGTCTGTATCAAGAGTTTTCCGACGGCAAACGGCTGAAAAAGAACCCGAAAGCTGCGGAACGTTACCTGGTCAAAGCCGCGCGCGAGGGCTCGCCCAAGGCCATTGTGACCTTGGGGAAGCGGGCCATCAGCCGGGGAGACGTCAGTTGGGGGCGGCACCTTTTGGAAAAAGCCTGGGGGCAAGGGTCCGGCGACGCCTGTTTTTACCTTGCCATGTATTACGCCACCGTGAGCAATCAGCCGCCGCTCGTGCTGCAATATCTGCGCGAAGGCGGGCGCATGGGCTGCGCCAAGTGTCTGCAGAAGCTGGCGCAGATCTACAGCATCGGAAAATATGGGCTGGCTCCGAACCTCAAGTACGCGGAGCAGTTGACGGATTTGTCGGAAAAGACCCACCCGGAGATTCCCGCTCCCATCCGAAATTTCAACAGCAGGTTTCCCCACGTGGTCAAGTGGGTGGGCGACACCCTCTGACGTTTCGCCCGGCGTATTGACAACGCTCAGCATTTTCCTGCATCCCTCGGAGACACTTGTTTCAAACCGGGGGTCTTATGATCAGCGTGCTTTCCATGTACAGTGTGGGCATTGGCCCTTCGAGCTCCCATACGCTCGGCCCCATGCGGATCGGCGGCATGTTCCTGGAGGCGTTGCGCCGTGCGGACCTCCTTGACCGCGTCGAACATCTGCGCATTGATCTGTACGGCTCGCTCTCCCTTACGGGCAAAGGGCACCAGACCGATACGGCGGTGATCCTCGGCTTGGCCGGAGAGCATCCGGAACAGGTGAATGTGGACGCCGTGCCCGACTTCTTTGCCCGTATTCGGCGCGAATCGTCCCTGTCGCTCGGCAACGAGCGGTCCGTAAAGTTTCAGCCGGATCTCGACGTCGTCTTCCACCAGACTTTTCTGCCCCTGCACGAAAACGGCATGACCCTCACGGCCTCCGCCGGCGGCGAGCCCCTGCTGCACAAAACCTATTACTCCGTCGGCGGCGGCGTGGTTGAAGAGCCGGAAACCTTCGGCCAAACTCGAAGCGCGGCGCACGCCTTCCCATACCCTTACGGCAACGCCGAAGAGCTGCTGCGGCACTGTCGAGAGACAGGGTATTCCCTTTCCCGCTTGGTGTTGGAGAACGAGCTGAGCCTCGCCTCACGGGAAGAGATCGCCGCCCGCTTGCGTCATGTCTGGGAGGTGATGCGCACCTCGGCCGAACGCGGCCTGCACGCCGAAGGCCTTCTGCCCGGTCCCATGCATATCGCCCGGCGCGCCCCGGCTCTGTACCGCAGGTTGACCGGGGGAATGATCAAGCAGGATTCCAGCCCGTTTTGGTTGCTCGATCGCCTGAATATGTATGCCTTGGCCGTGAGTGAAGAAAACGCGGCCGGCGGCCGGGTGGTCACCGCGCCGACCAACGGCGCCTGCGGTGTGGTGCCCGCCGTGCTGCTGTTCTATGACAACTCGGTCAATCCGGTGACCGACGCCATTTTGCTGCGTTACTTCCTGGCCGCCGGGGCGGTGGGCGCTTTGTTCCGCACCAACGCCTCCATTTCCGGGGCCGAAGTCGGCTGCCAGGGTGAAGTGGGCGTGGCGGCCTCCATGGCCGCCGCCGGTCTTGCCGAACTCTTCGGCGGAAGTCCCGAGCAGGTCTGCACCGCGGCCGAAATCGCCATGGAGCACAACCTGGGCCTGACCTGCGATCCGGTCGGGGGGCAGGTGCAGATTCCCTGCATCGAGCGCAACGCGGTCAATGCCGTCAAAGCGGTCAACGCCGCGCGCATGGCCATGGAGCGGCAGTCGTCGCCTCTGGTCTCCCTCGACAAGGTCATGGAAGCCATGATGCTTACCGGCAAGGAAATGAGCCCCAAATACCGCGAAACCGCCCAGGGCGGCCTCGCCTCGGTCCGCTTGCCCGGCTGCTCGTGAGGGGAACCGGGGCTCAAACAGGGCTGCACGGGCAATACTCCTTCGTCGGTTGTGGTGTGACAAGTCGTGTGCTTTATTGGGGCGGGCGGCACCGTACCCCGCCGGGGGGATTAACCAGGGCTGCGAAAGTCGGCCGGTCATCCATCACTCTCGCGATGTGCTTCTGTTGTCTCACCGCGTCGAGTGCGGCACCCCGGACCCCGCAATTGTCGAACACCCCGTGTAAACGCGGGGTGTTCGACATTGGGAGGCACGGGATACTCATTCTCCCGCCGGGAACGGAAGTGGATTGTAGTGTGTGTACGTCGTATAAATGTGAAATCGGTATGGACCCCTGCATACGGAGTGTGAGGGATACTCGTTTGAATTTCGTCGAGAGGGGGTGACTCCACTTGAACCATCTTGTGGAAAACCCCGCGCACGCGGGGTTTTCCACAATTGGGGGTGCAGGGGATTCAATCCCCTGCCGGAGGGGTTTGGGGAGGCGGAGCCTCCCCAAGAAGCAACCGTTTGCCAATATTTACTCCGCCGAGATTACCGGGGCGGCGGCCCGGACCACGAGGGGGGTGCCGGTGTACGGCACGCCGCGATCGAGGCGCAGGCAGGCGACCGCCCCAAGGGGCAGCGAGAGGAGGGGAGCGTTGAAGCGCTCGTAGAGGAAGCCGGGCTTCCAGGTGCGGGAATGCCCCGGCAGCACCGAGCCCCAGGTGCGCCGGGCCGTGCTGAAGACCAGACGGGCTTCGCGGCGGATCTTTCGGGGCGAGAAGAAGCCGGCGGTTTGGGGGTGCGCTTTGTTCCGCAGCCGGTACTCCAAGGCGGCCAAAGACCAGGAGGACGCGAACAGCAGCAGAACGCCTCGGCAGGCGACGCGGTGCAGTTCGCGCAGCAGATCGGGCAGAGGGGTTTCCGGTCCGGGAAGGGCCAGGGCGTAGTCAAAGGAACAATCGTCGACCGGCAGATGATCCGGCGCGCCCAAGATTCGTTCGGCCCGGTTTTTCAGGGTTCCGGCGGCGACGGTCAGGGCTTCGGGGTCGTTGTCGTGGACGGTCAGATCAAAACCGGCCAACCAGAGGGACTCCAGGAAGGGAGCCCGCCCGGCGGAAAGGGCCAAGAGCCGGCGTCCACGCCGGGGCCAGCCGGACATCATGCCGGCCAGCAAATATTCCAGGCGTTCGGTAACCGGCGGGCTGTCCGCGAAGGTAAGGATGGGATTATCCATGGCTGCCGGCATAGGCGTGTCCTGCGCGCCGGAAGAGCGGCTCACTTGCCGGCTGCTCCGCCAAGATAGGCGTTTTGCACTTCCGGGTTGGCCAGAAGGTTCTCGGCCAGGTCTTCCATAACGATGTTGCCCACTTCCATCACGTAGCCGCGCCGGGCCAGGCGCAGGGCCGCGCGGGCGTTTTGCTCCACCAGGATGACCGTGACGCCCGTCTCGTTGATGGACCGCACGGTTTCAAAGATGGAGCGCACCAGAATGGGCGCGAGACCGAGGGAGGGTTCGTCGAGCAGGAGCACCTTGGGCGCGCCCATGAGGGCCCGGCCGATGGCCAGCATTTGCTGTTCACCTCCGGAAAGGGTGCCGGCCAACTGCCCGATGCGTTCCTTCAGGCGGGGGAAAAGGTCGAAGATCCACTCCAGGGTGGACTTGATCCGGTTGCGATCGTTGCTCGTGTATGCGCCGAGCTCCAGGTTTTCCAAAACGGTCAGGGTGTTGAAGACCCGCCGGCCTTCGGGCGACTGGGTGATGCCCCGGCCGACGATCTCGTGGCTGCGCAGGGAATGCAGGGCCTCGCCCTCAAAGTAGATGCCGCCCTCGGAGGGTTTGACCAACCCGCTGATGCTCATAAGCGTGGTGGTTTTTCCCGCGCCGTTGGCCCCGAGGATGGTGATGATTTCGCCCTTGTCGGCCCTGACGTTGATCGAGTGCAACACCTCAACGCTGTCGTAGCAGACCCGGAGATCGCGCAGTTCAAGGTAGGCGTCGGATGCTTGGCTCATGGCGTCCACCTTACTCCTCATCCGTGCCCAGATAGGCTTCGATGACCTGGGGGTTGCGCTTGATTTCGTCCGGTGTGCCCTCGGCGATGACCGCGCCGTATTCCAAAACCACCAGGCGGTCGCAGACCCGCATGACCAGGTTCATGTCGTGCTCGATGAGCAGCACCGTGATGCCTCGGTTGCGGATGGCCCGAATCAGGCCCATGAGGTCTTCGGTTTCCTGATCGTTCATGCCCCCGGCCGGTTCGTCCAGAATCAGGAAGCGCGGGTCCGTGGCCAGGGCCCGGGCGATCTCCAAAAGCCGCTGGTTGCCGTAGGAAAGATTTCGGGCCAGGTTGTTGTACTGGCAGTCCAGGCTGACAAAGGCCAGTTCGCGCATGGCCCGCTCGACGGCGGCGCGTTCTTCCTTGCGCTGGGATGGGGTGCGGAACATGGAGCCGAAAATTCCGGCCTTCATCCGACAGTGCAGGCCAGCCAGAACGTTTTCCAGCACGCTCATTTCCGGGAACAGGCGGATGTTCTGGAAGGTCCGGGCGATGCCCAGGCAGACGATCTTGTGGGTGGGCAGGCCGGTGATGTCCTGGCGGTCGAAGATTACTTCGCCGCTGTTGGGTTTGTAGTTGCCGGTAATCAAGTTGAAGACCGTGGTCTTGCCGGCGCCGTTGGGACCGATCAACCCGACGATGGAGTTTTCTTCCACGTCAAAGGAAACGCCGGCCACGGCCACCAAGCCGCCAAAGGTTTTCAAGAGGTTGCGCAGCGAGAGCAGACTCATGCTTAGTCCTCATCCTCGGCATAGGGATTGTAAGCCGCCGCGCATTGCCTGCCCACGGCCGACGGGAACATTCCGTTGTACTGTCTGGCGTCGTACCTCCTGCGCCGTACGGGCAACAGCCCCTGCGGTCGGAAGATCATCATGGCCATCATGGCCGCGCCGAAAATAAGCTGGCGGGCTCCGGCGAATTCCCGGAAGACTTCGGGCAGGCCGATCAGCAGGAACGCGCCCAGAATAACCCCCGGAATGCTGCCCGAGCCGCCCAGAATCACAATGGCGAAAAGCAGCACGGACTCGAAAAAGGTGAACGAAGTCGGGTCCACCAGCTTCATCTTGGCCGCGAACAGGGTGCCGGCCATACCCGCCCAGAAGGCGCCAAGCATGAAGGCCGCGAGTTTGTAGCGGGTCACATTGACCCCACTGCCGCCCGCGGCCAATTCGTCGTGTTTGATGTAATTCAGGGCCCGGCCGAAGCGCGAGTGCTCCAGCAGGTAGAAGAGAAAGACCGTCAGGGCCACGAAAGCCCAGATCAGGTAGTAGATCATGGCCGGCGAAGCGAAGCGGATGCCGAACAATTCCGGCCGGCTGATGCCGTAAATGCCGTTGGCCCCGCCGGTCAGGCCGAACAAATCGTTGACCAGGGCGATGCGCAGGATTTCCACAATGCCGATGGTCACCACCAGCAGATAGTCGCCGCGCAGGTGGATGATCGGCACGGCCACGAAAAAGGCGAAGATGCCGGCCAGAATCCCGGCCAAGGGCATGGTGGCCATAATGGGCCAGTCATAGGCCGTGTTCAGAATGGCCGTGGTGTACGCCCCTATGGCGAAAAAAGCCGCGTGCCCCATGTTGAACAGCCCGGTGTTCCCGAGAATGAGGTTCAGGGACAAGGCCAACACCGCGTACAGGCCGATGTCGCTCAACACCCCGAGTTGGGGCGCGCCGCCGCCGTCCACCTGGAACAGGGTCAGCAGCATGGGCACGGCGGCCATAAAGGCGAAAAAGCCGATGCCGGTCACGGCCGGAAACCATCTTTGCCGAACGATGCGCATGCTCATATTTTCTCCGCGACCCGTTCGCCCAAAAGACCCGTGGGCCGGAAGATGAGGATCAGGATCAACACCCCGAAGGCGATGGCGTCTTTCCAGGCAATGGAAATATAGGCCGCGCCCATGGCCTCGATCACTCCGAGCAGCAACCCGCCGACCATGGCCCCGGGAATGTTGCCGATGCCGCCGAGGATGGCCGCCGTGAACGCCTTCAGGCCGAAGGTCAGGCCCATGTCGTATTTGATTTGCCCGTAGAACAGCCCGACCATGACCCCGGCCGCGCCGCCTAAGGCCGGGCCGATAACGAACACCAGCGAGATGATTCGGTTCACGTCGATGCCCATGAGCTTGGCCGCGCCCTGGTCGATGGCCACGGCCCGCACGGCCGCGCCCGTCCTGGTTTTGTGGATGAACCAGTACAGCAGCACCATCAGGGCCACGGACGCCCCGAACATCAGAATCCGCACCAGGGGCACCTGCACCCCGAAAATCTCAAAGACGGCCGTGGGCAGAATGCCGCCGGGGTATACCTGGACCTGAGCGCCGTAGACCAGCATCATGGCGTTCTGGAAAAAAATCGAGGCTCCCAAGGCCGAAACCACGGCCGCCAGGCGGTTGGACTTGCGCAAAGGACGGTAGGCCACGCGTTCCAGCACATAGCCGAACACGCCCACCGCGCCCATGGCCAGGAGGATAAGCAGCAGGGCCAGGACCAACCCGCTTGTCACCCCCGAAAGTCCCCATGATACCAGCATGGTGAAGCCGAGGTACGAGCCGAGCGTGAAGAGATCCCCGTGGGCGAAGTTGATCAGCCGCAGGACCCCGTAGACCATGGTGTAGCCCAGGGCGATCAGGGCATAGATGCCGCCGATGGCCAGTCCGTTGGTCAATTGCTGGAGGAACTCTTCCATCTATCGCTCCTTGGGCGGGAATGATACGAAATGGGCCAAGCCCATTTCGCCCGCCCTTCGTCGCTCCAAGCGCCTACCGGCGTGGACTCCGTCGGTTGAGGTGCTGCGCCCTTCGGCCCATGGGGCAAATCCGGCCGTTATTGCCCTTTATCGCTCCAAGCGCCTGCCGGCGCTGCCGGGCGGGCCTCTCCGCGCCGGCCCCCTTCGGGGGTGGGGGGGCTGTCCCCTTCGATTCAAGCGGTTCGCGCCGGCCGATTTGGGACGTGCCAAGCGCACAGTGTGTGGCCTTGGCTGCCCGTTGTGTCTCGCTCCGGCGTTAGGCCGGTGGGGGATGCCGGGATTCGTGCCCATTTTGAGGTCGGCTGGAATCCGATACGGACGTCTTCTCCTTGCCGTCCAAACGAGACCCCGCAAGAGGGCGGATTTTTTCGTCAGGTCAGGCGAAGTGCGTTTCGGCGATGGGGGCTGGGCTTTTCGGCCCTTGCGGCCCGCGTTGCCGGAGGAACACCCTTTGTTCCTCCGGCAGGGTCGCCGACCGGCCGAGCTTTGCAGCCCTGTTTTCCGGAGCCGAAACGTGCTTCAACGCAGCATGACGGGAAAAACGCCTTATTGAGGTTGCAGGACAAAAGCGCCGGCCGTATCAACCTTGTACAGGCGATACAGATCGCCCACGCGGTCGCCCTTGGCGTCAAAAGAGATCTTGCCGCTCAAGCCGTTGTAGTCCTTGAGGTCCTTATGCAGGTATTCGGCAACGGACTTGGCGTCGGTCTTGCCCGTGGCCTTGACGGCTTCCGTCAGCACGTTGAAGGCGTCGCCCGCCAGCACCGACCAGATCGAGCTGGGATCGGCGCTATACTTGGCCTTGTAGGCGGCCAGGAATTCCTTGGCCATGGGGGAGTCGATGTCGCCCGGCAGCGGCGGGGAGACGAAGTAGTAGCCCGCGGCCGCGTCCTGCCCGGCGATTTTCACCAGGTCGACGTTGTTGGTGGCGTCGCCGCCGATCATCGGCACGGACCATTTCATTTCCTTCATCTGGCGCAGGAGCATGCCGGCTTCGGGATAGTAGCCGGTGAACACGATGGCGTCGGGGTTCACACCCTTCAGTTTGGTGAGGATGGCCGTGTAGTCGCGCTCGTTGGGCACCAAGGCGTCAAAAAAGATCACCTCGGCGATCTTGTTCTTTTCGATTTCGGCCTTGGTTTCGTCGGCCAAGCCCTTGGCGTAGGCGGAGTTGTCGTGCAGGATGGCCACGCGCTTGAAGGCCAGGCGCTTCACCGAGCCGGCCATCACCCGGCCCTGTTCGTCGTCGCGCGGGCAGGTGCGGAAGAAAAACTTCATTTTCTTTTCAGACAGGCGAATGGCCGTGGAGCCCGTGGCGATCTGAATCACCCCGGCTTCGTCGTAAATGTCCTGCGAGGCTTCGGTAACGGCCGAACCATAGGTGCCGATGACCATGGTCACGCCTTTGGCCACCAGGCGGTTGGCCGCCGTGGCCGCCGAACGCGGCGTGCTGCCGTCGTCTTCGACGATGATTTCAATCATTTTCCCGTTGATGCCGCCGGCTTTGTTCAGTTCGGCGGCCTGGAGCTCAACCAGTTTCTGCATGTCCTGGCCTTCGCTGGCGAAGGAGCCGGTGAGCGGAGCCATGAGACCGATTTTGACGGTTTCGGCGGCGAACGCCGGGGCGGCGATCAGACCCGCAACGGCAAGGGTGGCCGCCAGAGACAGAATCTTTTTCATGCCAAACTCCTTCAGCGGTCATGCCGACCGCCCAACCCCGCGCGTGCGATGATAAAGCCGGCCGGGCCGAATCTTTGGGAAAAGATACGCCCGCACCGTGGCACGTATGGCCGTACCCGCGTAAAGGAGGACCGCCCGCTTCGGATTTCCGGCGGTCGTCCCGGCGGCCATGCAAAGCCGAAATGCTCAAAAAGACCTCAGGCGGGGACTTCCGGGCCGGTTTTATTGTGCGGAAAAAAACGGTAAATTGCAAGGTCCCGTCCCGGAAGGGCAAGTCGACGGAATTACTCCAATTTTTGTTGTCCGCCTAAGTATGATGCATTTTATCGAACCCCTTGCCCCCTTCCCTTCGCGTCTTATATACTTTCCAATGCGGGAGAGCGCCCGCCGCGAACCGGGCCTTGAGCCGCCCCGCAAAGCACGCCGGCGAGGTACGGTTTGCGTCCCCGCGCCGCCGGACCGGATCGCCGCAGCCGCGCGACGGGGACAATGGCGCGGCGTTTTGCCGAATCTGCGAAAATTGCGTAGAACATCTCGGGCAACGTGCGCGGTCCGGCCGACCGGACGGCACACCCGCGCGTTCGTTCCGGGCTCGTTCGGCATATGGTTTTCATGAACAATTTCATGGTGAAATTGTCCCAAAGCATTTTCAAAGTGAAAATGTTTGTGAAAGCATATTACCGACTGACTTCCAAACAAGCCCGCAAGCGGGCATCCGCTTGCGCGACCGCCGAAACAAATCAACTTTTTAAAGTTAATTTGTTCTAAGGAGTAATGACATGGCAGGGCATATTAAAACGGTTTTCTTGCTGGTCCTTCTCAGCGGCCTGATCCTCTTTCTGGGGCGGGCCATGGGCGGAACTACCGGCCTGTATATCGCCGGCGGGTTCGCCTTGCTGATGAACGTAGGGAGCTACTGGTATTCCGATAAAATTGTGCTTTCCGCTTACCGCGCGAAAGAAGTGAGCCCGTCGGAAGCGCCCGGCCTGCACCGGATGGTGGAAGATCTGGCCAAGGCCGCCGGCATTCCCAAGCCGCGCGTCTGCCTTATTCCGGAAGCCGCGCCCAACGCTTTCGCCACGGGCCGCAACCCCGAGCACGCCGTGGTGGCCGTGACCGAGGGGTTGTTGCGCCTGATGTCGCCCGAAGAGCTGCGCGGCGTTCTGGCCCATGAAATCGGGCATGTGGTCAACCGCGATATTTTGATCCAGAGCCTGACCGGGGTATTGGCCTCGGTGGTCATGTTTGTGGCCAACATGCTCCAGTGGGGGGCCATTTTCGGCATGGGCAGAAGCTCGGACGACAACAACGGCGGGGGAGGCGGCGCGGCCGGAGCCCTGCTGCTGGCCCTTCTCGCGCCCATTGCCGCGAGCCTGATCCAGTTCGCCATTTCGCGTTCCCGCGAGTTTATCGCCGACGAGACCGGCGCCCGCCTGGCCGGTTCGCCCCAAGGTTTGGCCTCGGCCCTGCTCAAGCTCACGGCCTATTCCAAACAGGCCCCCATGCGTCACGGCGGACCCGCCACGGCCCACCTGTTCATTGTCAATCCTTTCTCCGGCGGCATCGCCGGTCTATTCAGCACCCACCCCCCGGTGGAGGAGCGCGTGCGCCGGTTGCAGGAAATGCGGTAGAACCCGTCCGCTTACGCCGCCGCGACAAAGCGCAAAAGGAAGTAGTCGCCTTTGGGCCGGCGCTTCTTAAGGCTTCCCCCGCAAGTCGGTCGAAGTGCCCGTCGCGCTCACGTGTGACGGGCCGACGGCGGTGTCGGGTTCCTGCCCCCCTTCCTTGTAAGACGGCATGTCGTTCGTCGATTCGTCGGAAAGCGGTATTCCCACCTCTCAATAAGTGCATTAGAATGTCGCGCCGGATTTCGGCACATCATCATCGTATTTTGGGGAATACCATGCTCAAATCGTTTCTACTTTTTCTCTTGCTCGCAAGCGTTTCAACCTGTCCGGCTCAGGCCGGTGCGGCTGAGACGAATCCTTCCTCCGCCCCGTTTAAAACGGGGGAATATCGCATCTGCCGGGGAACCGAAGAGGCGTGCCTTCAAGGTAAAGGCGAACTCGGCAAGGTCACCGTCCGCTTCGAAAAAGATCAGGCCGGCCACTTTGTCGGCAAAGGAGACGACGGCGGGTTTACCTGGGAAGAGCGGGGCGGTTCGCTTCTGCTCACCTCCCCCAACGACGCCTGGAAGCCCTTCACGCTGGAAGTGAAGGGCGGAAGTTCCCTGCTGCGCGAGTCAAGCGAGGTGTTCTACGTTCTTACTGAAGATGAAGACACGATATTCAGAGTCGGCATGTACTACCTCTGTCCCGAAAATACGGAAGCCTCGTGCCGGCAGGCAGAAGTCGAGTTTTTGCGCAGCTACTTCGGGCAGGAGAACACCACCGCCGACTATCTCGTCTTCAGCGAAGACGAATCCCGGGCATTTCTGTGCTCGAAAATCGGCGAGAAAGGCTGCGGTGATCCCCTTGTCTGGAGGCGCGACGGCACGGGGGGAGAACTGGCCGTTTCGAAGCCTTCCGGCGAGGTTCTGCTGCGCCTGAGCGAAGACCGGAATATGCTCGTCGACAAAAGCTCGGGGGCGCGTTATCTGCGCGTCATGAGCGAGCCGGTGCTGGACCGATCCAACTAGGCTTAGGCTCTATTCATTGAGGGACTCAAACAGTGCTGCGCAGAACGCTCGGCCGGCAACACTCCCGCGATGTGCGCAAGACCGTCTTGCAACAACGCGTGCGGCACCCCAATCCCCCAGGCAGGGGATTGAGCCGGGACTGCACAGGTGATCCCACAATGAAGCCTGCAATATGAAGCGGTCACCCCGCATCCGCACGGGCGGCACTGCACCCCCATTGTCGGCAATCCCGCTTCGCGCGGGATTGCCGACATATGAAGGGGGCCGGGGTGGCAGACCCGGGCATTTCCCCTGAGAAGCTCCCTGCAAAAGTATTTTTTATCAGCCAAGCATCCATTTGAGGAACATCATGATCAAATCGTTTCCGTTTTTCCTGCTGCTCACGAACATCCTGCTTTTCCCGCTCCAGGCCGGCGCGACCGAGACGGCTTCCTCTTTCAAGACGGGCGAATACCGCATCTGCCTGGGAACCGAAGCCGAGTGCCTCCAGGGCAACGGTGAGGTCGGCAAGGAGTATGTCCGCTTCGAAAAAAACGGGATGGGCCATTTCGCGGTCGGGGCGAACACCACGCTTTTCCGGTGGCGCAAAGAGGGGGACGCGGTGGTAATCGACTCTTCAAACGAAGCGCTCCCGCCCTACAAGCTGGAAGTGAAGGCCGGAAGCGCGCTCTTGCGCGAGTCGGACGAGGTCTCGTACCTGCTCATCGAAGATGAGGACATGATCTTCAGGACCGGCATGTACTATCGGTGCCCCGAAAATACGGAAGCCTCCTGCCTGGAGGGCGTGGAGGCCTTTATGGCCGGCATGCCCGCCGACGAAGAGCCTGCCCCCGCCGATTTTCTTACCTTCGAAGCGGAAGATTCCAAGCTGTACGTTTGCCCGAGAAGCGAGCCGGGCACCGCTTGCGACGAGCTTGTGTGGAAGCGCGCGGACGCCGGTGGGGAAGTGGATGCCCTGAAGGCCTCCGGGGAGGTTGCCTTGCGTTTTACCGAGGACAAAAACATGCTCGTCGACAAAAGTTCGGGCGCGCGCTACCTGCGCGCTGCGAGCGAAGCGGTGATGAACAGCGCCAATTAGTTGTTGACCCCTCGCGTTAAAATCCCCCAACGGCTGCGCGGGGACCCGTATGGGCGTCCGCGCAGCCAAAAGGGATTGCAAAGGGGGTTACCCCCTTTGCCCGCCGGAGGCGCTTTCCTCTCACTCTTCGGCACGGTTCTTGCCTTCTATCCATCGTGATGACAAAATTCCGACACGGCGGATAAGCTATGTTTCGATTTTCCCTGGAGCGGGTGCTGGAATACCGCAAGCGGCTTGAAGATGAAGCCGCCCAGGCCTTGGCCGAGGCTTTGCACCGGGTGGAAGACCTCCGCCGGCGTATCGAGCGTTGCCGGGCCGAAGTTCTGGAGAACCGGGCCGCGCTGCTCACCCCGGAGGCCGCCGACGGTCCTTCGCGCCTCTTGATCGCGGACTACCTGGAAGCCTTGCGCCACGACGAACGACGGCTTTTGGACGACCAGGCGGCGTGGGAAGAGGAAGCCGACCGCCGTCGGGTTACGGCCGTCGCCGCCTCACGCGAACGCCGTCTGCTGGAAAAATTGAAGGAAAAACAAGCCGCGCGGCATGCGCGGCAGGAACGCCTCAACGAACAACGGGTATACGATGAAACGGCAACCTTGCGCTTCAAACCTGTCGCCTTCTAAGCTTTGCCGGCTGCTCCTGCTCGCCCTGGCGCTCAAGCTGGGCGTCTTTGGGTTTATGCTGTGGGAGCCGTTTGTTTCCGGTCCCCGCCAAGCCCTTTCGGCCGAAGGGGCCGGCGCGCCCCCCGCGCTGCCGGCGGCGGCCGCCACCGGCGAGGGGCTGCCGGATTCCGCCATGAATTCCATTCCCCCGAAGGAAGCCGATATCGGCGGCGCGCCCGCCCCGACCCCCGGCGTCTCCGGGCCGTCCGATACCGAGAATCGCGGCCTGCCGCCGCTGCCGGGCAAGTCCGGTTCCGGCGCGCCCGCCGCGGCTGGCGGCGCTCGGCCTTCCGCCGTTTCGCAGACCACGGACATCACCCGGGAAACCCTGCTGCTCAAGCAGGAGGAACTTTCGCGCAAAGAGCAGCAACTGCGCACCCTGGAAGCCGAGATCAACGATAAGCTCGAGCGCATGAAGCTGCTGGAAAACCGTCTGCGCCTGATGATCAAGGATGCCGAGGAAACCAAGGACGCCAAGTTCCGCCATCTGGTGGACGTGCTCTCGAACATGAAGTCCAAGCAGGCCGCCGCCGTTCTGGAAACCCTGGACCAGAAAATCGCCGTCAGGGTTTTGGCGGGCATGCGGGGGCGCCAGGCCGGAGAAATCCTCACCTTCGTCAACCCGGAAAAGGCCGCCCATCTGGCTGAAGCCCTGGCCCGCATGCAACTGCCCCTGGAGTAGGGTAGTGGTTCATTTTGCCGCAATACCGCGTCAGGCTCCGTTTGTGCTCCGGGAGCGGGACGAAAGAGTTGACCGGCCGCGTCCTGCGGCCGGCCCTTCGGGCGCGGTCGCTGCGCTTCCGCGTCTCATCCCGCTCTCCTGCGGAATGGTCGGCCCCCATCGCAAAAGCGAATCCTTCCTCGTCTTGCGACAAACTGATTTCACCACCTGATTTTTACAATGCGTCATCACCTGGAGTAACCGTGCCCCGCCTGCGCTTGCGCATCGCCTACCAAGGAACCCGCTACGCCGGTTGGCAACTGCAGGCGCATGCCGATGCGCCGCAGCCGGCAACCGTCCAAGGCGAAATGGAGCGCGCCGTGTTGTCCGTTCTCGGCGTTCCCCGTATCCCGATTGTCGGGTGCAGCCGTACCGACTCGGGCGTGCATGCCGAAGATCAAATCTGCCGCCTGGACATTCCCGCCGGGACCGAGCACTTCGACTGGCTGCGGGCGCTCAATTCCCGCCTACCCGGGGATATCCGCGTTCTGGAGGCCGGTCTTGCCGCGGACGATTTCGAGCCCCGCCGGGGCGTGCTCTTTAAGCGTTACTCTTACTCCCTGTGGGCGGCGTATTCCCGGCCTTTGCCGCGCGTCGCCCCGTTTGTCGGGGCCTTCCCGCCTCTCGATTTCGACCGTGTCGACGCGGTGTTGCCGCACTTTGTCGGCAAACGGGACTGGCGCTGTATGCAGAACGCCGGGGCCGCGCAACTCGAAAACACGGTGCGAACCGTGTTTTCCGTCACCCGCGAACCCCATCTCGTCGGTCCCCTGCGTTGCCCGGAAGGCTGGCCCGTGTGCGCCATCGTCGTGGAAGGCGACGGGTTCCTGAAGCAAATGGTCCGCAATATGATCGGCTTGATTGTCCGGGTCGGTCTGGGCAGAATAGAGCCGGACGCCGTTCCCGGTCTTCTGGCCAAACCCCGCCGCGAAGATGTCCCTTCACCCACCGCCCCGCCCTCGGGTTTGACCTTGATGCGTGTCGTTTATGGGGGGACGGACGACGCTCCGTAGCCCAGCCCGCCGACAGTCTTCCCGCTTTATAAAAGATGTTTCCCGCAGCCGCGCGGGCGACTCCCCCCTGTCTTCCGGGCTGAAGGCGTTGCGGCATATCGGCCAAGGGCTGTTCGCAACGGCCTTCTTGTTGCCGGCCGCATCAAAAGCCGATTTCATGGCTTAGAGTTCCCCAAGAAAGCAGAAGTTGAAGCAGGAGCAGAGTTCTTGCTTCAACTTTTCTTTTGGCGATTGCTTTTTATCCTGTGGTTGAGTACATATGATTAAGTAGATATTCTTTTTATTTTGGCATATCCGGCATGCTTGCGGCACTGTATCTCCTCATGGGCAAACTGGATGCTTCAAGTCCACGTTCATAAATCGCATCTTTCAATTTTGCATAACAGAAAGGGAGTGCAACGTATGAAAAAGATAACCGTGGTCGTAAACAAGGACTGGGAGACCGACGGCGTGATGGGCGCGCTGGTAAATGTCGGGCTCCACCCGCCCGGGCTGCCGTTTCCCGACGAGCTGCATACCCCCAGGTACTCCGAAAAGACCCAAAAACCCCGCGCGGTGTTTTTTCTTCCGGACAAAAGCGCACCTGTCCTTCGCGTAACGGTCAGGTGCATTCAGGATCTGATGAATTCCGGTAAAAGTGCTTCCAGCTCGGAGGAAAAGTATCGCGTGCTGCCGCCCGTGCTCCGGGAAGACGATCCGGATCTTGTGATCAGCGTCAGCACGGCGGGCTACCCGGCGGACTTCACCTGCAACGGCTCGGTGGTGATCGGCGGTAATTTTTTCATCCATGACGAATATGCGCAGGAGCCGTTCAACCCCAAAAGCAACCTGAAGAATCCCGGTATCGGCGTGTTGCTCCCCAACAACGTCAACCCCAAGCTGTACAGGCTTATCGGCTTCGATTTCAGAAACGGCGTGGAATCCAAGTTTCTCAAGACGCCGCGAAATCCCGGCGACCACCCCTGCTGCATCGCGTCGGATGTTTTCACCGCCTTGAGCGTGATAAACGTCACCGAGTATCAGGAATACAACTGGGCCGACCACGAAGCCCTGGCGCACTATAATGCCGTGGAAAAGCGTCTGCCCTGCAATTCTTCCGAGACCACACACGGCGTTGTCAAACTCTGCACGGACAAGCCCGTGGTCTTCCTGTCTCCCATCACCGACCAGTTCGGGCGATTCGACTTTGAAGTCACGCCCACGCAAAACTATGTCGCTTCGTTTAACGCCGGTCTGGTGCTTGGGCATTTGCTGTGCGAGCTGGTGGGCTTTGTGGAAAGCGGGAACACATTCGAAAAATAGATGGAAACAACATTTGTTACGGGAGGTATACTATGTCGACGGCCACTGCTGAGCGTATCAGAGAGATGTTTCTCGGCCTGGATCAGGAAGTGGAGTATGAAGGTGGAACAAAGGCGGCCATCAATCTGGACAGCGCCGCCACAACGCCCCCGTTTAAGACGGTGGTGGAAGAGATCCACAAACAAATGCTGATGTACGGCTCGATTGGGCGCGGCACAGGGCAGAAATCCAGACATTCAAGCGCGATGTATTCGAAAGGCCGCGATGCCGTTTTGGATTTTGTCGGTGCGGACGATAATAAGTACACGGTCATTTATGCAAACTGCGCGACGGACGGCATGAACAAGCTGGCCTCCGCCCTGGTGGAAAGCCATAGGGATATGATACTCACCACACGCATGGAACACCACGCCAACGACCTGCCGTGGCGCGAGCGAGCCCGCACGGTATATGTGGACGTGGACATGGACAACGGCGGACGGCTCCGGTTTGAAGAGTTCGAAAATATTTTGAAAAAATACAACTGGTATACGGACGCCGAGGGCAACAGAGTGTTCAAGGGAACGATCAAGTACGTTTCCGTCACCGCGGCCTCCAACGTCACCGGCTATATGAACGACGTGCACAAGATCGCCGGAATCGCACACAAGCACGGTGCCAAGATTGTCGTGGACGGCGCGCAAATCATCGCGCACCGCGAGTTTCGCATGAAGGGCGCCGCCCCGGATGAGGACATCGACTTCTTGGTTTTTTCCGCGCACAAAATGTATTCCCCGTTCGGCGGCGGAGCGATTGTCGGCTTGAAAGACGTGCTTAACGCCCGCCTGCCGGTCTTCTACGGCGGCGGTATGGTCGATAAAGTGACCGACAACGATGTGCTGTATTCCAAGGCCCCCGACCTCTATGAAGCAGGCTCTCCCAACTATCCGGGAGTGGTCGGGATGATCAAGGCCATGGAAACGCTCAAAAGCGTCGGCTTTGACTTCATCAAGAAGCATGAAGAGGAATTGCTTCGCTATGCGTTGAGCGAGCTGCAAAAAATAAATGAAGACAGAGGATCGAACGAGGTCATCCTGTACGGTGACGGCGAGAAAATAGGCGACAGGGTTGGGATTCTCGTCTTCAACATACTTAGACGCAAAAGCGGGGATGTCGCCAATTTTTTGGCGCGGCACGCCGCCATAGCCGTGCGCTCCGCCAAGTTTTGCGCCCACACCTATGTGGACCGCCTGCTTCCCCCGGCCGTGTCCGATGTGCTGGATGGCGCCTGCGCCTACGACGGTCTGGTGCGGGCCAGCTTTGGCCTTTTCAGTACAAAGAATGATGTGGACGAACTGGTTTCGGCCATACGGGATTTGCTGGACGGCAAATTCGATGCAGCCTTTACCAATTACAGGGACGAGACCGCCGGAAGCGCGGTCGGCATGCCCAATGACCGCGGATAAAATATCCTGCCGGGGGAAATGAAAACAGGACCGCCCAGGTCGGCCGGTCTTTGCAGCTTCGCGATACGCGGAAGTTTTCTCTCCATGTCGCGGGTGGCGCCCCGAACCCTCTTAATGACGAAAATCCCGCGTAAATGCGGGATTTTCATCAATTGGGGGGGCAGGCGCCGCCCGCGTTGTTGTAAGGCAACCTTTTCACGTCGCGAAAGCGGCGAAGACCGGTTGACCTGGGCAGCCCCGGCTTAATCCCCTGCCCGAGGTATGGGTGCCGCACGGCCTGCATATGGTATGAGTCCATCACATCTCGAGCTATGAAGAAGGGAAACCGACGCAGTCCTGTCTGTGCCCCATATTGCGCTAGAATCTATGCATCTCCCTCTCGGCGTCACGCAGGGCGGCGGCGTTTTTCAGGTCGTCGCGTTGATCGTGGAGTTTTTTGCCCCGGCCGAGAGCGATTTCGACTTTGACCCGGCCGTGGGAGAGGTGCAGGTTGACCGGCACCACGCTCAGGCCTTTTTGTTCGACCTTGGCGGCAAGGCCGGCGATTTCTTTGTGGTGCAGAAGCAGCTTGCGGTCGCGGTCCGGGTCGGGGCGAACATAGCCCGCATTGGCGTAGGGCGGGATGTGCAGGCCGATGAGCCAGGCTTCGCCTTCGCGAAAGGTGACGTGGGAATCGCGAAAGTTCACGCCGTTCAGACGGATGCTTTTGATTTCCGAGCCGTTCAGCACGATGCCGGCTTCAAAGAATTCAAGAAGCTCGAAATAGTGGCGGGCTTTTTTGTTTTGGGCGATGAGCCCGGCGGGTGTCTTTTTGCTCATGGGGATTCGGTTAGACGTTGTCCAGCTGAGAGGAGTAAAAGGCCGTTTCATCCGGGAACCGGCTGTATACGGCGTGGCGCACGGCTTTGTTGATCGACTGCACGGTCGGGGCGGCCAAAGCGTGCTGGAGCAGTTCGCGGCATTCTTCGCCGTTGCTGCGCCGCACCAGGTGCTTGATGCCGGGAATGGCTTGGGGCGCGACGGAAATTTCGTCCACGGGCATGCCCAGCAGGATGGGCAGGCAGTAGGGGTCGGCGGCCATTTCGCCGCAGACGCTGACCTTGATGCCGGCTTTGTGGGCCATATCGACCACGTGTTTCACGGCCCGGACCACGGCCGGATGCAGGGGCTGGTGCAGGTACGCGACGTGCCGGTTGCCCCGGTCCACGCCGAGGGAATACTGGATGAGATCGTTGGTGCCGATGCTGAAAAAGTCCGATTCCTTGGCCAGGGCGTCGGAGATCAACACGGCGGCCGGCAGTTCGATCATGATGCCCACGGGAATATCCGGATCAAAGGGAATGCCGGAGGCTTCCAGTTCCTGCCGGGCTTCGTTGAGCACCGACTTGGCCTGGCGCAGTTCGGAAACCCCGGAGATCATCGGGAACATGATGGCGGCTTTGCCGTGGGCCGCAGCCCGCAGGATGGCCCGCAACTGCCGGCGGAACACGTCCTGGTGGCGCAGGCTGTAACGGATGGCCCGCAGCCCGAGGGCGGGGTTGGGTTCGTCCAGCTTGGCCCGTTCGGAAAAGATTTTGTCCGCGCCCACGTCCAGAGTCCGGAAGATCACCCGGTGCGGGGCGGCGGCGCGCACCATGTGGGTATACTCTTCATACAACTCGTCCTCGCGGGGCATTTCGGAGCGGGCGATGTAGAAAAATTCCGTGCGCACCAAACCCACGCCTTCGGCCCCGAGCCCGCACAGTCCTTGAACTTCTTCCCGGGCTTCCACGTTGGCCAGCACGGAAATGTGCAGACCGTCCTCGGTTTCGGCGGGCAGGGCGGCGTTTTGCCGGGTTTCCCGCTGGTAGTCTTCAAAGCGGCGCTGCCGAAGCATGTAGTCTTCCAGCTCCGACTCAGACGGCTCGACCAGGATTTTTCCCTCCAGGCCGTCGATGACAAGCAATTCGCCCTCGCGTACGTCGTCTTCCAGGCCGCCCACCCCGACCACGGCCGGAATTTGCAGGTTGCGGGCCAGAATGCCGGTATGGGTGGTTTTGCCGCCGACCTCGGTGGCAAAAGCGCTGATGCGGTCCAGGCTCAGGCTGAGGGCGTCGGCCGGGGTAAGATCGTACGCCAGGAGTATGCCGCGTCCGGTTTCCAGGCGTTGTTTTTCGGCCACGCCGGCCAGGTGCCTGCCGATACGCCCGGCCACCACCCGGACGTCTTCGATCCGGTCGCGAATGTACGGGACGTTCAAGCGGGCAAAGGCGCGGGCGACCTGCTCCAGGCTTTCTTCCAAGGCCCATTCGGCGTTCATCCGGCCTTCGCGGATGCGGCGCAGGGTTTCGTTTTTCAACTTGGGGTCGCGGCAGATGAGCAGGTGCGATTGCAGGATATCCACCTGGCCGTGCAGTTCGGGGGGCATGGCCGCCCCCGCCTCCTCAAACTCGGCGGCCACCGCGTCGACGGCCGCTTCCAGGCGGGCGGCCTCGGCCTCCACCTGGTCGAGCGGCACCAGGTCGTGCCTCAGGCCCTTGTGGCGGTGGTTCAAGAAGAACGACTTGCCGATGGCTATGCCGGCGGACACGGGTATACCGTGAAGAACCGCGCGGGCCATTACGCGCCTCCGCGCATGAGGGGTGACTCCAAAAGATTGCGCAGGGTCTGGGCGGCGGCTTCGGCATCTTCGCCGGAGCAGACCAGGGTCAGGCGCGAGCCGTACCCGGCCGCGAGGGAAAGGATATCAAGAATGCTTTTGGCGTCGGCTTCGCCGTGCTCGGCCAGGATTTGCACATCGGCCGAAAAGGCTTGGGCCGCCTGGGCCAATCGTGCCGCCGGCCTGGCGTGCAGACCGAGTTCATCGTGAATGACCACGGGCACTTCCACGCGCGGAGCATGTAAGCCGGATTGCTGCATCATGGCGTATCTCCGACCGCACCCATATCAGGGGAGGATGAAAGCTTCAAGGGTAGGGATGAAATCTAACTTCGCCAAACCTATCATGGCGAGCATGAGGCCGCAGGCGACAAGCACCCGGGGAATGCGCGTGGCCGCGAAGTACCGGCAAATCACCAGAAGGAACAGGGCCGTGCCGAGCTGCAGCACGGGTGGAGAGCCGTGCAGGCACAGATGCAAAAAGAACGCCGCCAGCACCGCGTTGGTCATTTTGATGCGTTCGGCCCAGTCGATGAGATTGAGGTTGCGCAGCAAGGTGAGCAGCCCCATGCCCCGGCGCAGGCCCAGGTGGAACCCCGCGAATCGGACCACCTGCAACCCCAGGAACATAACCAAGGTGAGCCAGGCCGCCGCGCTGTAATGGCGTTCCAAAACAAGGCAGGCGCAGGGCAGGGCCCAGAGTCCGGCCATGGAGCCGTTGAACAGCGAATCGCCGATGGCCGAAAGGGCGTTGGCCGTGGCATCCTTGAACTGCATGAACACCTTGGGGCTTAACCGCCGCTCGGCCACGGCCGATTCCATATGCAGGACCATGCCGATCCAGGCGGGGACAAAAAACGGATGGCAGTTGGCGTGGGCGATATGCCTGGCCCGCGCCTCGCGCAGTTCCTCTCCGTCCTCATACATCACCGCCAGCACCGGCTCCAAAGCGAAGATCTGCCCGATGTTCTGCAACCCACGCGGGTTATAGGCCGCGTTCACGAAATACGTGCGGCCGAAGCAACGAAGCAGATCCCATGTGGAAGGTGAAGCCATGCGGGTCCTTTGGGCCTGTTGTGAGGGGGCGCCGCCCCCTCAAACTCCCCCGGCGGGGTTTGGGGTGGAACCCCCTCACGCATTCAACATCAGCGCGTAGATTTCTTTGCGGCTCCAGCCGCGCACGAGGGTTTGGACACGGGCGGCGACTTCTTTGGCTTTGCCGCCTTTGGCGTTTTCTTCGGCGATGGCGGCACGGACGCGCTCTTCGGTGTCGCGGCCGTTGCCGAGGGGCGGACCGAGAACCACGGTGATTTCGCCCAGGAGGTCTTCCGGGGCGGTTGCGTATTCTTCCAATTTAAAGAGGATAAGTTCCTCGAACGGCTTGGTCAATTCCCGAGCGATGCAGGCCTCGCGCGGGCCGAGCAGGCGGGCGGCCTGGGCCAGAGTTTCCCGCAGGCGATCTTTGCGCTCAAAAAAAACCAGAGTCAGGGGCAGCTCCCGGTACGGGGCAAAAAAGGCTTCGCGCTCGCCCTGTTTGCGTGGGGGGAAACCCAGGAAGGCGTAGGGAAGAGGCGGGATACCGCAGACCGAGAGCGCGGCCGCCGGGGCCGAGGGGCCGGGCACGGGCGAGACCGCCAGGCCCTCGTTCCGGCAGGCCCGGACCAACCGAAAGCCGGGGTCGGAGAGCAGGGGGGTGCCGGCGTCGGAGACCAAGGCCAGGTCATGTCCTTCACGGAGCAGGGCGAGGGTGCCGGGAATGCGCTCCTCTTCGTTGTGATCGTGCAGGCTGAGAAACCCGTTGGTCTCGACGCCGCATTCGGCCAAAAGCCGCCCGGTGCGCCGGGTGTCTTCGGCCAGAACGCGGTGGGCGCGGCTCAAGACGTCCCGGGCGCGGGGCGAGAGGTCACCAGGGTTGCCAAGGGGCGTCGCGACAATCCAGAGTTTGCCCGAGTTCGACGACATTATTATAGCGCTCCAAGGTTGCGCGGTTGTCGGCATCCATACTGACGCAGATCAGGTCGAACCGGCAGGGGCTCGACCAGAGTTCTTGCTCGGCCAGAAAGCGTCGGGCCGCGCGGATCATTTTCGTCCGTTTCCCGGCGGTGAAGGCGCCGTGCACCGGCCGCGATTCGCCGACCGGCGCTACGCGGCGGGTTTTCACCTCCACGAAGACAACGGTGTCGCCCTCGAAGAGCACGATGTCAAGCTCCAGCCCGCGTTCGACGCCCGTGGGACGCCAGTTGCGGGCCAGCAGGCGCACGCCTTTGCGCAGAAGAGAGCGCAGGGCGGCTTCCTCGCCGGCCGCGCCCAGGGCGAGGTGAGGGGCCGGATGCGGCGCGGGAACGGGTTTGCCGCTCATGATTGCCACGGGGCGCGCGCCCTGGAGGCGGCGTCTTCCTCATAGCGCCGGCGGGCGGAGGCCATGGCCGGGGCATTGGCCACGGCCCAATCGGCCAGTTCTTTGATGGGGTCGCACAGCGAGCGGCCAAGGTCGGTGAGGGAGTAACGCACTTCGGGCGGGTGGGTGCCGAGCACCGTGCGCCGGACCAGACCGTCGTATTCCAGGTTTTGCAGAGTGGACGAAAGCATGCGCTTGGAAATTCCGGCAATGGCGCGCTGGAGCTCGGAAAAGCGCATGTCGTCGCATCCGCCCAGGTTGAAAATCACCAAGCCGCTCCATTTGTCGCCGATGCGGCTTAAGACCGCCCGCACCGGGCAGGCGGTGGCGTGAAGGCGTCTGAGGCCGTTGCGGGCTTGGCTCATGGATGACTTCTCGAGCTTTTTCGCATTGAAAATGTTTATAAAACCCTATTTCAAAAAACTTCTCAACGAGCCCGCAAGCGGGTATCCGCTTCGCGTCCACCAGAGCAAATCAACTTTTGCAAAGTTGATTTGCTCTATAAGGTTACGTTTATGTGACCAGGGAAGGTTTTGTTTCCTTCTGGGCAGAATGGTAAAAAAAAGTTACCAAGAAAACTAAGATAACCGAAGCCATGAGAGCGGGCAAGAAAAAGTCCGCCCCGGAAAGAGGTATGCGGCGGATGGCGGGGAACGAACACCCCGGCCGGCCCGCGCGTCTCAGGTTGAAAAACGCGTGAAACGCGGATTTCAACCCGTGCCGGAGCCTGGATGAGACGCCTTTCCGGAAGGGACGGGGGAAACTTTCCCTTCCTTGCCCGCCCTCGCCAAACCAAGGAGAATGCCATGTCTCAAGCCATCGTGCAGAACCTGAAGAGCCCCCTCGATCGAGTTTTCGGCATGCTGGGCCAGTACTTGGAAGTATGTCCGGATGCGGTCTGGAACAAGACTTTCGGCGCTTGGCCGGTTTGGCGGCAGTGGTACCATGCCTTGGCGGCCGTGGATTTCTTCACCCTGCAGGACGGCGGCGCGGCCACCCCGGCTCCTTTGGCGCCGGATGCGGGCTATTTGTCTGCGGCGTATGACGGCCCGGCCCTGACCAAAGAACAGGGCAAAGCGTTCCTGGCCGCTGCCCAAAAAACCGCCGACGCCTATTTTGCCGGGTTGGCCGACGCCACGCTGACCGCAAAAAATCAGGGATTCTCAGCGCGCCTGAACACGGAACTCAGCCATGCCGTGACCGCTTCCATGCTGGCCGGGCATGCCTTCTATCACCTGGGCTGCTGTGACGCGGCTCTGCGCGAAGCCGGGTTGAAGGGCGTGCTTTAAAGGCGGGGAACAGGTTTTAAGGGGAGGTGTCGCCTCCCCCCTTCATGAACGCAAAGACAATCCTTGGAAAATCGACAAGGTCTTCTTCTCACGTATCTTGAGAGGAAGACCTTGTTCCCTTGGGAGTGCGGAAGTCGTTGAGGGAATGCCGTTTCCGGTTGCCTTGCCGGCTCGTTGTGGACGGAGAGACGTGCCCCCCGGCGGGGGGGGGCTTTTACCGCCATATTGTGCGGGCAACGGCATCGGGAGGGTGAGACGAATCGACCGAGAAGAGCGTCAATATTTTGTTCCGCAATGTCTCGCGTCGTTTGGTCTTTCGTCGGTGGAAGAGATGACGTGCTCGGGTGGTGCGGCCGGGTGGGACATTTCAATACGCATGCCCGCAAGCCGTTTGGGCGGCTCACGGGCATGCGCGTCGCGATACGGAAAACAGGAGTTTTAAAGAAGCGTCCGAATGTCATTCGGAGTGTTTGCGATTCGTTCACGAATGCTTTTCGATAAGCATTCTATTGTAAATTTTTTCCTCTGTTTTCCGTCAGCAGAAATGGAAGTGGCTCATCTCGCCTTGTAGGCTCAATTGATAGGATACCGTTCCTTCCCGGCCGCCTCGGAGCAGGCAGTGCAGGCTGTAGATATCCCGCAGAGCGGCGGATTGCACGGCTATTTCCGTAAATACGGTGGAAAGAACGGGATTTTCGGCCGAAATGGCGTTCAGGCGTTCGGCGTCGGGATGGTTCCCGGCGCAGTGCAGCACCCCACGATCGTTCAGGCGCAGCATAATTTTTTGGGTCAGGTCGATGTCGTTGTCGGCCAAAATTTCATACAAGGCATCCACAAACACTTCCTGCAAATGCGTGACGTTGCGGCTCATGGCGGCCGGAACATTGTCCCCGGCTTCGGCCAGGCTTTCCAAAAGGCGTCGCAGTTGCGGCGCCACGGCGGCAAACCCGGCGGAGCGAATGATCTCGGTCAGGTCGCTTTCCCGCGACCGTCCCGGTTGCCCGCCCGCGGGGGGGAGAAGGGCGTCGGATGGCGTGTGCGTTGTGTTGCCGGTATTCACATGGGGCTCCTTGGAACAATTTCTTCCTGAAATTGTCTGTGAAACGATATGCCGAAAGAGCTTGAAAATACTCGACCGGCCGGCGCCGGCTGCGTGCCCTCGGGTGTTTTCACGACCCGGGCAGTTGTTTCCCTGCTCTGTATACGCTTGGGTAAAAAGCAATTTCAGTGCCGGCCGCCGCATGGGGTGCGTGAAAGCCGTCGTGGTCCCGCCGGGCGGGAGTTTGCGGGCAAATCATCCGCGCGCTCCCGCTTTCGGGCCATTGCCGGGGGCGGGCAAAACCTGCCCGGTTCGGAAGGGTGGCTGTTGGGAGGCTAAAGCAAATTAATTTTGAAAAGTTGATTTGCTCTGGTGGCCGCGAAAGCGGACACCGCGCTTGCGGGCTCGTTTATAAATCCGTCGGCAATATGGTTTCACAAACATTTTCAAAGTGAAAATGCTCTAAGGAATGATGATTTTCGCGCCGGCATCAAAGAAGGGCATTTTTGCCTTCAGTCCCGAACGCCGCGCGAAGCCGGGAGTGCCTCAAAAGAAGGCGGCGCGTGTGCCGTTTTGCCGGAATTTTGTCCCGGCCGACCGCCGGGGCCGGCGCGACGTCACAGGCGGGCATATTCCTTCACAGGGGCTTTCGGCAGCAAAAGCACAGCCAATGGGACTTTCCGCCTTTGAAGGAGGAGGTTTCCCCAAAGCCCGCCGTTTCCGCGAAGCCGCGCAGGTCCTCGGCACTGTACAGGTTGAGCTTGAGGCTGCGGAAAAGCGGGGAGAAATTCTTTGTTTCGCCGTTTTCCCGGTAGGCTTCGAGAACCACGGCGAAGCGCCCTCCCGGCTTCAGCGCGCGCAGGATATGGGTAAAGTTCGTTTGAATGTTTTCCCAAAAGTACACCGTCTCAAAGGCCGTGACCCAATCGAATATATTTTCGCCAAACGGCAGGGCATCGACATTTGCCTGCTCGATGTGCACGCGTCCCTTGGCAATGGCGGCGCGGTTCTTCGCGCGGGTCACCTGAACCGATGTCGGCGACAGGTCGATGCCGTAGACGATCGCCCCGGCGGCGGCCATTCGCGCGACGGCTTCTCCTCCGCCGCAGCCGATGTCCAAGGCCACATCGCCTTTCTGTATGCCCAGGCGTTGCAGGGCTTGGCGCGTCATCGGCCCGTGTCCGACATTCATCATGCGCGCCAGCAACGCGCCCGGAAACCCTTTGGGGTGGCGAAGATTGTCCAGCAACCGCGTAAACATGCACCCTCCTTCTGTGAGATTTTCCTTCCGTCGGAGGCGGTACTTTATCGAATTCCATTTTCAATCTCAATGGTGCCGTTGGGATATAATAATGACCGACGCAGCGGTTCTTTAGCGGTTTTTGGAAGGCCGCAGGCCGGCCGTGCCCGCGCCGACAAACAGAAGCGCGGCCGGGGAGAAACAAAAAGCGCGCTTGTGCGTGAGGACGCACCGGAACGAACGCCGGGAGGGCATAAAAAAGACTTGCCAAGCGGGTCGCTCTTGGGTATTGAAGGCATCCGCGCGTACGCTCAATCGGATGCGCTTCACGGCAAGGTAGCTCAGTTGGTTAGAGCATGCGGTTCATACCCGCAGTGTCGGGGGTTCAACTCCCTCCCTTGCTACCAAATTAATAAAATCAGGTGCTTATCCTGATTTTATGTGTTCTGCCCCTCAAACAATCCCGTGGGTCCACAAGTTGGGTCCACACAGCCGAACAACGGCGGGGTTCTTTGAGGGGCAATCATGTTTTTAGGCACCGCCGTAGCGCCTTCCTCTCTCGCCGTTACCGCCGCCGCTTCTGCCGGTAAGGGCGTTCCCTACCTCTTCACCCACCACAATTCCCCGGCCTTCCGTATCCGCATCCCGGCGGACCTGCGGCGTACACAAACCCGTGAGCCGGGCAGTCAATAAGCAAGTTCTCAAAATATGAATATTGACATTTTCATAAGTATTATCGATATAGTTTTTGATATAATTTATCCAATAACCATGACCTTGCTGATTAACGCCTACTGATTTGGATTTCTGACATTTTTTGAGGCGATGACCTATGGCATGCATGAATGTGGCGCAGTTTACAGCAAAGGAAGGAACTCGCTTTCGATTTGGAGGCGCTAAAATTTTTTTGCCTTTTTATTGGCTATGTTAACGGGGTCTAATCCCGCGCTTGCCGATGAAAACGGCATCAGCTTCTGGCTGCCGGGGATGTATGGAAGTTTGGCGGCGGTGCCCGGCAAGCCCGGCCCTGCCATCGCGGCGTTTTATTTCCACTCTTCGCCGCAGGCGGCGAAAGACAAAACATTTCGCCATGACGGGCGTGTCTCGGCAGATGTGGACGCTCAGGTTGATCTGCTGGCGCTTGTCCCCAGCTATACCTTTGCGGCCCCGGTTCTGGGCGGTCAGGCCGGCGCGGGCCTGATGATCGTGGGGGCCAATAACTGGGTTTCGGCAAGGGTAGAGGCGATGGGCTCGGGAGGAACGTCATCGTTCCGGCGCCGCAGCGACTCCGCCACCGCAATGGGAGATATCTACCCCCAGTTGAGCCTGAAGTGGAATATGGGCGTCCATAATTTCATGACGTACGCGACGGGCAATATCCCTGTCGGCTCCTACGACAAACACAGGCTTGCCAACGTCGGCCTGGGGCATGCCGCAGTGGATGCGGGCGGGGGCTATACGTACTTCAACCCGAAGAGCGGATGGGAATTCTCGTCCGTACTGGGCGTTACCTATAATTTTGAAAACCACCACACCCAGTACCAGAACGGTATCGACGCCCATCTGGACCTGGGTGCTTCATATTTTTTACCCCGCAGTTCCATGCCGGTCTGGTGGGTTATTATTACGACCAGCTCACCGCCGACAGCGGCCCCGGCGCCAAACTTGGCGATTTTCAGTCGCGGGTGGCGGGGATAGGCCCTCAAGCGGGGTATATGTTCCCGATAGGCGACAGTTCGCAGGGCTATGTAAACATCAAGGCCTATAAAGAGTTCGCTTCCGAGCACCGGCCGGAAGACTGGAGCGCCTGGCTTACCTTTTCGTTGTCCTTTGGCGGCCAATGACGCCTGATACTGTGAAACGCCATATAGATAGGCAAAGGAGCACCGTATGAAAAAAGCTTCACCATTCTCACATCCCTATTCATGGCACTGGCATCCGCGCCGGCAGCCTTTGCCGCGCAGGGAGGGGGCACGCCCAACGTGTTGCCCCCGCCCGAGCAACCCTTCAAAGGCACAATAGGCCGGACGGTCAAAGATTCCGTCTCCGATTTTCCCAAGGAAATAAAGGCCCCGGACGGAGCGCCCAACGTGCTCCTGATTATGACCGACGACGTGGGCTTCGGCGCGTCCAGCACTTTCGGCGGACCCGTCCCCACCCCGACCATGGACGCGCTGGCGGCCAGGGGGCTTCGGTACAACCAGTTCCATACCACCGCCCTGTGTTCGCCTACGCGGGCCGCGCTGATCACCGGCCGCAACACCATACGGCGAGCACCGGCAACATTATGGAGACGGCCACCGGTTTTCCCGGCTACAATTCCCTGAAATCCCGTAGCGTGGGCACCATCGGCGAAATGCTGCGCTATAACGGCTATTCCACGGCCTGGTTCGGCAAAAATCACAATGTGCCCGATTGGCAGACCAGTCAGGCCGGTCCCTTTGATCTCTGGCCCACGGGGCTCGGCTTTGACTATTTCTTCGGTTTTATCGGCGGCGACGCCAACCAGTGGCGCTCCCCCCTGTTCGAGAACACCGTTCCCTACGACGCCCCTGAGCAACAAGGCAAAAAACCCAGGCACCTGGATGAATTGATGGCGGACAAAGCCATCGACTGGATCCGCCTGCAGCATTCGCTGGCGCCGCAAAAGCCCTTCTTTGCCTATTACGCCACGGGTACTTCCCACGCGCCCCACCATGCGCCCAGGGAATGGATCGCCAAATTCCAAGGCAAGTTCGACCAGGGCTGGGATAAGGTGCGCGAAGAAACTCTGGCCCGGCAGAAGCAGCTGGGTGTTGTGCCCGCTGATACCCAACTCACTCCAAGACCCGCGGGAATACCCGCCTGGGACAGCCTTACGCCCGAGCAGAAGAAGGTTTACGCTCGAATGATGGAGGTTTACGCGGCGGCCCTGGCTCACGCGGATCATGAAATCGGGCGTGTCATCAAGTCCGTTGCCGACATGGGGCAGTTGGACAACACGATCATCATCTACATCATGGGCGATAACGGCGCCAGCGCAGAGGGACAGATGCAGGGCACCTCAAACGAAATCGGCGTTAATGCCAACGGCGTTTCGGAAGATATCAAGTTCCTCGTCTCCATCATGGATGATTTGGGCAGCGATCTGACCTATAACCATTATCCTGTGGGCTGGGCGCATGCCATGGACACCCCGTTCCAATGGACCAAGCAGGTGGCTTCGCATTTCGGCGGCACCCGCAACGGGCTGGTCATCTCCTACCCCAAGGCCATGAAAGAAAAAGGCGGCGTGCGCGGCCAGTTTTCGCACGTCACCGACATGGTGCCCACTATTCTGGAACTGACCGGGGTTACCTTCCCCACGGAAATCAACGGGGTGAAGCAAAAACCCCTGGAAGGCGCGAGCCTGGTGTACAGCTTTGCCGACGCCAAAGCCCCCACCCGCCATCCCACCCAGTACTTTGAAATGTTCGCCAACCGCGGCATCTACCATAACGGCTGGATGGCCTCCACCACCCCGTTGCGCTTCCCCTGGGTCACCTACGGGGCTTCTCCCGATCCGGACGATTTCAAGTGGGAACTCTATAATATCGAAAATGATTTCAGTCAGGCGGAGAACCTGGCGGCCAAAGAACCCGCCAAGCTGGCGGAACTGCAAAAGGTCTTTGACCAGGAAGCGAGAAAATACCAGGTCTATCCTCTGGACGCACGCGCGGGCGAGCGCATTGACCCGGCTGTCCGGCCCAGCCTGACGCGCGGGCGTACCGAATTCACCTATTACGCCGGCATGACCCGCATTCCCGAAGCTGCGGCCCCGGATGTAAAGAACAAATCCTTCACCATCACGGCCGAGGTGGTCATTCCGGCATCAGGCAAGGCGGAAGGCGTGCTGACGGCCATGGGCGGTCGTTTCGGCGGCTGGGCATTTTTCATGGCCGACGGCAAACCCGAGTTCGTCTACACCTTCACCAACCAACCTCAATTCGTCTACCGCGTCGCCGCAAGCCAGGCGCTCACTCCGGGCAAGCACAGTATTGTGTTTGACTTCAAATACGACGGCGGAGGTCTGGGCAAGGGCGGCGCAGGGGTGATCAGCGTGGACGGCCAAAAAGCGGCTGAAGGACGCATCGAAAACACCATCCGCGCGCGCTTCTCATTCGACGAGACCCTGGACATAGGTGAGGACACCGGCACGCCCGTCTCCGAAAGCTACGCCGACAAGATGCCGTACAAATTCACAGGCATTCTTGAAAAACTGATCATCAAGCTCGGCGCAGAACCCCTGGCAGCCAAGGATCAACTTGAACTTGAGCGCCACAGGCAACGAGCCGAGGCGGCCAGAGAATAAGCAGGCATATCCCGGCATTGCCCACAAATCGATTGGAGCCCCGAAATCCGGGGCTCCAATCCAAAATAGCGCGGGTACGCGCCAAGGTGGCCCTGTGACGCCCTCTGTTTTTCATGCCATGGCCAAGCCGAGCGGCCCGGACTGCAATTTGGGCTGCACCTATTGCTTTTATCTTGAAAAAGCCGCGTTCTATCCGCAAAAAAATCCGCATCGCATGAGCGAGGCCACCTTGGAAGCCTATGTACGCGAGTACATCGCCGCTGTCCCGGAGGAGCGGGAAGTGGAGTTCACCTGGCAGGGGGGAGAGCCCACCCTCCTCGGGCTGAACTTTTACCGCCATATCGTTGCCCTGCAGCGACAGTATGGGCGGGGAAGGCGGATTGCCAACAGTTTCCAGACAAACGGGCTGTTGCTTGACGAAAACTGGTGCGCGTTTTTCAAGGAGCATGATTTCCTGATCGGCCTGTCCCTGGACGGCCCGGCTGACATTCATGACGAATACCGCCGGACAAAGTCGGGGCAGCCAAGCCATGCGCTGGTCATGCGCGCGTTAGGGTTTCTGCAGCGCCACGGGGTGCGCCACAATGCGCTTGTCTGCGTAAATCGGCGCAGTTCGCGGGAACCGCTGCGCGTGTATGAATTTTTGCGTGCGTGCGGGCTTGAATTTCTCCAGTTCATTCCCATAGTCGAACGTCTGCCGGATAAGCAGGATGCCGAGGCTGGACTTACCCTGCACGGCCCCGGCGAAAGCGGCCCAGGAGCCCGCTTAACGGAATGGTCCGTGCGGCCGCTGGACTACGGCTCTTTTCTGACAGCCATTTTTGATACATGGCTCAAGCGCGACGTGGGCAAAACATATGTCATGAATTTTGAATGGGCGCTGGCCAATTTTATGGGCGAACCCGGCGCCGCCTGCCACCATCAGCCCATCTGCGGAAATGCCGTCGTCGTCGAGCACAACGGCGACGTATATTCCTGCGACCACTACGTTTACCCCGACTATCTGCTCGGCAATGTTCAGGAACGAACCTTTTCCGATATGTTGGCATCGTCTCGGCAGGAAAATTTCAGAGAGAACAAATTCGGTTCGTTGCCCGCGCGATGCAAAGAATGTAACATGCTGCGCGGCTGTTGGGGCGGCTGCCCTAAACACCGCTTCGCCGCAACGGACGAGGATGAACCCGGACTGAATTATTTATGCGAAGGGTATCATCATTTTTTCAAACATGCGGTACCTCGCCTTAAGGCCATTTCCGGCCTGGTTAAAGAGGGCCGCCCTGCGAGCGACATCATGAAATATCAGTTGGTCTTCATGAGCAAAACATAGATATCGAGACAAACCTCGCTTCAACAGATATCTTTGTTGAAGACAATGAAAACAATGAAGTGCCCCTGCCGGATTTATTTGTTCTCCTTTATTAAAGAGATTTGATCTGTACACTGCAGAAGTGAACGAGGAAAAGTGGCCTCAGACACTAAAGTTGCAGGTGCAATAACAGGTGCCATATTGCCATATAAACAGATGTGAGCTAATAATAACAAATGAGTAGGCGCAACTTTCAGTAGCCTCCCTTGCTGCCAGAATTGAAAGAACTCAACCGAAGCAGGTTGAGTTCTTTTTTTATGCCATGAAGCCCGCGATGAACGCGGGGCGGCGAGGGAAGAAAAGGGTGCGGATCTACTGCGTCGTGTTCTTTTCCTTACATAAGGGAGAGTCGGACGGACGTTACGCGCCGAACAGTCCGGCGGCCGCGCACATGTTCGCGACAACCGGCACGGCAAAGGGGCAGCGGCTTTCACAGTGGCCGCACTCCACGCATTCGGAGGCATGAGCGCCGAGGGCGCGGTAGTGTTGCTTGATGCTCGGCGGAATGTTTTTTTCGTCCAGGCGGGCGATATCCAGGTATTTGTTCACGGCGGCGATGTCGATTGCCGATGGGCACGGCAAACAGTGGTTGCAATAGACGCAGGAACCCGAGAAGCCGCCCCGGCCGCCGTCGCGAAAAGAGCCGATCGCCTCCGAGTAATCCCGTTCCGCGTCATCCAAATCCAGGTAGGCGACGGCCGCTTCCACTTCCTCCCGCGACCGGCAGCCGACCAACACCCCGGCGACCGCCGGACGGGTCAGGGCATAGTGGATGCACTGGGCCGGAGTCAGAGCCTTGGCAAACGGGCTGTGCTCGGCGGAGAGCAGCTTGCCCGCCCCCAGGGATTTCATGACCGTGATGCCCACGCCTCGGCTCTGGCACAGGCGGTAGAGTTCGGCGCGCCTGGGGTCCATCCGCGTGACCAGGGGGGAGGAGGTTCCTTCGACCATTTGCGCGATGTCCGTCGTATCGGGCATCATATCGAAGGCGGGGTTGATGCTGAACAGGAGCATATCCACCAGCCCTTCCTCGACCAGCCGACGGGCCGTGTCCGGATTGTGCGAACTGGCTCCGATGGCCCGAATCGTGCCGTCCCGCTTCAATTTGCGGGCATATTCCACGATGCCGTTTTCCAGCATGGCGTCGATGTCCGCATGCGCGTCCACGAAAAAGAGCATGCCGAAGTCGATGTAATCCGTGTTGAGGCAGCGCAGCAGATTCTCGAAGTAGCGCTTACAGACCGCGAGATCGCGGCTGACGTCGTATTGTTCCCGCAGATCCACCGAACCGATGGCCCCCTGGATGAGCATCTTGTCCCGGCGCCCGGCCAGGGCGCGGCCGATGTTCGCGCGCACCGCCTCGCCGGGCATGAACAGATCCATCAGGTTGATGCCGTTGTCGAGGGCGGCTCCGATCACTTCGTCGGCCACCTCGTAAGGCTTGTTGTCCAAGTGCTCGGCCCCGAGGCCGAGAATGCCGGTTTCGATGCCTGTGTTGCCCACGGGGCGGGTCTGCATGGTGTGCTCCTTGGGGGAAATCGCCGCGTTTTCAGGACGGGCGCAGGGGGTGTGCCGCCGCGCCGGGTGTCTTGTTTCCTGTGGGCCGGCCGGCGCAAGCGCCGTGGGCGTTTCGGGCCGGCAGGCCGTAGCGGGGGAAAAGGTCGGCCGTCGGCGCGGAAGCCTGATGCCGCGACAGCATACCGGCATACCGAATTGCCGAACAGCCTTGGAACAGGGACGGACCGGGCGGGTTGTGAGCAAGGCCGTGGTCGGCTCAAGCGGCCGTTGGGCGGGTGAACCCCGTTCACAGACGCAGGAGGGGCGAATACCCTCTCTTACCGCCGATTTTGCCCGGAAGGGACGGCAGGCCCCTGAACATCGTCACGCTTTCAGCGTGTTTTCCGCAGGAATTCGGGGAAAGCCGGCGTGAGCCGACAAAGTTCCAACAAATCTTTGATTCGGAACACCCCAAAAATCGGAATGATTATGTACATTATTCAGGTTCTGTGTAATAGAGCCGAGGAGGTCTGCCGGATACCGACGGGACCTCCAAAGGGTAGGGTGGACACGATTTTGGGCGGCGAAAAGCCGGAGGGACCACATGAACGAACAAAAAATCCGCAACCTTTGGGTGCGGTTTGAAATAAAGATCATCGCCATCATCCTGGGCATAGCCCTGGCCCTGGCCTTGTCCTTTTACTTTCTGATTTACAATCAATACCACGGGCTGACGATCGACAAGCTCAAGGAAGACGCGAAAATCGTCCATGAATATGTCGAGGGCATCATCGATGAAAAAAGTTTTAGCGAACTCAACACCATCGAGGACGAAAAAAAAGGTATTTACCTCACAACTTACCGGTTGATGGACCAGATTCGGCGCATCGCCAACATCCGTTACCTGTACACCGCGAAAAAAACGGCGGACGGCCGGTACATTTATGTGCTGGACGGCCTGGACCGCGACGCCGAGGACTTCCGGCACGTCGGGGCGCCCATCGAAGAGGAAATCATCCCCAAGCTGGAGGCATGTCTCCAGGGGCAAACCATACTCGGCGACGACATCCTGGTCACGGAATGGGGTATCGTCTACGTCACCTATTTTCCGGTGCACGACTCTTCCGGCGCGATCATCGGGGCCATCGGCATGGAAGTCGACGCGGAAAAGCTGCACGAGGCCATCGCTCAGGTTCGCCTGCTCACGGTGCTCATCGCCGCGGCCCTGGTCGCGTTTTGCTCGGTGCCGGCCATTTTTACGCTGCGCAAGGTGGTGCGTGCCACCGAAGGGGATTTGCGCAAAAAAGACGAGCTGCTGATCGCCGCCAGGGAGGAAGCCTTGGCCGGGACCAAGGCCAAGGGCGAGTTTCTCTCGCGCATCAGCCACGAAATGCGCACCCCGATGAACGCCATCATCGGCATGACCCAGGTGGCCAAAAAAACGGACGACCCCGAACGGTTACACTCTTGCCTGGACAAGGTCGACAGCGCGGCCGGACAACTTCTGGACATCATCAACGACGTGCTGGACATGTCGAAGATCGAGGCGGACAAGTTTGAGGTTTCCGCTTATGAGTTCAATTTTGAAAAAATGATCCAGCGGGTCTTCAACGTTGTCCAGGTCAAAGTCGACGAAAAGCGCCAAACGCTCACCTTCGAGGGCGGGGAATTGTTCCGGCGTCTTATGATCGGCGATGAACTGCGCCTGTCGCAGGTCCTCATCAATCTGCTCGGCAATGCCGTGAAGTTCACCCCCGAACTGGGCCGGATCGACCTGAAGGTCGGGCAGACGCCGTTGGATGCGGACCATTCCCTTTTACAGGTGGAAGTGCGCGACACCGGCATCGGCATGACCCCGGCCGAGCAAAGCCGTTTGTTCAACACCTTTGAGCAGGCCGACAGCGGCATTACGCGCAAGTATGGCGGCACCGGTCTGGGGCTCGCCATCAGCAAGAAAATTGTGAACCTGATGGGCGGCGACATCCGCGTGGAAAGCACGGCCGGGCAAGGCTCGCTGTTCGCTTTCAGCATCAAGGTGGGTTGGGGCGGTCCGGTGCCCCGGACTGTCTTGCCGACCGAACGGCAGAACCCGCGCGTGCTCGTGGTGGACGACGACCCGGCCGCCCTGGAATACATAGGGAGCCTGCTGGACGGCTTCGGGATGCAACATGACCACGCCGGCGGCGGCGCCGAGGCCCTGGAAAAAGTCGGCGCTTCTCTGGCCGACGGCCGGACCTATGACGTCATTCTGCTGGACTGGAATATGCCGGGGCTGGACGGCGAGGCCACGGCCCGGGAAATAAAGCGCATTCTCGGCAACGACGTGATCATCGTCATGATTTCCGCCATGGACTGGTCGGAGCTGGAAAAAACCGTCTCCGGCCTGGGGCTGGCCGGTTTTCTGCCCAAGCCGATTCTGCCTTCCCCCCTGTTGGACACGCTGCTGAACCTGACCCAGGGGCGGTTGCTCCCGGAAAAGGGACGAAGCGTCCCGCTTCGCCGCTGGGAGGAAAAGCGTATTCTGCTGGTGGAAGACAATGAGATCAACCGTGAGGTGGCTCAGAGCCTGCTGGAAGAGACCGGAGTGGGTGTGGATTGCGCGGGCGACGGTTTGGAGGCTTTGGAGATGCTTGCGCAGCACCCCGGCTACGACCTGATCCTCATGGATATCCAAATGCCCAGGCTGGACGGTCTTTCCGCCGCCCGGAGGATTCGGGAGTCCGAAGGGCCGGGGGCACGAGCGGTGCCGATCATCGCCATGACCGCCAACGCGTTCAAGGAAGACATTCAGGCCAGCCTGGAGGCCGGCATGAACGGGCACATCGCCAAGCCCATCAACAGTGATGAACTCATCCGGGTCTTGGCGGAACACTTGGGTTGACGGGTAAGGCAAAGCGCAGCCGACGACCCGCTCCCCGAGGGGGCGGCGAAACCCTGGATTCCCGCAACGGCATCCGGGGTTTTTGTCCGGCCGGGGATGGGGATAAGGTGCGCGCGATGCTGCAATTTGCCGGCATCAAACGTATCAGGTATAAGTTTCAATTGATGGGACGACCCATCCGTGTAGCCATTTCACGAGGACGACCTCATAAAAGAAGGAGTCCTTATGAATTGGCTTATGTTATTTTTTGCCGGCCTGCTTGAAACGGTATGGGCCGTGAGCCTCAAATATACCGAGGGCTTCTCGCGGCTTTGGCCCAGCGCCATAACCCTGGCCGCCATGGCCGGAAGTTTTTGGCTTTTATCCCTGGCGATGAAAACGCTTCCGCTGGGGACGGCCTATGCGATATGGACCGGAATAGGCGCTGTCGGCGCATTTATTGTAGGTATTCTGGTGTTGGGAGAGCCGGCGACCTTTCCCCGTCTTTTCAGCGTTGGATTGATTGTGACCGGAATGACCGGGTTAAAGCTGTTTTCCGCCTGAAATGGTTCGCGCATTATGAAAAACCCCGCGTTACGCGGGGTTTTTCATAATGAGGGGGTCTGGGGGAGGTCACCTCCCCCAGAAATTCTGCCTTCTTCTTAATCTTCTTCCGGGTCGTTTTCGGGGATGATGGCCTTGGGCAGACCGGTGTTCACGCCCCAGTAATAGACGCCGAGGGAGGCCACGGCCATGATGATGGAGTCGTAAGGCTCGGGCAGGATGCCTCTGCCGCCGCCGAAGGTGCCGAGCCAGGAGATCAGAATGGTGATGGCATAGAAGCCGATCAGCCAGATGGACGAGGCGATCTGCTGCTTCAGGCTGACCAGGTCCGTGGGCACGTATTTTTTGAAGAGCAGGTAAACGACGTACAGGACGATTTGTACGCTCAGGAGCCAGGAAACCACGGCCCAGCCCGACCAAAAGACGATCAGGGCGGCGATGATGAACGACAGCGGCCCCATGACGGCGATGCCGGAGACCCTGAAGGGGCGCGGCAGATCCGGGGCGTTTTTGCGCAGGGCGCCGCAGGTGATCGGCGCGATGGCGTAGCTCATGACCAGGGCGGCGGAGACCACGCCGATCAGGGTTTCCCACGAGGGGAAGGGCAGGGTCCAGAAGATGGACAGGAAGAAGGTCAGCCACAGGGCCGGGCGGGGAATGCCGGATTTAGCGTCGATGTGGCTGAACCTTTTGAAGAAGGTGCCGTTTTTGGACCAGGCGTAAATAACCCGGGGCGTGGCGGTCATGTAGATGTTGCCGGTGCCGCTGGGAGAAATGACCGCGTCGGCCACGGTGAGTATGCCGAGCCAGCCCAGGCCGAGAATCACGGCGATGTCGTGATAGGGCAGGGTGAACTCGCTTTTGACCGCGTGCCAGCCGTTTTGGAGCATGTCCGTGGGAATGCTGCCGAGGAAGGCGAGCTGGAGCAGAATGTAAATGACCGTGGACAGGATGATCGACAGGATCAGGGCCACGGGGATGGTGCGCTGCGGATTTTTCACCTCGCTGGCCACGGAGACGACCGGCGTCAGGCCGAGGTAGGCGAAGATGATGCCGCCGGCGGAAACCGCGCCGAGCACGCCGGAGCTGCCGTAGGGAATCAGCCCCTGAATGGTCATGTTCTCGGTGTTGAAGTAGCGCAGCAGGAAGACCACCACCAGAAAGGGCACCACGAACTTGAACAGGCTGATGATGTTGTTGGCCAGAGCGAAGGTTTTCACGCTCCAGTAGTTGAGGGCGAAAAAGATGATGAGCAGGACGAATTGCACGACCCACCCGAGGATGGTCGGACTGCCGTCCGTTCCGGACGTGAGCGAGGGGAACCAGGCGGCCGCGTATTGACGCGCCGCCACAACCTCAATGGCGATCAGGCTGGAGAAAGCGATGACCGTCATGACGCTGAGCAGGAAACCCAGCAACTCGCCGTGGGAGAACACCGGAAAGCGGATGATGCCGCCGGCTTTGGGCAGGGCCGCGCCAAGCTCGCAGTAAACGAAGCCGAGGAGCAGCACGGCCACGCCGCCGATGACCCAGGAGATGAGCCCTCCGGGACCGGCCATGGCGGCCACGTGGCTGGAGGCGAACAGCCAGCCCGAGCCGAAGATGGCTCCCAAGGCGACCATGGTCAGGTCCAACAGGGACAGTTGTTTTTTAAACTTTCCACCCGACATGCAGAGAAACCTCCTTATGAAAAAGCTCGTGGTTGTGAGCCGGCCGATAGGGTTCACACGGCGTCTTTCTGTTCGGACCACCGAGGAACGGAGGCCGCACTACAAGACACGGGACATTCGGGCCGTTCCGGCCGGAGCGCCTGTTCTCAGCCGACCTTCACGCGGAGCGAAGGCGGGGGAACCATGTGGAAACCTCTTTCAGAGCCGAGTGATTCTAAAGCAATTTCATTTTGAAATTGCCCATGCAACCATATTACCGACCGACTTCTGAACGAGTGCGCAAGCGGACACCCGCTTGCGCGGCCGTCAGAGCAAAGTAACTTTTCAAAGTTACTTTGCTCTATAATCCTTCATCCGGTATGGTCATGGCGGCCAGCTCTCCCAGGGCGAGGGGCACAAGGGGCAACTGGGCGTGATACGGGTTGAGCCGCTCCAGCGGAACGGCGGCGGCGTGGGCGATCATTTCCGCCACGGCGGCGGAGCACATGCGTCCCTGACAGGTGCCCATGCCCGGTCTGGCCTGGGCCTTGAGCCCGTCCGGGGTAAAGCAGCCGGCCAAAATGGTTTCGCGCAGTTCCTTGGCCGTCAGTTCCTCGCAACGGCAGACCAGGGCGTCGTCCGCGGGCTGGAGGTTTGCCGGACGGGGCGCGAAAACCCTGTCCATGAAGGCCTGCACCAGGAGGCTGCGCCTGAAGGCGCGCAGGAAGGGCCGGGCTACGGCATCCCGCTCGTCCAAGGCCAGTTTGCCGAGGCGACGGCAGACCTCCATCGCGGCCAGGCGTCCACCGGCCATGGCGGCTTCCGCGCCGCGCACGCCGGCGATGTCGCCCGCGCAGAGCATGCCTTCCAGGTTGGTGTTGCCCCATTCGTCCGCCGCCGCGTGCCAGTAGCGCTGGCGGCCGTTCCACACGTGGCTCAGGCGGGCCAGGCGGGTGATCCGGGTTTCGGAAACCACACCCTCGTGCAGCAGCACCGAGCGGCCTTTCAGCTCACGCTCCCGGCCTCGGGAGCGGAAGGTCACGGAAAACTCTTCTCCTTCTTTGCGCACGGCCAGGGCCTCGGCCCCCAACGAGCAGGGAGCCCCGAAGAGCATGCGCAGGCCCATGACCATGCCGTGGGCCATGTACATGGGGCGGGATACGGCCCCGGGCAGCGCGGGCAGCGCCTTGAGCACGTTGCTCGGGGCGCCGGTGAGCACCACCCCGGCCACGGGCACGTTGAACTCCTTCAAATGCGCGGCGGTCTGCAGAATAAGCGGGCCGTTGCCGCACAAAACAACCGGCCCCTGCGGCAGCAAAGAGGCGCTTTTCAGGAGCACATCGGCCGCCCCGGCCCCGATCACGCCGGGCAGGGTCCAGCCGGGAATCGGCACGGGGCGTTCCATGGCCCCGCCGGCGATGAGCAGGTACCGGGTCGTGACCGCCCGGCTTTCCCCCGCGCGGCTGAAGTAAACCCGGCCGGGCGCGAGGTGCCAGACGTTCGCCCCGCCGAGAAATTCCGCTCCGGAGTTCAGGAACGACTCGACCAGAGAAAAACCCTTGGCGTAATCCGGCCCGAGCTTGTGGCGTTTTTCCGCGTCGGCCCGTCCGACGGAACGGAAAATTTGGCCGCCGGGCTGCTCCTGCCGGTCCAGAACAAGAACGGACAGGCCGCGTTGCACGGCTTCCAGAGCGGCGGACATACCGGCCGGGCCGGCGCCGATGACGACGAGATCCCAAGACAGACGCATCAGATAGACTCCTTGGAACACACGGGCGTTACAACGCCTCTGTGTTCCTGCGGCCGAGCCGTCGGCCGCCCGCTTGCGTATTCGTTTTTAAATCTCGGCTGCATATCGTGTCTCAGACAATTTCACGAAGAAATCGTTTCAGGCTTGAAGGAAGGCGCGCCTTGCTGCCGCTTCACCCGCATGCCTTCACGCACCGTGGTCAGGCAGGCCTGGGTGTTGGGCACGCCGTCGATCTCCATCAGACATTCAAAGCAGACGCCCATGTGGCAGAAAGGGCCGCGTTCTTCATGCCGTTTCGCCGTGCTCCGTGCGACGTCGAAGCCCGCTTCGGCCATGGCGGCGGTCACGGTCGCGCCCTCAACCGTCTGCACCGGCACGTCCTCAACATAGATGGTGACCAAGCCCCGCTCCGGAGGAAAAACCCTGGTGTACATAATTGCCTCCGCAATTGGTTGGGGCTGCCGCCCCAAACCCCGCCTGGGGGGAATGATTCCCCCCAGACCCCCTCATGTGTCGGCAAATCCGCGCTTTGCGCGGTTTGCCGACAATGGGGGTGCAGGGGATTCAATCCCCTGCCAGGGGGCGTGGGGGACGGAGTCCTCCACACAAGCCCAAAACCAATCAATCCATACTAAAACCGTGCTTCAGCGAATCGTCCGGGTCGATGACGAACTTGTGCAACCCGGTGAAGTGCGCTCGGCCCGAGACTTCGGGCACGCCGCCCTTGCAGCCGTCCACGTCCACGGCTTCGACGATGCGGGCGGTGAACTGGGTGCCGATGATGCTTTCGTGCACGAACTCCTGGTTCAGGGCCAACTCGCCCTTGGCGAACAGCGAGGCCACCCGGGCCGAGGTGCCGGTTCCGCAGGGGGAGCGGTCCACAGAGGCGGGCAGGAAAATGACCGTGTTGCGGTAAGTTGCCTTGGGGTCCTCGGGTTTGGTGGAGAACATCACGTGCGAAATGCCCTTCAGGAAGGGATCCAGGGGATGCACGAAGTCCACTTCCTTGCGCACGGCGTAACCGAAGGCCTGGGACGCCCGGATGATCTCGGCCAGGTTGGCGGGGCGCAGGTCCAGGTTCATGTTTGCGGCGTCGGTAAGGGCGTAGGTGTTGCCGCCAAAGGCCACATCGTAGGGAATTTTGCCGTAGCCCGGCACGTCCACGACGCCCGAGCGGTACAGGAAAGAGGGCACGTTGCGGAAGGTCACCCGCACAACCCGGCCGTGTTTGACTTCGGCCCGGGTACGCACCAAGCCGGCCGCGGTGTCGATGTTCACCTCGGTAATGTCGCCGGTGATCGGCACCCGGCCGCTTTCCAGCATGGCCGTAACGCAGCCGATGGTGCTGTGCCCGCACATGCTCATCAGCCCGCTGGCGTCGATGAACAGAATGCCCATGTGGGCCTCGGGCCGGCAGGGCGGCAGCCACAGGGTGCCGGACATGTTGCCGTGGCCGCGCGGTTCGCGCATCAGCGTGGAGACCATCCAGCCGAGGTGCTCGCGGGCATAGGCCATCTTTTCCTGCATGGTGTTGCCGGGAATGTCCGGCACGCCGGCGACCACGTTGCGGGTGGGGTTGCCGGCCGTGTGGGTGTCTATGGTTTCGAACAGGTGTGAAACATGCATGGCGTTCTCCTGCAAGTGCTGTGCGTTGAGTGCCTTTTCATGCGCGGGCGGACCGTTCCCCGGCGGGGCTCAGTCGGCGGGCAGTGCTTTGGGGTTCAAACCGAAACGATCGATGTGCAGCGGCGAGATGTCCAGAAGCGGTTCCCCGCCGGTAAGCATCTGGGAAACAAGTTTGCCGGTGACCAGGGAAAGGCCGATGCCGTTGCCCTCGTGCCCGGAAGCCACGAACAGGCCTTTCACGTGGGTGGGCGAAATGATCGGCTTGCCGTCGGGCGAGGCGGGGCGCAGCCCCGCGTAGGCCCGGATCAGCCGCGTTTTTTCAAAGGACGGGAAGAAGTGCATGCAGCGTTGGGCCATGGCCTGCATAACCGCCGGGTGCGGCTCGGTGTTCATGCCCACGTAGCGCCGGCTGCTGCCGATCAGCACCGTGCCCTCGTGCGAGGGTTCCAGCACCATGGCCACGCCGAAGTTCTCCATGGCCGGGGTGACGCCCGCGCGCGTCTTGCCGCCTTTGGCGGCGAGGTAACCGTACTCCGCGTAATTCTTGCCGATCAGGCCGGAGAGCCGCTCCGTCACCAGCACGTGCCCTTGGCGCGGGCGGATGGGAATGGACACTCCGGCCATCTGACCGAGCAGGGGCGTCCAGACGCCCGCGCAGAGAACGACCCGCTTGGTGAGAATCGCGCCCCGGTCTGTTTCCACGGCGTTGACGGCCCCTCCTCCGTCCACAGAGATGCCGTCGACACGCGTGAAAGTGAACGTCTTCGCCTTGTTGTCGCGGGCGAGCTGGGCCAGCCCGAAGGCAAGGCGCATGGGGTTGAGCTTGGCGTCGCCCGTAAAATTGAGACAGGCCAGCACCCGATCGGCCACATTGGGCTCATGGTGCCGCAAATCTTTTTGATCCCACAGGGCGACCGGCACGCCTTCCTTTTTTTTGCCCTCATATGTGGCGAGCACGGTTTCCATGTCGTGCTCGTCGTCCACCAGCAGGCCGATGCCCTCGGGCTCGAACTGGATGTCGCAGGGCAGCAGGGGGATCATCTCCGGAAACAGGTCCAGGCCCAGTTTGCAGAACCGGCTGAAAAAACCGGGAGGGCTGTCGTAAGTTACGGCATGCCCGTCGCAACGTCTGCTTGAGCCCGAAGCATACTCGCCCCGTTCCACCAGAGCCGTGTCCACACCGGCCAAAGCCAGATAGGCGGCCACGGCGGTTCCCACCGCTCCGCCGCCGATGACGGTCACATCCGCGCTACCCAAAGTTTTCATATGTAACCTTCATTGGTTGGGGCTGTAGACAGGGCCGCATAAGTCGGCCTTTTACCCCGCTTGTAATGCTAGGTTCAGGACTCGTTAATTGTTCCTTTGGAGGGGCGCAAACAGGGCTGCGTGAGTAACCCGCCGGCCGGCACCTCCGTGATGTGAGCAATGTTGCCTTAGAACAACGCGGGTGGCACCTCCAAGCCTCCCTGAAAGGG
>JAVBMX010000052.1:0-8919 GCA_031551885.1 Desulfovibrio sp.
TGTCGGTTCAGTTGGGGGGGGGCGCCGCCCCCTCCCCCCCCCGTTGTGTGGGCTCCCCCCCTTGTTTCCCGTCGGGTGGTTGGTGGGCCGGGGTTGGCTGACCACCCCGGCCCCCATCGGGGTCCAGGGGGCTTGGGGGACGGAGTCCCCCAGCGTAAACTTCCTCATCACAAATCGCTTGGAAACAAGCTGCCGGAGAGGATTTCTCTGTCCACGCCGTTGACGTCGAGCAACAGCCCTCCGGCGGGCGTCAGTCCCATACAGATACCTTCGACGACGCCGTCGGCGTCTTCCACGCGCACCCGCCGATTTTTCCAGGCCAGATGCAACGCAGCCCGCGCAACGGATTCCGAGGGATCAACGCCTCGCACGTCTTCGTCATACGCCTCGATAACGCCGGAGACAAGAGCCCGCCACAGGGCGAACGGGGCCGGCGGGGAATCTTCCTCACCCCCGGCATCGGCAAACAGCACGCCCGCCGGGGGAGCGCCCTCTTTGCGCAGCCCCTCGGCCTTGGGGGCTTCCTGGAGGTTGACTCCCAGCCCGGCCAGAAGGATGCCGTCGCGTTCTTCCAGCAGCAGCCCGCCGACTTTGCGCCCGGAGGAATCCAGTAAATCGTTGGGCCACTTCAGCAGCAGGTGAAAGCCCGCCTTGCTGAAAGCCCGGACCAGCAGATGCCCGGTCAGCACGGAAGCCGGACTGCCCAGGTCGGCCATCAGGCGGGGCAGGCGGAAAACGACGTGCAGGTTGCCTCTGGGAGAAACCCAGGGTTTACGCATCCGACCGCGTCCGCCGGTCTGGGAAGAGGCAAGCACCGCGCCCCACTCCGGCAAAAGGTCGACGCTCATAAGTTCCCAGGCCACGTCGAAGGCCGAGGTACACCGCCCGGCCAAGTACGTGTCGGCGGGTATGGAAAGTTCCGGCGAAGGGTTGGGATCCAGACTCGAGTCGTACAATACCACGGAGCGAGACTGCGAGATGCGGGAAGCGAGCAGCACGCAGGAGTCTATTGTGGCGCCCCAGGTACAGACCGGTTTGGGCAGGATGGTTCCTTCCCCCAGCAGGGAGCGGGGACCGCGAAAATCGTCGCAAACGATGGGTTCGGCCACCGGAGCGAGGCCGTTCTTCAAGACCACAAGCAAAGCCGGCTTCGAGTTCATGCGGTAACGACGCCTTTTCTCTCAAAGAGGAATGGGGTATATCTTTCCCGTCCCGTGGGGGCGGAATGCCGGTGTCCGGCAATCAAAGGCGGAACCATCATGAAGTATTATACGGCCGGCGGCGCCGTCAGAGATCTGCTGCTGGGAAGGCCTGTACGCGATCTCGACCTGCTTTTTGACGGCCCGGAAGCCGACTTCATACAGGCAAATCCCCAAGCCCGCAAGGTCCGCGACCTGCCTTGCCCCATCTATCTTTTGGGGGGATACGAATATACCCCGATGCGGGGCGGCTCCTTTGCGGCCGATATGCTGCGCCGGGACTTCACCTGCAACGCCCTGGCCCTGGCGGAAGACGGCCGCCTCTTCGCCCATCCGCAGGCATTGGAAGATTTGCGCGACCGGGTGCTCCGCCCGGCCTCGCCCGAATCTCTGACCGACGACCCGGTGCGGCTCTTTCGGGCGGCCCGGCTGCATGCCTCTCTGCCCGGATTTGCGTTGCACCCGGAATGCCTGGCGGCCATGCGCAACCCCGCCGTCGACCTCCAGGCCATCGCCCCGGAGCAGGTCGGCCGGGAAACCCAGAAAGCCTGCGCGGCGGCGAAACCCGGCGATTTTTTGCGGGACCTGGCCGAAGCGGGGCGTCTCTCCCCCTGGTTCACCGAATGTGAGGGAATCTCCGACATTCCTGCCGGGCCGCCCAGGTACCACAACGCTTCGGTCCTGGAGCACACCGCCCGGGTCATGGATGCAACCGCCCTGCTCTGCCGCGACGACCCCGAAGAAACCCGGATCCTGGCCGTCTGGGCGGCTCTGTGTCATGACCTGGGCAAGGCGACCACGCCGCCCGAAATTCTCCCACATCACTATGAGCATGAGGTCCGGGGAACGGCGGCGGCCGCAACCCTCGCCGACCGTCTGCGCCTGCCCAACCGGATGCGCACGGCCGGAATAAAAGTCGCGCGTCTGCACATGAAGGCGGGCGTTTACCCCACCCTGCGCTCGGGCACCCGCGTGGACCTTTTGATGGAGGCGCATGCCGCCGATCTGGTCCGCCCGCTGTTTCTGACGGCCCAGGCCGACTCCGGCCGAACGGATCTGCTTGAAGCGGCCGAGCGGGATCTCGCGATCATCCTCGCCGTGCACCTGCCGCCGGAACGCAGCAACCAGGGAGCGGCCTCCGGGGCGTGGCTGCGCGAGTTGCGCTGCACCACCCTGGCCGAAGCAAGCCCGCGTCTGAAAGGATAGCGGCGCGGCCGGAACGCCGCCTTTCGCTCCGGCCGGGCAACCTGAAGGGCGCGGCGAGCGGCTGATGAGGCCTGCCGTTCGGCGCAAGACTTGGTCGCCGGGAAGGTCTCCTCTGGTGTCGCTGATGGCCGCCGCCCCCCTTGACGGCGGATGGGCCTCTTCTCCTCATTTCCCCTCGGCGCTCCACGAAACCGCCTTCCCCCGCCGCCCCCCTTGCCCGACACCCTTCCCGGCCGTTCTTTCCCAGTCCGCGCCGTGTCCTCCCGGTCTCTTTTTCCCTGCACGAACCAAAGCGCCGAAGGAACCGGAACGGCGCCTCCGACGAGCAGCACCCTTTCCCGCTACCGCCCCAATGACTTTGCACCTATTCTCCCGGCCGTCAAAAAAATAGGCAAAACTTTCCCCAGACATGAGCGGCATATCAATATTTATTTAATATAATTAATAAAAATCATACTTGGCCCGTCATTTGCTTCCTGATGGCACAACTCTCTCATCTTGCGAGGCTGACGTGCTGCAAACAAAGCAACCTATCATATGCTGGGGATTGGATCTTTCCGATAAACAGGCCGATCGCCTGCGTGAAACGCTGGGCGAGGAATCTCAGCTTATTCTTTGGCCGGCCGGGGTGATTCCCGGCATCCAGGAAATGGAGCAAATCCCCCCACTCATCCTGTGGGTCTCTTCTTCCGCCAACCGGCACATGGCCTCTTTGGAACCGGCGCACATCCGCCACCTGGAACTGAGTCCCAAAGTCATTCTCCTGAGCGACGATTACTCCCTGCGCGACTTCGAAGAAGCCGGCGACAGCGGCGCTGCCGACATCGTCCGCCCGCCCCTGACCAAAAAGCGGGTGCGCGGCATCATGAACCGGGCGGTCGAAGCCCAGGAAGTGCATCACGACATCATGTGCATGACCAGGGAAATCCTTTTGGAGCGCGAACTGCTGGAGAGAAAAAACGAACTGTTGGCTTTTTTGGTCACCTTCCTGACCGATACGCGTGAACGGTCCGACCCGGCGGAAGTCGTGGCCGCCGCCCTGAGCGCCCTGAAAGGGCTGTTCCCCGTGCATACGGGGCACGCGGCCGTACGGACCGCCGGAGCCGGTTTCTCTCCCCAACTGCATCTGTTCATCGGCGCGGAGTACGGCAGCGAAGACTACGCCCGAGCCCGCAACTCGCTTCTGGAGCAAGCCACGGCGGCCTTTCGCTGTGAAGTCGAAGCCGTCCGCGAGCAACCTTTGAGCCTGGAACGAACCCGCACCCCGGACGCCCGGCCGCTCTGCCTGCCGCTTCTGGCGGGTGGCGAGACCATCGGTCTGCTGCTGCTGGAAACCTCGCTGACCAGCACCCTCGGACGAGATCAGGCCCTGACCCTGGACTCCGCCCTCGGGCATCTGGCCCTCAGCCTGCAACACACCTGCGCCGTGGAAGAACTGCGTCGCCATGCGAATTTCGACGCCTTGACCGGCCTGTACTGCCGCCGGCATTTCGACCGCCGTCTGCGCGAAGAGCTGGACCGCGCCGACCGCTACGACAGGCCGTTGTCCATGGTCTTGCTGGACATCGACCACTTCAAACGAATCAACGACACCCGGGGGCATCAGATCGGCGATCAGGTTCTGCGCCAAACGGCCGGCCTCATCAGCCGCTCGCTGCGCCTGTCGGATTACTGCGCCCGGGTCGGCGGCGAGGAATTCTGTTTGCTGCTGCCGAACACCGACGCCTCGGGCGCCCTGAAGCAGGCGGAACGCCTGCGCAAGTCCATTGCCGAGCATCCCTTCCTGGGCGATGAGTCGCTGCGGGTCACCGCGAGCTTCGGCATCGCCGATGTCTCCGACGAAGCCGGCCGGTCCGCCGAATCCCTGCTTTGCGCCGCCGACGCCGCCCTGTATCAGGCCAAAAGCGACGGCCGCAACTGCGTGCGCGCCTCCCTGCCCCGCATCCTCGCGGCCGGGTGACGGATGTAGGGGGCTCAAACAGGGCTGCCGAGGTTCGCCGGTCAGCTTGGCCCCCGATTATGGGGAAGTCTGTCTCACAACAGCGCAAGCGGCGCCCAACCCCCCGGCAAGGGGGAATGATTGACCCAGCGCATCGTACACCTCACCATCGGGTACCGTCGGAAGACCTCCGGCATCCATGCGGCTTCCTGCCGCATAAGACCCCGAGCCTCTCAAAGTCTAAATCCCCGCGCCCTGCGGGGATTTAGACAATTGGGGGCGCAGGCGCCGCCCTCGTTGCTGTGAGGTGACCATTTTACATCGCAAAGCGAGGAAGGTCGGTTGACCTTGGCAGTCCTGGCTCAATCCCCTGCCGGGGTCTGGGGCGGCGCCCCAGAATTTCCTCCCTCGCCCGAACGCTTGCCGGCCGAACGAAAAAAATGCACAAAAGGGGTCCGCGCCGGAATGTCGTCCGGCCGTTCCTCCATTCCACCGCCAACGCACTGCTTGAGGCTCAATGACCGCCACCCGCACCGCCTACACCGATTCCCTCCGTTTTTTCGGCTCACGCACTCCTCTGGACTTGATCGCCGAATTCGGCAGCCCGCTGTATGTTTACAATGAAGACATCCTGCGCCGTTCCTGCCGTGAAATGCGCGACCTCGCCCGACTGCCCGGCTTTATGGCTTCGTATTCCACCAAAGCCAACGCCAACCCGCATATTTTACGGATCATCCGCGAGGAAGGCCTGCACGCGGACGCCATGAGCCCCGGCGAGCTGGCCGTCCTGCGCTCCGCGGGCTTCACGCGCGAAGAAATTTTTTACGTCTGCAACAACGTTTCCCGCGAGGAACTGGCCGTTGCGGGCAAAGAAACCGCCCTGGTAGGCGTGGATTCCCTCGATCAGTTGGAGATGTTCGGCGAAGCCTGCCCCGGCGGTCGGGTCATGGTGCGGATCAACCCCGGCATCGGGGCGGGGCACCATAAGAAGGTGATTACCGCCGGGCACGACACCAAGTTCGGCGTCCTTCCCGAGGAATTTCCCCGCATGCGGAGCATTCTTGAGCGCCACGGGCTGAGCCTCAAGGGCCTCAACCAGCACGTGGGCTCCCTCTTCCTGGAGCCCACCCCCTACCTGGAGGCCGCCGCCACCCTGCTGGCGCTGGCCGAGGAATTTGAAGGGCTGGAAGTGCTCGACTTCGGCGGCGGCTTCGGCATTCCCTACCGTAAATATGAGAACGCCGCGCGCCTCGACCTGAAGGCCCTGGGCCGCGCCCTTGAAGACCTTGTCCTGCCCTGGGTGGAAAAAACCGGGTATGCCGGGCGTTTCATCACCGAGCCGGGCCGTTACGTGGCCGCCGAATGCTCGCTGGTGCTCGGCACCGTGCACGCGGCCAAAAGCAACGGCTCCGTGCGCTACGTGGGAACGGACCTCGGCTTCACCATTCTGGCCCGCCCCATGCTGTACGAGGCCTTTCACGATCTGGAGGTCTATCCGGCCGAGGCTTCGCCGCGCGAGATCATGCGCCAGACCATCGCCGGCAACATCTGCGAGTCCGGCGACATCCTGGCAAACGACCGGGACATCCCCGAATGCCGGCGGGGCGACATCATTGCCGCCCTGGACGCCGGAGCTTACGGCCACTCCATGAGCTCCAACTACAACATGCGCCTGCGGCCGGCCGAAGTGCTCATCGGCTCCGACGGCAACGCCCGGCTCATCCGCCGGCGCGACACCGTGGAAGACTTACTGCGGGCGTATTTGTAGCCGATTCGCCAATCCAGCCGGGTGAAAGCGCCCGCTCCCTCCCCCCATGCTTCCCGCCTGGGGGGATTTTTTTATCCTCCCAGGAAGAGGGTCTTTTGCGGCGTCCGGACAAGAAAGCGAAATCATCAACCAACGCTGCCGTAACGTCTTTCAAGCCATTCGAATCGGGCTCCTTCATGTTTGCCTCGCTTTGCGTCCTATGTCATGTTGCGGGACATGATGCAGGCTTGCAGCGATATGCACTCATCAGCCAAGCGAGGAATATATGGGACGGGTATTTTCACCCTTCACGGCGGGAAATATGGCGCTTCGCAACCGGGTTGTTTTTCTTCCCTTCCAGACCGCTTATGCCACGCCGGAAGGCGGCGTCACCCCGCAGTTGCTCACCTACTATGAACGTATGGCCGACTCCGGGGCGGGAATGATCATTGTGGAGGCCACCGCCGTCACCCCGGAAGGCGCTTCCGGAATATGCCCGCAGGTGACCGGCAAAACGACGGCGGGTCTGGGTGAACTGGCCTCCGCCATTCGGAATAAAGGGAGCAAGGCGGTCATTCAGCTTGTCCATGGTGGGCGGTTCGCCGGTGCGGAGGCCGTCGGCCCTTCTCCGGTGGATGCTTTCGGGCGGCCCGTGCGCGAACTGACCGTCCACGAGCTACGGAAGATTGCGGCCGACTTCGCCTCGGCGGCGAAGCGCATGAAAGAAGCCGGCTTTGACGGTGTGGAACTGCACGGCGCAACGGGTTATCTCTTGGCGTCTTTCATCTCGCCCCGCACCAACACCCGCACGGACGAATACGGCGGCAGCCCGGAAAACAGGATGCGCTTCCCGCTGGAAGTGGCCGCCGCAGTGCGCGAGGCTGTCGGCAAAGACTATTCGGTAGGCTACCGGTTCATGACGCTGGAGTACCTTCCCGGCGGTCTGGCTTTGGAAGAATCCGTCGTATTCGCTCAAAAACTGACGGAGACGCTCAACCCGATCTATCTTTCCCCTGCCTCGGGCACGCATGAGTGTTTTGCCCTGCCCGAAATGCAGGGCAAAGCGCCTGAAATGTTCATGGTCAGGGAAGCGGCCGTCATCAAGCAGGCCGTTCCCACCATGACGGTGATCGCGGCCGGACATCTGCAGACGCCGGCAAACTGCGAAAAGCTGGTTGAAGAGGGAGCCGCCGACCTCATCGGGCTTGCGAGGGTTCTGTTCGCGGACCCGAACTGGGTTCATAAAGCCGCCGGCCGGATGCCGGGGGAAATTCGCGCCTGCATCCAATGCAACAACTGTGTGAAGCGCATCAAGAGCGGGCAACCCTCTTTCTGCGCGCGGTGGAGCAAAGACGAGCGGGAACGGAACCTCAAGGATATCGCCGACGCTTAAGCCGGGAATTTGAAGCGACGACTTCCGCCGGCCCCCCGGTGGGCCGGCGGTTTATGGCCTGTATCTCCATTTTTTTCATTCGCGCTGTTCACCTATCGGGCCGCGGTCCGCGTTGACGGTAAGTGGGGCTTCATCGACTCCACGGGCGCTTTGATCATTGTTCCGACCTTTGCCGAAGCCCAGGACTTCGGCTTTTTTGATGGGCTACATCGACGCCCAAGGCAAAACGGTCGTTGAACCCCTTTTTGAATGGGCGCGGGATTTCTCCGCCGGAGGTTTGGCATCGGAGAAGGCCGGGGGAAAGTGGGCTACATCAACACCAAAGGCGAGATGGTCATCAAGCCGCGTTCTACGAGGCCGGTCCCTTTGCCGCCAACGGTCTTGCCATGGTCAAGGAAGGCGAGACCTCCGGATATATCGATGCCAAGGGCCAAAAGGTCATCACGCTGCACTTCGACTGCAAATACGGCTGCTACGACGCCAACGGCAACCTCAGCCGCGAACCGCGCATAAGCTCTGCGGGCATGTTCGCCCCAACGGCCTGGCGGACGTGCAGGTGGGCAGCCCCGCCAAATACGGCTTTATCGACGAAAGGGGTCAAATGGTCATTGAACCCGCGTTTACGAGCACGGACGGTTTCACCGCCCGCGGACCGGCCGTTGTTTACGCCGGTATGGGCGATGCCGGCATGAAGGTTGTCGACGGCAACGAAAACACTATCCTGTCCGGCGGCCGGATGGACGACATCCCGGTGCTGCGGAACGGCGCGGGTACGGTGGCCTGGCCCCCCGGAACTCACCGGCCGCACCGACGGCACGGAACCTGTCATGACGTCCGGAGCCCTGGTCCCCTGGACGGGGCCGGGGCTGTTTCGGTTGGTTCCCGCCGCGACACCCGGCGCATTGCCCGCGCCGAGCGCGGTTTCGGGAAGCGGCAAACCGGAACTGTTCGAAGATTTCCTCGCCGTCTTTGCCGAAGATGTGAACCTGCAATTCAAAAACGCCGTCTTCCCCTTGCCGGTGACGGTCGTTCAGGAAGATCCCAAAACCGGCGACCACGCCCCCCATACCCTGATCATGCAAAAAGACGACTCGGGCGCTCCCCTGGTTCCCATCTTCCCGTCACAAAAAACGCGGGAAGCCGAAGGCCGGGCGTACAAAATCACCCCGCAGGACGACGGCCGCATGACGGTGTCGGTCTTCAAGGAAGATACCGGCCGGCTGGTGGACTATCTCTTTTCCTGGGGAGAAGGCGGCCGGCGCTTGTCCGCCATCGACGACCAAAGCATGTGAGGATGACCCTACCCCATAAGGTATCCCAAGGATAAGTTAGTATTTCCCGTCGGGTTACAGAGTTGATACATTTTTCTGTATTCTTCAGGGGTCATCCAATTCAGGGAACTGTGCGGACGCTCCCGGTTGTAATCGCGCCTCCA
>JAVBMX010000081.1:0-53783 GCA_031551885.1 Desulfovibrio sp.
CCAGATGGACGGCGGCATCATCGTGGTGGCCGCCACCGACGGCCCCATGCCCCAGACCCGTGAGCACATCCTGCTCGCCCGTCAGGTCGGCGTGCCCAGCCTGGTGGTGTTCCTGAACAAGTGCGACATGGTCGACGACGCTGAACTGCTCGAGCTCGTCGAGTTGGAAGTGCGCGAACTGCTGTCTTCCTATGGCTTCCCCGGCGACGAAATCCCGGTCATCCGCGGTTCCGCCCTGAAAGCCCTTGAGTGCGACAGCGCCGACGCCGACGCCGCCAAGCCCATTCTTGAGCTGCTTGACGCCTGCGACAACTACATTCCCGACCCGCAGCGCGACATCGACAAGCCCTTCCTGATGCCCATCGAAGACGTGTTCTCCATCTCCGGCCGCGGCACCGTCGTAACCGGCCGGGTTGAGCGCGGCATCATCAAAGTGGGTGAAGAAGTCGAAATCGTGGGCATCAAGCCCACGGTCAAGACCACCTGCACGGGCGTGGAAATGTTCCGCAAGCTGCTCGACCAGGGCCAGGCCGGCGACAACATCGGCGCCCTGCTCCGCGGCGTGAAGCGTGACGACGTGGAACGCGGCCAGGTGCTCGCGGCTCCCAAGTCGATCACCCCGCACAAGAAGTTCAAGGCCGAAGTGTACGTGCTCTCCAAAGAAGAAGGCGGCCGTCACACGCCGTTCTTCACCGGCTACCGCCCGCAATTCTATTTCCGTACCACGGACATCACGGGCATCATCGCCCTGGCCGAAGGTGTGGAAATGGTCATGCCCGGCGACAACGCCACCTTTATTGTAGAGCTGATCGCCCCCATCGCCATGGAACAAGGCCTGCGCTTCGCCATCCGCGAAGGCGGCCGCACCGTGGGTGCCGGGGTGGTTTCCGAAATTACGGAGTAACACTCATGCGGATCAATATTCTGCTCGCCTGCACCGAGTGCAAACGGCGTAACTACGCCACGAGCAAAAACAAAAAGACCACCACCGGGCGCATGGAACTGAAAAAGTACTGCCCCTGGGACAGAAAGCATACGCTTCACCGCGAAACCAAGTAGCGAGACAAGCGTCACAATCACAGGGCAGTAGCTCCAACGGCTAGAGCGGCGGTCTCCAAAACCGCAAGTTGGGGGTTCGAATCCCTCCTGCCCTGCCAAAGCCTCCGGTGCCGCGGCAAGGGGTTTCCCTTGCCGCGGCCGTACCGGATAACAAGGCCGCTCTTTTCCGAGAAACGCCAAGGCTCAAACGGGCTTTCTAAAGGTAACGACTATGGCCGCAAAAAAAAGCAAAGATACAAGCCCGGCTCAAGGGAAGGGCACGGGTTCCGGGGGAGGCTCCAAAGTAACGGACTTGATCCGCTACTTTGAGGATTCCAAAACGGAACTCGGCAAGGTTTCGTGGCCCACGAAACAGGAAGTGAAGGCCACCAGTCTGGCCGTTGTGGCCCTTGTTGTATTTATGTCCATTTTCCTGGGCCTCATAGATCAGGTTCTGGTCAAGGTTGTTGAAGCAATTCTTTCCATAGGCGCATGATATGACCGATATCCAAGAGCCCACGACAAAGGCGCGTTGGTACATCGTGCATACCTATTCCGGTTTTGAGAACCGGGTGGAGCAGACCATTCGTGAGATGATGCGCACCGGGCAGGACCAGGGGCTTATCGAAGAAGTGGTCATTCCCACGGAAAAAATTATCGAGTTGGTGCGCGGTGAAAAGAAAACTTTCACGCGCAAATTTTATCCCGGCTATGTCATGCTGCGCATGTCCATGAGCGATTTTTCCTGGCACCTGGTGCAGTCCATTCCCAAGGTGACCGGATTTGTGGGCGGCAAGAACCGGCCCACGCCCATGCGCGACTCCGAAGCGCAACGCATTCTCGCGTTGATGGAGACCCGGCAGGAACAACCCCGGCCCAAGTTCAATTTTGAGCGCGGCGACGAGGTGCGGGTTATTGACGGGCCTTTCGGCGGGTTCAACGGCACCGTGGACGACGTGAACTACGACAAAGGAAAACTTCGGGTTTCCGTTTCCATTTTCGGTAGACAAACCCCCGTGGAACTTGATTTCGTTCAAGTCTCCAAGGGTTGAGGCATACGGCGGCCGCCGGCTTTTCCGGTTCCCGCACAGAAAGGAAGATCATTATGGCTAAAAAAGAAGTTGCCAAGATCAAACTGCAGATTCCCGGCGGCGTCGCCAACCCCTCGCCCCCCGTTGGTCCCGCGTTGGGTCAGCACGGCCTGAACATCATGGGCTTCTGCAAGGAATTCAACGCCAAGACGGCCGACCAGAAAGGCATGGTCATCCCGGTGGTGATCACCGTGTACCATGACCGTTCTTTTTCCTTCATCACCAAGACGCCTCCGGCGGCGGTGCTGCTTTTGAAGGCCGCCAAGTTGGAAAAAGGCTCGGGCGAACCGAACCGGAACAAAGTCGGCACCATTACCATGCAGCAGGTCGAGGAGATTGCCAAGCTGAAACTGCCCGATCTCACCGCCAAAAACCTTGAAGCGGCCGTGAGCAACGTGCTCGGCACCGCCCGCAGCATGGGCCTTGAGGTTAAGTAACGTTTAATCAACTGTACTGCCGCCCGCGCCACGCGCGACGTATCGGCAGGAGATTCAAACGACAGGATAAAAGGTTTTTCACATGCCCAAACATGGAAAAAAATTCCGCAAGGCCGTTGAAGGCCAGGATTTGCAGGAGCGCTTCAGCATAGAGGACGCCGTGTCCAAATCGCTGGGCGCGGCCTTCGCCAAGTTCGACGAAACCGTCGACGTGGCTCTCGGCCTTGGGGTCGACCCCAAATATTCCGATCAAATGGTGCGCGGCGCCGTCTCTCTGCCGCACGGCCTCGGCAAAAACGTGCGCGTGGTCGTGTTCTGCAAAGGCGACAAAGAAGCGGAAGCCAAAGCCGCCGGCGCCGATCATGCCGGAGCGGAAGATCTGGTCGCCAAAGTCAAGGAAGGCTTCCTCGACTTTGATGCCGCCATCGCCACGCCCGACTGCATGGCCCTGGTCGGCCAAATCGGCCGGGTTCTCGGCCCCCGCGGCCTGATGCCCAACGCCAAGACCGGCACCGTCACCTTTGATGTGGCCGGGGCGGTCAAGGAAGTCAAAGCCGGCCGCGCCGAGTTCAAGGTGGACAAAGCCGGCGTGCTGCATGCCCCCTTGGGCAAGGTGTCCTTTGGTCCGGAAAAAATTCTGGACAACCTGAAGGCCCTGCTTGGCGAGGTCAACCGCCTGAAGCCCTCGGCCGCCAAGGGCACCTACATGAAAAACATGGCCGTCTCCACCACCATGGGGCCCGGCTTTAAGGTGGATCCGTTGCTGATCCGCAAATTTCTGGAAGGTTGATTCTTCGGGTCACTTTTCGGCGAAGGGCTTCGGCCCTTCAATCGGCTAGAGGATAGGGAAATTCGAGTCATAGACAGCGGGCACGGCCAAGCCTATAAGCCCCGCCGAGACTTCTTTGGCTTGCATTTCCACCAGGCAAACCACAACTCCGGGAGAGTCGTGTGAACAGAGCAGAAAAAGCCGCGGTAATCGAGCAGCTTCGGGCCAAAGCCGAAGCGTCTTCGATCGCGGTGGTCTCCGACTTCAAGGGTATGCCGGTGGAAGAGATGACGCGCCTTCGGGTGAAGGTTCGCGAAGCCGGCGGTGAGCTGGTGGTCGTGAAGAACACCCTGGCCCGTATCGCCTTTGGCGACGGTCCGCAGGACGTCATCAAAGAACACTTCCGCGAAAACTGCGCAGTCGCCCTCGGGTTGCAGGATCCCGTCGCCGTCGCCAAGGCGATGTCGGATTTTGCCAAGACCAGCAAAACCTTGAAAATCCGCCACGCCGGCCTGGAAGGCAAAATGCTGACCGCCGCGCAGGTGGAGGCCCTGGCCAAGCTGCCGGGCAAGAAAGAACTGCTGGCTCAAACCCTGGGCACCTTGAACGCGGTGCCCACCAACTTCGTGTCGCTGCTGGCCAACACCATTCGCGGCATGTTGTATGCGTTGAAAGCTCTCGAAGAAAAGAAAGCCGCGTAAGCAGCACAGCAAACCAAAGACATTTCAAGGAGAATTCCCATGTCCGTGACCAAAGAACAAGTCGTCGACTTCATTGCCAATATGACCGTTCTGGAACTCTCCGAGTTCATCAAAGAACTTGAAGAGAAGTTCGGCGTGTCGGCCGCCGCTCCGGCCGCCGCCATGGTGGCCATGCCCGCCGCCGCCGCCCCGGCCGAAGAAGAAAAGACCGAGTTCGACGTGCACCTGAAGGCCGCCGGCGCCAACAAAATCGGCGTCATCAAAGTTGTGCGCGCTCTGACCGGCCTGGGCCTGAAGGAAGCCAAAGACAAAGTCGACGGCGCTCCTTCCGTGATCCTGGAAGCCGTAGCCAAAGACAAGGCCGAAGACGCCAAGAAACAGCTGGTCGAAGCCGGCGCCGAAGTCGAAGTGAAATAAGGCCGGCAATCGCCATCCTCAAAGAGGCCCGCATAGCGGGCCTCTTTTTTTATGCGCCGTGCCCCAGTACGTAGGCTGCCCTTTGGGCTTCATGGCTGAAAACCGGGCATCCATTAAGATCTTTTAAATACACCGAAAGTCGGCGCACTCCGCGCTATACGTTGAACTTCTTTTCCGTATAATGATTTCTTTGTGTTATCATATGAATATCAAATAAAATCATTAATCCGTAATGCGTATCTCTTATCTCTTCCAATTTCTTTTTATGTAAAAATGCATGATATTAGTTCTATAGGCTTGAACCTGCCTAAATTTATTGAAAAATTTTATATATTATCATAACGAATAATTATTTTCTATAGTTTTATTCTTGCATAACCAAATATTTTTCTGCATTCTTATTGCAAGCGGGCAGATTAAGGGTGGGGTTCCCGCACGCACATCTTCCATCATCGTACGTCTCGAAGCTCTCGCACTCGCAGCGGTTCCCACCTCTGTTCCTCCACAGTTGTTCATCAACTGCGCGCAATGCGCACAACATATGGGGGATATGTGTATGTCGCAAGCGACTCAACCGCAAACCATCATTCCGGTGCCGCGACCAACGGCGGGCACCACACAGGCGATCGACTCCCAGGCGGGGGCTCTGATCCAGCTGACGTTTCCCGAGGGCGACGCCACATTCGATCGCGCCGGCAATGACCTGACGCTCTCGTTTGCGGACGGCGGACGGGTGACCCTGACCAATTTCTTTGCCGTCGGCGATCAAAGCCTGCCCACCCTGAAACTCGCGGACTCCACCGAAGTCGCCTCCAAAGACTTTTTGGCCGCAAACTATCCCGGCATGAATACGGCGGCCGGTCCCGCGCCGACGGCGGCCCCGCCGAGCAGCGGCGAGGGGGAGTATGACGACCACTCCGGCGCTCTGATCAACGGAGTGGACAGGTTTGGTTCCCTGGGAACCGACTACTGGGGCTATACATCGGAAGCTCCGGACTACATCAGGGGTCTCGATTTGGCCGGGGGCACCTTCAGCTTCGGCGTCATCACCGGTCCCACCGGGTCGCTCGGCGCCGTCGCCGGCGTGTACGAAGACGGCCTGCCCCACCAGTACAAAGGGGATTTCCACTCCCGGGAAGCCGGACGGCTCACGCTCGACGTGCAGCCCGACCCCGGTTCGTCGGTAAGCGCGGTGACCATCTCCGGCCTGCCTGCCGGCGCCGGCCTCTGGCTGGGCAACCCGGCCGACGGAACCGGCACGCCGCTCGATCCCAACGCCGCCGGCGAGTATACGTTCTCGTTTGCTCAGTTCGCCGGCCCCGGCGTGTTCATCCTGCCGCCCAAAGACAACAGCGACGCCGACTTCCCCATCAACGTCTCCGTGACCTTCGACAACGGCACGGACTCCGCCACCGAGTCCACCGTCGCCGTCGTGGTCGTGGATGCCGTGGCCGACATGCCCGGCAGGGGACGCGCCGAGCTGCACATCGATCGGCAGGACCACGCCGAATGGGGAACTCAGAGAAGCCATGGCGGTACAAAGGTGCGCACCGGGGAGGCGGACGAGATCACCTTTGACGTGCGGGCCGCCTTTCGGGATTATGAGGACGGTTCGGAATTTCATACCATCGAGGTCAAAGGCATTCCCGAAGACTGGACGCTCAACGCCGTCGGCCTCGGCAGCCTTGCCTCCGTGGGTTCCTTCGCCTCCCTCGACGAAGCCCGCGCCGCCCTGCACGACGCACCCGACTCGTACGCCCAGGTGAACATCAACGGCGAGGCGACGTACATTTTCAATGTGAGCGGGCTGGCCCGCGTCAACTCCACCCTCTCCTTTGATCCGCACGACTGGACAAGCCGGCGCGACGCCGACGGTAATCCGCACGCCGACGGCCCCCTATCGCCCACCATCGAAATCACGGCTCGGGCGGAAGAAATCAACTTCAGCGGCGAGGAACTCACACTCGACAACAATATCGCCGAAAAGCCGCTGGGCGATTGGCGGGTGACCATCAAAGAAGACACCCCGGACTTTTACGGCCGGCGCGTGTCCATTCTCTCCGACGAAAGCAAGGGCGTGCAGCCCTGGACAGATGAAATCTCGTTGTCGCGGTTATCTCGCGACGTATCCCTCCAGGCCGTCCTTACCGGATTGCGTGGCGAAGGCGTCGACATTCCCACGGGAAACCCCGTGTCCGTTGCCCGTGAAGCTGTTTTCTACAACCTGCATTCCGACGGCGTGGACGACGCGGGCGGCAACGCGGGCAAAGCCCTCCTCGGCTTTGAGGGGAACGACGGCGCGGATTCCGGCTGGAAAACCACTGCCGGCGAGAGCATTTTCCTTTATTACAAGGACGGCGTGGTCATCGGCCGGGTAGGCGGCGCGAGCGGCGCCTACCCCGACGGCAGAGTCGCCTTTGTGGTGGCGGCCGAAGACGACAACGGCGTGCTGTCCGGCGGCGTGAACCACGGCAGCGTTACCTTCATCCAGTATGAAAGCCTGCACCACCCCAAGCCGGGCGATCCCGGTTGGAAGCACAACGAAAAGCCGGCCGACTCCCTTGACCTTAAGTTGGTGCTCACCGACGACGACGGCGACAAGGCGGCCATCGATGTTTCCATCGACGTGCGCGACGACGGACCAAAATGTCTGGTTGTCGGCAAGGCCCATAAGCTTGATGAAACCTTCATGCGGGATGTCGACCACGACGGCGCTTTTGAGCACCACAACACCACCGGCGGCACGGTTCACGTCAATTTCGGCGCGGACGGACCGGCCAACGACGCTCCCTTCCGTTTCGACGTCTCCGATTTGAAAGCCATGGGGCTGCAATCCGGCGGCCTGCCCCTGGACATCGACGACTCCGATCCCACAAAGATCACCGCTTCGCTGCCCGACGGCACGCCGGTCTTCACCCTGAGCATCGACGCGGCCGGCAACTACACATACACCCAGTTTCAGCCTCTGGACCATCCGGTGCAGGGGTCATCGCATCGAGCCCATGACGACCCCCTGAAGCTGCCCTTCACCGTGGTCGCCACCGACGGCGACGGCGACACCATTCGCGCCGAAGGCCGGATTACCGTGGACGACGACGGCCCCTCGGCGGGCCTTCTTCCCGCCACCGGCTGGGTCTGGGAAGGCATGTTCCGGTTCACCGACGAACTCCACGCCTCCGGCGACATCCACGTGGATTTCGGCGCGGACGACACCGGCGGCCTCAAGGCCGTGTTCTGGGATGCGAAAGCCATTGCGACCGAGTTGCAAAGCGAAAACCTGCATGCCACGGTCGGCCCCGAAGGGACCAAAATCCCCTTGAGCGTGCTCAATGCGGGCGAGACCGACCCCAAAGAGCTCACCATCGGCTGGAAAGACGCAGGCGGCATCGAACATGTGGTCATGAAGCTGGAGCTGATTGACGACGGCCACGGCAACTTCCGGTATCAGTACACCCAATACGACACCATCGCCCACGGCTCCTCGGGCATTGCCGATATTCTTGAGGCCTTGTCCTTTGCCTACGTGGTGCGCGACGCCGACGGCGACACGGCCTCCAACGAAGTGGTCGTTCACATCAAGGATTCGCACGTGCTGCCCACGATCGACGGCGCGCATGTGGACGAATCCCACGACATGCACCAAACCCACACTTTTGCTTTCGACAACCTGGACTACAACGCCCCGGACGGCATCGCCTCGGTGGCCTGGAACAAGAATCTGGTCGAAAAAGCCCTGGACCAATACCACGCGACCAATTCCAAAGCGCATCTGGCCGTGACGGTTTCCGCCGACGGCAGCCTGCTGACCGTCACCGACGGCCCGGGCGGCGACGTGGTCTTCACAGCCAGGCTTATCGGCGACGCGACGACCGGCTACCAGGTGGAATACACCCAGTCGCACGCCCTCAGCCACCTCATTCCCGGTCTGGCCCACGACGACCCGCTGCCTCTGCTGCTGCCCGTCGACGTCACCGACGGCGACGGTGACGTCGTGCAGAGCCTTTTCGGCATCACCGTGGACGACGACGGGCCCGAAAGCCTCTTTGCCTCCAACGTCCTGATGTTGGAATACATCGGGCAAACCATCCTGGAAGGCCTGGATGAACTGGATCTGGGCAATCCCCAGGCATTCATCCAGAGCCTGACCGAAATGCTTGGTCAAAGCCTGCAGGCCGGGCTCAAGACAGACGCCTTGGTCGATCTGGTGGATCTGTTGGCCAACACCAACCTGAGCAACAACGGCTCCGGCTTGGGCGGCCTCCCGTTCGGCATCTTCGGCAAAGACAGCGATCGCACGGAAAGCGATACCCCTTACACCGGCAAACTCAACCCGGACTTCGGCGTGGACGGCCCGGCTTCGGCCGACAGCCACATCACCGGCTGGGATCTCCTGCATGGCGGAAAAACCCCGGCGGGAGTGGGGTGGAGTCCCCTGGGCGTGCAGGCCATGCTGACCCTTTTGGGTGTGCACGCCTCGGGGCATCCCAACACCATGCTTACGGTCGACGCCGTAGGGAACACCTATCCGCCGACCGTTCTGGAAGTCATGGCGGGCAACGAACGCGTGATGACCCTGGAAATCGTCGAGAGCAACGGCGCGTACTCCTATAAAATCACCCAGCATATGGGCCTGGAGCACGACCCCAACCTGGTGCAGGATCTGCTGGCCGATGTACTGGGCAAAGCGCTCCAGGGCGTGATCCCGGCCGAACTGCAAAGCCTGCTCGACACCCTCGGCATGGGCCTGAACGACCTGACCAAAGCCCTCGGCTCCGGCAACCTGCTCACCCTGCCCCTGCCGCTGGTGATCATGGACGGCGACGGCGACGTGGCCCCCGGGATGGTCACCCTGACCATCCGCGATTCCGAACCCAGCTTGGGCCAGATCGCGGGCCTGACCGTGGCCGAGGCCGATCTGCCCACGGGCACGGACTACATCCCCGGCACTCCCCACAGCCACGACACCGACAACCGGGGCGACGGCCGACCGGCCGAACACGAGGAACTCGCCTCGGGTTCCTTCACCTTCAGCCTCGGTTTTGACATTGCGGGTTCCACGGCGGTCATCAAAGGCCCCACCGGCGACATCAATCTGCTCAACCTCGCGGCCGGGGCCACAATCGAAGGCCACTACGGCAAACTGACCGTGACCGAGGTTTCCGGCCCGACGGCCGGCGCCTACACGGTGAAGTACACCTATGAACTCACGGATCGCGCCCAGCACGCCGACGATGCCGGAGCCAACAAAACCCTGGCCGCCGGCGAACCGGCCGAGGCCTTCACGGTCTCCGTCACCGACGGCGACGGCGATTCCCGCAGCTCGACCCTCAACGTAACCATCGTGGACGACATTCCTGAAGTCCACAGCGAGTGGGACGTGACCGACGTCGGCGGCAAGGCCGGACCCGACAACCACGACTGGTGGGGCGCGGAAGGCAACATTCTTACCGGACAGGGCGTCACCGACGCGGACGGTTCTTCCCCCGTGGCCAAAGACCTCTGGGGCGCTGACGGTCCGGCGGACTACGCGTATCAGGGCGGCAACCTCACCGGCGGCCCCCTGCGGGTGGAAGGCACGTATGTGGCCGCGAACGGCGAAACCGCCGTGGACGGCACGTTCGGCACCTTGTTCATCAAGGCCGACGGCTCCTACCGCTATGAGGTCGACGCCGCGAAGCTGAACGCCGCCCAGCCCGAGCTGAAACCGGGCGCGTTCGGCGCGGCCGTCTCTCTGGCGAACGTGGAGCCCGGCTCCGTTGCGGGTATGGGCTTCAAGGCCTACCAAGGCAACATTAATCTGCTTGTCGCGGACAATACCTCGCTGGCCGCCCTGCTCCAGGGCATCGGCACAGACACCCCGGCGAAAACCGCCGCCGGCATGGGCGTGGCGGGCAGCGTTCCCGGCGGCTTCCTCAACCCGTCACCCAACGAAGGCGATCAAGTCGGCGGAACGGCTCTCGGGCAACGCGAAGGTCTGCTGATCACGCTGGACGAGCTCGCGGCCGACGCCAAGCTGAGCTTCGCCGGGGTAAGCGGGGCGGAACAGCTGGTGGTCTATGCCTTTGACTCGGCAGGCAACTGCCTGAGCAAAACCCTGGTACTCGGCCAAAGCGGCTGGGAGTTCGAAGGAACCACCCTTACGGGCATCAAGTCCCTTCTGGTCGTGGCCGGGGCTTACTCCAGCTTCACCGTGTCGAGCGTCACCACGGCCCCCATCGTCACGGAGTTCACCGAAGTCTTTGACTACAGCCTGATCGACGCCGACGGCGACGCGGTCGCGGGAGCCCTGACCATCAACGTCAAAGGCACGCCGCCGACCATCGACTTCGTGCCGGGCGACAACATCGTCTACGAGGCCCACATGCCGGGCGGCAGCCTGGAAAACGACACGACGCACGGCCACGGCTTCACCACCACTCTCACCTACACGGTGGCCCTGAACTACGGCCCGAACCCGGTTTTCACCATCGGCGGCAAAGAGTATGTCGTGGACGACTCCGGCAATCTGCACGACAAGAGCGGCTCCGGGTTCACCGAGGTGGACGCCTCCTACGGCAAAATCACCGGCGGCACCTTTGACGGCACAACCCTGAAGCTGACCTACGCGTTGACCGACAACTACACGCACCCGGACGACACCCCCCAGGCGGCCGTGGACAAGCAGATCGCCGAAGACGTGGATGCCGTGGCGGTCACGGTGACCACCGACATCGCCTCGTCCAAACCGGCCACGGGCCATGTGGACATCGCCGATGACGTGCCCCTGGCGGGCGGCACGGACGCCAGGCTGTTCGAATCCGACATCGTCGGGCTGACGGTGGGCGGCAAACAGGTCACCAATTCCGGCACGGACTCGGCCCACACGTACCTCAACGACGACGACGATGAGTTCCGGCTCGTTCCCGACGACCTGGAACCCACCGCCGGCGCGCACAATCAGGCCCATGCCGAGGGCGTCGTCGCCCTGAACTACGGCGCGGACAAAGCGGCCACGGACGGCAACGCCTTTGTCTGGGACATCCCGCAAGGCATGGGCGGGCTCATGGCCATGGTCGAGGGATCCTGGCAGGCCGTCACTTGGGACAACACCGGCAAGACCACCCTGCTGGGCAAGGTGGGCGACGTCACGGTGTTGAAACTGACCATGAACCCGGCCACCGGCGAGTACACGGCGGATCTTTACGCCGGCCTGAAGCACGACGACCCGGATGCCCCCAACACCTTCGACCGCAACCTGGATCTGGACGGATTCACGCCCGATACGCCCACGACGCTCGGCTTCACCTACACCGTGAAAGACGGCGACGGCGACACCGCCACGGGCTCTTTGAACGTGCGGGTGCAGGACGACATCCTGGACGTGCCGGATTCCACGGGCACGGTGAAGTGGACCACGGGCACGGGACCCGCGCCCGACATCTTCTTCGACTATGACCGAACGATCGATCTGACCGCGAACGGCACGGATCTTTCCACCACCGGTCTGAACTTCCGCTTCCAAAAGGCGGTCATCGCCGGCGACTCCATCGACCTGGACACCTACCCCGCCGCCGACGGCACCATGCATCGGGGGGCGGGCGGCCTCGGCGTGCACGGCTCGAGCATCGACCCCGGCGGGCCGAACGAGCACGATCGTTTCCAGGAAATCAACTACGACAAGGCCACCAACACATCCGAAGCCGTGGTCGTCGACCTTGGCGGCAAGTTGGCCTTCGGTCTGAATCTGGGCATGGGCAACTTTTACGCCAACAACGACGAAGCGATGGAAAAGGGCCGTATGACCTTCTACCGTGAAGGCAAGGAAGTGGGCCGTTACGACTTCCAGTCGAGCAACGCGGCCGGTACGGCCGACATCTTCTTCGACGCCATTCCCGGCGGCTTCGACAAAGTGGTGATCACCGCCCTGGACAACGGCGGCGCGCCCGGAGCGGACAACAGCGACTTCTACATCAAGTCCCTGAAGTTCGACACCATTGAGGACGAGGTCATCCACTACGAACGGGGTTCGGCCGGCAACGCGGCCGACATCGCGGGCGCGGACGGCGTCAAGCCCGGCAGCCTTCGTTTCACGGCCTCCCAGGGCGACATTCAGACCAACCTGGGTGATGTCGGTCTGACCGTGGACGGCAACGGCACCCACATCGTGGGTATGCTGAACGGCGAAAAGGTTTTTGAGGCCTTCCTCACCCCGAGTACCGGCGTGTGGGATTACTTCCAGTACAAATCCTTCACCGTGACCGACGGCGACAACGACGGCAAACCCGACCCCATCGCCTTCACGTTCCAGGTACAGGACAACGACGGCGACTTCGCCTACGCGAACATCGTGGTCGACAACCCCGGTCTGCCTCCGGGCATCACGCTGGATCTGCGCGCCTCCGACCTGACGGTCTATGAAGGCCATCTGGACGACGGCACCTTTGCGAACGTTGCCGGCGGCCATGCCGGGCACGACGTTGAAGCGACGCTCCTCTACAACGTGGATTTGAAGGGCGGCGTGCTGCAATCCTTCACCGTCGGCGGGGCGACCTTCACCTGGAACGGAACGACGCTCACGGGCGACCTGGACGCCGCCGCCGTGAACAACGGCAAAATCACCGGCGTCTCGTACGACAAGGCGACGGGCGTGCTCAGCGTGACCTACGAGCTGACCGGCCCGGCCACGCACACGGCACCCGGCGGCGAAGGCTCGCTCGACGTCAGCGCGCCCCCGGTCGACATCGCCGTTGCGGTGACCACCAACGCGGCCACGACGAGCGCGAACGGCTCGGTGATCATCGTGGATGACGCGCCCATCGTGGAATTCGACGGCGTGTACACAGGCGGCGTGCTTGAGCACGTGGACGGCGACGACGCCCATACCGCCTCCATCGGCACACCCGTTCAGGGCGTCATCGGCCTTGAGGCCGGGGCCGACGGGCTGCGAAACCTGAAGGTCAACGGCGTGGACGTGACCCATGCGACGGAGGCCGCCAAGGTGACGGTTTCCGACGCCGGCGACCACGGCGAGATGCAGGTATGGAAAGACGCGGCCGGGGTGTGGCGTTACAGCTACACGCCCACATCCGCGACCGGCGGGTCTCCGGACGCCTTTGAGGTGGTCGCGACCGACAAGGACGGCGACACGGCTTCCGACACGCTGACCGTTACGGTCAGGCCGTCGGCTCCGAGCGTTTCGATTACCCTGACGGACGGCGAAATCCACGAGGCGGCCCTGCCCGACGGCACGGGCAAGACATGGGATTCAAACGGCAACCCCACCGGCGACACGACCGACATCACCGCCACGGGCGTCATCACGGTCACCGGGCCGTATGACACCGTCACCGTGGGCATCGGCGGCGTGGAAGTCGGCATCCCCACCCTGGGGGTCGGCGCGACCTCGGCCGCCCTGAACGTGGGGCACGGCACCGTGACCTTCACCAACAACGGCAACGGCTCCTACGGCTTCACCTACACCCTGACTTCGCCCCTGACCCATACCCAGGGCCAGGGGCCGGACGGCCTGAAGCCCAACTACACCGTGGATGAAAAGGCCGGGCTCGACGTCACGGCCAAAGCCTCGGTCACCACCGGCGGCACGACCATGACCGGCACGGCGACTCCGGGAAGCATCACGGCGATCGACGACGAACTCTCGGCCAAGGGCACCTCCATCGTCATCAACGAGCCGGGACCGCAGGGCTACTGCATCACAATCATGCTCGACACCTCGGGCAGCATGGCGGGCAGCCGACTGACCCTGGCCAAGGCCGCCTTGGAAAACCTGCTGCAAACCTATGAAACCCAAAGCAACGGCGGGGAGCTGAGCATCCGCCTGATCAGCTTTGCAGGCAACGACACACTCCGGGGCGAAAACATGACCGTGGCCCAGGCCGTCGCCGCGATCAATGCTCTGTCCGCCGACGGCCTCACGGACTATTACGAGCCGTTGGACACGGCCGGAACGAAGATTCTCGCGGACCTCGCCAATCCGGCCTATGCGGGGTACACGCACAAGGTCTACTTCATCTCCGACGGCCAGCCCAACGAAGCCCACAACGGCAGGCACGTTCCCCTCGTCTGGGAAAACCTCGTGAACGGGCCTAACGCCGACAAGCTCGACGTCCACTCGGTGGGCATCAACGTCGGTTCCACGGCGGCAAACGAACTGCGTAAAATCGTCAACCCCGACGATGCCGACGACACCTTCACCAACGTCAAGGACGCCGCCGACCTTTCCAAGGCGCTTGAAGACACGGTCGCCACGGTCGACGGCAACCTGCTGGCCACTTCGGTGCTCGGCGCGGACGGCGTGGACGCGATTATCGCATACAAGGGCGCGCCCATTGCCTGGGGTCCCGACGGTTCCATCGAGATCAAGCTCGACGGCGACGATGTGGTTCTGAAGATCTGGAACGGCACGGACGGCAAGCACGCGCTCGGCGACTATGAGCTCAAGGTCACCGACAACATCGCCGAAGACACGATCTACCAGGACGTCTCGCTGACCCTGCGCGACGGCGACGGCGACACCCGAACCATCACCCTGCCCATCGAGGTCAAGGCCTATGACGCCGTCCACGCCCAAGACGACGCGGGCACGGCCGTGCCTTCCGTTCATCCTTCCACGGCCGGCGACGCGGCCGAGGCGAATCCGGCGGCCTCCGGATTCGAAGCCGCGGCGGGCGCGGTGACAAGCGTGGCCTCCATCTCCGGGCCGGCCAACTACACGGACATTCATGGAGTTAAGAGTTCGTTCGCCGGCAGCCACAACAGCGGCGGCTGGCTGAAAATCGAGGCCACGGGCAACCTGGACGCGGCCGAAGCCGAAACCCCCGGCCTGCGGGCGTTGATCCGCCAGAACCTGGAGACGGACGGCAAGCGCATCGGCACAATCGGCATGGTGGAAAAAACCTTCGCCCTGCTGGGCAAGGGAGCCGTGACGTTCAACTTTGAAGCGTTGAACGGGTACCGCAACAAGAACAACGTCGACCAGGACGGCGCGCTCTGGGCGCTCAAAGACGCCAAGGGTAATGTCGTGCGCAGCGGCAGAATCTGGCAGAACACCTCCGACAGCCGGTGGGCCGACGGCCTGCTGCAAATCGACGGCATCGACGCGGGCGCGTATCAGCTGCTCATCGTCGTGGCCAACGTCAGCGGAACGGGCGGCGCGAACGAAGCCAACGCCCAGCTTTATCTCGACAAGTTCTATATCTCGGGCGACCCGGGGTATGAGTGCTCCGGCAACGTGCTGGCCAACGACACCCTCGAGACGCGCGGCACCCTCAGCCTGACCCGGGTGGAAGTCAACGGGCACGAGCACGCCTTCGGCTCGGCCGATCACCTCAACCTGGATACCGGGCACGGCCTGCTGACGATCAGGGCCGACGGCTCCTACTCGTATGTGGGTACAGAGACCGATCTGGACGTCACCTATACGGCGACATCGACCTATGGGGACAACGACTCGGCCGAGCTGTACATTCGAGGCGGCGCGACCATCACCGGCACGGCGGGCAATGACGTTCTGCACGGCACCTCACTCGGCGAAGTGATTCACGGCGGCGACGGCAACGATATCCTGTTCGGAAACGACGGCAACGACGTGCTGTATGGCGACGCCGGAAACGACGTCCTTTACGGCGGCAGAGGCGACGATATCCTCTACGGCGGGCTTGGCGACGATATCTTCGCTTGGCGGACCGGGGATTACGACGGCGGCATCGACAAAGTCATGGACTTCGCTCTCGGCCACGACAAGCTGCGCTTCGACGATCTGTTCAGCGTCGGCGACGATCTGAGCGCTCAGCTTGCGACGGCCCTCAAGAGCGGCGACATTGATGTGGACACGAACATCGCCGGAGATCTGCTGACCCTGACACTCTACGGCAGCCGAGCGCAAACCGTGGAAGTACACCTCGGGTCCGCCCTCGACACCGCGCAGATCGCCGAAATCATGCATGACGACTCGGCCGCCAAAGCCGCCCTGCTTGAGCAGATCATCGTGCAATACGGCAGTTGATCGGGAAATCCCTTCTCACCCTCCACTCCCTCCGCCCCTCGGCAACCGCCGGGGGGCGGTTTTTTCCCCCGCTACAACGCGCAAAGGCCGCCCCGGAATGCCGGCACGGCCTTTGCGCGTTGTGAACACGCGGCGGGAACGGGTCCCCGCCCGCGCGCGGGGTTACTTCCGCTTCAGAACAAGAACGCCGCCGCCGTTGACGACCTGCAGACGATCGTTGTCGCGAACCTCAAAGGTGTCTTCGCGGTTGTCGTAAACGATGGTCACGGCATTGTCTTTGGTGCGGGCGACCTTAAAGGGCACGCCTTCAAATTTTTCGTCCATCATTTTCGCCGAGATCGTCTTCTTCGACGTATCCAGGCCTATATAGGCCCCTTCACCCAAGGCGTTCCTGATGGCGACCTTGATCGCGGCGAACTGCTCGGGAGAAGCCTCGGAAGACCCCTGCAGCGCCAGGGTGCACTTGATGGTCTCATCATAGTCCACCTCCCAGGTGCCCCCCAGCTTGGAAAGCAGAGAGTCGGACTCGCCGCAGGCGGCAAGAAGCAGAGCGGACAGCAGCAGGAACGGGGCAAAATATTTTTTCATGAAGACTCCGGTTGTTGACGATGGTACAGGCTTTTACAAACGAGCAAGAATGATGCCGAACGGCGCTTCACGCAGCCGCTGAAAAGAGGGCCGGTTTGCTTGCTCCTTCCCTCCCTCTTCCTGTGCAGTCAAAAAACCGACGGTAAGTATTCCCGTTGATGAGGCGGATGTTTGACGGTTGACCGAAAGCATTTTCACTTTGAAAATGTCCATGAAACCATATTCCGAACGACTTCCAAACGAGCCCGCAAGCGGGCGTCCGCGTGAAGCGGTCGCCAGAGCAAAGTAGCTTTGCTCTAAACCAGCGAACCTCCGGGGGGGGGGGCCGGAGGTTCGCTGTGTGAGGGGGAGCCGTTGATAACCCGAGGGGGGGATTCGGGTGGCTCGATTTGTCCGACCAAGCAGGGGGGGGAAGCTTGTGGTGAGTGATGGGGGGGCACACTCACCTTGCCGGTTACGCCTTTTAATAAGCAAAGGCCGTGCCGGCGGAGCAAAATTTTCGAAAAAAATTTTTAGTCAATAAAATAAGCATATTATTGATTCGGCAATTTTCACGCTTCGCAAAGAATTTTCTCGCCTGTGCATATCCGCACGTGCGAATGCGCACAATACTTTTCTAGAGAATTATTAGGGCGAATACGCACACTCTCGCGCAGGCTTAAAAACCCGGAAAGAAAGCTCGACGCACCCTGCCCCGATCCATGTCGGCAGGAGCGAAACACAGGCGAAAAAACGGGCGGAATTCGAGAATCGCCAGGGCACACCGGCGCTTTCTCGAATTCCGTCCGATGGGAAGACTCTTTCGAATGAACCAGATTCGAGCCTTATTAAATTGGGGGAGCCCAATGGAAATGAATGAGGGCCAAGCCTAGACGCCGTCTTCCGGGTATGCGGCCGCGACTTGGGCGGCATACGCCGCGAAACGGCCTTCGCGGATGGCCTCGCGCGCGCCGCGCACCAGGTCCAAGAAGTACGTCAGATTATGTACGGAGTTCAGGCGGAAGGCGCTGATCTCGCCGGAGTGCTGCAGGTGGCGCAGATAGGCCCGGGAAAAGGTGCGGCACGTGTAGCAGGAACAGGCCGGATCCAACGGGCCGTCGTCTTCGGCGTATTCTCTGCGCTTGATGTTGATCTTGCCCCGCGAGGTGTACAGAGTGCCGTTTCTGGCGTTGCGCGTGGGCAACACGCAATCGAACATGTCGATGCCGTTCGCGATGCCGGTGACGATGTCCAGGGGCGTGCCCACCCCCATCAGGTAGCGGGGTTTGTCCGCCGGCAGCAGCGGCGCGGTGTGGGCCAGCAGAGCATACATTTCGGCCTTGGGTTCGCCCACGGAAAGCCCCCCCACGGCGAATCCGTCGAAGTCGTGTTCGCAAAGCTGCTCCACCGAACGGGTGCGTTGTTCCGGAAAGAACCCGCCCTGAGTGATGGCAAACAGCAGGTTGCCGGCCGTCCCTTTGGGGTAGGCGGCGCGCGAGCGCAAGGCCCAGCGGGTGGTCAGATCCACGGATTTCGCGGTGTAATCGTAAGGCGTGCCGTAAGCAACGCACTCGTCCAGGACCATCATGATGTCCGAGTTGAGGTTGCGTTGAATCTCGACAACCTTTTCCGGGGTGAACAGGTGTTTGGAGCCGTCCAGATGGGAACGGAACTCCACCCCGTTTTCGCGAATCTTGCGTAATTCCGAAAGGCTGAAGGCCTGAAAACCGCCGGAGTCGGTCAGAATCGGTTTGTCCCAGGCGGCGAAGCAATGCAGGCCGCCGCGCCGGGCGATCAGATCGTCGCCGGGGCGCAGGTACAGGTGATAGGTGTTGCCGAGGATGATCTCCGCGCCGATGTGTCCGAGGTCGTCCGGGGCAACGGCTTTGACGCTGCCCACGGTGCCCACGGGCATGAAGATCGGGGTCTGAATCGGGCCGTGGGCCGTGTGCAACGTGCCGAGACGGGCTTTGCCGTCCACGGCGTGGACGGTGAACGTGCCGGGAGTGGTGTCGGCCATCAGAAGCCTTCCATGGGCGGGTTGACCAGAAAGGCCCCGCTTTTGGTCGCGCCCACTGCGGTCGAGGCTTCCGCGGCGACGCCGGGCAGAAGCCGGACCACGCGGCCCTCCAGGCGCAGGCGATCCTGGGCCAGCCAGTGCACGGCCTGGGGCAGAATACGGTGTTCCAGGGCGTGGATGCGCGGCATCAGGTCGTCTTCCGTTTCTCCGGCGTTTACCGGCACGGCGGCTTGAATGACCAGGGGGCCGGAGTCCAGCTCCTCTTCCACAAAGTGCACGCTGCAACCGGAAATCTTCACCCCGTAAGTCAGGGCGTCCGTTCCGCCGTGCGCGCCGGGAAAGGCGGGCAACAAGGCCGGATGCAGATTCAGGATGCGCCCGGCATAGGCGCGCACAAAGGGCGCGGACAACAGCCGCATGTACCCGGCCAGGACCACGGCCCGCACCCCGGCCACGCTCATGGCCGAAAGCATGGCCCGGTCAAAGGCCTCGCGGTCGGCATAGGCCGCGTGCGGCTCGGCCCAGACCGGAATACCCTTCTCGCGGGCGAACTCCACGGCTCCGCAGTCGGGTTTGTTGGAAAGCAGCAACGCGACCCGCGCCGCGAGCTTCCCTTCCTCAATGCAGCGAACCAGGGTCTGAAAATTGGACCCCCGGCCGGAGGCCAAAATCGCCAAAGGCAACATCATGCTTTGCTCCAAGGAAAAGATAATGGAAACAATTCAGTATGTCTTGGAATCAATCAAACAGTCAAGTTTGGGGCTGCAGGCAGAGCTGCGTAAGTTTTCCCCTTGCGTCTCCTACGATGCCATACGCTCGGAGCCTTAGCGTACCGGGCGGCACCAAACCCCGCCTGGGGGGCATGATTGACTCGGCGCATCGTGCGCCTCGCCCTTCGGGCGCCGTCGGAAGACCTCCGGCATCCATCCGGCTCCTGCCGGATGAGCCCCCAGACCCCCTCATGCGTCGGCCGGCCCGCGCCAGCGTGGACCGGCCGCCCATGGGGGTGCAGGGGATTCAATCCCCTGCCGGGGGATTGGGGGGACGGAGTCCCCCAGCATCTCACTTATTCCTCCGCAGCCACCAGGACCGTATCGCCATAGCCGTCCAGGGTGGTGGTCTTGATCTTCAAAAGCTCGATCCAGCGCTTGAACGCGCCGATAAACACGATGACCATGAGGGTCATGATCACGATGCCGAGCCCGGCCAACAGGTATTTCTTGTTGGGGATGTAGTTGCCCGTAATCTGCAGATAACCGGCCCACATGGTCATGCCGGCCAGGAAAATGCCGGGCACGGCCGTGCACCACATGTACCTGGCCTTGTTCATACGGATGAGCATGGTGGTGCCGATGATCAGGGCGCACGAGGCCAGAAGCTGGTTGCTCATGCCGAACAGGGGCCAAATGGTCGAGATGTCGCCGGTCATGACCAGATATCCCCAGCTGGCCGTAAAGATCACGCTGGTGGAGACGAGACCGGGCATCCAATTCTTGTCGTTGAACTTGGGCATCACGGCGCCGAGCATTTCCTGCAGGAAGAAACGGCCCACGCGGGTGCCGGCGTCAACGGCGGTAAGGATGAACACGGCTTCAAACATAACCGCGAAGTGGTACCAGTAGCCCATGAGGTGATCCATGTAGGGCACGCGCGAGAAGATGTGCGCCATGCCTACGGCCAACGTCACGGCCCCGCCGGGACGGTTGACCAGTTCTTCTTTCACCCCGGCGGCCAGGGCGGGCAGATCCTGCACCGACATGCCGAGCTTGGCCATGACTTCGGGCGTGGTGTTGATGGCGAAGTAGTCGCCCGGCACCAGCGTGCAGGCGGCGATCAGGGCCATGATGGCCACAAAGCCTTCGGTCAGCATGGCGCCGTAGCCTACAAACAGGATGTCGCGCTCACTGCCGATCATCTTGGGCGTGGTGCCGGTGCCGATGATGGCGTGAAAACCCGAAACCGCGCCGCAGGCAATGGTGATGAACAGGAAGGGGAACACCGGGCCGCCGATGATCGGGCCGCCGCCGGCCGTGAACTTGGTCACGGACTCCATGAGCAGCTCGGGCCGGACAAAGAAGATGCCCCCGGCCAGCATGATCACGGTGCCGATCTTCAGATAGGTGGAAAGGTAGTCACGCGGGCACAGCAACAGCCAGACCGGCAGCACGGAGGCGAAGAATCCGTAGAGGGGAATGCCGAAAGCGATGGCGGGCTTGCTGAAGGTGAACATGGACGCCAGGGTGGGGTTTTCGGCCACATACGGCCCGGCGAGAATGGCCAGGACCAGAAGTCCCACGCCGATAAGGCTCGCGCCTTTGACGTCGTCGGGGCGGATATACTGCATGTACACGCCCATGATCAGGGCGATGGGCAGGGTGGCGACAACCGTGAAGGTGGCCCACGGGCTGTTGTACATGGCGTTGACCACCGCGATGGAAAGCCCGGCGAGGGTCAGAATGAGTATGAACAGCACCGCCCACGAAGCCACAAAGCCGATGGGTTTGCTGATTTCCTTGGAGGCGATGGTGGCCAGGCTTTTACCTTGGTGACGCACCGAAGCGAAGAGCACCACCATGTCGTGCACCGCGCCGCCAAGCACGCAACCGACCAGAATCCACAGGGTTCCCGGAAGATACCCGAACTGAGCGGCCAACACCGGACCGATGAGCGGGCCGGCGGCGGCAATGGCGGCAAAGTGGTGGCCGAACAGCACATACTTGTTGGTTTTCACGTAGTCGTGCCCGTCGGAGAATTTTTCCGCCGGGGTCACCCGGTCGGGCTTCAACTCCAGCACCTTGCGCGCCAGGAACAGGCCGTAGAACCTGTACGCGATGGCGAAAACGCAAAGCGCCGCAAACACAAGCGTCAAGGCGTTCATAAACCTCTACCTCCAAGTTCTGGTATGCGGGTTCCAGTACAAGCGACACGTTACCATATCTACCGACAGCGGCGCTCCGTCAAGTTCTTTATCACACGTAGAAATGTATAGAGCCACAATGATATAACGGTATATTCCGTGGAGTTTTGCCCCTTCCGTTCCGGTTCCTTTATCCGGCGTTTCGGGTAACGCCCGCTTTGTTTCGTCGGAACGGCAAGCCCTTCCCCCGAGCAAGACCGTTCACCCTTTCAGCGACGGAAACGCTCCGCGTGATTTTTCAACCGAGGCCTTTTTCCGGTGCTCCGCAAAGCTCTCGCGGCGCGTCTTCCGCCAGCTCGGGCCGCAAGCCGGACGCCGGCAGGGGAAGATTTTCCCGGCGCGAGGCGTCCCGACCCCATCCACGCCGCATTCCGACAGGCCGACAAACCCCGCCGCCCCAAGGCCGGCTCTCATTAAAACGCCGCCCGCCGCAAAGCCGCCTTTTCCCGTCCGGCTGCGTCGCAAGGTAAAAATCGACCTCGCAGTATTTCAATACAGCTTCACCCCATTTTTGCCTTGCTCCTTGCCGACCGAAAAATTTCAACTTCTCACGGGCGGCGTTTTAATGAGAGCCGGCCCTAGATTTCAGGTCGTTTCCCGCATATATTCAAACCGCACTGCTGCCGTTCCCCCCGCGCCTTCCCGACGCCCGAGGAATCGCGCATTGGGAGAGACTCAATGCAAAAAAAGTCCATCGGAATCGGTCCTTTTCTGGTCTTGGCCGGGGCGCTGTGCTTCAGCACGTCGGGTCTCAGCCAGGCCATCGCCCCGGAAGGGGCTTCGCCCTTTACGGTCACCGCCCTGCGCCTGTTCGGCGGCGGCTGCGCCCTGCTGCTCTGGTGCATCTGGCGAAGGCTTTTGCCGCGCCGGGGGAACTGGCCCTTCAAATACATGCTGCCTGCCGTTCTGGGACTTATCGGCTGCACCCTGTTCTTTTTCATCGGCACAGCCCGCGCCGGAGTGGTCGTGGGCACCGTGGTGACCATCGGCTCCATTCCGATTATGTCCGCCCTGCTCGGCATGCTTTTTTTAAGGGAACGCCCGGCCAGGGCCTGGTATCCGGCCACGGGGGTGGCCATTCTGGGTCTGACGCTGCTGCAGCGCGACGGCGTCGGCGCCATCGACCCGCTCGCCTTGCTGCCGTCGCTCACGGCGGCACTCTCTTACGCCGTATTCATGGTGTCCGGCAAAACCCTCACCCGCACCCATCCGCCGGAGACGGTCCAGATGGTGCTTTCCCTTTTGGCCGGGGCCTGCCTGCTGCCCGCCTGCTTCATCTTCCCCATGGAGTGGGTGCTGACCCTCAAGGGAACGATGGTGGCCCTGAACCTGGCGGTCATCACCTCGGCCATGGCCTTCAGCCTCGTCCTGGCCGGTCTGCGCACAACGCTTACGGCCACGGCTTCAACCCTGGGGCTGGCCGAACCGCTGTGTGCTTCTTTAATGGGGATTTTTTACCTGGGCGAGCCGGTGACTCCGTCGATTTTAACGGGTCTGCTGTGCATCTTCGCGGCCATGATCATCCTGATCGCCTTCCCGCAACGGAACGCGCAACCGTCGCCGTAGCCTGCATATTTGCTTTTTGGAGGGGCATAAACAGCGCCGCGCGGGCCAACCGGCAGGCGGCACTCTCGCGATATTACCAAAGTCGTCTTGCAACAGCACGGGCGGCACCTCCAAACCACCCAGCATGGGGATTGAATCCCCTTGACCCTCTTCGTTCGAAAGCCCACCTGCTGTGCAAGTGTGCTTTCGGACTTCTACGTGGTGCGGGGTTCATCCGGCAGTAGTTGGATACCGGAGGTCTTCAGATGGAGCGCACACCGAGTCAAGTCATTAATCTGGCTGAGCGGCAACAAACTTTGCCTGAGGGATGCGCCCCTCAAATGCCCTCCTCTGTCGGCAAACCGGTGTAAAACACCAGTTTGCCGACAATGGGGGGTGCAAGGGATTGAATCCCCTGCCAGAGGGATTGGGGGACAGAGTCCCCCCAATTAATTGGATGGACTGCCCTTTAATCCAAACGCATGGCTCCGCCGGAAAGCGGCGCGGTCAGCGTGAGCACCCGGATGCCGCCGGCCTCGCCGGTGCCGGCTTCGGTGTAATCCGGATTCATCATGTTCCGGCACTGGCTTTCGTTGCCCAGCCAATTTTTCAGGGCGGCCTCGGCTGAAGGCGTGCCGGAGGCGATGTTTTCCGCCAGAACGGCCCAGGTGTACCCGGCCTCGGTCAGGCGGTTTCCGGCCCTGCGGCCGTCCGGGGAAACCGGAGAAAAATACCCCCGCGCCAACATGTCCGCCGCATGCGCGGCCGCGACGCGCGCAACCAGCGGATTTTCCCGCAACGGCGGGACGGCGGGCATTCGCTCCCTGCCGCACAAATATCCCTTGCTGCGCACCTCATTGACCCGGCGCAACAACTCGGCGTCCACCTGCCCGCCTCCGGCGGGAGCCTGCGGCGGAACGTTCGCGACCCTGCCGGAACGCTCCACGTCCGTGGCGGTTGAGACGCCGTTTTTCGAGTAGACCGGCGGCACCGGCTGGGCCGGAGCGGGATCACCGGTTTCCAAAGACAGAGGGCTTTTCACAAAGGTCTCGGGCAGGGGCGCTCCGGCGGCGGCCGCCGCGGCGTCCGCCTCGGCCGAGGCGATGGTCGGCTCCGGCTCGTTGCCCGGAATGGCGTCAACGTGGATGCCCTGAGCCGCGAGGGTTTCCCCCGCATCTTCCGGCAGGGCTCCCGGCAGGTTCGCGGGCACCCGCACCCCGTTGCTGCCCGGCGAGTAGGTCGTGGGCAGAGGCTTGCCGTCCGGGCCGGTCAAAATGGGTCCCGGATGGCCGATATCCGGCAGGTCGTCCCCCGCTCCGGAAGCCGCCGCCCCGCCGGTCACGGCGGTTATCGGGCCGGGGGTGGCTTCATAAAGAGGCGTGACGCCTTCGCGGGAAACCGGCGCCGGCGTTACGGGCGCGGCTTCATACAGGGGAGTGACGCCTTCGCGCGGGACCGGCATCGGCGTCACGGGCGCGGCCTGCACCGGCGCCCCGCCTTGAAGCGGCGCATCCGGTTGGTAGGCCGGCACATACTGCGGTTCGCGGGCGGCCAAGAGCACCGCCCATCCGCCCTGGACCTTGGCCACGCCCACGTATGCGAACTGCGGCGAACGCAACTGCGGGCACCAGCCGGACTTCAGGCCGTTGGCGGCATCCTGCGGAATCGAACCATGCACGATGGTGAAAAAAGACGGTATGCCCGCCAGCCCGTTCGCGGCTGCGAAAGCGTCGTAGGAACCGGGGTTGGACGCCGCCCGTCCGGCCAGAGTGCGCAGGGTTTCCAAGGGCGTCAGCGAGGCCGGGGGAGGCGTTGGTATGCCGTCGCAGCCGACGGGGCTGCGGCGTTCCCGATCAATCAAAAAGGCGGGCACGACGCCGTCGTCCGCCCCGGCCGGAACCGGCGCGACGGCAACGCCGCAAAGTGATGCCGCAAGCAGAAGGGGGAGCGAAAAAAGACGGGCGCGGTGGATGGTTGCGGTCAAAATAGATTTACCGAGCATGGTTTCCTCTAAAAATTTCCGGGACGGCACCGTCCCAGAAGGGGGTTTCGACAAGGGGCGGCAAAGATTTTCTCTCTCCGTAGCGGTATACTACTCCACTTGCCAACGCTCCGCAAGAAAGGTAAAAGTGCGCTAATGGACGGTTTTCGCGACATGCTCCGACTACGTCGGATTCTCTTCCGTACGGCCCTGGCCGTCCTTTTTTTGCTGCTTTGCCGGCCCTCGGCCGTCATGGGCGCGGCCGCCAAGCTCACTCCGGAAAAAGAACGCTACTACCGGGCCGTCTACGTGCTCCAATCGTTCGGAGGCCCGGCCGCCGAGGAGCAGGTGGAGATTCCCGCCAAGGTGCGACGCAGCGACGAAGCCGAAAGCCTGCGCTTTCACCCCGACCGTTCGCTGGTGTTGCGCGAATTGGCGGGCGACCTGGACGAAGTCGCCACGAATATTCCGGAGGCCCGCCTGTTCGGGGCGTATGCCCGGCTTTCTCTCGGCGATCGCCGACGGGCGGCCGATCTGCTGAGCCGGTATGTTTCCGACGCTCCCTACGCGGCCAGGCATTATGAAATTTTGTGCCGTACGCTCCAATCGTTGGGCGACACCGTCTCTCTATACTTGATCTGCCGCGAATGGCAGGAGCGCGACCCTTCCTGCCGCCCGGAACGTCTGCTGGTCACCTGGAAAACCCTGCTCGCCATGGGACGTTTCGACGAAGCCCGCACGATCGTAACCAACGACGCGACCTGCCTTGGCCTTGACGGCCCCCTGTACGCGGCCCGCGCCGCCGAAGCCGCCGGGGATTACAACGGGGCGGAAGATCTGGTGGAAGCCGCCTGCCGTCAGAAACCGGCGGAGGAAACACGAATTCGCGCATCTTGGCAACGCCTGCGCGGCATGCCTGTCGCTGTTCCCCCCAAGACGGAAGAGTGAAGCCCCGACCCGACGGAACGGCTCAGTCGGCAAGGGCGTCTTGGGTAAGCCCACTACGAACGTAGACCTCAATGTCGTCCAAGGCGTCTCCAACAGCGCCGGCAAGTTTTCCGGCCCGCGCTTTTTTTCAGGACGGTTACGGCACTTGTGCCGATTTTGCCGTGGATTCTCGCGAGGTGGCCTATTCCCAGCGCCGCTATCCTCGCAACCTCAGGGTCCCGGTGCTCAAGAAAGCCGACACAGGTCTCCTGTGCGACCTTCCAATCTTTCCCGAAAAACGCCAACGGCAACAAAGCCCGAATCAGATCATCCCCGGACTCGGACTCCAACATGCGGTCGATCTCGGCTTCGCTCCGTTGCTCCACCTCTTGATACATCACTGCCTCTCCTCTTGGTTGTCAGGCCGGGAGATTCCCGCATCACCCGTTGATTCGCTCCACCGGAAATATCTCGCCCGCGCCGATATTTTCCACCGCGCCCCCTTGCCGGAAAACCAGGGCATCGCTGCCTCCCAACAATCGGGCGGCCGCTCCTTCCACCAGCAGGGCGGAGCCTTCGCGCAGGGCCAAAACGTTCTCGCCGGGGTTGACCACCAGGAATTCGGCCAGGCGCTCCTCGCGGCTTTCGCCGTTGTGTCCTTCCGGTTTGCCGGAGATAAAGTGCGGGTTGATTTGAAAAGGGACCAGCCGGAAGGCGTCCAGAGACGGCGGTTGCGCCACGGGCATGTCGTTGGTGGTGCGGATGGTCGGGCAGGCCACGTTGGTTCCGGCGCTCCAGCCGATATAGGGCGTTCCGGCCTCCACCCGCTCCCGCACGGCCTCGACCAGCCCGTCCGCATACAAGCGTTGGAGCAGCACAAAGGTATTGCCGCCGCCGACAACAATCGCCTCGGCCTGTTCCACGGCCAGACGGGCATCCGGGAAACGGTGGATGGAAACCGCCTTTACGCCTTGTCGGGCAAAGACCTCCGCCACCCTCGCCTCATATTCGTCAAAACCGTAGGCCACGGCGGCATACGGAATGAACAGCGCCCGCCGGATTTCGCCGCGCAGAAGCGCCCGGAACTGGTCGTCCGCGTGCTCCAAATACCCGCCGTCCCCCTTGCGGGAGCTGCTCATCAGCAACAAACGTTTCATGGCGAACCTCAAGTAACTTTTTTGGGGGACTCTGTCCCCCAATCCCCCTGGCAGGGAATTGAATCCCCTGCACCCGCATATGTCAAAAACCCGCGCGAAGCACGGGTTTTTGACATATGCGGGGGTCTGGGGGGAATCATTCCCCCCAGGTGGGGTTTGGGGCGGCAGCCCCAACTCGGCTATTCCTCAGCTCTCTTATATTCCGCGATGACTTTTTCGGCCACGGGCTGCGGGGCTTCTTCGTAGTGGGAGAACTCCATGGTGAAGCTGCCCTGGCCGCCGGTCATGGAGCGCAGATCCGGGGCGTAGCGCAGAATTTCGTTCATGGGCACCTGGGCCTTGATTTCGGTAATCCCGGCCATGGAGTCGGAGCCTTGCACCTTGCCGCGTCGGCTGGACAGATCGCCGATGACGTCGCCCATGTTTTCGTCCGGAATGGAGATGGTCAGAACCACAATGGGCTCAAGCAGCACGGGCTTGCAGGTTTCCATGGCTTTTTTGAAGGCCAGGGACCCGGCGACCTTGAAGGCCATTTCCGAGGAATCCACGGTGTGGTAGCTGCCGTCGTAAAGCTTGGCTTTGAAGTCCACCATCGGGAACCCGGCCAGGAATCCCCGGGCCGAGGCTTCCTGAACGCCTTTGTCCACGGCGGGGATATACTGGCGGGGCACAACGCCGCCCACGACGGCGTCTTCAAACTGGTAGCCTTCGCCGCGCGCCAGGGGGGAGAACTCCACCCAGCAGTCGCCGAACTGGCCGCGCCCGCCGCTCTGTTTCTTGTGCCGGCCCTGCACCTGGGCCGAGGCCCGGATGGTTTCACGGTAAGGCACTTTGGGAGTTTTCAGGAGGATGTCGACCTTGTAGCGGCGCTTGGCCTTTTCCACGGCTATTTCGATATGCAACTGGCCCATGCCGGAAACCAGGATATCGCCGGTTTCCTCGTCGCGCGAGAGCGCCAGGGTAATGTCTTCTTCGAGCAGGCGCTGCACGGCGGTGTAGACCTTGTCTTCATCGCCTTTTTCCTTGGGCGCGAGGGCGTAGGAAATAAGCTGCGGCGGCAGGGCCGGGGCGGCCAGAATGAAGCCGCTCTTGTCGTCGGACAAGGTGTCGCCGGTCTTGGTGTTTTTGAGCTTGGCCAGGGCGACCATTGCGCCGGGGCCGAGGATTTCCTTACTTTGGACTTGGTTTTTGCCGTTGAGGAAAATGGGCGCGCCCAGGCGTTCGGTGTCCTCGGAGGTCATATTTTTCAGGGACGCGTCGCCGCCGATGGAGCCGGAGAGAATCCGGGCCACGCTGAGACGGCCGGCGAAGGGATCGGAGATGGTTTTGAACACGAAGAGCGTGGCCGGGCCGCCGGCGGCGGGAACCAGTTCCTTGCCGTCCCTGCCTTTGAAGGGAGCATGTTCCAGGCCGGAGGGCAGGCAGGCCTCGATGGTGGTGAGCAGCAATTCCGCGCCTTTGTTTTCCAGGCCGGAAAGGGCCACCACCGGCACGATGCTTTGCGTGATCGTGCCCTTGCGCAGGCCGACGCGCACGTCTTCAGGGGAAAGTTCGCCTTCCTCAAGGTAGCGTTCCATGAGAACGTCGTCGCTTTCGGCGATGTTTTCCACGGCGGTTTCGCGCAGCAGGGCGGCTTCTTCGGCCATGTCGGCCGGAATCTCGCCTTCTTTCATGCCGCCGGCGTCGTCAAAGAACAGGGCTTTGCCGGCCAGGATGTCGACCACGCCGGTGAAGGGGGTTTGGCCGCCGCCGATGGGGGCATACAACAGCACGGGCTTGATGCCCAATACCCCGGAAAGGCCGGCCAGAGCGGAGGAAAAGTCGGCGCGGTCGCGGTCCACCTTGGTGATCGCGCACGCGGCGGGGAGCTCCGCAGCGCGCACGGCGGCCCATTGCTTTTTGGTCAGGGGGCGCACGCCGTCCACGGCGTCGATGACGAACACGGCCGAGTCCATGCCCGCCAGGAGCATGTCGATGTCGCCGATAAAGTTGCCGTCGCCGGGCACGTCCATGAGGAAATGCCGGGTCTCGCCCCGGGAAAAGGTCGCGAAGGCCGGTTGAATTCCGCCCCGGCGTTTGATTTCTTCCGGTTCGTAGTCAAGGGCGGTGGTGCCTTCTTCGATTTTTCCCAAGCGGCTTACAACACCGGCGCGCAGCAGGAGCATTTCCGCCAGTGTTGTTTTGCCGCAGCCTCCGGTGCCGACCAGCGCATACGTTCTTTGGGCCTGTAAGGTATCCGACATAGATTGCTCCCTCAACATTGCGGTGTCGGGCAACGACTCAATTCGGCGAGGTGCGGCGGCGGGCGCGAACCGAAACAAGGCGCGCAACGGCGCGCGGCTTCGATCGGAATCCGCCTTTCGTGTCCGGCGCCAAACCGAGCCGTTACCGTGTCGTGGACTAAACCCGCTCGGTTCGGACCGGCGGGCTTCGGTTCCGGCTGACGCTGTGTCCCCCTGCCGGGGGAGGAAAGACGAGTGACGGATCCACTCTAGGAAGTGAGCGGCTTTATTGTCAAGCCGCCCCGACCGGGCGCGCGGGGCGGCCGCGACACCCCCGCAACGCGGGCCGGCCGGGGGAAACACTTTTTTTGCATCAGGTGGTCCACGGCATCCGGGTCGCTCCCAAAACGCCGCCGGGCGACGCATCTTGCCGGGGCCTTCCGCCCGCAGTCCCGCCGGGCCGGAGTGATTTCTCGAGCCGCCACGGTTGCAGGGGGGGCCGCCTTTCGGTATAGGATCAAATGTACGGAGCACCGGTGGTCCCCGAAGCCACCCCGCGGAACACCGCCACACCACGAGCACGGCCACCGAGGAGAAGCGATGAGCAGCCATTCCGTCACCCTGTACGGGCTTTCCACCTGCGTCCACTGCCGGCATGCCCGCGAATTTTTTGAAGAACACGACATCCCCTTCACCTGCGTGTATGTGGATACCCTGGAAGGCGACGAGCGCGCCCGGACCATTGCCGCCGTCAAACAGCACAATCCGCGCGTTTCGTTCCCCACCATCGTCATCGATGAAGGCGTCAAGGTGTTGATCGGCTTTCACCCGGAGGAGCTTGAGGAGACCCTGCTGTGAGCGCGCCGACCCAAGAGGACGCCCGCGCCCTGAGGGGCAAGCTCGCGCCGATCCAGGAAAAAAAAGGCTACTTCTTCAATCCGAACCAGGATATGACCCTGGACCTTTTGGAACAGCTTCTGGTGACCAAGGGCCGCTACGGCTATATGGTCTGCCCCTGTCGGCTGGCCTCCGGCGCGCGGGAAAACGATCGCGACATCATGTGCCCCTGCGAGTATCGGGAGCCGGACGTGGCCGAATACGGGGTTTGCTTCTGCGGGCTGTATGTGGATGCCGCGCACCGGGAGAGCGGACCTTCCCCCGAGGTGGTCGTGCCGGAGCGGCGCCCCCCGGAAAAAATGTTTTTGTAACGGCGAAACGAAGGCGGGCCTCCCTCTCCTCCGTCCGCCCCGGCCAAGCCGGGGCTTTTCTTTCAGAGCGCCGGCCGGGCCGGCCCGGAGCAACGGCATGTTCATCGGCATCCTTGGCGTGGAATACCACCTGCACGGCAACGAATCTTTGAAGGACAAGCGCCGCACGGCCCAAAGCCTCAAGCAGAAAGTTCGGGCCAAGTTCAATGTTTCGCTGGCCGAGGTGGGCAGCGAGAACAGCATGGATCACCTGCGCCTGGCCGTGGTTTCCGTCAGCAACGACAAGCGGCACCTGGAAAGCCGGCTGACCAAGTGCCTGTCGATGATGGAGGCGATCTGCCCGGAAGAAATGGTTTACAGCGAGATCAGCATTCAGGGCGAGGAAATGCCCTGAACCTCGGGTGGCGGGTGGGTTTGGCGTGATACTGCGTCAGGCTCGCTTTGCGCTCCGAAAACAAGACTGCGAAGCTCGGCCTGCCGCCGGCGCTTCCGGAGGAACACGTATCTGCTCCTAACGGCGCGGGCCGCAAGGACCGAAGAGTCCAGCCCCATCGCCCGGAGCTTTGCCTTTCTTGTCCGACACCAAACCCACCCGCCACCTGATCGCCCGAATCGGCACCACCGGGCTTCGGGGACGACAGGCGCCGAGCCCCCTCTTGCCGCCGCACAGAAACTCCCTATACTTACAACACGACGTTCACACGGACTTTTCCCCCGTGCGGACGCGACAAACAAGACGCCTCTCCTCCCGCTTTCTTCTCGGGGCCACCTTAAGAGCATTTTCACTTTGAAAATGTTTATGAAACCATAGTGTCGACGGACTTCAGAACGAGCCCGCAAGCGCGGGAAACAGGAACGCGTAAGTTGTCTGTCGTCACGCTTTCGATGAGAGGCGGGCTACGGTCCAATCGGCCGGGCGGCACGCTTGCACGGCCACCGGAGCAAATCAACTTTTTCAAAGTTCCTTTGCTCTATAAAAAGGAAAAGAAATGATCGGTTCTCTGGAAAACGCCGGTCGGGTTCTGCGCGAACACGCCGGCAAAAAAATACTCCTGACCGTCCACGTGAATCCGGACGGTGACGCCTTGGGTTCCCTGGCGGCCATGGGGCACATTGCCGAGTCGCTCGGATGCGAAGTCCGCGTCTGTATGGCCTCACGGGTGCCCGACTACCTCGACTGGCTCCCCCTGCCCTGGCCCATATACCGCGACCCGTCCGAGCTCGGCGACTGGGCACCGGATCTGTTGATCGTCCTGGACTGCGGCGACGCCGCCAGACCGGGACCGGACATCCAAGCCCTGATCGCTTCGGGGCGTCCGGGCATGACCACCTTGAACATCGATCACCACCTGGGCAACCCGGCATTCGCCACGCACAACTGGGTGGAATCGAACCGCTCGGCCACGGCGGAAATGGTGGGCCTTCTGGCCGAACACCTGGGCCTGTCGTTGGCCGGTGAACTCGGCCGGGCCGTGTATTTGGGGATTACCTCTGACACCGGCAATTTCAGCTTTTCCAACACCAGCCCGGACGTTTTCGCCCTGGCCGCGCGGATTACCCAGGCTGGACTGCGGGTGGGCGATTTCACCGAAAAGGCCGAGAACACCTGGAGCCTGGAAAGAATGCACCTGTGGGGCAAGCTGTTCGCCGAGGTATCGCTGCACCATAACGGGCGCACGGCCTTGATCGTGGTGCAGCAAAAACTTTTGGATAAATTCGGCGTAAAGCGCAGCGCCCTGGAAGGCTTCGCAGCCTGGTTGCGGCGAATCAGAGGCGTACGCGTCGGCGTTTTCGTGCGCGAAGACGGCCCCGGACGTTCCAAGGTTTCCTTGCGATCCATGGGCGACGTCGACGTGCGTGTCGTTGCCGCCTCGTTCGGCGGCGGCGGGCACAAGGCGGCCGCCGGGACGGAGGTGGGTCTGCCCCCGCGAGAAACGGCCGACGCCGTGCTGCGCGCCATTGAGGACCTCGGCGTTTTCGACTCGTAAGAGAAGGTCGGAGCCGGCGGCTCCGACCTTCTCTTTTCAGGCCCGCTCTCTCACTCGGGTACGCTTTCCCCCCCTCGAAACAGCCCGCCGGCATTCCTCCCTCACCGACCCTTGGGCCGGAGCAGAGTAACTTTGAAAAGTTACTCTGCTCCGGCAGCCACGCAAGCGGAAGACAGGGCTGCGTATGGTGTGGGTCGCAACACTTTCGGTGAAAAAAGCTCTATGGTCCAACCGACCGGGCGGCACGCTTGCGGGCTCGTTTGGAAGCCGGTCGGCAATATGGTTAAACATTTTCACTTTGAAAAGCTCTAAGGCAAAACGAGTCGCCCCGACCTTCCCGCCGGGGCGACTCGTTTTTTCAGACCATCCACTCCGAAACCGTCACCGTTTGCCGTACACCCGGCTCACGGACACTATCGGCGTGAACCGGGGCGCGGGCTTTCCCTCAATTTCCGTGAGGATCAGATCCGGCCCTCCGCTTTTCCTGCGTGTGAAGATCACCGTGGCATCCGGAAGGAAATTCGCGCCCGAAAAATCCGTGCCCTCACTTAAATAATAGGTGGCGTCCTCCATTTGCACACGGTAGGGGCGAGTGTAAATCAAGCCGTTTTCAACCCTGTCCGCCAAAACCGGCAGACAATGGTTCTTGCCGTTGACCGAGGTGCTGACGGCCGGCTTCATTCCCGGATGCAGGTTGTCCAGCTTTTCCAGGACATATGCGTCCTCGCTTTCCTTACTTCTTGCGCGCTCCGGGCGACTCCCCGAAGGGAGAATTCATGGGGGGATCCATGCCGACCGTTCCCCCGCACCGTCGGGCGCAATCGGCGGCCCGACCGACCCTTCAGCCTCTTGAAAATACTACGAAGGCCGCTCGATCCGAACGGCCTTCGTAGGCAGCCCCTTCCCTATAGCGGCAGTATTATGCTATTTTTCACGTAAAATTGTAGTCAATTATATCATTATTATAATAGACAAACAAATAAAAATCAGCTAGCCAAACTTAGCCACCATCTCCGTGGCCTCGGCGTTTTCAGGATCTTTCCGCAACACATCTTGCGCCGCTTCAAAGGCCTTGTCTTTTTTGTTCCATTGGGCGTACAGCCTTGCCAGATTGAGCATTGTTTTCGGATGCTTACCGAATTCTCTGATCGCCTTCAGGTAGACCGTCTCGGCTTTTTCAAACTCTCTCAGGGCCAAATAGCTTTCCGCAGCTCCGGCATAGGCCTGGCCATCCTTGGGGAACGCCTCCAAAGCACGCTCCAAAAACTCCGCCGCTTCAAAGAACAGTTTATGTTCAAGAAAAATCCGCCCGATTTCGAGCAAAACTCCCGGCTCCTCGCCAAACTCGTCTCCCAAGACCCGCAACGCGGCCTTGCCTCGGGGGGCGTCACCTGCCGTGAAGTACGCAACACCTTTGTCGCGCAAGGAATTTCTGCGCCCCAGCCGTTCTTCCTCGGCCTCGCGAACCTTGGCCGCTTCGGTTTCTTGCAGGGCTTTATACAGAATGGGCAAAACGGCCCTGAGGGCATCCTCTTTTCCCGGCAGATAGGCCAACCCTGCTCCGGTGGGACGGCCCAACGCTTCCAGCAGAGCGCGTACTTTGGGTTGCCTGTTCAACTCGTTCACGCATTCCTGAACCAGCACTTCGACTTCAAACCGCGTTTTGCCCATAAGTTCGGCGGGGTGATAAGCCTCAAGCCCGGAGATAAGCGCCTCCAGGGCGCGAATGGGTTCATCTCGGCGCAACAGCGACTTGGCTCGGGCAATATTTCTGCCGACAGCCTGCGGAACGATCAAACCGGTCATTCGGACTCCCTCCCGGAACCGCCGACGCCCCAAAGGGCCCGGATGGCATCCCTGTTTTCTTCCAAAATTTCGCTCACCGGAGCCGGCACCAGAAAGTCGACGCTCCGACCGGCGAGAAAGCGTTCGCGCACCAAGGTGGAACTGATGTCCAGGCGAGGCTGGGGAACGTACAAAAGCCTGCCGCCAAGGGGCAGTTCCCACGCCTCCCGCGCTCCGGCCGGGGGTTCGCAACGGCGCAAATTCGGCCACAAGGCCTGGGCTTTACGGCGGAACTCTTCGGCTTGGGCTCCATCTCTCGGCAGCACGGCAAAGTCGGCCAGGCCCGGCAGTTCCTCATAGCGTCGCCAGTGTTCCAAGGTCAAAAAATCGTTGCCGCCCAAAATGAACAACAAAGAGGTCCCCGGCATGCGCCGATGGAGTTCCGCGAGGGTATCCACCGTATAAGACGGACCAAGGCGCTCCGCTTCCAGGCAATCGATCGCGAAGCCCGGCAGGCCGGCGATGGATCGTTCGAGCATGAGCCGGCGCAGATCGAAAGGCAGCAGGCCCCTGCCCGACTTGTGCGGCGGCGAGGCGCACGGAATCAGCGCCACCCGCGAAATTTCCAGGGCCTCACGGGCTTCCAGCGCGATGCGCAGGTGCCCCACATGCAGCGGGTTGAAACTGCCGCCTAAAACGGCGATGGCATTATTCACGGTCGGAAAGTCTCCTTACGGGCGGTTCCGTCGTGCGGCGGTGCCGGCGGACGGTGGACAGGATTGAGGGGGTGCCCCGGGGAAAGTGAACCCCACAGAAAATACTATAGAATAACTTGTAAAGTAAATCTTGTTGGTCTATATTCCCTCCAACCCACGGAGTTGACCATGCCCTTCACCAAAGAACAGTTGCTTGAAACGGCCGACCAATTTGCCGGTTTGACCGATCATCCGCGTTACGGCCACTTATTCGCCGCCTGTGCGGCGGGGCTGCGGGCCTGGGAGGCCCGGCGCGGTTTTTACCGGAAAACCGTGAACACCGCCCGGATTTTTCTGGCCGAGCTTGAGCGGCATGTCGTCCGGGTGCGCCAGGACGGCCTGACCCAGGACAACCAACAGGAAACCGCCTTCGCCATGGTCGAATGTCTGGCCTGCATCATCCGCGAGGTGGCGCTGGCCTCCGGCGCGGACACCCCGGATGAGGAATTTGTGCTTTCGTATTTTGAGACCTGCGGCGAATGGCGCCCCGAAGACACCGGCCTCCTGTCCACCGAATATTTCTTCAAGCGCATTCCTGCGGCGGTTTTGTGCCGCACGGCGGAAGTGTTGGAGTCCGGCCTGCATTCAGCGGCTAGCGAGGCCGCAGATCGAGTGCCATCCCAGTGAGCTTTTCCATATCCGCCAGATATCCCTCATAGCGGGCCAGATAAAAGGCCAGGGGTTTGGCGAAATTGGTTCCCACCAGGCCGTCCACGAACAGTCTGCTCACCTCTTCCACACGGGTGAGCACCAGTTGTGAGTTGGCGAAAATCGCCAACTCGTCGGCGGTCATGCTTTCCGTCAGCCGCGCCAGGGTATTGCGCGAGCGCGGCTGATACATCCAAAAATACATCAAATCCAAGGCATTGATGATGATGGCTCGTTCCAGATCCTGGGCTTCCCTGCCCACGGTCTGGATAAAGTCTTTGGGCCGGCGCAGCAGTTCGAGCACGTCCTCTTCGGGCATGAGCGTCTCCAGGCGGGAAAAGCAGGTGAAGAGCTGCTCGAGCTTGGCCGTGTAGTCCCAATGCCGCATGCGTAAAAAGACCACTTTGTCGGCCAAGCCCTCAATGGCCGCAGCCACGGTATCCGAGGCCAGCTTGGAAATCACCGAGGCCCCCTGCTCCAGCGCGGCGGTTGCCCAGCCGAAGATGATGAAGCACTCCAGCCCGATGTAGCTGTAAGCGATGGACACCGGAATGGCGATGACGCTGCGGAACAGGTTGCCGATGATCGCGGCTCTGGGGAACCCCCGGTAAATGTTGTGCGAAGAGATATACACCCCGTTGACCGCGGAAAGAACGCTGTAAAACACCAGCGGGGAATCCAACGCGGTAAGCCCCAGCACCCGCTCAAGCAGGAACCAGCGTACCCCAAGCTCCAGCAGGGGCACGGAAAGGCCGGTGTACATGAGGGAATCGCACAGCCGGGTCCAGCTCACATAGTCGTTCCAGCGCAAAAGCGGCGTACGGCGGATGCCGCCCCCGCTCAGCATGGCCTGGAGCACGTTGCGGAACCCGGTTATTCCGAACCAAATGAGCGGGCCGAACCAGGCCAGCACCCACCACGGCTGGGTGTATAAGAAGGTGGCCATGGTCAGGGCGAAGCCGAAAGCCACCTTGAGCCCGTTTTTCAGATTGGTGTTCATGTGCTCGAACAGGCTCGAGCGCTCTTCGCGGCGCACCTCGGGGGTAAAGGAGTAAAAGCGTTTGCCCAGGCCCTGGATGCCGCCCAGGGTGGAGATGTTCCCGTTTTTGTCGTAGCGGGCGGTTTTTTCGTTGACCACCCAGTCTTCGACTTTGGCCGTGCCCAGATGCCGGCAGCCGGGCAGCCGGCGCAGGAAGGCCGTGGTCTTTTCCCCCAACGGCAGGTGGCGCTTGGGCAGGTAGGAAACCCGAGGGTAGACGTCGATGCGCATGGGGATCATCCGGCGGTGCGATCGCGGCCCGCCCCAGTGCTTTTGGGCCGAGGCGTTCAGGGTTTCGGGAAACACGAATCCCATGCCGTGCATCCGCGCCGCCCGGCCGGACGAATCGCTGCCGATGCGGATCCGCAACGGAGTGCCCTGATAGTAGGACTGCAGCTTCGGGATATTGCGCAAAATTTCCGTGAACAGCCGGCAGCGCTCACCGGCCCCGTCACCCACCCGGCAGCCGTATTCCTGCACGATTTGGCGGATCAGCCGCTTCAGGGCCACGGTGCTGCCCTCATTCAGGGCGCGGTGCAGGTCGCTGATGGCTTCCAGGTGTTCCATCCGGCCGGCGTTGAAATTTTTGAGGTTGAACAGCTCCAGATGGGAGATGAGCCCTTCGCACTCATACAACAGCTCCAGCACGTCCTCCACGGTCAGCCGGCTCACGTTGAGGGTGATGTGGGAAGGCGTGCGGATGGAAGAGAGCCAATCGACCAGCGTGGTGGGCAACAGGCGCAGAATTTCCGGCACGTGGCCGTCCTGCTCCATGTGCGGCAAAGGAATATCCGGGTTGTTCTCGGGCAGCAGCCAAGTGTCGAGAATGTCGTCCGGGGTCAGGGTGTTGATGCGGTCCAGCCGCTCCTGCATGCGGGCCTGTTCCTCGGGGGAGGCGTCGGGCAGGCGGGAGCGCATGTCCTCAAAGACCACGGCGAAATTCCGGCGGACCGATCGGGCGATGAGCTCCGCCAAGTGGACGCGCGAGGTCTGGCCTATGCCCACCAAAGAGAGGATTTCCTCTTCGGGGATGGGGCCCAGTTCCACCCCGTACTCCCTGCCGATGTCGTAGCGGAAGCTTTCGTTATAGCGCGCGAGCAGGCGCAGCACATAGCGGTGGTGATGCAGCGAGGCTTCCCGCCCCATGCGCATCAGGTGCCGGGTGGGTTTTTCGTCCAAAAAGGAGAGCATCTCGCGATGATCGGCAAAGCCGCGCGGTTCCCAGATAATCTGCACGTGCCTGCCCCGGAATCGGGCCTGAAACTCCACGCCGACCCGAACCTTGGTGCCCATGATCGCGGCGGCCCGCAGCAGCTCTTCGACCGCGGCCGGCTCCACAAAATTGTAGTAAACCACGTTGAGTTCACGGATGCCCTTGACCCAGGCGTCCATGATCAGGTGGGTCGGCGACTTGCGCCCCTTGGTGTTGGCGTCGTGGACATGGTTGTCGAAGGCCGGCTGGTTCCATTCTTCGGGCATTTCCACCAAATGATGCAGGCGCAACATGGCCCGCACCAGCCGTCTGCGTCCGGAAGCGGCCCGGCGGAAGTCGTGGGCGGCCTTCAATTGCTCGGCATAATTCCCATGCGCCCGGATCAGGGTCTTCATGATCTGGATGAGCACCCGCCCGGTGTTGTAGCGGAAGTCGCCGGAAGCCGTGTACAGCACTTCGTCGTGCAGGTTTTGCAGGGCGTTGAGGCGCTCTTCCACCGCGCCGCCGGACTCCAGGCTGTCCAGCAGGTTGACCACCGCGTAGGCCACGCGAATCTCTTTGGATTCGGCCAATTCCTTGATGCCGTGCGGATGCAGGGCGGCGTAAAAGTCTTTGCGGATCGCGCCATGATCGGCGTACCGGTCGCGCTCTAAAAAGCGGTTGACCACGCCCAACAGCGCGTGATCCTCGGCATCATAGAAAATGGCGTCAAACAAACCCATGACGAACTCCAGCAAATACCGCCGCTCAAAGAATAGGGCGATGATGTTCCAAGTATTCTGGCATATTGTGCAGGTGCGGTCAAGATTGAGACGACGACGTGGTGTGATTGGGGAGGCTCTGCCTCCCCATACCCCTCCGGCAGGGGATTGAGCCAGGGCTGCGGAGGAAATCCCTCAGCGAAGCCCTGCAATATGAAGCGGCCACCCCACATTCGCGCGGGTGGCACCTGCACCTCCATTGCCGACAAACCCGCGTAGAGCGCGGATTTATCGGCGTATGAAGCGATCTGGGGGACTCATCCGGCAGGAAGCTGGATGGACGCCGGAAGTTTTCCGACGGCGCATGATGTATCGAGTCAATCACTCCCCCCTCCGGGTTCGATGCCGTGTGGATTGGTAAGGCACAAGCACCTTCACGTGGCATCCGCCGTGAAGGTGCACCCTGCTCGGTCCTATTTGCTACCCCCAAAAAACCTCCTTCATTCACAAATTCCCTTGACGCCGCATGAAAATGCGCATATGAACCATCCTGTTTCAGCGGAAAAGCGTCGCTTCTTTCTCTCTTCTTCAGTTTTCCCGACCTTTTCCGACATCCTAAGAACCGTACGGGTTCATGGGGTGGCCTGAGGGCCTCCCTTTTTTTTATCGCAAAAACCGGCTACGCCAACGCAATCCATGTCCGACTCAAGCCCGCGCGACATCATATATACTCTCGCCGCCCCGCAGGCGGCCGCCATGGGTCTGGAGATATGGGGCATCGAAGTCCAATCCGCCGCCAAAAGCCTGGTCCGCGTTTATGTGGAAGGCCCCGAAGGCGTGGATATCGAGCAATGCGCCGAGCTTTCCCGCCTGCTGGGTCTGGCCCTTGAGGTCGAGGACGCCTTCTCCGGCCCGTATGTGCTGGAAATTTCCTCTCCCGGCCTGGAGCGGACCTTTTTCACCGAGGCGCAACTGGCCTCGGCCGTGGGCAAACGGGTGGATCTGACCCTGATCGCCGCCTTGCCGGAACACCCCGGCCGCAAACGTTTCAAAGGCGCGCTCGTCGCGTTCGCGGACGGTCTTTTCAGCCTCAAGGCGGAAGACATGACCCCGGCCGGCGAAGAGCCTCCGCTGGTGCGTTTCGCCTTTGCCCAAACCAGAAAAGCTCGACAGATCCACTTCGACCCCGAACCGGCGCCCAAGCCGGGCAAAGGGGCTAAAAAAACCGCTTCAGCGCCCGCGCGCACCGAACCGGCAGAATGAACGGAGGAGTTCATGAGTCTGGAACTGAAAAAAGCCATCGATCAAATCAGCAAGGACAAGGGCCTGGACCGCGCCATGCTGGTGGAGACTCTTGAAGAAGCCGTGCGCACCTCTGTGCTGCGCAAGTTCGGCGAAGATCTGGATGTGGAAGTTTCCTTCAATGAGGAAACCGGCGACATCGACGTCTTCCAGTTCAAGATCGTGGTCAAGGAAGTGGAAGACGAAGCCACCCAGATCACTTTCGAGGAAGCCAAAAAGCACGACGCGGGCATTCAGCTCGACGACGAAATGGGCTTCCGCCTGCGGGTTGAAGACCTCGGCCGCATCGCCGCCCAATCCGCCAAGCAGGTGATCATCCAGCGCATGCGCGACGCCGAGCAAAGCATCATCTACGAAGAATACAAAGACCGGATCAACGAAATCGTTTCCGGGATCATCCAGCGCCGCGACAAGGCCGGCTGGATCATCAACCTGGGCCGCACCGAAGCGCTGCTGCCCAAAGAAGAGCAAATCCCCCGCGAGCACTACAAGCGCGGCGACCGCGTCCAGGCCCTGCTCATTGAAGTGCGCAAGGAAGGCCGCGGCCCGCAGGTCATTGTTTCCCGCTCCCACCGCGACTATATGGCCGCCCTCTTCCGCCGCGAAGTGCCGGAAGTGGACGACGGCGTGGTCCAAATCATGGGCGTGGCCCGCGACCCGGGCTCCCGGGCCAAGGTGGCCGTGCTCTCCCGCGACCGCGATGTGGACCCCGTGGGCGCCTGCGTGGGCATTCGCGGTTCGCGTATCCAGAACATCGTGCAGGAGCTGCGCGGCGAGCGCATCGACATTGTGGTCTGGAGCCAGGACATCGCCTCGTACGCCAGAAACGCCCTCTCTCCGGCGGTGATTTCGCGCATTGTGGTCGATGAGGCCGAAGGGGTGCTGGAAGTGATCGTGCCCGACGATCAACTGACCAACGCCATCGGCCGTAAAGGCCAGAACGTCAAGCTGGCGGCCAAGCTGCTCGGCTGGAAAATCGATATCTTTACCGAAACCCGCTACAACGAAGCCAACTCTCTGGGTCAAGGCCTGGAGCAGCTGGCCGGCGTGGCGGAAATCCCGGCGGAAGCTTTCACCTCCGTGGGGCTGACCAGTCTGGCCGCCGTGGCCGAGACCGATGACGCCACCCTGATGGGAGTTCCGGGCATGACTCCGGAAAAATTGGCCAACCTGCGCGCGGCCGTCAACTTCCTGCGGTCCGCTCCCGCCGGAACCGCCGCCGGTTCGGAATCGGAAAAAGAAACCGAAGCGGCTCCCACAAGCGCGGAGTGAGCGAAAAAGCGCGCCATACCCCCATGCGCATGTGCGGCGTCTGCCGCCTGCGCGCGCCCAAAGCGACTCTGAAACGCTTTGTGCGCATGGGCGATGAGCTTGTGCCGGACGAAACACACACGGCGCCGGGGCGGGGTTTGTACCTGTGCGAAACCCCCCGTTGCGGCGAGGCATTTTTCCGCAGGCACGCGAAAAGGAATGCAAAGGGGCAGTGAGTATGACCGATGAAAAAATCAAAGTGAAAGACCTGGCCGGCGAGCTGGGCCTGCAAAACAAGGACGTGCTTGCCGCGGCCAAGGAAATGGGCATTGCCGCCGCCAAGGTGGCGGGCAGCTCGCTTTCCGAGGCGGAGGTTTCCCGTCTGCGCGCCCACTTCGCGCCCGAGCCGGAAAAACGCGAAGACGTGATCGTCCGCCGTCGGCGCAAAGCCTCGCCGGATGAAGCCGTTTCCGAAGCTCCGCAGGCGGCGGCCGACGGGCCCGCCCCCGAGGCCGCGCCCGTCGTCGAAGAGCCGGCCGCCAAGGTTGTGCAGCAGGCCGCCAAAGTCGTTGAGGAAGCCCCCGCGCAGGAAGCCCCGGTCGTCGAGCCCCCCAAAGCGGCCCGAATCATCAAGCCCGCCAAGGTCGAACCCACCCCGGTCGAGCAGTCGGCAGCCGCCGCCCCTGCGGCTCCCGCGCCCGCCCGCGAGGAAGAGGCCCCCGTGGAGCCGGAAGCCCCCGCGCCCAAGAAAGAAAGCAAACCGGCGCCGATGACCGGCGCCCGAGTGGTGCGCCCGGCCTCGTTCTCGGCCGAACCGGAACGCAACGCCGCCGGAGAAACCGTGTCTTCGGCCCCGGCACTGCCGCCCAAAACCGATTCTTCCGAGTCCGAAGGCTTTGGCGACGACGACACAGGCGGCGCGCCCAAAGTTCGGGTCATCTCCCGTCCCAGCCCCAACCAGCAAGCCCCCAGGCCCCGGAGCGACGCCGCTCCCGCCAGACCCGGCGAACGCCGCTTCGGCGCTCCCGGCGGCGCGCCCGGTGGTGGTCCCCGTCCCGGCGGCCCCGGTGCTCCCGGCGGCGCTCCGGGCCGTGGCCCCCGTCCCGGCGGCGCGCCTGGTGGTGCTCCCGGCGGTGCCGCGCCCTACGCCGGCCGGCCCGTTCCTCCGGGCGGCGGCGGTGCGCCCGGCGGCGACGAGCAAAGCCGGAAAAAGCGCCAAAAAGGCAAGCGTACTGTGGATTTCACGACTCCCCGCTTCGGTGGAGCCGACGGTGACGAGCATGGCTGGCAGCGTTCCGGCCGGCGCAAGGGCCGGGGCAAGTCGCGCGATGTCGCGCCCATGGGCGGCACCCAGCCGCAAAAGGCGGTCAAGCGTAAAATTAAGGTCGACGAGTTCATTCGCGTCTCCGACCTAGCCCACCAGATGGGCTTGAAGGCCGGGGAAATCATCAAGGTGCTCTTCGCCCTCGGGGTTATGGCCACGATCAACCAAAGCCTGGATATCGACACCTCCACCCTGGTGGCCGCCGAATTCGGCTATGAAATCGAAAAAGTCGGTTTCTCCGAAGAAGAAATTCTGGAGGCCGGCCAAGAGGAAGACAGCCCCGAAGACCTGGTGACGCGGCCCCCGGTGGTTACGATCATGGGTCACGTCGACCACGGCAAAACCTCGCTGCTCGACGCCATCCGCAAATCGTCGGTCGTTTCCGGCGAAGCGGGCGGCATCACCCAGCATATCGGCGCCTACCACGTATCCACCAAGAAAGGTGAAATCGTCTTCCTGGACACTCCCGGCCACGAAGCCTTTACGGCCATGCGGGCCCGGGGCGCGGAAGTGACCGACATCGTGGTGCTGGTGGTCGCGGCCGACGACGGGGTCAAAGAACAGACCCGTGAAGCGGCCAACCACGCCAAGGCAGCCGGCGTGCCGATCATGGTGGCCGTGAACAAAATGGACAAGCCCGACGCCGACCCGGACCGCGTGAAACGCGAACTGTCCGAGCTTGGCCTTGTGTCCGAAGACTGGGGCGGGGAAACCACGTTCTCGTACGTTTCGGCCAAGACCCGCCAAGGTCTGGACGATCTGCTTGAGCTTCTGGCCCTGCAGGCTGAAATCCTTGAGCTCAAGGCCAACCCCAAGCGCGAAGCCCGGGGCCACATTGTCGAAGCCAAGCTGGACAAAGGCCGGGGCGCTCTGGGCACCGTGCTTATCCAGCAGGGCACCCTGCGCCTGGGCGACACCTTTGTCTGCGGCGTGCACTCCGGCAAGGTGCGGGCCATGTTCAACGACCAAGGCAAAAAGGTCAAAGAAGCCGGGCCTTCCATGCCTGTGGAAGTGCAAGGCTTTGAAGGCGTGCCCGAGGCCGGTGAAGAATTCATCTGTCTGGCCGACGACAAAAGCGCCCGCCGCATCGCCGAGGCCCGCGCCCTCAAGCAGCGCGAACGCGAGTTGGCCAAAGAATCCAAGATCACCCTGGAGACCTTCCTGGCCCGCCGCGCCGACAGCGTGGAGGCCGAAGTCCTCAACCTGGTGGTCAAGTCCGACGTGCAGGGTTCTCTGGAAGCCATCACCGACGCCCTGGTCAAGCTTTCCACCGAGAAGGTGCGGATCAACGTGATCCACGGCGGCACGGGCGCGGTTTCCGAGTCCGACGTGCTTCTGGCTTCGGCCTCGGGCGCGGTCATCGTGGGCTTCAACGTGCGCCCGGTGGTCAAGGCCAAGGAACTGGCCGAGCAGGAAAAAGTCGACATCCGCTTCTACGACATCATCTACAAGCTGGTGGACGAGATCAAAAGCGCCATGGCCGGCATGCTGGCCCCGGTGGAAAAAGAGGTATTCCTCGGCACGGCCGACGTGCGCGAAACCTTCTCGGTGCCCAAGGTCGGCGTCATTGCCGGCTCCCATGTCTCGGACGGCAAGCTCGTCCGCAATGCCCAGGTCCGCCTGCTGCGTGACGGCGTGGTCATTTACACGGGCAAAATCGGCTCGCTCCGCCGCTTCAAAGACGACGTGCGCGAAGTGGCCAAAGGCTACGAGTGCGGTATCGGCCTGGAAAACTACAACGACCTCAAAGTCGGCGACGTGATCGAAGCCTTTGAAGTCGTGGAGGAAGCCGCGCAGTTGTAGGAAGAAGAAGATATGCCTCCGGCGGGCAGGGGGCTGAACCCCTGTCCGCCCCATTGCGAAAATAAGCGGGCAGTTCTCCTTTCAGGAAGACCGCCCGCTTATTTTCGCCTTCGGTGTGATCGGGTCGGGCCGCCGGCGCAGCTCATGGTCTTTGGAAAAGGCGCTTCACCAGCTCGCGCACGCCGTTCCCGAGCCAAGGAAAAGCACCGGCTTGCGCCTGAGTATCGGCCGTAAGCGCCCGCATGCCGGAAGCGAGTTCCGCCTGGGAAGGGCCTTTCCCTTCAGGCAAAGCAAAAAGGGCATCGCAAGCGTCGGTCAGGCGTTCCATCAAGCTTCCCTGGGGCGGCGACCAAACCTGGCCCTTTTTCAGGCTTCCATCCCCGCCGGCAACCGCAAGCGTCCAGGTCGTCCCGTCACAGCCGTAATACCCTTCGATCGGAGGGCGCGTTTCGGCCACGGCCGCGCGAAAGAGTTCCCCGACGGCCTCCGCGAGTTCCGGCTCCAACCGAACATCACGGGAGGTCACGGTGACGTTTTTGTCCCGCGCATACCAAAGATTCTCCGACAGGATATTCGTGAGCAGATGCACCCCATCCGGGCGGCGCTCAAGCGACCAGGCGTACTCCGCCGTGAACGACGGCAGTACCGTGCAGCGGGCAAGGGGCTTGGGGCCGAAGCCTGTGTGCAGCAGCGCAAGCACGTGGACATAATAGTCCCTGACGCTGCGGTTGGGGCTGCCGTGGCTCCTTGCAGGCTCCAGATGGCCGCCTCGGGCAAAGGCGAACTGAGGCGTGAGGGGAAGGGACAAAAGCAAAAGAAATACGCTCAGAAGCTTCATTGAACGGTTCCTTATAAAAAAGAGCTTCTTCGACTCGACTCTTCAGTCCGCCGGCCGCGCCTTCATCTCGCACAGGTGGGCAAGAAGCCGGCGGCATCGCGTGGCGAGTTCGGTCTGGGAAGGTCCTTTGTCCTCCGTCAGGGAGAAAAGGTCATCGCTGATTTGAGCCAGCCGCCCCAACGGGCTTTCCTTCCAAGGCGACCATATCGCGCCCACCTTGAAAGCTCCTTCCGTACCAACGGCACCAAAATAATACGTGACGCCGTCAATACCAAATGTGTCTTTCTCATCCATGTCGACCAGGGCTTCCCGGAATACTTCTTCGACGGCCGCAGTCAGTTCCGAATCCAGCCGGAGACTCCGGGAAATGATGGGAACATTCTTCTTCGCGGCTTGCCAGTGGCTTTCCGCCATTATGTTGGTGAACAGATATACCCCGCCGGACCGGCGCTCCACGGACCAAGCATATTCGGGTGTGAATGACGGCAGCACGGTGCAGCACGCCACGGGTATGTCGGCGAACCCCGTTTGCAGCAAGGGAAAAACCTCGCTACGGGAGGGGATTTCGAAAGGAAAATAAACTTTCATGGTCACCCCTACAAAAAAAGGACGGGAAGATTTCTCCTCCCGCCCTTCATGGGTTCGCGAACGGTTCGCCTTACTTGGTGGAGGAAACCGTCAGGTTCAGGGCGTCACCCGAACCGCTCATGATTTCGCCCAGAGCGTCAAAGGTCACCGGGGTGGTGGGGGCCATCTTCAGGCTAAAGGTGCCGGAGTTCTTCAAGAAGTCGGCAAAGGCTACGGCCACCTTACGCTGGGCGCTGCCTTCCGCGCCCATGGCGCTCAGGTCCTGAATCATTTCGTCACGGATGCTTTCCTTGGTGGCCTTCGGGTCATACTGCTTGGCTTCTTCCGCATTCAGGGCGAAAGCCAGGTCCACGGCGCCGAGGTCCTTCAGGGTCAGGCTCAGCTCGTTCATCTTCATATCGTCCGGGTTCTGGGGCACGGCGGGTACATCTTTGTCGCCCGCGGCAAAGCCGCCCTTCAGAGCAAAATCGAGGCTGCCCAGATTTTTGTCGGCGACGCGCAGGGTCTTCAGGGCGATACGGCCACCGTCGCCTTCTTTCACCGCTTCAAAGTCAACGGCGCCGGAAAGGTCAAAGGGCTTGCCGTACACAGCGGCCAGGGCCTTGCCTTCAAAACCTTTGCCGTACACGGAAGGCGGAATCACGAGGCTGTCGACTTCTTTCTTGAAGATGATGCGATCCTGCGTGAATTCGATGTCCATGCTGATCTTTTTCGCGACCAGCGGTTCGTTGGTCATCGGGCGGACCTGGACGTTTTCCATCACCACGCCTTGCAGCAGAACGGGATTCTTCTTCAGCGCGTCGGCCAGATCCTTTTCATAGCCTTCCGAAGGCGTGAAGGGTTCACCGGTCTGAGCGGCCTTCGGGTCGTAATGTTTCATGAACGGGGTGAAAACATCGGGAATGGAGAAATTCTTGATCGACAGCTTGCTCATCGAGAACATTTCAGAGCCCAGGAAAACGATCTTGAAATTCTCGGCGACCATATCCTTCCAGTTCGTCATGCTGAACGCGCCGCTCGAGGCTTTGTCCATGGCGAAGCTACCGGAGACAAAACCCATGTTGAGGTCGGCCCGATAGTTCTGCATGGACGAAGAATCACCCTTGAAGGTCATAAGGGCCGCGACGAGATCCTTGGTGGGGGCGTCTTTGGCCAGGGCTTTATCCATGGCCGCGGCGTCCAGTTGGAGGTTGGCGAACTCCATGCCGGCCACCGAGCCGGAAGCGGAACCCGCGCCGCCCATGCCGGCGTCTTTCATATCCATGGTGCTGCGGTAGTTCTTGAAGACCACCTTCTTGGCCACCGGAACCACGCCCGCTTTGGTCGCGGCGTCAAAATCCACGCCTTCGGCCTTGAGCTCGTCCACGGTGATGACGTTGGTGCCCATGCCCGCGTAGGGAATTTCAGCCTTGAAGTTGGTGATGGTCAGGGAGTCGCCCTTGACCACAACGGTGGCGTTGCGGCTGCCCGGCAGCTTGGCGAGAGCGTTCTCGACCTTTTGCTTGTTCTCGGCGTCTTTTTTGCCGTCGTCGCCGCAGCCGGCGAAAGCCAGGGCCAAAGCCACCATCGCCGGGAGGCAGGCGTAGCGAATCAGTTTCATATGTTCTCCTTCCGGCGATGCCGGGTTTGATTTGCGGTCAGACCATACCGAAATAGAATTAGAAGTGCAAAGAAGAAATTCCGTTATTGTCCCGCAGACGGCGTATGCTCCACGGCGGTTTTCCAGGTCGACGGGACCACATCCAGTTTTTGGGACAGCGTCTTCATCGGTTCCGGCGGGTCGCAGATCACGACAAGGCGTACTTTGCCGCCCTTTTCCAGAAGCAGATGAAGAGCCTTGCCCACTTCGGCCTCGAGCCCTGTTTTCCGGCCCGCCGCCGCGAAATCGTCCAGCAAAGCCTGGCGGGTCCGTCCCAGGATGGCCGGCACCTTGTTGATGCCCCCCAGATCTTCAAGGCCTATGGAGAACCCCGCGGCCATGATTTTTTCCTCAGAGGGGAAGATCGGGAATCGTTCCGGGTCAACGGGCCAGCTCATAGCCAAGTTCCCGTCCACCACGCCCCACTCAAGCCCGCGCAGGCTTCCGGAAACGGTTCCCGTTCCCGTATTTTTGTCCGCCTGCATCGCCCAGCCCAGGCTGAGTTCGCCCCGCAGGAAGTCGCCGGGGCGCAGCCCAAATTCGCTTGAGGGCAATTCCAACAAGGCCAGAGCCGCTGTCGGCACTTCCAGATCTTTCCCCAGAAGATCCATTTGCAGCTTGTCCGGCGAAATGAACAGGTCGAACGAGAGCTTGCCCACCCGGATGGGATCGGTGGTCATGGGACGGATGCGCAGGTTGTTGTACGCCAGGCCTTCCAACCGAACGGGCGTGGCGCGCATCAACGCAAGCAGTTCCTGCGTGGTTTCCCGGTCGAGCTGTTCAGAATCGACCGTGGCCCCTTCGGCCTCTTTTTGCTGTTGCTCACGCGCGATAGGCTCCAGGATGTCCGGGAATTCGATGAGCTTGAAGCCGTAAGAGTCGATGGCCGTAACCTCGGCGCCCAGGCTCATCACGCTCAGCTTTTTGGCTTCGAACCCTTCCCAGCGGAGCAGGCTTGCCGAGGCCAAAGAGGCGCTTTCGAGCTTTGAGGTGACCCCGAAGTAGGCGTAGGAATAGTCCAGCACCTCGTTTTCCAATTTGACGGGGCCGATTTTCCAGGACTTCGCGGTTTTAAGCAGGGTCTCCGGCTCGGCCTTGCCGTCGAGGACCGCCAGCAGGCCGGCGAAGTCGCCGTGCGGGGTGTTCAACTCCAGTTTACCAAGGGAGTGCGAGTAAGAAAATTCGAACTGCAGCCAGGAGAGGCCGTCGCGCAGGTTTTTCAAGGTGATCTTTCCAACCACGGGCGCGCCGTCCGGCGTTCCGGGGGCCTCGAAGTTCACCTTTTCGGCCACCAGTTCGTCAAAGGCAAACTCAAAGTTCACGCTTTGTTCCAGGGTCCACCTGCCCGTGAAGTTGCGGATGGTCACGGTGTCGCCCTTTACTTCAACGTCGGCCTTCCAGCCTTCGGGCAGGCGGGCGAGCAGGGCTTCGACCTTCTTCTTGTTTTCCGCGTCTTTCGCGGGATCGGAAAAACAACCGGCGCATATCGAAATCGCGCTCACGATAAAAGTCACAACGGCAACGCGGAAAAAGCGCATGAAACCTCCGGAAAAAGAATGGACTGCAAAATGAAAATGCTCGGTCCCGCCGTTACCATAAAAACATCCGAAGAGCAAAACACCTGCCCCGCAAGGGAGCGCGCATACATCGGCGGGGCCTGTCCGCAGTGGGGCCGCCGCCGGCCGGCGTATTTTGCATTATAAAGCGCATCGGCCGACTTTATTCTAAAATAGAAACGGGGCGCTTTCGCGCCCCGCTTGCTTTTCCGTCAGATCCCCTATCCGTCGGGTCCGGCGTTAACCGCCGATAAGCTGCATAGCCATTCTCGGCAGGGAGTTGGCCTGCGAGAGCATGGCCACCGCCGCCTGCGAGAGGATCTGGTTACGCACGAACTCGGTCATTTCCGTGGACACGTCCACGTCCGAGATGCGCGATTCGGCGGCCTGCAGGTTTTCGGCCTGAATCTGCAGGTTGGAGACCGTGTTTTCCAGGCGGTTTTGCATGGCGCCCAGGTTGGCTCGAATCTTGTCCTTGGAGATGATCGCGTCGTTGATGCCCGTCAGCGCCCGCTGGGCCGCGGCCTGCGTGGACACGGTGAAGGCGGCGCTGGAGGAGTCGGCGCTGTTGCCCACGCCCAAAGCGGAAGCCGTGGAGTTGCCGATCTGGATGTAGTAGTAGTCTTCCGCCGAGTCGTTGGCCGTGCCGAAGTGGATCTTCACCTTGCCGGTGGAGACCAGGCCTTCGCCGTTGTGGGCGCTGGAAGACAGGTTGCCGTTCAGCAGGTACACCCCGTTAAAGTCGGTGGCGTTCGCGATCCGGGTGATTTCCGAGGCCATGGCCTGGTACTCGGATTCAATCATCAGACGCTGGTCGGAGTTGTACGTGCCGGTTGCGGCCTGTTCGGCCAATTCCTTCATCCGGATGAGCTTTTCGTCGATGACGCCCAAGGCGCCGTCGGCCGTCTGGATCATGGAAACGGCGTCGTTGGCGTTCCGCACACCCTGGTTCAGGGAGGCGATATCCGCCCGCATCAATTCGCGGATGGCGAGGCCGGCGGCGTCGTCGGACGCTTGACCGACCCGAAGGCCCGAAGACAAACGGCGCACCGAAGTGGCCAGGGCGTCATAAGAGTTGCCCAGGTTGCGGGCCGCGTTCATTGCCATCATGTTGTGGTTGATTACCATTGCCATAATATTCCTCCTTGAATATTACGTGAGCCGGCGGTGCCGATGCGGTCGCTTCCCTGCGACACTCCCGCCGTGTGTTCACCGTTCTTATCGGGGTGTTCCCCGATTTCCTTTAGGGGAACCCGCGCGATGCCCGCCGGACCATCCGACGGCGTCGCGCATGGGCCTCTTATCGTCCCCCCACGGGAAGCCTTTAGGTCCGGTCGACATTTTTTCACGGATCTTTTTGGTCCGCAAAAAACCCCGCCGCTCAAGGAATTGAGGCGGGGCCGAAAAAGATACCGGCCGCGATGCGAACAGCCGTTTTTGTAAAAGTCGGTTTGCCTCGACGGCCCGCGGCTCGTTCAAAAGTCCGGCGGCACTCCGGCTTCACGGACGATCTCGAAGTGAAATTGTCTCAGGTGTATTTCGGCTCTTCTTCTTTGATGATCTGCAAGGCCATATTCCCTTTGACCATGCCGCAGACGCCCCAGAATTTCGTCACCCCGCCTATGGTCACTTCCAAAAGCTCGTCGGTGTCGGTATCGAGCAGGATCACGTCGCCCACCTTCAGGCGCACGAGCTGGTTGCCGGAGAGCTTGGTTTCGCCGAAACGAACCTTGAGATCCACCAGGGTCTCCATCAACCGCTCCTTGAGCCGGCTGACCCAGATATGGTCCACTTCCAGGCGCTCGGTCTGAAAGCTGGCGTGCAGCTTGGAGCGGATCGGCTCGATGGTGGCGTACGGCAGACACACGGTCAAAGAACCGATGGCCGTTTCCAGCTCCACCTCAAAGGTGATCACCACCACCACGTCGCTGGGCGGCACGATGGCCGCGAACTGGGGGTTGATTTCCGAGCGGACCAACTCAAGACTGACCTCGTGCACCGGCCGCCAGGATTCCTCCATGTTGGACAGGACGATTTTGATCACCTTGTCCACAATGGCCTGCTCGATGCGGGTGAACTCCCGGCCTTCGATTTTGGGCTGGCTGCCCTGCCCGCCGAAAAAGCTTTCAACCAAGGCAAAAACCAAACGAGCGTCGACCACAACGATTGCGTTGCCGCGCAAGGGGTCCATCTTAAAAATATTGATGCTGGTCGGAACCGGCAGGGAACGCATGAAGTCCCCGAACTTGGTCATGTCGATGGAGAGCGGGTTCAGCTCCACACGTTTGCGCAGGGTATTGGAAAGAGCGTTGGTGCACAGGCGGGAAAAGCGGTCGTTGACGATTTCCAGCACCGGCATCCGGCCCCGGATGATCCGATCCTGGTTGGCGAGATCAAACGGAACGATGCCCGAATCGTCGCCGGGTTCGTCGTTCTCCGTCTCTATTTCACCGCCGGAGAGGCCCCTGAGCAGGGCATCCACTTCGTCCTGGGCCAAAATCTTGTTCATGCGCACCTCATCCCACCGGGCAATTTCATTTTGAAATTGTCTACAAAAGCATTCCGTCGCAAGGACGTTCAAGCGAACCCGCACGCGTGCCGCCCGGTCGGTGTGCCGCAACGTTTTTTCATCGCGCGCGTTGCGGCGAACCGCTTGCGCATTCCTGTTTTCCGCTTACGCGCCCGCCGAGAATTGCAACTTTTTCAAAATTATCGTGCTCTCACCCGCGGCGTCTTTTTTTTGACAATGTATACCGCCCACCGGTAATTAGCAATTTTTGTGCCGCCCTTTTTTGCCGCCTCTCTCCCGCCGGAGATTGCGGTGCCCTTCGCGGATGAAAACGCCGGCCGCGGCTCACGCCAAGCCGCGTCCTGCACCCGCCGACTCATGGAGTTGCCCGCCGGCTCTCGCCCGAGTATACTCCGCCTTCGTTCATAACTCACCAACAAGGAGAAACCGCATGAGCTGGCTGCAAAATATTCAATCCATGGTCGACGGAGAAAAGGGTGGAGCCCCCTTGGGCGGCCTCGGTTCCTTGCTCGGACCGGCGGCTCTCGGCGGTCTGGTCGGCGCCCTGCTGGCCGGCGGCAGCGCCAAAAAAATCGCGAAAAGCGCCCTGTTCATCGGCGGCGGGGCCACCCTCGGGGCGGTGCTTTGGAACAAGTACAAAGGCCGGCTGACCTCGCCCGCTTCCGCGCCCGCAGCGACGGCGGCGGAACCCGCCACTTCCCTTCCCGCCGGACGCGCCGAACGCCTGGTGCTGGCCATGGTGTTCGCGGCCCGGAGCGACGGGCATATCGACGACAAAGAACACGCGGCCATTGAGCACAACCTGAAGCAGCTCAACCTGGACGCCTCCGGTGAACGACTTGTGCGTGAGGCCATGACCCGTCCCCTGGACCCCGCCGTGATCGCCTCCGGCGTAAACGGCGAGGCTGAAGCCCTGGAAATTTACCTGTTGAGTTGCGCCGTGCTGGACGTCGACCATTTCATGGAGCGCAGCTACCTGGACGCCCTGGCCAAAGCCCTCGGCATTCCCGACGACGTCAAACAGGGCCTGGAAAAAGACGTCCACAGCGTTCCCGCGTAAACCCGGTTTTGGGCAGAAGCTTTTGGCCCGTGCCCGCGCCGCTTCCTCCCCGCCTCCCTCTGACCGCCAAGGAGATTCATGGCCCGCGCGCGTTCCCGCCGCAGTTCCGGCTTGTTCCGTCCCGTCACGTTTACTCCCCGCCGCCTGCTCGCTCTGGCCACGCTGACCCTGTCGATTGTCGGCGGCGGCGCGTTTTTGCAGGGCCGGGTGGTTTCCGTAGCCGACGGCGACACGGTGACCGTCTTCGTCGGCAAAGACGGCATGACCACGGTGCGGCTCTACGGCGTCGACTGCCCGGAAAGCACCCAGCGCGGCGGCCGGGCGGCCACGGAGACGACCCGAAGCCTGGCTTTTTTACGGGAAGTGCGCGTGGAGGTGTTGGATACCGACCGTTACGGTCGCGACGTGGCCTTGGTCCATTTGCCGGACGGCGTGATTCTCAATGAGGAGCTTCTACGCCAAGGCCAGGCCTGGGTCTATACGGCCTACTGCAACCGCCCCCGCTGCCTGGCCTGGAAAGCCCTGGAACGGACGGCCAAGGCGGAAAAAAAGGGCCTGTGGCAAGATGCCGACCCCCTTCCGCCCTGGAAGTGGCGCGAGCGGAATCGGCGCTGAGGCCGGACTGTTCATGGGGGCTCCGCCCCATACCCCGGCAGGGGATTGAATCCCCTGCACCCCACACATGCCCGAAAGCGCGCCCCCCCGGTGGGGGCGCGGTCGGGCGCAACGACACACAAAAAGGCAGATAAAACCACCCACGAA
>JAVBMX010000094.1:0-15716 GCA_031551885.1 Desulfovibrio sp.
GCCGATCAGGTGCAGGGCGTTGAGGATGGCGGCGCCGACGACGATCGCCGTGCCGTGCTGGTCGTCGTGGAAGACGGGAATCTTCATCCGCTGGCGCAGCTTCTTCTCGATGTAGAAGCATTCCGGCGCCTTGATGTCTTCAAGGTTGATGCCGCCGAACGTCGGCTCCAACGCCTTGACGATTTCGCAGAATTTTTCGGGGTCGTTGCAGTCCAGGTTGATGTCGTACACATCAATATCCGTGAAGGTCTTGAAGAGAACCCCCTTGCCTTCCATAACCGGCTTTGCCGCCAGGGGGCCGATGTTTCCCAGGCCTAGAACCGCCGTGCCGTTGGTGACGACGGCCACAAGATTTGAGCGTCCGGTATACAGCTCGGCGGCGGCGGGGTCGGCCGCGATGGCCTTGCAGGCCTCGGCGACCCCCGGAGAATAGGCCAGGGTCAAGTCTTTCTGGTTGTTGCAGGGTTTCACGGGGACCACTTCGACTTTGCCACGACGAGGGAACTGATGGTAATTGAGCGCTTCTTCTTTTGTGTACATGCAATTTCTCCCTGCTGCGTCAGGTAGTCTTTCGGGGCTGCAAACAGGGCTGCGCAGGCAATACCTTTGCAGCTCTTACGATGTGACAAACCTCGCGCCCTATCGGGCCGAGCGGCACCAAAACCCCGCCTGAGGGGAAGATTGGCTCGGCGCGCCCTGCGCCTCGCCCTTCGGCACCCGGCTTCCTGCCGGGTGCCACCCCCCAGCCCCTTCATGCGTCGGCAAACCCGCGCGAAGCGCGGGATTGCCGACAATGGGGGTGCAGGGGATTGAATCCCCTGCCGGGGCTTGGGGCGGAGCCCCAATGTGAATGAACAGGACCTGAACCTAGTTGTGGGTGTGTTTACAGCCGCAACCCTGAAGCTTTTTCCGAATGAACTCCGGCAGGATGCCGCGCACCGACTCCAGGGTGACCATGCGGCGCATGATGCCCAACTGGTCATGCAGGGGAAGCTTTTTGGGGCATACGCTGTGGCAGGCGAGAAGCCCCATGCAGCCGAACACGCCGCTGTCGTCGCCGATAAGATCATAAAAATCGGCGGGAGTTCTGTTGTCTCGCGGATCGATGTGGAACCGCGCCATCCTGTTGATGGCGGTCGCGCCGATGAAGTCCTCACGCATGCGGGCCGTGCCGCAGGCCGCAACGCAACAGCCGCACTCGATGCACCGATCCAGCTCGAAGATCTGTTTCGCCAGGTCGTCGTCCATGCGTTCTTCAACGGCCGAGGGGGTGAATTCCTTGGCCGTGTGCAGCCAGGATTCGATCTTTTGCCCCACGCCTCGGAACCACGTTCCCGTATCGACGGACAAATCTCCCAGCAATTTGAATACCGGCAGGGGGTGCAGGGTGATGCGGTCCGGCAGGTCGCTGGTCTGGGTGTGGCAGGCCAGAGCCGGACGCCCGTTGATGACCATGCCGCACGACCCGCAAATACCCGCCCGGCAGCAGAAGTCGAACTGAAGCGTGGGGTCCTGCGTTTCCCGGATGAGGTTGAGGGCAATGAACAACGTCATGCTCGCGTGTTCCTCCAGGCGGAACGTCTGCATGCGCGGCGCCGAGCTCGGGTCCATGGGGTTGTACCGGAATATTTCGAATGTCAGTTTGCGTCCCATCGTTGCCTCCCTTAATCCTTCTTCGCGTACGGTACGATCTGGTCTTCCTTGATGGCGGGTCCTGGAATGATTTTTCCGCCGCCATAGCCACGGTCGCCGGGAGGCAGAATGAAATACGGCGTGGCCGGCTCGTATTTGAGGGTCGGCCGGGTGTCTCCTTCCTTCCAGTAGGCCAGGGTACGGTTGAGCCAGTCCTTGTCGTTGCGCTCGGGATAGTCCTCACGGGCATGCGCACCTCGGCTTTCTTTGCGCTGCAGGGCGCCATACGCCGTGCACAGGGCCAGCTTGAGCATGCCGGGAACGCGCAGGGCCATGGAAAGCTCGGCATTGGGGCCGGCTTCCGCCTTGCCCGCAAGGCGCATGTTCTTGCTGCGTTCAAGCAGTTCCTGCAACGTGGCGACGCCGGTCTGGAGGTCTTTTTCGTTGCGGAAAATACCCACGTATTCCATCATCACATCCTGCATGGCGTTACGCAGGGTGTAGCAGTCATCGCCGGAACCACGCCGCAGGGCATTGATACGGTCCTGCACCTTGAGGCGACCTTCTTCCATGGCCTGGGTGGAGAAGGTGGTTTCATAGCCCTTGAGGTATTCCACAAGCTTTTGTCCGACGATGCGGCCGGAGACAATCGTTTCAGCCAGGGAGTTGCCTCCGAGGCGGTTGAAGCCGTGCATGTCCCAGCAGGCCGCTTCGCCCGCCGCGAACAGCCCTTCAAGGCCGTAGGCATGCCCGTCTTTATTGATGCGCACGCCGCCCATGCTGTAGTGATGGGTCGGGCGCACGGGAATAAGCTGGTGAATGGGGTTGACGCCCAGGAAGTGGGTGCTGATGTCGTACACTTCGCGCAGGTTGGTGGTGATGTGCTTCTCGCCCAGGTGGCGGATATCCAGCCAGAGGTGCTCGCCATAGGGGCTCGGCACCCCGAGGCCCTTCCTCATATGCTCGGTCATGCGTCTGGCCACGACGTCGCGCGAGGCCAGTTCCGCCTTTTCCGGCTCATAGTCGGGCATGAAGCGGTACTCGTTCACGTCCAGCAGGGTGCCGCCGTCGCCTCTGCATCCTTCGGTGACGAGAATATCGGTCGGCACGGTGCCTGTAGGGTGGAACTGGACGGCTTCCATGTTGCCCAAGGGAACCAGACCCGTGTCCAGAGCGGCGATCTGTCCGCCGCCATCGCAAATGATGGCGTTGGTGGTGGCCCGGTAGATGCGTCCGTAGCCGCCGGTGGCGATGAGGGTCGCCTTGGCGAAATATCCGACCAGTTCGCCGCTGCGCATGTCCCGCGCAATGCAGCCCATGCAGTGTTCGCCGTTATGGATGAGGGCTTCGGCCTGCATGCGGTCATGGACATCCACGCCCAACTGCAGAAGACGGTTGTCCAGGGTGAACAGCACGGCATGGCCCGTGCCGTCCGAGGTATAACAGGTGCGCCACTTGGCGGTGCCGCCGAAAGCGCGGGAGTGGATCAAACCTTCGTTTTCTTTTTTCTCGATGGCTTGAAACGGTTTGCCGCCTTTATAGTAGGTGTGTTCTCCGGGAACGACGCGGCTCCACGGCACGCCCATCCAGGCCATTTCGCGCATGGCGATGGGGCCGGTTTCGGCGAACAGGCGGGCGACCTCCTGGTCGCAGCCCCAGTCCGAGCCTTTGACGGTGTCGTTAAAGTGGATTTCGGGGCAGTCCCCTTCCCCCATGATGGAGTTGCCCAGGGCCGCCTGCATGCCGCCCATGGCCGCGGACGAGTGGGAGCGTTTGGGCGGGACCACGGAAAGACAGACAACATTGAAACCGGCCTGCGCGGCCTCAACGGCCACACGCTCGCCGGCCAGGCCGGCGCCTATGCACAGAACGTCGCTTTGATAATACCGCATATGTTCCTCCTATTCCAAGAACCACACGCGAGTCAGAGACGCCGCGCCAAGCACCAGATAAACGGCCATGCCGACCCATACCGCCTTGCGCCACCTGTCGCGGGCGACCTGCTTACAGACGCCGAACTTCACGGCCAGGCGATAGAGACCTATGCCTGTGTGCAGAATCACGCAGGGCAGAAACACCGCATAGAACGCCAACCAGCCGGAATGTAACCGCCGGGCGCTGCCGGCCACATTGATGGGCAGGGCGGTCATGACCGTATAAACATGGTAAAAAGCCCCCGCCAGAATCACAATCGCCGTAAACACCTGTACAAGCCACAGCCAGGTGTCCAGTTCCCCGAGACTCTTGCTGTGCTCCGTGAACACGCGCAGTTCGCCGGCCCGGAAGGGCATTTTCCGCGCGGCGACGTAAAAATGAAACAGGATGAGCAGAATGATGATTGGCGCGGTCAATTGCGCCACATAGGTGGCCTCAAGCAACCAGGCAATGCCGTTGGTCAGGGATGGGCTGAGAACCACCGTGCCTTCCAGCACGAGATGGACACAGACAAACAGGGCCAGCACAAATCCTGAAGCGGCTTGCCAGAAGTCCAGGCGTGTCCGGACATCGGCGGGGGGTGCGTTTGTTGCCATAACAACTCCTTGTTTGGTGATGGCAGGGCTGATTTGCTGGGACAGGACTCATTAACTGTTTCCTTGGAGGGGCGCAGACAGAACCGCATGAGTGAATCTGTCGCCGGGTACTCTCGCGATGTGAATACTGCCGTCTCGCAATAACGCGGGCGGCACCTCCAAGCCTCCCCGCAAGGGGGTTGATTGACTCGGCGCGTCCTGCGCCTCGCCCTTCGGGCACCGTCGGAAGACCTCCGGCGCCCATCCGGCTTCCCACCGGATGAGCCCCTTGACCCCCCTTTGGGTCGGGAACCCGTCCGCTATGCGGACAGGTTCCCGATATCAAAGGGTGCAGGGGAAAGGAGTTTCGAGTCTACTTCACGGCCTCGGGGTTGCGCAGGTTCGTGGGCGTCTTGCCGTCAAGGTACTCGAACGTCTGGTCCACCACTTTTTCCGACATTCTTTCCATGGCGTCCAAACTGAAGGCCCCGTTGTGCGGCGAAAGAATAACGTTGTCCAGCTTCACAAAGGGAAGATCGGTGGGCGGCTCTTCGGCAAAGGCGTCGAGCACGGCCCCGGCGATGCGCTTTGCCGTAAGGGCTTCAAACAGGGCGTCGTCATCCACAATGCCGCCTCTGGCCATGTTCACCAGGAAGGCCGTGGGCTTCATCATCTCGATCTGTTTTTTGCCGATCAGATTGCGGGTTTCCGGCATGAGCGGGCAGTGAATGCACACGTAGTCGCTCTCGGCCAGAAGCTCTTCCAGGCTCTTGCGGACGATGCCGAACCGGCCGGCGAACTCCTCCGGCCAGTACGGGTCGTAACCGACCACCCGGGCCTCAAAGCCCACGCCCCGGCGCGCAACGGCCCGGCCGATGGCCCCCATGCCGACAATCCCCATGGTTTTGCCGCAGATTTCGCTGCCGATGATCGTGGTTTGCTCCCACAGGCCTTGGCGCATGCCCCTGTCGCAGCGAATCACCTGGCGCAGATGGCCCAGCAGCAGCGCGAACGTATGCTCGGCCACGGCCACGTCGTTGACGCCGGGCGAGTTGCAAATCATCACTTTGGCCTCGGTGGCCGCCGGAACGTCGATCATGTCCAGGCCCACGCCGAGCTTGGGGATGATCTTCAGGTTGGGCAACCCCTTGAAGGCCTCGCGGGTGAACTGAACGACGTTGCCGGCGATGATGATTTCCGCGGAGCGCATCTTTTCCAGAAAGTCCGGGTCGTCCTCCGACTTCCGTTTGCGGCAGTCGTGCACGATGATGTCGTCGCGGCTTTTCAGGCGTTCCATCTGGGTGGGCCTGAAGGCGGAAAACGGGGCGGCTTCCACGCAAACTATCTTTTTCATACTGACTCCTTTGGTATTGCGCGCAACACCGGATTATTTGCCGCCTGGGGGAATGATTGACTCGGCGCCTCCTGCGCCTCGCCCTTCGGGCGCCGTCGGAATACCTCCGGCGTCCATCCGGCTCCTGCCGGATGAACCCCTCAGACCCCCTCATATGTCGGCAAATCCGCGTAAAACGCGGGTTTGCCGACAATGGAGGTGCAGGGGATTCAATCCCCTGCCAGGGGGATTGGGGGACGGAGTCCCCCAATAAATAAGGTCCCCCTAAATAATCTTTTTGCCGGCGTTGAACAAATATTTGGGATCAAGAGCGCGGCGCAGGTTCTTGGAGAACTCGATAGTCGCGCGGTTGGTCTCTTTTTCCATCCATTTGGCCTTGGCCATGCCGATGCCGTGCTCGCCCGAAAGCGTTCCCTGGAGCTTCAGAGCCACGTCGAAGATCTCGTCCACGGCCTGTTCCACGCGGTGGAACTCTTCTTTGTTCCGGCGATCGCAGAGGATGGTCGGGTGCAGGTTGCCGTCGCCGGCGTGGCCGAAGGTGCCGATTTCCAGGTCGTACTTCTTGGCGATGTGGTTGACCGCCGCCACCATGGCCGGGATCTTGGAACGCGGCACGGTCGCATCTTCCAGCACGGTGGTGGGTTTGGCCCGGGCCAGGGCGGGCAGGGCGTTGCGCCGGGCTTCCCAGATCTTGAACTTTTCTTCGGCGCTCTGGGCCACGCGCAGATCGGTGGCGCCGGATTTTTTGCAGACTTCCATGACCTTGGCCGCGTCGTCTTCAACGAGCTGGGCGTGGCCGCCGTCGACCTCAATCAGCAGAATGGCCGCGGCTTCAACGGGCAGGCCGGCTTTGGTGTGGGCCTCCACGTACTTGATGCACTGCTGATCCATGATTTCCAGGGTGCAGGGCACGATATGCGCGGCGATGATTCCGGCCACGGCTTCCGAGGCCTTGTTGATGTCGTCGAACACGGCCATCATGGCCTTGGAGGCCTTGGGCGGCGGCACGAGCTTGAGAATGATGTTCGAGAACACTCCAAGGGTGCCTTCTGAGCAGATCATCATTCCGGCCATGTTGTAGCCGGTTACACACTTGACCGTGCGCGAGCCGGTTTTGACCAGCTCGCCGCGGTAGTCGAAGATTTCCATGCCCATGACGTAATCTTTGGTCACGCCGTATTTCAGGCCGCGCAGACCGCCGGCGTTCATGGCCACGTTGCCGCCCAAGGTGGAAACGCTTTGCGAACCCGGATCCGGCGGGTAAAACAGGCCCTTGGCGGCCACGGCGGCGGCGAACTGGGCGGTGACCACGCCGGGCTGCACCACGGCGTAGAGGTCTTCTTCGTTGATCTCGAGGATTTTATTCAGGCCGTTGGTAAGAATGACGATGCCGTCGCCCTCTTCGGGAATGACCCCGCCGGACAGGTTGGTGCCGGAACCGCGTACCGTGATGGGCAGATCGTTGTCGTAGGCAAGTTTGACGACTTTACCGAGCTGCTCTTCCTCCAGGGGGCGCACCACCAGGGCGGGCACCACGGGGGTGAGTACGGCTGCGTCGTAGGAGTAGGCCTGGCGGTCGGCTTCACTCGTCAGGACGTTATCCTGACCCGCGATGTTGCGGAACTCTTGTATCAATGCGGAACTGAGGGCCATATGCTTTCCTCTCTGTACGTTTGCTCCGCCCGAGGATGCCCGGACGGAGCGATTGAGAACAATGACTTTTGCTTATCAGAAGGGGTACATGCCGGATGAAATCAGCAGCATGGCCATCAGGCCGACGACCAAGCCGTAAAGCAGGAACGGCCAGAACGTTTGCTTGAGGATGTCTCCTTCGCGGTTGGAAAGCCCCACCACGGTGCATACGGCCACGATGTTGTGGATGCAGATCATGTTGCCCATGGCCCCGCCCACGGCCTGCGCCGAGGTGATGACCAGGCGCGGCAGTTTCAGCTGCCCGGCGATGTCCCACTGGAACAGGCCGAAGAGCATGTCCGAGACCGTGTTGGAGCCGGTGATGAAGGCCCCCAGGCCGCCCACGTAAGAAGCGAACAGGGGCCAGACGCTGCCGAGCACGCCCGCCATGGCGGTGGCCATGGCCAGGGGCATGGAGGGCAGGAACTGGGCCGTACCCGCCTGGACCGCTTCGGCCAAGGCGGGATTGAAGCCGGAGCCCTGGAAGATTTTCACCAGAGCCACGGAGGCCATCAGGGCCACGGTGGCGGCCTTCATCTTCACCAGGGTGTCTTTCCAGGCGATGGCGGCTTTGCCCGCCGGCATCCTGTGCAGGAGCACGGTGATCAAGGCCACGAGCATGAACGGAATGGTGCCCGGCAGGTAGAGCAGGGCGAGTTTTTCTTTGACCGTGGAATAGCCGAGGATGTCGTTGAAGGCGATGACGCCGTTGGCGTTCAGCCAGCTTTTGAGGCCGAGCGCGTCGATTCGGGTCAGCACCAGAATCAGGCCGATCAGAATGTAGGGAAGCCACGCTTTGAACTGGCTCATGTGGGGTTTGAATTCGGTCTTGCCGGCAAAGGCGATGTTGCCGGTCCAGCTTTTGTCCCAGTGGGCGTGATCCCCGAAGGTCCAGACGTCTTTGGGCACGCAGAAGCCGCGCTTGGCTCCGGCGATGACGATGCCCAGGCCGATGAGCCCGCCCACCAGCGAGGGCAGTTCGGGGCCGATGAACCAGGCCAGAGCGAAGTAGGGAACCGAAAAAGCCACGGCCGCGAACACGCAGAATTTCCAGGCCGCGAAGCCTTCTTTCCAGGAACGGTTGGGGCCGAAGAAGCGGGTCATGAAGCCCAGCATGAAGATGGGCAGGATGAAGATCATCGGGCCGTGCATCAACGTGGCGGTCTGCCCCACCGACTTCCAGTACATGTCCACGGAAGCGAGCTGCCCGCCCGCGACCGCCGCTTCGACGACCGACTTGATGGAAGCGCCGAAGCCCACCAGAATCGGCGTGCCCACCGCCCCGAAGGTGACCGGAAAGGAGTTGAACACAAGGCAGATGACCGCCGCCGCGAGCGGGGGAAAGCCCAACGAGAGCAGCAGCGGCGCGGCCAGGGCCGCCGGGGTGCCGAAGCCCGCCGCGCCTTCAATGAAGGCGGCGAACATGTAGCCGATGATGATCGCCTGCACGCGCATGTCTTTGCTCACGCTCTGCATGCCGTACTGAATGGTTTCCATGCCGCCGGAATATTGCAGGGTATGCAGAATGACCAAGGCGCCGAAAACGATGATCAGCACACCCACGGCGCTGATGACGCCTTGGATGCTGAGGGCCGCGACGTACTGCGGGGGAAGGTTCCATACGAACAGGGCTCCGGCCACGCAGGCCAGCCAGGCGATGGGCATGGCCTTCATGGCTCCCATGCGGAGTCCGACCATGAGAACAAGGGCAACCAGAATGGGGGCGAAGGCGACAAGGGCAAGCACGGGAATCGACATAGGCTTCCTTTTCCGAATCGGTACAACCGAAAGCTGAAGATGCTCGGGCAAAACGGAGCCCCGGCGACCTCGGCCGCGCGATGGGGCGGCCGCATTGCGCCGCTTTGCAGGGGAACACTCCCGAACGCGAAACGAAAACCGTTTATCGCGTGGGGGGGCGAGGACGACCGTCCGGGTGCGCCGAACGACGTAAGTGGTGTAAGCGCTTACAAATTTTAGGCGGAATCGAACCCAACTCCGAGGTAAACCTGCATTCGCCAAAAAATCGAGGGCAACCGGGAACCCGGTGTCGATAAAACCCTGCGGAGAAGCTCCGTCGGCGTTTTGCCGCCGCTCCGCCCTCTATATGGCGGGAAAAGAGGAAAGTCAATCTCATCGCCTTACCCGGCGTGATGTTTCGTTGAATCCGGACCGCAACGCTTGGACTCACTTTTCCGCTTCGCCGGTCGTTCGCGCCGGCATGTTGCCGGATACCGAAAAACGGGATACCGGTCATGAAAAAGAACATCCGCCCATCTAGGAACCAAGTGGTCTCCTTGCCGATTTAACGGAGCGTTTCTTTTTTCAAGGACGCCATGCGCAACGACGACATCGTGAACAACTCCGCCAGACAGCAATGGAAACGGTATCTCGGCAGGGACGGGAATGCCGCTTCCCCTCCGCCCGCCGCGCCGCCTCGCGTGAGTCTGGAGACGCTTCCCCGGCGTTCCCGCCCCTCGGCGGCCAAGAGCGTCTTCGTCATCACCGGGATGATTCTGACTTTTCTCGTGATTGTGGCCGGTTCCAAATGGTATGATCGTATCCAGGAAGAAAAGCTGTTTCCCCGCACCGACGTGGTGAAGCATCGGCTGGGCCGCGACGAGTTCATTGAGCTGTGCCGAAACGCCAATGCCATGACGATTCGGGATTTGCTGGCGGAAGCTCCGGAATTCGCGGAACCCGTCGCGAACTCCCGTCCTTTGTTGCACGAACTGATTCTGCGAAAGGACGTGCGCCCGGAAGTCATCGGCGTGCTGCTGGAAAGCACGCTCGTTCGGCAGGTCAATATGCGCGACATGCTCGGCGACACCGCCTTGCATGTGGCCGCGCACAACGGGGCCGACCCGGCCGTGTTGTTGTTGTTGTTGTTGTTGCGGGCCGCCGGGGCGGACCCGACCCTGGTCGACGCCGGCGGCAAAACCCCGCTGGAGCGTCTTGTGGCCGGCGATCGTGAGCGGTTCGCCGAAGCGGACGCCGAAGCTGTGACCCTGTACGGCGACCTTCCCTATATCCTTGTCCGTCGCCCGGTGTCCTCTGTCGACGAGTTGCTGCGTGTCGCTGTTCATTCGGTGGGGCGGCTCGTCGACGACCCCGAACCGCGCCTGTATTTCAGCCTGCTGTACAAGGCCCGCGCCGCTCTGGCCAAGACTTCGCTGGCCCGGGTCGTGATTGACGACGCGGAAATGTCGCTGGGGGTATTGGGGGCAGACCTGGAAACGGCGGAAGGAGATGTGTGGCGGCGGGTGCGCCTTGAGCCGGGCACGGCCGGAATCTCGGCCCGAATCAAGTGCCTGCTGCCCGAGGCCCTGCCGGAGAGCATTTCCTGGTTTTCGGCCGCAGCGGCGGGCAAGACGCTGCGGATGCCGTTGGCGGCGGAGTGGGAGGCCTGGTCCGCGCCCGCCATTTTGCGGACGGCGGGCGTACTCTTATCCTCGGGGAATGCCGAGCGCTCACCGGGCCTGCAGGACGGGGTACGCGTGATGGTTCGCAGTGAGTTGAGCCGGTATGCCCCGTCGCTGCGTGATACGCCGTTGTTGGTGTACTCGATGCTCACGGTAGCGTCGCCCAGCGGCTTGAAGGCCACACTGAAAGAGGCCCGTGACGGCAAGCGAAGTGATGAAGCCGTGTTGTATGAGGTTTGGTCCAAGTTGTCGCCCGAAGGGAGAAAACGGGTCGGGCCGCATTTGGTGGCGGCGGTCGCGTACAGCCGTGTGGCCGGCTCGCGCTTGACCCTGCTTCCCCCGGTCCGGTTTTTCGGGGATGCAGCGGATCTGGAGCCGCTGCGTCTCTGGGGGGCTCCGGAATGGCCGGACCGCCCGACGGCGACCGGTAAAATCGGCATTGCAAATTTTTCGGTGGGAGACACCGCCTACCTGGATGCGGAGGGGCGTCGGCTGCGGGGGGATTCAGTGCCCAAAGATCCCGGCGCGCCTCTGGTCGCGGCGGCCTCGGTCTGCATGGAACTGCCGGCAAAAGACGCCCTGAAGATGTTCGATCTGCTGATTAAGGCCGGCAATCGCCCGGACGTGCCCGACCAAAACGGCCGGCTTCCTGTGGATGTTGCGCGCGAGATGAAGGCCCCGGCCGCGATTCTCGATGTGCTGCGTCTTTCCGGGGGCGGTGGGGGCGGTCAGGGGTCCCGCTGATCGTTCCGATGTTCCGTTTTGTCGGGGGGCGAGGAATCGCTTCGCTCGTTTTTCCGTTTCGCGGGACGGGGGCGGCAGATATACGCGCCGAGCGCGACAATACCCGCGGCTGCGAGAGTGTACCCTCCGGTCACACCGTCGTTTCCGGCCAAGCGGAACAGCGTCCGCTCATGCGGGGGCAGGTCGCTTACGAACTCTTCCTCGGTAAAGCAGCCATGCTCCAGGTGGGCCTGGTCTTCGTTATATACCCCCCAGCACATGAGCAGGGCCAAGAGGGCGACGGCACACGCCGGAACGACGAAAATCGCCCGGAGGATCGAGGCTGTGGTCGGAGAGATGCCTGCCATGTTCATCTGCCTGGGGGGTGAGCTTTCTGCGTGCCTCGTGTGGGCAAGTCCACGCCTCGCACGGACTTGCCGACAATGGGGGTGCAGGGGATTCAATCCCCTGCCAGGGGGTTGGGGGACAGCGTCCCCCAATTTAATGAGGCCTGCTTCTAAGATTCTTCCGCGTCCGTCAGGGCGGTGAGGTCGTAGTCCGAGGCCTCGACGATATCCGCCTCCACCAAAGCTCCGGCCTCCACGCCGGGCCCGCTGATGTAGGTCGTGCCGTCCACTTCCGGGGCCTGGAACCAGGTTCTCCCGGTGAACAGTCCCGGCCACTCCGGGTGGGGGGCATCGACCAAGACGGCTTCCCGGCCGCCCACATACCCGGCGAGAATCTCCGCACTGATTTCGGCCTGTATTTCCATGATCACGTCGCGCCGCCATTGCTTGACCCGATCCGGCAGCTGGTCCGGCATGGTCGCGGCCGGGGTGCCTTCCTCGGCCTGGTAGGCGAACACGCCCAGGTGATGGAAACGGGCCTCGCGCACGAAGTCGCACAAGGTTTCAAAGTCTTTGTCCGTTTCGCCGGGAAAACCGACGATCAAACTGGTGCGCAGGGCCGCTTCCGGGAAGTGCTTGCGAACCCGCTCGATCACGACGCGCGGGTTGCGGGCGAACGGTCGACCCATGCGGGAGAGCACCCCGGCGGAGGCGTGCTGCAGGGGAATGTCGAAATAGGGCACGAACGGAGACCCGGCGGCGCGCAGAAAACCGAGCAGGGAATCCGTCAACCCGGAAGGGTAGAGGTACATCAGCCGCAACCGGGCCAGCCCTGGCAGGGGCAGGAGTTTTTCCAGCAGCCGCTTCAGGCCGTCGCCTTTGTCTCTGCCCCAGGCCGAAACGTCTTGGGCAACCAGGACAAGTTCTTTGACCCCGGTGTCCAGGATCAGGCGGGCTTCTTCAACCAGCACTCCGGCCGGAGTGCTGCGCAACGGTCCGCGAATGGAGGGGATGGTGCAGAAGGCGCAGGCGTGCCGGCAGCCGTCGCTGATTTTCAGCCAGGCGTACGAGGGACCGGTGGAAAGCAGGCGTCCGCCGGGGGCGGAAGATGGGAACCCGCGGGGGGAAAGGGCCGCAAGAATGCGCCCGGACCACGAGGCCGGGTCGTCCACATCCAGCCACAGATCGACTTCCGGCAGATCTTCGGCCAGAGCGGCGGCCGTGTACCGTCCGACCAAACACCCGGCCACAGCCAAAAGAGGCCGGCGACGCAGGGTGGTGGTTTCGTGAACGAGCGATACCAGGGTGCGGACCGATTCTTCGACGGCCGGGGCGATAAAGCCGCAGGTGTTCACAAACACCAGGTCGGCTTTCTTGGGCGTGTCGACGGCGCGCACCGGGCCAAGGCCGCCCAGGGCGCGTTCCGTGTCCACCCGATTTTTCGGGCATCCCAGGCTGATGGAATAAATACTTATCATTCGATGAGAATATCTGTATGCTCGCGCCAAGGGTATGGAGGAGACGTTTTCAAGGTGCCGCTTCTGTACTCCGCGCCCCTCGGAGCCGCAAGCTTTTCTTTTTGGACGGCGGGTTCGGCTCGTCGTCCCCGCCGTGGTCGTCGTTCGACCGGGCGACGGAAGGGGAAACGCATGCCGCCCGGCAAGGTTTCGTTGTCGGCGGCATCCGCGAGGGAGCATCATCATTTTGCCGCCGTTGGAGGATTCATGTCCAACGAATTGTATGCGGACCTTAATACGGCCGCGGATAAACGCTTTCTTCTCGGCCTCGTCGGCACCGGTCCGGCTTTGGATAAGCTGGTCGCCGTTCTGGAGCGCCCGGATTTTCATCGCGCCTTTCCCCGGGTCAAAGTGGCCGCCTGGTGCCCCGCGCCCGGAGCCGACCCGGCGAGCGTGGAGCGGCCGCCGGTGCTGGCCGGCAAGAAGATGTTTTCAACCATCGAGCGGATGTTCACGTTCTTTCCCGGCATCGGACTGGCCCTGGATCTTTCCGGTGATTCCGCGCACGTGGGGGAAATCCGCCGCTTCGCCCCTCCGGGGACCACCCTGGCAGCGCATCCGGCGATCATGCGCTTTTGCGCGGCGGCCGACGATGGCCGTTTGGCCATCGCCGGCGGCGAACGTCTGGAAAAGGCCCAGAGCTTGTTCGGTCTTCTGGTCGACCAGTTTGAAGACGACGTTGTCATCCTTGATGCCTCGGGCTCAATTCTGGACATCAACCATCATGCCGTGGAGCGTCGTAATTTGCGGCGCGAAGATTTGCTCGGCAAACACTGTGACTCGCTCGACGCTCCCATAGACGCCTGTGAGACGGACAACATCGACGCGTTTCGGGAATCGCTGGCCACGGGCAAACGGGCCGAACACCTGGTGACGCGGGTGATGCCCGACGGTAAGGTCCGTTATCTGAGTACCGCCTGTTTTCCCCTGGTCGACTCGATCGGCGGCCGGCCTTCCCGGTTTTTATATATACGCCGGGATGTGACGGAGAAACAGCACCTCGAGCAGAAGCTCCAGCAGGCGGAAAAAATGGCGGCCATCGGCGAGCTTTCCACCTATATGGCCCACGAGATCCGTAATCCGCTTTTTTCCATCGGCGGGTTCGCAAACTCGCTGCTGCGCAACGCTTCGCTGAATGAAGAGGCGCGCGAAAAGGCCCGAATTATTTTTGAGGAATCGCGCCGGCTTGACGAGATCCTCAAGCGGATTTTGAATTTCGCCCGGCCCACGGAACAAAAGATGGGCATCTTCAACCCGGAAACCGTGGCCCGCCAGACCATGGAACTGATGACCATCGGCGCGGCGGAACGCAAGATTACGGCTGTTTCGGAAATCACCCCCAACCTGCCGAAAGTGTTGGGAAACGCCGAAAACCTGAAACAGTGCCTGATCAATCTGGTGAAGAACGCCATGGAAGCCATGCCCGACGGCGGCACCGTGACCATGTACGCCTACCGCAACGACGGTCACGTGGCCCTTATGGTTCAGGACACGGGCGTGGGCATTCCGCCGGAGTTGCAGGATCAGGTCTTCAGTCCGTTTTTCACCACCAAGCATGGCGGGGCCGGCCTGGGGCTTGCCATGTCGCGCAAAATGGTCGAAGAAATGGGCGGCAAGGTATACTTGAAGAGCAAGCCCGGAGAAGGAACCTCCGTGATTCTGCTTTTGCCGGCCGCCTTGGCCGTCGACGATCCCTTCATTCAGGAAACCAAGTGAGCATCTTCGCATGACGAAGCGAACCATCGTCCTGGCTTCGACAAACAAAAAAAAACTCGTTGAATTGAACACGCTCCTGGAGCCTGCCGGTCTCACGGTGGTGGGCTTGGATGCGTTTCCGGACCTGCCGGAAGTCGAGGAAACCGGCGCGACCTTTGAGGAAAACGCTCTGCTCAAAGCCTGCCAAACGGCGCGGGCCACGGGGCTTACGGCCGTTGCCGACGACTCCGGCCTGGCCGTCGACGCCCTGGACGGCGCGCCCGGCGTGTATTCCGCCCGATACAGCGCGGCAGACTCCGGCATCGCCGGGGCCACGCGCGACGAGCGTAACCTGAACAAGCTGCTCATCGCCCTGCGTGGCGTGCCCGAAGCGAAACGTACCGCCCGGTTCGTCTGCGCCATGGCGGCCTGCACCCCGGAGGGCGACAACCTCGTCCGTCGGGGAGAATGGGAAGGGCGCATTGCCGAATCCCCGGCCGGGCACAACGGATTCGGCTACGACCCGGTCTTTTTTGATCCGGAAGTGGGCTGCACCGCCGCCCAGATGCCCTCGGAACGGAAAAATTCCCGCAGCCACAGAGGCAAAGCCGTCCGGGCCTTCCTGGAAGCCTTCGCGGGCTTCAACGAAGCGTGAGAAAAATTGTTCGATTGTATTTTGGGGCTGTAACTAGGCTGTGTCGACATTCAATTTAAAGTGAGTTAGGGTCATGGCAGGAGGGCTGCCATGCAACGCCGACATGCTTTGCGCGATGACCAGTGGGAGCGGATAAAGGACGCCTTGCCGGGCAAGGTTGAAGACCCCGGCA
>JAVBMX010000074.1:0-5405 GCA_031551885.1 Desulfovibrio sp.
ACTACTTCGGTGTGGGGGGGTTCTGTCCCCCCCCCCCCCCCCTTCTTTTGGTCGCCTTCTGGGGGCTGGGCGGTTCCCCCCCGACAATACGGGAGGCCACGGCGACCCCATATCGCACCTTCGTGCTCCGCGTCGAACGCCGCCGGCTTTTCCAGTCACCCCGGAGACTCTTTCATGAAAATCAGCAGCGCCCACAGCGTGTACGCCCTTTCCCAAGACAACCCCCCGGCGGCCCGGGTCGTCGCCCCCTGCCGGTTGACCTTTGAAACCTGCGACTGTTTTCACGGCCAGATCACCCGCGAAGACCAACGCCTGGAAAGCCTGGACTTCAACCGGGTCAACCCGGCCACCGGGCCGATATTCATCGAAGGGGCCGAGCCCGGCGACGCCCTGGCCGTGCATGTCTCGGCCATCCGCACAAGCGATTGCGGCGTGATGATGACCGCTCCCGGCGCGGGCTGTCTGCCGGACAAGTTTTCCGGCAAGGTGATGGTCTGCCCCATCGCCGACGGGCACTTCAGCTTCCGGGGCAAGCGCCTGCCCCTGAACCCGATGATCGGAGTCATCGGCACGGCCCCGGCGGGCGGCGCCACGCCCTGCGGCGTACCCGGCCCGCACGGCGGCAACATGGACACCACCGCCATCACGGCCGGAGCTCTGCTCTACCTTCCCGTGTTCGTGCCGGGAGGCCTTTTGGCTATGGGCGACCTGCACGCGGCCATGGGCGACGGCGAAGTCTGCGTTTCCGGCCTGGAAGTCGCCGGTGAAGTGGACGTCACCGTTTCCGTGGTCAAATCCATGCAGTTGCCCTGCCCCCTGCTCAAAACCGCCGACGAAGTCGCCTTCCTGGCCAGCGCCGAAACCACGGATGAAGCCCTGCGCCTCTCCGTGGACCACATGCATGCGCTGTTGCAAAAAGAAATCGGCCTGGACGCCGACGACGCCCTCATGCTCATGAGCGCGGTCGGCCAGGCCCGGATCTGCCAGGTGGTCGACCCCTTGAAAACCGCCCGCTTCTGCATGCCCCGCTCCGTGTTGCGCACCTTCGGCGCTCCCGTGGGATTTTAGGAAGAAGAGGAGATGAAGTGATGCGGGGGCGCAAAGAGCTCCCCCTGGCGAGCGGCGGTAGGCATCCGGCCATAGACCATTGCGTAAAAATCCGGTAACGACTCGCAGTGATGTAGGACAGGAGTGTCCAGCAACCGTGTGCCGGCTCGCGCTCTGTGGGGTCTGGGGCACTTCGAATGTTTATGGGGCCGGCTTCTTTCACGGTCCTGCCCCCGGAACAAAAATGAAGCCTGACGGCGTATCACGGCAAACCGTCGCCCGCACCCGCAATCCAACCCGACACATGGAGGCAACCATGAAAGATATCCGCAAGAAAGCCAAAGAAATGATGCAGGGCGCCTGCCGCGACTGTCCCGTCTGTGACGGCCGGGCCTGCGCCGGAGAAGTGCCGGGCATGGGCGGCCTGGGCACCGGCGCGGCCTTCAAAAAGAACGTTTCCGCCCTGGCCGACATTTCCCTGAACATGCGCCTGATTCACGGGGCCAAAGAGCCCACCACCGCCGTCTCCCTGCTCGGGATCAATCTTTCCCTGCCGGTCGTGGCCGCTCCCATCGGCGGCATGTTCAACTTTAAAGACGCCGTGACCGAAGACGTCTATATCAAGGCCGTGGTCGACGGCTGCAAAGCGGCCGGGGTCATCGGCTGTACGGGCGACGGCGTGCCGCCGGTCATCACCGACGGCGCGTTCGCGGCCATTTCCGGCGCGGGCGGACACGGCATTCCCTTCATCAAACCCTGGGAAAGCGCCGAGCTGGATGAAAAATTGGAACGCGCTTTTGCTTCCGGGTGTTCCGTCGTGGGCATGGATATCGACGCGGCCGGACTGATCACCCTGCGCAAGATGGGCCGCCCGGTCGGCCCGAAAACGCCCAAAGAGCTGGCCGCGATTATTGAAAAGGCCCACAAGGCGGGTAAAAAGTTCATCGTCAAAGGCATCATGACCGTTGACGACGCCCAACGCGCCGTGGAAGCCGGGGCGGACTGCATCGTGGTTTCCAACCACGGCGGCCGGGTTCTCGAGCACGCGCCGGGCACGGCCGTGGTCTTGCCGGCCATCGCGGCGGCGGTCAAAGGCAAGACCGTGATCATGGCCGACGGCGGGGTGCGCACCGGCGCGGATGTGCTGAAGATGCTGGCTTTGGGCGCGGATTTCGTGGGCATCGGCCGGCCGGTCGTTCTGGCCGCCATCGGCGGCGGCGCGGAAGGCGTGACCAAGTATTTTGAGCAGATCAGGAATGAATTGATTCAAAATATGGTGCTGACCGGGTGCGCGGATATCGCCGCCATCAGCGGGGATGTTTTGTACAAGGGCTGAAGCGGAAGAGAGCGACACGCGCCTCATCGAATCGGGACCACCTCTTCGCGGGGTGGTCCTTTCTTGTGTGCAGGCTGGAAAGGTTCTCTGGAGACGAAGCCTTCCGGTCACTTTTCGGTTATGCAGCGGCTTCTCCTTTTTGGAGGAAAAGGCCCTTCGGCTTACTTTTCGGTTGTACAACCGAAGCCGTTTTTTCTTTCAATTCTCCTTTGTCCGCTCCGCTTGGGCAGGGGGTTGTTGTGTGACAACCCCCTGCACCCCCGCACACCAAGGGCCTGCAGCCCTTGGAACCCGCTTGGTTCGTCCGGCCGTGGACATGGGCTTGTCCTTCCGGAGCTCTCCCCGCCCCTGCGGTCCGGGGAGGATCTCCTTCAGGGCTTCGGAAGCCCCCTCGGCGGCTGCGCCGCCTGCGGGGTCTTCCTTCGCGCCATGCCACGGCCTGCGGAGCTTTCGCGATGTGAACTCCGACGACAGCCGAGCGCTTATGGCAGCCATTCTCCCCCCTCGACTCGAAAATTTCTTTATCTACCGATAACAAACGACACCGTTACTTTTTCCTGCCCCCTTCAGATCTCCTCTCCCATAGACTTTGTTGAAAGCATCAAACGTCAAGTTGCCGGAACCCCAAAACTCCACTTTCCCGCGAGAACGAAGCGGCATTCAGGCAGGGCGCGGAGGGAGCCCCCGGACAGAGCGCAGCGAAGGAGAAGGCTCCGGCAGTCCTAAAGGAGATCCGTCCCGACCGCAGAGAGGGAAGAGCTCCGAAGGGATCGGCCCTGCCGCCGGGAAACGCTCATGAAGCGGAAAGAGTGCGAACTTGCCGGGCGCGTTGCCCTTTTTGGGGGACCAGGGGGCGAAGCCCCCGGCGCGCAGAGAGTCCAGAGAGGCGGCCGCGCAGCCGCCTCTCTGGCCCCCGGAGGGGACACGTGAAATTGAAAGAAAAACAAGCCTTCGGTTGTGCAACCGAAAAAACGCCAACTCTTTGTTCAAAAAACAGTCTCACCCGCACGACCGAAAAACCAAGCACGACTCTTTTTCCAGGTTCCCCGGCATCTCTACGACATCTCCCTCCATCCCCTGCCCCCCCCAAAAAAAAACGACTTTTCACCCTTCCCTTCCAACAAACAACCCGTCAGAAACCTTCCGACAACTCTCCAATTTCTTCAGGTAAAAAATCAAGAAAAATCTCATTCATCGCGCAAATTTTTCTTGCCGGCGGTCAAACCCTCTGCTATGTGTTCCTTCTTTGTCGAACTGACACCAACCACTGCTGCAAGATCGGGCTGCATTTTGTTTGTAACCCTTGCCCCACATACTTAATGGTTGGCCATGCCCAGGCGGCGCTTCGGCCCCGCTTTGCATGGCCTTTTGTCGTTTGCTCGGCAAGCGTACAAAAAAGTTGAAATAAACCGCCCATATCAGCCCCGGCGGCAATCTTTTTGGATATCGCCCACGTCCCGACCGGTTCGAACGGACCACGGTCGCGACCCCCATCGGCACCAGACCTTGAGGTGACAACATGGCCCAACTCAACAAGCAATTCGGCAAGATCGAGGTGGCGTTGCCCACGCCGCACCTGCTCAATCTGCAGGTGGACTCCTACAAGAAATTTCTCCAGGAGGGCATCACCGAACGCGACCCCGGCGAAGGCCTGGAAGGCGTGTTCCGCTCGGTCTTTCCCATTGAAGACTTCAACCGTACCGCCAGCCTCGAATTCGTGGGCTACGAGATCGGCGAGCCCAAGTACGACCAGGCCGAATGCCTGAGCAAAGGTCTGACGTACGAGGCCCCCATCCGGATCAAGGTGCGCCTGGTGGTCTTTGACGTGGACGAGGAATCCGGCAACCGGACCATCCGCGACATCAAAGAACAGGACATCTACTTCGGCACCCTGCCGCTGATGACCGAAAAAGGCACCTTCATCATCAACGGCACCGAGCGGGTCATCGTCAACCAGCTCCAGCGCTCGCCGGGCATCATCTTTGAGCACGACTCGGGCAAGACCCACTCCAGCCGCAAGGTGCTGTACTCGTGCCGGGTCATTCCCATGCGCGGCTCGTGGCTCGACTTCGACTACGACCACAAAGACATCCTCTACGTGCGCATCGACCGCCGGCGTAAAATGCCGGCCACGGTGCTCTTCCGGGCCATGGGCATGAGCCGGGAAGACATCCTGCGCACCTTCTATAAATTCGAATATTACAATCTTGAAAAAGACGGCAAGATCACCCGCGACGTGGACAAGGACCTGTACCGCAAGGAAAATGCCCATGCGGACATCCTGGGCGCCGACGGCGCGGTCGTGGTCAAAGCCGGCCGGCCGATCACCAAAAAGGCTTGGCGCACCTTGTGCGAAGGCGGCATCTCCTGCGTGGAGGTGGCCCCGGAATCTCTTGAGGGCCTGTTCCTGGCCGAAGACATCGTCAACGAAGCCACCGGCGAAGTGCAGGCCGAAGCCACGGACGAAATCAGCGCCTCGCTGATCGAGACCCTGCGCGAATCCGGCGCCAAGCGGATCAGTGTGCTGCACACCAAGGGTATCGACACGTCTTCGTCGATCCGCGACACCATGGTCATGGACAAAACCACGGACCAGGAAAGCGCCCAGGTGGAAATTTACCGCCGCCTGCGCCCCAGCTCGCCGCCCACTCCGGAAATCGCGGCGGGCTTTTTCGACAACCTGTTCCGCTCGCCCGACTATTACGACCTCTCGCCGGTGGGCCGCTACAAGCTCAACCAGCGTCTGAGCCTGAGCACGCCGCTGAACGTGCGGGTGCTGACGGACGAAGACATCATCAAGGCCATTCAGGTGCTCAACCACCTGAAGGACTCCCACGGCCCGGCCGACGACATCGACCATTTGGGCAACCGCCGGGTGCGCCCGGTGGGCGAACTGGTGGAAAACCAGTACCGCATCGGCCTGGTGCGCATGGAGCGGGCCATCAAGGAACGCATGAGCCTGCAGGAAGTGGGCACCCTGATGCCCCACGACCTGATCAACCCCAAGCCGGTCACGGCCGTG
>JAVBMX010000067.1:0-7628 GCA_031551885.1 Desulfovibrio sp.
CTGATGATAGCTTGAAGCGTCTTGGCCGAGCAGTCCGTGATCAGTTCCGTGTAAACTGCGCCGTCACGCTCATAGATGCCGAAAACAGGCTGTTTAAGTGTGCCCCGGCCCCTTTTTTCTGGGGCCGGGCCGCCCGCGCACCCGAGCAGGGCCAAAGAAACTTTCATCAACCTCAACCACCCCAAGTATCAGTTGCTTTTTGGATACGGTGGAGATAAATCAGCTGCCTGAAGGCCAGAAAATACCTGTTCACGGTCTTTCTGTTCAACTTCAGGAGCAGAGCGGTTTTAGTGGCATCAATGTCGATGCAAAAGCACTCAATAATTTTCCCAACTTTGTATCGACTCAACTTGCTGTTTTCAAACATTTTTCTAGCCTATCAGGTGCTATCCTGATGGTCTAGAGCCAATATAATAGCAATCTAGTATGAGTAGGAAAACAAGCGAAATCCCCCCATCGAATCGTTCGGCCACAGCACAAAAAAATACCGGAACCCTGCGGGAAGCCGCCGCTTAGGGAGGGAAAGATCCTTGCCGTCCGGTCGCGGGCGTGCCATGAATACGGGAACGTTTCTCGACCAAATCGGAGAAAAATATGCACACCAAAGCACTCTTCGCGCTCCTTCTGCTTCTGGCTCTCTCGGCAGGCCCACTCCGGGCGGAAGAACCGGCCCGCACGGTCGTTCTGCCTCCCCTCGGCGGTGTATCCCTTGAAGTTCCCCATCCTGAAGGATACGTAAACCTGCCGGAAAGCTCCCCTGAATTTAAGGCGTTTGCGGAACAGATCCAAAAAGCGGGGCCAATGCGTCTTCTGGCCGTGTTCCGGCCTGCCGGCTCGGAGCCGACGCCTAAAAAATTCCTGTTGATCTGCGGCCAGGAAAGCTTTGCGATGACCCCGCTGGGCGTGAAGGCCATGCTGGGCGTTTTCAAAAACATGGACTGGACCGCCGAAGCGCGCAATTGGGCCAAGGCTCACGGGCAGGAAGACCCGAACGCCGACACCACCCAGATGGGACTGTTCGCGGAGTCGGATCTTTCCGTGGCGGCGGCGACCGTTGCGCCGTCCGGTGACGGTTCGCTTTTGGGCACGATCATGATGGTGATGATTGTGGAAGGAAAGCCGCTGTTCTTCTATTTCTATGAGTCGCTTGCCTCCAAAGACACGCTGCCCGCGCTCAAGATCGAGGCCCAACGCTACCTCAAAGCCTATGAGGATACCGGCCGCCTGCGCCTCAACGAGGCCGGCGGCTCGTAACGCCGTCGCCCGCGTACGCGGGCGGGTCGAAAAACGTGGAACGGTGAAACAAGGCGGCCCTTGCCTTGCATCCCGACGCCTTGCGCGACCGGCAAACCACTCGCGGGCATACTCGGACAACTTCATGCGCACCAAAGCGACGCTCCCGCTCCTCCTGCTCCTGACCCTCTGGGCAAGCCCGCTCCCAGCGGCCGAGCCGGCGCGTATGATCCCGCTGCTCCCCCTCAACGGCGTCACTTTTGAGGTGCCGCCTCCCGAGGGATACGAGAGCCTGCCGGAAGGTTCCCCTCCATTCACGATCGTGGCTGAGCATGTGCTGAGGACGGCCGAACTGCGCGCCCTTGGTTTGTTCACCGAACCGGGGGTGGGGCCGTTGCAGGGAAAATATCTGGTGATCTGCGGCCCGAAAGCGCCCGAATACAAGCTGACGCGAAGAGGCTTCAGGGCCATGAAAGGCGCTTTCAGAAGCAAAGATTGGGGGCTTGAAGCGCGCAAATGGACGGAAACGTCCGAACGAAAGGATTCGAACGTCGACCCGGCACAGACCGGAGTATTCGCGGATTCGGAGTTTTACATGGCGGCGGCGTCTTTCACGCTTCGCAAAGACCCGACAAATACGCCCGACGCCTTGGTGATGCTGGTCATCGCCATGGACGGTGAGCCCCTGGTCCTTTATTTTTGCGATGCCCTCACCTCCGACGACACGCTGCCCGCGCTCAAGGCCGAAGCTCTACGCTATATCACGGCCTGCGAGAGCACCGGGCGATTGCGCTTCCGATAACATCCGCAGGGGCTGTGACCCTCCTTTACCGCAACAAAGCCCGCACCAAGCACGGGCTTTGTTCTGTTGAAGCGAACCGCGTACGGTCGGCGTTTTCAGGCCGAGCCTAAAACTCCACCCCCACCGTCAACTCGCCGGAGCCCCCTTCGGTTGTGCCGGTGAAGCCTTTGCCGCTCAGTTCCAGATACAAGCCTTCCGGCCCCGGTAGGCTACCCCCGCCTCACCCATGCCGGTTCCGCCCCGCAGCGGCGAAGAGGCAAGCGAAACGCCTTCCACCTCGGCCCGCGCCTCGCCGTCCATTTCATACGCATACGCCGTCCCGATATAGGGAATGAACCCTTGGGAAAACCTGTGCGAAAAGCGGACGCCCGCTTTGACCCGTTGCGAATCGACGGAGTCGAACCGCACGCTGTCTCCCAGTATGGAAGCTTCGCTCCCCTCCTGCTTGAGCCACATATATTTGCCGTAAACATCCACAAAGGTGTTTCCGGTGATCCGACCCTGGCCGCCGATACCCGCATGTGCCCCATAGTAGGGGGACGACAGGTCGTAGCCCGCATCTTGGCCGAGGGCCTCGCGGCTGTGGTCCGAGCCGAAGTCGGTATGCACCCTGCCGGCCCGCAGGGAAGCCTCGGCATACAGACCGGCGGGCAGGCCGACCATGCCCAAAATTCCGCCGCCGTAATAGCGAATCTCGCCGTCCCCTTTCGCCGAGCCGCCCCCACCCCTCTGGTCGGCGTCATATTCGCCGCCGCCGGCTTCAAAAAAAACGCCCAGTCGCGTATTGTCCTTCTCGGGGCTGTTCCAGTTCAGGCCGGTCGGCACAGAGACCCCGTTTACGTCCAACGACGGGTCGGAATAGCGGTGCGAACCGCCGGAAGTGACGGCGTAGGCCGTAAGCCCGGCATTCCTTTCTTCCGGTGTCGGCAGTCTGGTGATGAGCTTGGAAGATTGTCCCAAAAAGGCGGCGGACGCGGCCGATCCGGCGGACAGGACCTCGGCGTCCGGGTTGGCCCGTTTGCGGCGCACGGCGGCCCGCAAGACGCCGCCGGTGGTGGAGACGTCGAAATCGTACAACAACGCCGCGCCCTTGGGCACATTCGAGGCATTGACGACTGCCGGAGCGCCCGAAGTCTTCCCGATCAGCACGACGCCGTCGCCGGGGTTGAGGACCTCCCCGCCGCCGATGCCCAAAAGGGTCACCGTGGCACCGATCATATCGGTGGGAGAGACGCCGCTTATGGAAAACATGGTCTGACCGTTGCTCAGGTCGGCGGGCAGGAAAAAGTTGTACTTCTCAAAGTTGTGGATGCCGACCACCGGCCCGCGAACCCCCAGCGCGGTAAAGATGTTGCCGGTAAACATGTCGCCCGCGCCGGACGACATGCCCCCGTAAATGATCGCGGCGGAGAGATTCGGCGCCCCCGAAAGCTCCACGGTATTGCCCGTGGCCGCCCCTCCGGCGCTGGAACCACCGTAGATGTTGAAGCCGAAGCGGCCGCCGGAAATCGCCACCAGATTGCCGGCGCTCGCGCCCGTTCCCCGGTTTTCACCGCCGTAAACGGCCCCGTTGAACACCCCCCGGAGATGAAGACTTTGTTGTTGGTCGTTCCGCTGCTTCCGGTTTGTCGGGTCTGCCCCCCGATGACGGAAGCGCCGACAGTGCCGCCGGAAACGACGACCGTATTGTTGTCGACACTGCCGGTCCCAAGGGTAACGGAGCCGCCGGAAACGTTGAAGGTGATGTCGCCCCCTGGATTTCCGTGGTGTTGTTCATGGCCGAGCCGAGCCGACCGAGCCCGCCGTAAACGGAAGTACCGACATGTCCCCCGGAAACGGTCGCCCGGTTGCCGACGGCGGTTCCCCCGTTTTCGGCCCATCCGCCCACCACGGCATCGGTGACCGAGCCGCCGTGCATTTCCACAATGTTGTCGACGGCGTTGCCGGAGGCGGCGGCATAGCCGCCGAGAAGCTGATGGCCAATGACCGCGTCGTGCAACTCGATCCGGTTGTTTGTGGCGGCGGCGGCGCCGTGCGTCTCTCCGCCCACGGCGCTGCGGTTGACGGAACCGCCTTACAGCCGCACGATATTGTTGGAGGCCTCTCCCGTGGAACTGTACCCCCCTGAAGATAGCCCACCGTCACTCCGGCAAGATTGCCTCCGTTCAAGGTCACGGTGTTGGACAAGGCCTTCCCGCTGACGGTCTGCCCTCCGCGCACAAAGCTCGCGATGGTGCCCCCGTCAATGATGATGGTGTTGCCGACAGCATTGCCGGAAACGGTCCGTCCCCCGCTGACCATATCGCCGATGGTGGGCGTGCCGGAAATGTGGACGGTGTTGTCGCTCACGTTGCCCGCCCCATTGACGATGCCGCCCGCAACCTCGCCGGCAAGAGACCCGCCGGTGACGGTGACGGTATTGCCGGACAAGCTTGCCCCCGCGAAAAAAGAGTCGAGCACGCCAAAAGGGCTGTTCGCCGGGGAATTCCCCGGGTAGGTGACCTCGGCCGCCCAAGCGGGAGCCTCGGTATAAAAAAACGCCAGAGCGCCAGCGATCCAGAAAGCTGTAAAACAGTTGCGGAACATGTCCCGCCCCCCCCCACTGCAAAAATGAAATACTTTTATCCATAACATGATTAAGCAAGTATGAATATAAAAAATGTGAAGTAAATCACTCAATTTCGCGTTTCCAATACACGAAAAATAATGCGCTGAATTTATTGTGGAATAAAACAGCCGCGAAAAGGCCCCGGCGGTGGATCCACCACGGCCGGGGCTTTTTCAGGGCAAAAGAGCGCATCTTTGGAAAGGGGAGAAACCGCGCGCTTCACCCCTGCATGTGAAGCCGCGAATCAATCGAGACCGATTTGCCTCTTCCGGCATCACTTCGGGTATCCACTGAGACCCTATCGCAACGTAGGCAATACCGATGTTCCTGGAGCAAATTGACGTTGAAAAGTCGCTTTGCTCCGGCAGCCGCGCAAGCGGATGCGCGCTTGCGGGCTCGTTCGAAAGCCCGTCGGTAATATGGCTTCACAAGCATTTTCAAAATGAAAATGCTCTCTGTGGAAATCACGCCTCTTGCCCTTTCTGCCGCGCTTTCCGCGCAAAAAAGCCCCGTACTTCCCGGCGGGTCATGCCGCCCAGCCAGGGGACGAAGTAAAAAAGGCCGGCGCAGCAGAAGCTGTAGAGCCCCAGGGAGACGAATACGCGGGCCGTGCCGCCGATGCCCAGCGCGGCCGCGAGCCGGCCGGCCGCAAAGGCGAGAAGAAGGAGGAGGCTGGGGCAGAGCAGCTGATGGGCCAGGTTGCTCCAAAATTTCAGCGGAATGTGTCTGCTTGCGATAAAGAGCAGAATATTGACGAACAGGCAGGGGACGGTGGCCATTTTTATGGCCAGGCCGAGGGCTCCGAGATTGAGCCCATACAGAGAAGGCGGCGCCAACAAAAACCAGGAGACGACGAGCCCGGAGGCAAGGGCCGCGACGCTGTTGTTGCGCATAATGGTGGTGTGCCCTCTGGCGTAAAAGAGCGAACCAAGCAGCTGTCCGTAAGCCTGATGCATGGGGCAAAGGGCCATAATGCGCACAGGCAGGATGGCGGCGGTGAACTCCTCGCCGCCCAGCAGGCGGACGACGGTTTCCGCCTCCACGGCGGCAAAGCAGGAAAAGTAGCCGGAAAGCGCGTAAAGCATGGGCCCATGCTTATCCACAAGGCCGGCCATGCGCTGGGTATCGTCCTCGGCGTGGGCCAGGGAAAATTCGCGCATGATCAAGGGCGTCATGGCGGTGACAAAGAAAAAGCAGGCCATGCCAACTTTTTGCGAAAGCGTAAAATAGCCTTGCGCCGCGCTGCCGCCGAAAAACTGGAGCAGCCAGCGCTCTCCGAACAAAAAAACGATGGAGGCCAAGGCAAGCCAGAAGAGGGGCAGGCTGAAGGTTGAGAACTCCTTGATATACGCCCGGTTTTGCTCTCGGCCGAGGCGCAGGGTGAACCCCGGCCAGGCCTTGCGCAGGCACCAGAAATAGCCGGCCGCCGTTGCGATGTACAGGGCGTACTGGTGGCAAAAGAGGGTCACAAGGTTGAGCGCGCCGGCCGCATACAGGCCCACCAGGACCAGCATGGCGACGATATTCACGCCGATGCGCACAAGTTCGCTGGTGGTGGTCTGGCCCAAGGCATCGTTCATACTGCGCGAAATATGGGTGAACCAGAACATGTAGGCCAAAACGGCAGCCCAAAGGCCCATGTATGCGGGCACGCCGGGCATGGCGGCCGCGCCGATCGGGGGCACCAGCATGGCGAGTCCCCCCAGCAGGGAAATGACAAGGACAATGCCGGCGATGCGGGAATAAAAGGCGGGAAGGCCGAACTCTGTGGGGCGACGCGACAAAGAGGTGTAGAAAAAATTGGAGGACCCCATGTCGAAAAAGCCGGCCACCTGCTGGAACAGATGCGTGGAAAAGGAGAAGTTGCCGTAAACGGCGGGGCCCAGGGCGCGCGGCAAAATGGCCTCCATCGCCAGGTACAGCGGGACGGAGGCCATGTTGGACATCAGCTTGACGATGTATCGCTTGCCCAAAGACGCTTCAGTTCGCATAGGGGCGTCCTGTCGCAAATCGCGCCCTCACAGGCCGCGCAGGGCTTCTTCGGCCATATAGCTGCTGCGCACCAGAGGCGCGGAAAACACGTGCGCGATGCCGATGGAGCGCCCGTACACGGCGTATTCCTCAAACACGTCCGGGTGAACGTAGCGCTTGACCGGCAAATGTTCCCGCGAGGGCCGCATGTATTGGCCGATGGTCGCCAGCCGGCACCCGGCGGCCTTGAGGTCGCGCAGAATCTCCCGCACCTGCTCGTCGGTCTCGCCGACGCCCACCATAAAACCGCTCTTGGCGATGCGCCCGGAATCCGCCACCCGGCGCAGCAACTCCAGGCTCTGGGCGTAGTCCGCCTGAGGTCGCACCGTGGGGTACAGGGCCGGATGGGTCTCCACATTATGGTTGATCACCAGGGGCTCGGCCTCCATAACGATGGCCAGGGCCCGCGCGTTGCCCTGGAAGTCCGGGATGAGCACCTCCACCGAGGCCTCGGGCAGCGCTTCCTGCACCGCCCGGATGGTCGCGGCGAAGTGGGTCGCCCCGCCGTCCGGCAGGTCGTCGCGGGTCACCGAGGTGATCACCACATGGCGCAGCCCCAACTCTTTGGCCGCCTTGGCCAGGCGTTCGGGCTCATCGCGATCCAGCGGGCCGGGCCGTTCGTTGCCGATGTTGCAGAAACGGCAGTTGCGGGTGCAGGTCGGCCCCATAATCAAAAATGTGGCCGTGCCCGAGCTGAAGCACTCGTGCATGTTCGGACACTTCGCCCCCTTGCATACGGTGTGCAGATGCAGGCCGTCCAGCAATCCCCTGGTGTCGGAAAACGTCTTGGCCGTGGGCAAAGGCCGGCGCAGCCAGGCCGGAATACGCAAAATCGGTTCGGAATCAATGGTCATAGCTATGCCTTATCTTAGTTGGGGGCTCCGCCCCCATACCCCCGGCAGGGGAGTGACTCCCCTGCACCCCCATTGTCGGCCGGCTTCGTGAAACGAAGCC
>JAVBMX010000085.1:0-14929 GCA_031551885.1 Desulfovibrio sp.
GTCCAGCCACTCGCTGTTGGGGCGAACCTTGTAGTGGGCCGGGAATTTATCCTTGTCCATCTCGCCGTGGGCCTTGCGCTGGGCGACCAGGGTGGGGATGTCCAGGCCGTCGTCGCACTGCACGAGCAGGTTGGCGTCGGCAATGCCCACAACCTTGTAGCCCATCTTGTCGAACAGAACGGCGCTGCTCGCGCCCACGCAACCGAAGCCCTGGATGACCACTTTCGCGCCTTCGGCCTTGTTGCCCATGAAGGTCCAGGCTTCGTCGGCGGCATAGGTCACGCCGTAGCCGGTGATCATGTCGTTCATCAGAAACCCGTCCCAGGACAGGGTCATGATGTGGTCGAACGCTTTGATGTTTTCCTGAATTTTGGGATCGCGACGCATCCAGGGAGTCTGGGGAATGCCGATACCCAGTTCGTCGAACACGCTCAGAATATAGCCGTAGTTGGTGCCGAGATCGCTGCCGATGGAAACGCCGGTGCCGATATAGGGAGCCATGGCGATGAGGAAGCGGCGCAGCACGGCCTGGGCGTCCGGGGCTTTGTAGTCGTAACAGATGCCGGCCTTGCAGCCGCCCATGGTCGTGGATTCGCAGGCATGATATTTGTATGCCATGGCATGGGCCAAGCGGATGACCTCTTCACGGGTCACCGTGGGATGCATGCGGGTGCCGCCGCCGCTGGAGCCGCGCACGTAGTTGTACACGACCAGCCAGCCTTTGGCCGAGGTTTCAGTATCGTTCCACTCAACAACGATGTAAGGCTTGTTCATGTGAATCCTCCGTGATGCGTTGTGCGATATTACAACGTATCTATTGTGCCGCAGTTTCCAAGGAAAATTGCCGATACCAAGAGACAATCCCATTTGTAATAAATGGAAATTCGACATATCGCATGCGTTTTTACGCGATATTTATGGAGTTATTCTGTCAGTGTTGTAAAAGCAAATGATGTGCCGGCTGAGATACTTCTATTTAATGCTATGATATATATGGAAGTTTGTGCTCAGGCAAAGAATTGCATCTTGACAAAAAATGAAAAAAAGGAAAAATAGCTTTCGTAATTTTGGCGTTTGGGAAAATATTTTTTCCTTAATGCGCATATTGTCAGGGAGGCTTCCATGTCCCAAGCGGAGAGTCCGGCGTTCATTCCGGCCGGGGTATTCAACCTGGAATTCCTTCGGCCGTTTCTCGACACGCTGCCCCTCGGTGTGCTGATTACCGATCGGACCGGCCGAATCATTTACTGTAACGAGGCCCAATGCCGCATCGACGACATGGAGAAAGCCTTCATCGTCGGCAAGCTGGAGTCGGAGATATACGGCCCCTATCTTGGCCCCGGAATCATGAATTCCTGTCAAGAGGCCGGCAAGCCCATCTTGGGCTTTGTCTGTCATTATCGCACCGTGCGGGGGAAAATCGTCAACGGGGCCTATTGGGTTTACCCTTTGTTTGACGGCGGCAAGGTGACCGGGGCCTTTTGCCTGACCCAGCTTCTTTCCACCAAGGCGCCCATGTTTTCCGGTCCGTTTACGGGGGAGATTCCCAAAGAACCCGGTGCCGTCGACGTTCCCCTGGACATCGGGTCAACGGCGGGCGAACAGGCCGAGGCGGCCCCGCAAAAAATCGTCGGAGCCAACCCGGAGTTCCGCAAAATGCTCAGCGTGGCCCAGCGTACGGCCTCCAGCCCTTCCCCGGTGATGATCTGCGCCGAGACCGGCTGCGGCAAAGAGGTCTTCGTCAAGGCCGTTCGGGCCTCGGGCAACCGCTGCAACAAGCCCTACCAGGCCATCAACTGTTCGGCCATTCCTTCCACCCTGTTGGAAGGAATCCTGTTCGGGGCGGTGCGCGGCAGCTATACCGGCGCGGTGGATCGCCCCGGCCTTCTGGAAGAGGCCAATGGCGGCATCGTCTACCTGGATGAAGTGGATTCCATGCCGTTGGAGTTGCAGCCCAAGCTGCTACGGGTGTTGCAGGACATGCGGGTGCGCCGGCTCGGTTCTTCCAAGGAACGGCTGATCGACGTCAAGGTCATCAGCTCCATCGGCGCGTCTCCGGCGGAGGTTCTGGCTTCCGGCAAGCTCCGGCCGGATTTGTTCTACCGCCTGGCGGTCATTTCCATCCGCATTCCGCCCCTGCGCGAGCGCATGGATGATCTGGAAGACCTGACCGAGCATTTTTTGAACAAGTACAACAAGGTGCTGAACAAGCGCATTGCCGGCGTGGACGATTCCGTGGCGAACCTTTTTCGGTTGTACCACTGGCCCGGCAACGTGCGCGAGCTGGAGCACGTCATTGCCGGGGCCGTGAACCTGGCCGCCTGGGAAACCACCCTGCATCTGCACCATATTCCCGAACATCATCGCATTGCCTTGAAGGGGCTGCCGGACGCGCGGACCCGTGGGCACTCGACGCTGCTTTCCGGGTTCTTCGCCCCGGAGTTTTCGCCGGAGGAAGCCGACCCCCCTCACCATGACGACGGCATAGACCCCTTGGATAAGCGCGAGGCCGAGCACCTGCGCAAAGCCCTGTACCTGACGGGCGGGCGCTTGGGAAGGGCGGCCGAGCGGTTGGGCATTTCCCGCCAATTGCTTTATTACAAAATGAAAAAGCACGGGATCGACAAGCGGGAGTTTCGCCAGAGCGGATGAACATTGAAAATGTTCATCCGCTCTGGTGGACGCGTAAGCGTGCCGCCCGGCCGATTGGAGCGTAGCGTGTCTTTCATCGAAAGCGTGGCAACAAACAACTTACGTGTCCCTGTTTCCCGCTTGCGGACTCGTTCGGGAGCCTGTCGGCAATATGGTGCCATAGACAATTTCAACGTGAAATTGCTCTAAAGGGGGGGGCGGGCTTACCGGCATTATGCCGCCGAGCGAACTTTCTTTCCCCGGCATTGGCCTGGGGTGTCGGGGGTGTTTTTGAGCGTCATTACCAAAGCGTCTGCCGTGGCCGTCGCAAGCGGCATGGAATTCCGAATTCAGACCGTCTTTTGTGCTCCCTATACGGTGGGGGGCGGTCAACGCGAACTCCTCGAGGCGGCGGGCCGCTTCGAGGAGTTCGTATGGTTGCGGCCGGCATGTGGCCGCATGGCGAAAGAGAGTGGGTCTATTTTTTTTTCATCAGGTCGCGGTAAGTGAGCAGCATGGCCGTCCAGTCTTCGCGCCCGCGCCCCTGGGCGGAAGCCAGGGAGTACATCTGTTTGGCGGCGGCGCCGGCGGGCAGGGGCAGTCTGGCCTTGGAGGCTTCATCCAACGCGATGCCCAGATCTTTGTCGGCCAGATCGATCATGAAAGCCGGGGACACGTCGCCTTTGAGCACTTTGTTGGGGAAGGACGTCAGCAGGTGGGTCCGGCCGGCCGGGGTGCCTTTCATGACCTCGGTGGCGACGTTCAGGTCGAGACCGAACGACTCCGCCAGGGCAAGCGTTTCGGCGGTGAGCACGATCAAAGACGTGGTCATGTAGTTGTTGACGATTTTCGCCTTGATGCCGTAGCCAACCGGGCCGCAATGGATGATGGTGTCGCCCATCATTTCCAGGTACGGGCGGGCACGCTCAAGATCGGTTTCGCTGCCGCCCACCATGAAAACAAGCTTCCCGATGGCGGCTTCAACGGACGAGCGGCCGACGGCCGAATCGATCATGGAAAAGCCTTTCTCTTTCAGGCGCTTGGCCATGTTGACCGTAGCTCCGGGGGGAATGGTGCTGGAGTCCACATACAGGGCTTTTGTGGACATGGTCTTGGTGATGCCGTTTTCGCCGAACAGCGCTTCTTCCACATGCGGGCTGTTGGGCAGCATGGTAAAGATGATGTCGGCGCCGTCGGCGGCGTCCGCCGGGCTGGTCGCGGCTACGCCTCCCGCCTGCACAAAGCGGTTCACCGCTTCGGGCATGATGTCATACCCTTTCACGGTAACACCTTTTTTTATCAGGTTGGAGGCCATGCCTATACCCATAAGTCCCAATCCTACGAATCCGGCTTTCATGCTGATGCTCCTTGATGATATGCGGTTACGGTGGGCGTCGTCGGGGCGGCGAGGCGGTACGGGCCCCAAAGGAGGAGCCGCCCGGACAACGCGATGAACACCTGGGGGACAATCACCACCATTTGATTTGGTCGGTGACGTATTTGCGAATTTCGATGAACTTGGGGTCGGTCACGTCGCGGGGCCGGGGCAGATCGACAAGAACTTCCTCTTTGATGGTCGTGGGCTTGTTGGACATGATCAGAATCCGCTCGGCCAGATAGACGGCCTCTTCAATGTTGTGGGTGATGAACACCACGGTGGTGCCCAACTCCTGCCACAAGCGGATGACCTCATCTTCGAGGTAAAAGCGTAGTTTCACGTCCATTTGGCCGTAAGGCTCGTCCATGAGCAGTAGGTCGGGGCGCATGGCGAAGGCCCGGCCGATGATGATGCGTTGCTCCGAACTGACCGAAAGCTGGTGAGGGAAGGCGTTGCGGAATTTCTGCAGCCCGAGCAGCTTGATGATGTGCTCGACGCGTTCATCGATTTCTTTTTTCGGCAGTTTCTTGATTTCCAGGCCGAATCGGAGGTTCTTCTCCACCGTCAGCCAAGGGAAGGCCGAAGGCTCCTGAAACACGAAGGCCAAGTTGTGCTTTTTGGGATCCGCCGACTCGCCGTCGATGTACAGGTCCCCTTTGGTCGGCATGTAGATGCGGGTAAGCAGGTTGAGAAAGGTGGTTTTGCCGCACCCGGTGGGGCCGACTACGCAGACGAACTCGCCCTGTTTGATGTTGAACGAAATATCGTTAAGAACGTGCAGTTCTCCAAAGTATTTCGTCAGTTGATCGACTTGAACTTTGTAGGTGTTTGTGGCTTGGGTCATATGCTCTACTCCGCCTTCTAGAGTGCGAGATCGGTGTTTTCCGCGATTTCTTTGCGCACGGCCAGAAAGGCGGGGTCGATGGTGTTGCGCGGACGAGGCAGGGTGATGTCGTAGATATGCTTGATGCGGGCCGGACAGTTCGTCAGCAGCACAATGCGGTCGCCCAGGTACACGGCTTCCTCGATGTTGTTGGTGACGAAAATGAGCGTTCGCTTTTCCTGCTGCCAGATGCGCTGCACTTCTTCTTCCATGGCATAGCGGGTTTGGGCATCGAGCTGCCCGAACGGCTCGTCCATGAGCAGGATCTCCGGGTTGTTCGTATACGCCCGGGCAATGCCCACACGCTGTTTCATGCCGCCGGAAAGCTGGTTGGGGTAGTGCTTCTCAAAACCCTTCAGTCCCACCAGATCGATATATTTTTGGGCCACGGCCCGACGGGTTTTCTTATCCATACCGGCCATCTGTGGGCCGAACTCCACGTTCTGCATGACCGTCTTCCAGGGCATGAGGCCGATTTTTTGGAACACCATGCCGACGCGCTTGTCGCTGCCGTTGAGCTCTTCTCCATCCAGCAAAAGCCTGCCGGAAACGGCATGCTCGAGTCCGCCGATGATGTTCAGCAGCACGCTTTTTCCACAGTGTCCCGGGCCGAGAAGGACCAGGAATTCGTTGTCGTACACGTCCAGAGAGATGTCGACCACCGCGTCGCGCACGGCATCGTTGACGATATAGCTCTGGGAAATATGTTCCAATTTCAGGCGGGCTGTTTTCTCGTCCATGGGCACAGTATCCTCTCCAGAAGTTGAGTGACGATCGCAAGAAAGGCCCCGACGAGGCCGATGAAGATCATGGAAAGCAGCACCAGCGGAAGATCCAAGGAATCCATGCCGCGCAGAATCAAGAAGCCAACCCCGGATTTGCCGCCGAGCATTTCGGCCGCGAGCACCACCATCCAGGCCGCGCTGGTTGAGGTGCGGATGCCGGCGAAAATCGCGTCAAGCGCCGAGGGGATGGCGATTTGAAACAGCTTTTGGCGGGCGTTGGCGTTGAAGATGGTGCCCACATCCAGATACGCTTTCTGCACATGACTGATGCCGGCGTGCGTGTTCACGACGATGGCGGCCAGGGATCCCATGAAGACCACCAGAATCTTGGGGAATTCGCCGATACCGAACCAAATGGTGATCAACGGTATCCAGGCGAGCGGAGGAACCGAGCGGAACGCGGTGAACAGGGGCGTGAACAAGGCGTCACATTTTTTGTTCCAGCCCGTGAGGATGCCGAAGGAAATGCCGAACACCCAGGCGCAGAGCAGGGCGATGAACACGCGTTGCAGGCTCGCCCAGACATGCCCGAAGATGTTCAGGTCTTTGATGGGCTTGTCCATGAGCAGAAAGAATCGGTCGAGGGTGGCTCCGGGCGAGGGAAAGCGGGCACCTTCGCCTCCGGATACGGCAAGCCAGACAACCACCAGCAGGGTGAGAGAAACGACGGGTAAAATGTGGTAGAGCCGTGAACGGAGTAGGTCGCGTTTCTCCGCTTCGCTCATTATCACGTTCTTTTTCATGCCTTCCTCCAACCGATGATCTTGTGCTCCACCACGCCAAGAATAAAGGTAAACAGGGTGCCGATGGCGCCAATCACCACGATGCCGAGAATGATGAGATCCGGGCGCACGAACTGCCGGCCCATCAGAATCATGTAGCCGAGGCCGCTGGCCGCGGCCAGCATCTCCGCCGCTACCAGAGTCGCCCATGAGTTGCCCAGCGCCACGCGAATGCCGGCAAAGGCCATGACCATCGCCGAAGGCACGCCGACTTTGCGAAACACCGTGAAGTTGGAAGCCCCGCAGGTTTTGGCCACATTGATGAGCACCGGAGTGGTTTGACGTATACCGGTGTAGGCGTTGATGAGGCAGGGAACAAAAGCCGCGAAGAAGACGATGAACGCTTTGGCGTGCAGGCCGATGCCCAGCCAGACGATGGTCAGGGGAATCCACGATACGGGTGGGATGGGACGCAGGATTTCAAAAATAGGGCGCATAAAGTAGTCGAACCCCCGGTACCAGCCCATCAGCAGGCCGAGCGGGATGCCGATTACAATGGCAAGGCCGAACCCCACCAGGGCGACGGTCAGGCTCGAAAGGATGTTGACGCCGAGAACCGCTCCGTCGGGAGAAGGGTCCGACAGCTTGATCAGGAAGATGTTGACGACTTCCAGCGGGTCGGCGACGAATTGCGATGAAACCAGATTGGTCACAACGGCCATCTGCCAGAGCAGCAGAAACCCCAAAATGCCGATGACGGAGAGCATTATGCGGCTGTAAGTGGCGTGTCGTTTGCGTCGGTGTACGAGAGCGATTCTTTCTTCATCGGTAAGTTTTTTGGGTCTGGACTGCGTCTGCGTCATTCGCGGTACCTCATGAGAGCATTTTCACTGTGAAAATGTTTGTAAAACCATATCGCCGACCGGTTCAGAACAAGCCCGCAAGCGCGGGAAACAGGAACGCGTAAGTTGTTTGTTGTCACGCTTTCGACGAGAGACACCCTACGGTTCAATCGGCCGGGCGGCACGCTTGCGCGGTAGCCGAAGAAAATCAACTTTTCACCGCTGCTTTGCTCTCGAGCGTCGGCAGTGAAGAGGCCTATGCTTCGAGTCTCCGGCGTCGCCCGACGGTTGTTGTCCGCGCGGCATCACGCGTCGCAACGTATCTTGGGCAATTCGGTGAGACTCCCGCCCGGAACAAGCGCTTCCGGGCGGGCGTTGAATCGATTGTCGTCGGAACAAGGTTCGAACCGTTTATTTCGTTCCGCGCTTCTGCACTTCCAAGGCGATGGAAGGATCCACGTAGCGATTGTCGAGGAACTTTTCGCGGTCGGCAGGCTTGTACTTATTCTGGGTGATGAAAAAGTCGATGGCCATGAGGGCGTCTTTCTCCGCCTGATACAGGTCACGCTTTTTGTAGAGTTCGGCGTCGTCCGGGGAGGTTTTTGCGATGGCGTTCACGGCGGCGGCGATGTTGGGGGGACATTTGTACCATTCCATGGCTCGTTCGGCGATGCTCTCATTGCAGGCCAAGCCCTCGTCCAAGCTGTTTTCCAGATAGTAGGCGGCGGCCTTCTTCATGTTTTCTTCGCTGGACAGGCACCACTCCCAGGTCTTGTAAAAGACCTCAAAGGTGCGAATGACGAGTTCACGGTTCGCGTCGATATACTCCTTTTTGGCCATCAGCGCGCAGGGGGAGACGAACCCGAGGGAGCGGGCGTCGCCCACCCGTACGAAGCCTCTGTCTTCTGCGGTGAACGCGATGGTGTCCCAAACGGCCACACCGTCGCCGGAGCCGCCGCTGAAGGCCGTCAGGGCGGAGGCTTGGTCCATGTTGATCGATTTGACGTCGTTCAGGTCCAGGCCGACCCTTTTCAAGGCGGAGGTTAAAACCGGCTGTACCGTGGTGCCCACGGGGTAGAGCCAGGTGGTGCCTTTCCAGGCGGCGGGGTTGGTGGGATCTTTGGCGATGGGGCTGTCTTTGCGGACAAACAGGGCGAGGTTCTCGGTATAGTCGGAAATGCCGAAGACGCTGATGTTGTAACCGAGCGTGCCGGTAATGAAGCCGCCCGTGCCGGAACTGGCGATATCCCAGGCGGTGTTGGCTTCCATGATGGCGGGGCCGTTGAAGAAGGTTTCGTAGACGATTTCGATGTTCAGCTCTTTAAAGAAACCTTCTTTGTCGGCGATGTAAAGGGGAATGGCCATGGGGCAGCCGGCGAAGTAGCCGACTCGGATTTTTTGCGGGGTGTCGAAACGTTTCAGGCCGAAAGTATTTTTTTCGGCCGCCTGGGCGACGCCGCACAACATTGCCGCGCAGAAGGCGGCGACAAGAAACAATCGAGCGGTTTTCATCCTATGGTCCTCTTTGCTGCGGTAAAATGATCGCGTGGAGGTATGCCTGTGATGCCTTTGCCGCTAAAAGCGCGCCTATACGCTGCAGTCGTGCACTCGCGCTTTGGACAGATATGTTGTTGCCGTTCGGTCTGTTCTCTGGCGTTAAGATAAATCGGCCCGCGCGGGCGCGCACGCGAAACAATGCGGCGTGCGGGATCGCGCGGGCGGGACGGCATGCATCGGTTCCAGGTTGCCCGGCGGTTTGCCGTACGGCCGTCGTCGCCGTGGGTACCTTAGAAGGAAAAGGGTAATAAATTTTAAAACGAGCGCCCTTGCCCGGCAAAAGTACAGGAATCTTAAACGGTAAACAGATATCATTTTTCCTGCCAATGCCGCCTCTCGCATGAGAATTTGAGCAACAACCGTGCCAAGCCCGAGAGGGCGACATGGTCGGAGGAGGACGAAACGCGCCGCCATACTCGCGCGCATCAACGCGGAGGACGCTCCGAATTGCCGCTTCAACGGCGAACTTGAGTCGCATCGGAAGAGGCTGCGCATTGACCCCGGTGAAGGCCCGCAGTGAATATCGGGAAGGATGGCGCCCGTTCTTTTCACTTCGGTTGCCGAGTTCGGTGCGAAGGGACATTCCAGGCGAGGGTCTTGCGCTTTCGAAGGGGGGATCTGGCCTGTGAATATTTTCACCAAATATCGCCATATTCTATTTTTATATAGTGAATTAGCCAAATATAAATTATTTATGTTTATTGTCGTATCATTTGTATGATAATGTCAATATATTCAGTAATATTACATGATTTTTTTGCTATTTGCATGAAGCGGGGCCCGCCGCACCGGTTTACCCTTCTATTTTTTAAAGAGGTGCGGACGGATTCCGTATTTTTTGAGCTTCCCCCACAGCGTGCTCTCGTTGAGGCCCAGCAAAGCGGCGGCCCCGTTCGCTCCATGGATTTTCCCGTCGCACTGGCGAAGTGCGGCCGAGATGATGGTCCGTACTCCTTCGTCGAAGTTTTGCGCGGGTTGTTCGGGAGCCGGATTCGCGACGTTGTTCAGTGCGGCGGAGATGTTCGCGTCGCTTTCGAGGCGCCGGGTGTTCGGGGCGATCCACAGGCCTTCCGGTGAAGGCGCCATCATATAATTGATCAAAGACGCCTCGATGGCGTTTTGCAACTCGCGCACATTGCCTCTCCACGGGTGTGCGGCCAGGGCCGCCATGTTGCGTTCCTGTACTATGGGGGGGACGGAGATCTGCAGTTTTTTGATCATCTTGCGCATCAATATGCGGACCAGAAGCGACAGATCTTCCAGGCGTTCCCGCAGGGCGGGAATGTGGATATGATATACGTTGAGACGGTAATATAAGTCTTCTCTCAGCGTGCTCTCGCGGAGCATGGCCTCCAGATCTCGGTTGGTCGAGGCGATGACCCGGGTGTCGGTGTGCACGGATTTGTTGCCGCCTATGCGCATAAAGCTGCCCGTCTGCAGCACCCGCAGCAGGCGTACCTGTACGTCCAAGGGCATTTCCCCCATTTCATCCAGCAACAGCGTACCCTTATGGGCCAGTTCGAAGCAGCCCGCCTTTTGCATGACGGCTCCGGTGAATGCACCCTTTTCGTGTCCAAAGAGCTCGCTGTCCAGTAGGGAAGGGGGGATGGCCCCGCAGTTGATTTTGATGAAAGGCATATCGCGGCGGGGCGAGTGCATGTGTATGAAATCCGCAATCATCTCTTTGCCGACGCCGGTTTCCCCCGTGAGCAGAACAGGGGTGGACAATTGGGAGACAAACTCCAGCCGGTGCACTATTTCCAACATTCCGGGAGAGACCGCCACCAGATCGTATATCTCGGTTGTCTGCGTCTTTTTTTCCTCAATCGGGGCATGGATGGCTTGCAGCTGTTGCAGCAGAAAGTCTTTTATGCTGTTCGAGATCAGCAGCATGATGAGCCATTCGTAGCGGGCCACGACGTCGGCATGGGTCTGGGTGTATATACCTTGATTGCGTGTGTAAAAAATACAGTGTCCCCGTTTGGAATTGTCGTAGCTCGAGCGGACGTGGATGATGGAAAAATCGCTGCTCTGCATGTGATTGACGAAAAATTTGCCGAGAACCGTACTGCCCGGGTCGTTCAGCACCCGCATCCAGCCCCCTTCCTGGTCCCAGGTGGAATTCTGCATCAAATCCGAAAGCTCAACGCCTGTGTGGACAAAGGCGCAAGGGACGGCGTTCACGTTTGCAGTGCCGTAATGGGTGAGCCAGTATGTTGTGAAGGTGGCGTTGTCCAAGAAACCGATGAGAATCCCGTCCAGCGGCATCTCTTCACGCATCCGGGAAAACATCTCGGCGGCAATGGTCGCGGGGGTGCCGTCGGTGCTGAGGAGGCGCGGCTGAGAAGGTTGCTGCGGTGCGACTTGGGGGGCTGTCTGCATCCTTTTCTCCGTTTTTCATATATTATCTTTATTTAACGTTTTTTTCAACCAAATAGCGCGAATATAAATTTTTCGCCGGGTAATCCCCGTGCGGCGCGCGATTTTTTTGGCACAAGGTTTGCTCCAGCGGTTTTCAGCAACGCCGACGGAGAGCCGACTGCGGTAGCGACATCATGTACACTGGTGAGGTTTGAACCTGAGATTTCCCTTTTGGAGCAAACTTCGGGCCGGAATGATCCACTCTTGATTTTCATTAATGAGCCAAGAAAAAAGGAGTTTTTATGGGAAAACCGAAAAGAGTTGCATTGATCGGTTTGGATGCGGCAGTGCGAAAAATTGTTGAGAAGCATGTTGCAAACGGGCATTTGCCAAATATTGCAAAACTGATAAAGAACGGAACAATTTGCGTCAATTCGCTTGTTCCGTATCCCACAATCACCCCGCCCAACTGGACCACCATGGCGACCGGCGCTTGGCCCGGAACCCACGGCGTGACCGACTTCTGGAAGCACCTGCCGGGCACCACCCCCGACAACAGCAACATCCTTCAGGCCTTCAGTCGCGACGACAACAAGTCCGAGACCATCTGGGACACCCTCGACAAGATCGGGAAGAAATGCATCGTTCTGAACTACCCTTTGTCTTGGCCCTCCCGGCTGAAAAACGGCATCGTGGTCGGCGGTGCGGGCCTTGCCGTGGGCAACAGTTACATCGACTGCCCTTTCGGGGGCTCCTTCATGTCTCTGAGCGCGGATATGATTATTTCCGACCGCGTCTACCCCAAGGTGATCCGAGGCCCGCTGAAGAACGCCGAAGGCTGGAAGAATCTCGCAAACCCCGGCGACGATCCCCTGGAAAGCACGGTTGAGATGAACTTCCCCAGCGCGGCCGTGCCGATTAAAAAAACCGTGTGGCACGTTCTCGTGCGCGACACTCAGGGCGACGGTTACGATGAAATCACCCTGTCTCCTGAAAAAGACTTCTCCAAGGCCTTCTGCACCCTGAAGCACCGCGAGTGGAGCAAGCATATCTATCATACCTTCCAGACGGAAGAAGGTCCGCGTGAAGGCGTCTTCATGGTCAAGGCGGAAAACCTTCCCGAAGAGGGCGAAGGCTATAAGCTGTTTGTCACCGCCATCCTGCAGACTTCCGGGTGGGCCTCTCCGCCCGAGATTGCGGACATGATGCGCGACAACAGGGGTATTCCCGGCAACTTCGGCGGCTTTTTCGCCAACCTGATGAGCTGGATCGACGACGAAACCTGGCTGGAAGGCAATCTGCAACATTGCCAATGGAACGGAGATGCGGCGGTCAAGCTGATGAAAAGCTGCGATTGGGATTTGTTCTACATGCACAACCATCCGCCGGACTGGATGTACCACAAGATCATGAACGATCTCTGTCCGACCACGAGTCCTTCCCCTGAAATCCAGGCCAAGGCCGAATATCACGACCGGATGGTCTGGACCTACCTTGACGATATTATCGGCGACATGGTTGAGGCGGCCGGACCGGAAACCATGTTCATTCTTGTTTCCGACCACGGGGCCACGACCGACGGTCCCACGCTCGACCCCTACGATATTCTGGTCAACGCGGGTCTGGCCGTGCGCGGCGGGTATACCGACAACAAGTATATGGACATGATGGACGAGAAGGCGGAGTCGACCGCGCTGATGCGCAAGTTCAAATCGCAGTCGCAGGTTCCGGTTCTTTCCGAATCCAAGGCCATCCCTCAGCGTACGGCGTATATCTACGTCAATCTGAAGGGGCGCGACCCGGGCGGCATTGTCGAGCCGGAGGACTATGAAAAGGTGCAACAGCAGATCATCGACGCCTTGTACACCTACAAGCACCCGGAAACCGGCGAGCGCATGGTTGCCCTCGCGCTGACCAAGCGCGATGCGCGGGTGATCGGCCTGTACGGCGACCATGTCGGCGACGTTGTCTTTGCCGTGCACCCCAAGTATTCCTCCCAGCACGGCCCGATTCTGACCACGGCCGATTACGGCGTGGGCTCGGTGAGCAACTTCCTGGTGTTTTCCGGCCCCGGCATCAAAAAAAACCTGCGTCTGGAACGCACCGCTTGGTTGACCGACCTGGTGCCCACGATCTGCGACCTGATGGAGTGGCCCGTGCCGTCGGATTGTGAAGGCGCGATCCTCTACCAGATGCTGGATAAATAACCGTTTCGGAGGATTTCCCGATGGCCGTCAAACATATCTGCCCCGTGTGCGGAAGTGAAATGTTTCATGACAAAGGCAACCACATCACCTTCTGCGCCGAGTGCGATCATGTCGGTTGGCCGCACGATGCCCCGGTAACGTCGTCTCGAAGCCCGGAGGAGGAATCCTCCGGGCGGGACGAAGGCTCGGTTGCCGAAAAAAAGGAGAAATGACATGGCCGAGAAAAAAGCAATCCTGATTTTCGCCGACGGGGCGGAGATCAAGACCGGAACCAATATTGAAAAGTTCACCAAAAAAGCCGCGTTCGTGAAATTCACGGCGGGCGACCTCCCCGCCCGCGCCGCCCAGGTGGAAGGCGCCGTTGTGGTGGGGGTGGACAAGGCCGCGGCCGAACTGCAAAAGGGTACGGCCTTCACGGTGGTGAACATGGCCGGGGCCTCCGACGCGGGCCTTGACGTGGCCCTTGGTCCGATTATGGAAGCCGCCGACCGCCGCACCCTTCTGATCGTTGCGGGCAAGGGCGTGCTGGCTTTCCACGGCATGGCCGTGGCCAAGGGCGCGGAGGTCACCGGCCCCGTGGCGGCGGCCGATGTGATTCCGACCATTTGCTCCCTGGCCGACGTGAATATTCCCGTGGGCCTCGCCGACGGTCGGGTATTGTATCAGGTCATGAAAGATCCCAACGCCCGGCTGCGGGAGATGGACAACCTTCGGGAATCCATTCGCAGCATGGATGCCGCTATGGAGCGCGATTCCCGCGCTCCGTGGGATAAACACGATTGCGCGTAAATCGCACGGGCCGCGCGGGCCGGGCTCCGGTTTGGCCCGCGCGGAGGCGGCGCGGCCGAGCCTTGACGCTCCGTTCGCGTTCGCCCAGGAATGTCGGCGTCGTTCCCGGCCGCATTTGGACAACCTGTGGGCAGAGGAAGGAGAAAGTTATGGCGGAAGTGGCGGTAACATACGAACGCGTGGGGTCGGTGCAGACAATTCATACCGGGTCGCCGGTTCTGGGCGATCTGGTCATCGACAACTCCGGCGTGCCGGAGGAGCAACGCGGCGGCACGGCCAAGCAGCTCTTGGCTTCAGCGGCGATGTACTGTTTTTGCGGCGCCCTGACCAAGGCCCTGGAGACCAGGGGAGCCAAAGTCGACAAAATGACGGCCAAGGCGACCCTGGAAACGGGACTGGACGAGAAGAAGCGCGCCAGAGTCGCGAAAATCACCTTGGATGTCGCCGTGCACATGGATGAAGAGTACGCCTTTGTCTTCGAGCGAGTGGAAAAGATTATGCAACAAGGTTGCCTGGTGACGGCTTCCTTGGAAGGCGGTTTTCCCGTCATCTACAACCTGACGCACGAATTCGACGAATAGGGAACGATCCCGCATCGCCCGAGCGGGCAACTTCTTTCCATGAAGGGGATATCCGATGAAGCGCATAACCATTTTGGGCGGCGGACCTGGCGGATACACGGCGGCATTCGCGGCCGCAAAGGCCGGAGCGGCCGTCACGCTGGTGGAACCCGCCGGCATGGGCGGCACCTGCCTGAACAGCGGCTGTATCCCC
>JAVBMX010000033.1:0-7270 GCA_031551885.1 Desulfovibrio sp.
TGAGATCATGTTCGGCAGGCTCAAAGACTGGCGCAGAATAGCCATGCGCTATGACCGATGCGCACACACTTTCTTCTCCGCCATATGCCTCGCTGCTTCCGTCATCTTTTATCTTAATTAATGAGTCCTGAGCCTAGAGCATTTTCACTTTGAAAATGTTTATGAAACCATAATGCAAAAGACTTCTGAACGAGTCCGCAAGCGGGAAACAGGAGCGCGTAAGTTGTTTGCGTTGTCACGCTTTCGATGAGAGACACGCTACGGTCCAGTTGGCCGGGAGGCACACTTCACGTCCACCAGAGCAAAGAAACTTTTTCAACGTTCATTTGCTCCAGCGGAGCGGTTCGGGAGCCGCGCCCGGCGTTTGCTCAGTCGGGACGGCCCACGGACTGGACGATCAGGACCTTGTATCCGGCCGGAAGCGGCAGTTTTTTCTGCGCGTCGTCCGCGCCCGAGGCTTTGACCACGCCGGCCAGCCCGACCGAGGCGCAATACAGCCCGACGTTCTGGTAGATGGACCCCACGTGCATGGCCCCATAGGCGTCGTCTTCCGCCGCATAGATAAGAGAGAGGGGAGCGCCGCCGAAAGACGGGAGGGCGTCGCGCTCCAAAACTTTTTCCAGGGAGTGGCTTGGCCCGTCATAGCGCCAGACGCCGTCGGCCTTGGCCGCGTAAACCTCAACCCGTTGACGGTTGTTGGCCGTGGGCACGGTACGTCGCCCGTTCGGACGGTTCACTCCCCAAGCGGCCCAGAGCAGGTCGCTTACCTCTCGCTCGGACAAAGGGTCCGCGCTGAAGGAACGCTCGCTTTTCCGCAGGGCCAAGGCCTGCATCAGGGGCTTGCCGCCCTCTTTATCCGGGGCGGGCAGGGTGATGCGTTCCCCGGCCGCCGCGATCGGCGGCATGGTCTGCTGCGTCGCCAGGAACGAAACGACGACAACGGCGCCGGCGCACAGCAGGGTAAGCGGATATTTGATGGACACCTTCTTCTCTTTCTTGCGGCGTATCATGTGGGTGATCGGCCGGCTCAGGCCACCCCAATCCCTCCCAGCCAGTGACGTGTCACTTTGCCGCGCAGGGGTTTGCCCAGGAAGGGCGTGTTCAGGCTCTTGGAATGCAGGGTTTGCCGGCTCGGGGTCCATTTGACCTGAGGATCGAAGAGGAAGAAGTCCGCCGAGGCGCCTTCTTTCAGGGCAAATTCCGGCAGACCGAAGATGCGGGCCGGGGCGGCGCTCCACATCGCCGTGAAGGCAGAGGCGGAAAGCTCACCCGAGCGCACCAGTTCCCAGGTCAGGGGCACGGCCGTTTCCAGGCCGATCATCCCGCTGGGGGCTTCATCCAAGGGTTCTTCTTTTTCGTGGGCCGCATGCGGGGCATGGTCGGTCACAAAGATGTCGAAGACACCTTCGGCCACGGCCCGGCGCAGGGCGATCACGTCTTCGGGAGCGCGCAGGGGCGGGCAGACCTTGGCGGCGGTGTCATACTTCTCGAGGGCCGAGTCGTCCAGGTGCAGGTAGTGCGGGCAGGTCTCGGCCGTGATTGGAACGCCCTTGGCCTTGGCGAAACGGATCAGATCCACAGACTGCCGGCAGCTGATGTGGGCCAAGTGGATGGGCAGGTTCAGGTATTCGGCCAACAGGATGTCGCGGGCCACCTGCATGGCTTCGGCCACGGTGCTTTGCCCGGCCACGCCGATGCGGCCGCTCACCGCGCCCTCGTTCATGTGGGTTCCGGCGGCAAGGTGGGCGTCTTCACAATGGTCGATGACCAGCTTGCCCCATTGGGCGGCGTATTCCACGGCCCGACGGAAGATTTCGGAGTTCATCACCGGTCTGCCGTCGTTGGAAAACGCCGCGCAACCGGCTTCGGCCAGTTCGCCCATGGGGGCAAGGGCTTTGCCTTCCAGTCCGAGGGTCAGAGCGCCCACGGGGTGCAGGCGCGGCCCGTGGGGATGGGCGGCCTTGGCCCGCTCAAGCATGAAGCGGGTGATCGAGGCCGAGTCGTTGACCGGGTCGGTGTTGGCCATGCACATGACCGCGCCGAAGCCGCCGTGGGCCGCGGCGCTGAGGCCGGAGGCGATGTCTTCCTTATACTCGAAGCCCGGTTCGCGCAGATGCACGTGAGCGTCGATGAAGCTGGGAAAGATGTGCAGGCCCTTGGCGTCGATGCACTCGGCATCGGCGGGCAGCTCCAGGGAGCCGGAGGGCTTCAGGCCGGCGATGCGTCCGTCCGCGACCAGAACGTCATGCGGAGCGCCGTCCAGATCCGCGCCAAGAACGGCAAAGGGGGCGGTGTGGTTAGGCGTCATAAGCGGCATCCTCGTTGCGGGTTCCCAGGGTGAAGAGCACGGCCATACGCACGGCCACACCGGCCGCGACCTGTTCGAGAATCAGGCTTTCGGCCGCGTCCGCCAGCTCGGACGAGATTTCCAGGCCCCGGTTGATCGGGCCTGGGTGCAGCACGGGCGCGCCGGGAGCGGCTTTTCCCAGATGCCGGCGGGTCAGGCAGAAGCGTGAGGCGTATTCCGAAACATCGGGCAGCAGCCCGGCGTGCTGGCGTTCCAGTTGCAGGCGCAGGCACATGATCGCGTCGGCGCCGACAACGGCTTTGTCCAGGTCGGTGTAAACCTCGACCGGCCAGGAATCCACGCCCACGGGCAAGAGGGTGCGGGGGGAAAAAAGGCGGACCTTCACGCCCATCTTGGTGAGCAGGTGCACGTTGGAGCGGGCCACCCGGCTGTGGGCGGTATCGCCCGCGATGAGCACGGTTTTTCCGGCCAGGGATCCGCCCCAGTGCCTGCGCAAAGTGTAGGCGTCGAGCAGGGCTTGGGTGGGGTGGGCGTGCCGGCCGTCGCCGGCGTTGACCACCGAGCAGTTCAGGCGTTCAGCCAGAAACGCCGCCGCGCCGCTGGAAGAGTGGCGGATGACGATGATGTCCGGGCTCATGGCCTGAAGGGTCAGGGCGGTATCCTTGAGGGTTTCGCCTTTGGATATGCTGCTGCCGGATTTGGCCAGAGAAAAGGTGTCGGCCGACAGGCGTTTGCCTGCCACGTCAAAAGAGGTTTTGGTGCGGGTGCTGTTTTCGGCGAAGAACAGGATCACACCCTTGCCCCGCAACGTGGGGACTTTTTTGATCGGGCGGGTGTTGATTTCCTGGAATTCTTCGGCGGTGTCCAAAAGGTGGGTGATTTCGGCCGGACTGAGATCCACAATGTCGAGAAGATCTTTATGGGGCCACTGGGTCATGGGCGTACCTCGAGAGGCGAAGGGTGAAGCAATGCGGGCGCTGAGCGCCGTACCGCCCTCCATTCTCGCACAGGTCGGGGGTGGAGTCCAGTAGAGACGCGGTCGGGTGGTGGGGCGGTTTGGCGTGATACGGCGTCAGGCTCGCTTTGTGCTCCGAAAACAGGGCTGCGAAGCTCGGCCGGTCGCCGGCGCGCCCGGAGGAGCAAGTGTCTGGTCCTCAACAGCGCGGGCCGCAGGGACCAAAGAAGAGGCCGGCCCCCATCGGGAAAACGTGCCTTGCTTGTCTGACGTCAAACCGCCTCCACCACCTTGTCGCTCAAGGTAAACCGTCCCTCGGGCGTATACATCATCGCATGAACTGGTGAATTGCTCGGTGCTTGCGGAGAAATGGGGGCGGCATGATACTATGGTCGAGGTTGGGTGGTGCCCGGAGATACTTTTGCGGGCGGGCGCCTGAAACAGGCTCCGACGATCCGCCTACCAGGGCCGAATGCCGTATTCTTCCGCCAGGGGGCGCAGTTCGTCACGTGAACCGTACCGGGCGTCGCCGTTCGGACTTAGAAACAGCAGGCTTGTGGCCAGGGGCAGGAAGGGTTCAGGGTCATGGGTGGCCAGAATCAGGGCCGTGCCGGAATGGAGCAGGTCCCCGAGAATCCCGGCGAATTCCTTGAGGGCGGGGTAGTCCAGGCCGGACTGGGGTTCGTCCAGAAGCAGGATTTCCGGCCGGCGCAGCAGGGCCGTGGCCAGGCAGAGCTTACGCTTTTGCCCGTACGAAAGGTTTGAGACACGGGTTGCCGGGGCGGGCAGGCCGAGGCGGGCCGCGAGTTCCGGGCCTTGCGCCGCTTCGTCGGCGGAAAGGCCCAGGGCGAGGTCCTCTTCCACGGTGTCGCCGAAAATTTGCATGTCCGCGTTCTGCAGCAGCAGGCCGATGCGTTGTCGGGTTTCCCTCGGCGGCACCTGTCCTTCGGGAACCCGGCCGCCGAACAGGGAAAGTTCGCCGGTGCGGCCGTCATGCAGGCCCGCCAGCACTTCCAGCAGGCTGGATTTGCCGCTGCCGTTGCGGCCGCAGAGCAGCAGGAGTTCTCCCGGCCGGAGGAAAAAAGACACGCCCGAAAAGGCGGGTCTCTCCGTGCCCGGGTGCCGAAATCCCAGGTCGCGCGCTTCGACGAGCGGGGTCATTGAGGAACGAGTCCTCTGCGGCGCAGCGTTCGCCAGAGCAGCACCGCCAGCACGAGCTTGAGCGGGATGAAAGGCAGAAAGGGCCAGACTCCCACGACCAGCGCCGCGTTCAGGTCGGTCTGCAGAACCTGCATGAGGCGCGCCGCGCCGAGGGCGTAGACCGGGAGCATGCCCACGCAGCAACCGAGCAGGGCCGGAATAAGCCGCACGGAGGGAAGGTCCGCTCCGTCCGGAAGCCCTTTCGTCGCCAGGCGGCCGCCGATGCCGGCGCACAGCCCCAGCAGTATGAAGCCCACCATATAGCCGCCGGTGGGGCCGATAAAGGCCGCCGGGCCGCCTTTGCCGCCGACGAACACCGGCAGCCCGAGCGCTCCGGCCAACAGGTAGAGCAGAACGACCAGAACACCCCGGCGTGGCCCGAGGGCAAGCCCCCCTAGGCAAATAAATACTTCCTGAAACGAAAGGGGAATCTGGCCGACGTGCACGGTCAAGTATGCCCCGGCGGCGATCAAGGCCGCCATAAAGGCGATTCGGCCCAGGTTCTGAAATTGCCCGACGGGCGATTGCGTCTTCACATTTATTCCCGGCCGGGGTAAATATTCCGGCCCACCCATCTTGTTTTTGAAGGATGCCTCATGTCGCCGAATGTTTCAGCTCGTTTGAACCCCGGTCTTATTGAAGTGAATGCCTGCGGCAGAAGCTGGCGGCTGTTGCGTCCGGCCGATCTGGAATCCCTTTGGGAGTCCATGACCGACGAGGCGTTTTCCGAAGACGAGCGCCTGCCCTATTGGGTCGAACTCTGGCCGGCCAGTTTGGCCCTTGCCGAGCATCTTCAGGCCGAGCGGGAACAGATTTGCCGGGGCGTCTGCCTTGATCTCGGCTGCGGCATCGGGTTCACCGCTTTGGTGGCCTCGTGGCTGGGAGCCAAGGTTGTCGCCATGGATTACGAGCCGGCGGCCCTTTCCTACGCCAGGCAAAACGCGGTTGTCAACAATGTGCCGCAGCCGCTCTGGGTGGTGATGGACTGGCGTTTCCCGGCCGTGGCTCCGCGTTCCTGCCTGCACATTTGGGGCGGGGACATCATGTACGAAAAACGCTTTGTCGAGCCGGTGTTCGCCTTCCTGGAACATGCCCTGGCCCCGGACGGCCGGGTCTGGGTGGCGGAACCGGCCCGAGGCGTGTATGATGCCTTCCAGGCCGCCGTGGAGAAGGCCGGCTGGACCTCACGACGCATTCGACGCACCGAGGTCGAGCCGTTGCACACTCAGCCTTCCACCGTGCGGGTGAATCTTTGGGAGCTGGCTCGATCGCACGGTTGAGCGTAACCCGCGACCTTCGGCATCGCCCGCCGCCCCAAGGGATTCGTTTTGGCGCAGGTTTCCGTGAGCACCCCCACAACCCGACTTTTTTTGAGGACCTATGGGCGAGACCATCAGATTCGGCGTGTCCCTTGATTCGGACCTTTTGGAACGCTTCGACGAACTGTGCGCCGAGCGCGACTATTCCAACCGCTCGGAGGCCATCCGGGATTTAATTCGCGGCGCGTTGGTCGAAAAAGAATGGGAAAACGTCGAAGGCGCAAGCGCGGCGACCCTGACCCTGATTTACGACCACCACAAAAGCGATCTGGCCAAAAAGCTGATGTCCATTCAGCACGACGCCCACCATCTGATCGTCACCACCCTGCATGTGCACCTGGACCACGACAACTGCCTGGAAGTGCTGGTCCTCAAAGGCCCCGGCGCGGAGCTTCAGGCCTTGGCCCAGCGGCTCATTTCCACCAAAGGCGTGGTCTTCGGCACACTTTCCCAGGCGACCGACGGGCGCATCCTGCGCTGAGGATTCTATGGAAGATGTTCAAAGCCACGCCTCCGCCGTGCTGTTGCCCATCGATCGGGTGGGCGTGCGCGATCTTGTTGTTCCGCTTCGGGTGAGCGACCGCCAAAACGGCGTGCAGCACACCGTGGCCCGGGTTGAGTTGGGGGTGGACCTGCCCGCCGAATACAAAGGCACCCACATGAGCCGCTTTGTGGAATCCCTCGAGGATTGGAGCGAAGAGCTCAGCTACAAAAGCATCAAGCGGCTGCTCGAAACGATCAAGAACCGCCTGCAGGCCCGCAAGGCCCAGGTGATTTTCCGTTTTCCCTACTTTTTGCGCAAGAAGGCTCCGGCTTCCGGCGCGGGGGGCGTTCAAGGCTACAACTGCGTGCTGACCGGCGAGCTGGAAGCGGAGAAGCCCGTCTTTTTTCTGGAGGTCGCCGTTCCGGTCATGACCGTGTGCCCCTGCTCCAAAGCCATCAGTGACGAAGGCGCGCACAGCCAGCGGGCCGAAGTACGCATTCGGGTGCGTCTGAAAGGCTTCAACTGGCTGGAAGAATTTATCGAAATGGCCGAGAGTTCGGCGTCTTCCCCCGTGTATCCCGTGCTCAAGCGCCCGGACGAGAAGATGGTCACGGAAAACGCCTTTGCCGCCCCGTGCTTTGTCGAAGACGTGGTACGCCACGTGGCCGAAAAACTCGCGGCCCACACCCAGGTCGCCTGGTTCCATGTTGAGGTGGAAAGCTACGAATCCATCCACGCCCACAACGCCTTCGCCTGGATTGAAAGTAAGGGTTGAAGAGAGGGTAATCGGGGGAAGGGGAGGCCCCTTTTTTGTAAAAAAGGGGCCTCCCCTTCCCCCGTACCCCCATCCCCGCCACCAAAAAACTTTTATTTTATAGGCTCTAGACCATCAGGTCTTTGTTTTTTGCCACCAAGAGCTTGAGGCCGTCGAGAAGCTGGGGTAGCGCTTGGTTGTAGCGCCATTCGCACTCTTTGAGGTGGAGTTCGAAATTCCGCTTTACGCC
>JAVBMX010000019.1:0-18594 GCA_031551885.1 Desulfovibrio sp.
CCCTGACCTGGGGGTTGGCTCACCCTGTTGAAATATTTTAAGATATGTTACTGGCTTTGTCTATTCTTTAATAACGACGTAACCCCAAAACGCGCGGCATGGGGGGGCGGGTTTTTTTGCTTATAAAAACGGCGCCGCCTCTAATTTTTTGGAATGGGAAAGACATGGCGAGTGCCGCCTGTTGCAAGGACGAGCCGGCGAAGCGCAACGTCACCTCAAATCGTTTTGTTCGGGCTTCAGATACTCCGCCGCGTAACGTCCGGGAATGTCGGCCGCGATAAAAAGCTCGAACAGGTGCGGGTCGATTTGGTTGTTTTCCTTGAAGACCTCCATGATCTCCAAGGCTTCACGAAGCGTCTTGGAGGTCTTGTACGGCCTGTCCCAGGCGGTGAGGGCCTCAAAAATGTCGGCGATGGCCATCATGCGCGCCTCCCAGCTCATATCCTCACGCGTCAGCCGCCGGGGGTAGCCTTGGCCGTCCATGGTCTCGTGATGTGCGCCGGCGATTTCCGGAACTCGGCGCAGATGCTTGGGCAGAGGCAGTTCCTCCAGCATCATGATGGTGCGGGTAATGTGGTCGTTGATTTTGTAACGCTCCTCCCGGGTCAGGGTCCCTCGGCGCACGCCGAGGTTGTACAGTTCCCCCCGGTTGTACAGCGCGTCGGGAACATCCAACCGGAAGCCTTGGAAATTGTCGGCGGGCAGACGGTCCTTTTCGCCCCGGGGAATGATATGCTCGGGGTTGTCCATGAGCAGTGTTTCCAAAACCGGCGGCCCCGGCACACCCGCGCCGTCCATACGGGCAAGTTCGTCGCGGGAAACCCCCAGCCTCTTGTCCAGAGTCCGCACCCAAGGACGCTCGGCGATGGCCGCCAAGCGGGCCAAGGCCGCGTTGCTCATATACTCGCCGCCGATATTGCAGGAAGCCACAAAGGTGAAATCGCCGTCCAATTCCGCCAGGGCTTGGGCCAGTTTTTGCTGCTCCTCCTCGGGATCGCCCCCGACCGGCCGGGCTCGGAGGACGGCGATTTCGGCATCGCGCTTGAGCACTTCAAAACGGGTGCGGATTTCGTGGATACGGTCGTAAAGAGTTTCCAGCTTGGTGGCCTTGTCCATCACGTATGTAGGTGTGGTGACCTTGCCGCAGTCGTGGAGCCAAGCGGCCAAGCGGGCCTCTTCCCGGCCGGCGTCGTCCAGGCGGAAATCCTTGAGCGGGCCTTTTTCGGTTTCGTGGGCCGCCTCCAGGAGCATCTGAAAGATCACCGGAACCCGGGCGCAGTGGCCCCCGGTATAGGGCGACTTGGTGTCGACGGCCCCGGCCAAAATGCGAATGAGCGAATCCCGCAACTCGTATTGGCTTTTGAGCAACTCTTGGGTTTCCAGCACCACGGCGGCGGCGGCCGTGATGGTTTCCATAAAGGTGATCTGCTCGGCGCTGAGGCCGGGATATACCTCTTTCACGCGCTTCATCAGACTCAGGCCGCCCAAAGGTTCGCCCATGCGGTCGCGCAGGGCCAAGCCGACCACGTCCACCCGCTCCAGACCCGGATACCCGGCAAAACCCGGCGAGACCGCCGACAAGGCGGCCCGGGGATCGTCACGGATGATATGGTCCACGATGCCGCGGCCCTCCTTCAGGGCGCGGAACATCGCGTAGGTTGTCTGGGGAATCGATTCATCGGGCGAAAGGACGACATCTTGGACCTCGCCGTTGTCCCAGCAAGACCAGCCCTTCTCAAAGAAGGTTTTCGATTCGTTCATCATCATCAGAATCCCGCCGTCGGCCTCGGTTATGGTCATGATTTCCCGCAAGACCCGACCGGGCAGGGTTTCAAAGTCGCGGTCGCCGCCGATCAGGCCGATGATGGAGAGAATTTTCCGCTGATTCTCCCGCATGAATTCCACGTTCCACATCAGGTCATTGATTTCCGGCATCAGCGACAGCACGGTCTTCGTCCCTTCATCGCGCATTTCGGCCAAGTTGCGCGTCCGCTCGGTCACAAGCCGTAGAGGGGTGCTCACGTGCCGGGCCACCAGCCAGACCACCGGCAGGGTCAACAGCAACAGGCCGGCCATACCCAACACGGCATAACGCACAAACCGCGAGGTATTGCGGAACATTTCATCCCGGGGAATGGCCAGAACCATAAAATCTCCGGGCCGCTCCGGGTCGTCGTCCAGTTCCTCCAACACCAGAAGCCAGTCCCGCTCTTCGGCGTGGACCCGCAGCCCCGTGCTTTCGGCCCCTTTTTCCACGCGCAAATCGGTGGTGCGCAGGCCCTGACGATATTTTTCCACCCCCAGGCGGATAACCGGGCTGAGGTCTTTCACGCCGCGCAGGTGCAGCCGGCCGTTTTCCTGAAACAACAGGCCTCGGTCTATGGCGATGAGGTGCCCGTCGGCCTGAAACAGGGCCAGACGTGATCCCGGCGTCGGGCGCTCGCCGGCGATCTGGCTGGACAGGTGATCCAGGCGGATGCCCAGCGCGACCACGGCGCGGCCGTCGAGGCTCTTCTGCGCCATGACCATGCTCACGGTCCGGCGGCTGAAGATGATTTGCGGACGGTTTCAATCATCCCGTCGGCTTGCATGGCGGCCCGATACCAGGCGCGCTCCTGAACGAGGTAGTCCGGGCCTTTGCCGTCCTCCCGGCCAGCCAGCAGCCGCAACTCAGGATCATAGAACGAATACGCGCTGACGGGAGAGGGGCCGGACGTCCGGACCTCCATAACCATCAAGGTGGTCTGCGGCGGTGCGCTGAAAAAAAGGCGTTCCCGCTCGGTCTCCAGCAGCTTGGCCATAAAAATGTCGCCGTTGTCATAGCTGATGACGATGGCCCCGAAGGTGCTGTTGGCCCGTAGGATCTCCTGGACCAGGGGCAGGAGCCGGGCTCGTTCCTCCCTGGTGCGGGCTATCGGCAACTGGCCTTTGGTGGTGGCGTTCAGAAAAGTTCGGGCCGGCCGACGCATCCCGCTGTTGATGTCTTGCTTGATGTCCCGGCCGAAGGCGTCAACCCGCCGTTCCACGGTGGCCTCCAGGTTTTGGGTTATCATGCGGTACCCGAGTCCGGCCAGGACCAAGCCGGCCGTCAGCAGCAAACCGGCGGCGAGCAGGCCGAAATAACCCCGCAATCCAAAGAAAAAACTGAGATTAAAAGGACGGTTGCCGCCACTCTTCATGCGCCTATGGGCCATGATTCACCTCGCAGGCCGCCACGCTCGTCTCGGCAGGGAACATCCCCACCACCAACCGGCTTTGATTGTATTGTGAAAGCCTGTGCAACAGTAACCGGTTTTCAAGTAAAATTTGTAAATTATACTACGGTGGCCATTATTTTTTATGAAGGGGACGGCGTTCCACGAAGGGAGACGAACAGGGCAACCTTGGCCTGGATTGCAGAACAGTACGGTTCCTAAACGTTTGTCTTCATCAACTTATCCACATTATCAAAAACCAGTTTATCTGAGAGCGGTTTCTGTTTGACGGCCGGCAACATGGTGTGCCTCCCGCGCTTCGACGACAGAGATATATTACGGCCTGCCGCCCCCACGCCGTTCAATAAATAACGCGACGGCGCAAAAAGTAATTGCCCAAGCAGCCGGCCGGGCGCAGGGTGAGAGTACCGAGAAACATCTTGCTTCCAGAAACCGTGCGCCGGCGGGTCTCTTCCCGCGCCGGAGCGCACCAACTAAAAACCCGGAGTTTCGGAATGAAGATAAAAAATGCGTTCGCCCGATTCGTTCTGCTTTGTATTCCCGTCCTCTTCACGGCCTGCGCGGGCATGGGCTCGCCGAGCATCTCGGATTCATCGCAAAAGAGACTGACGGAAGAAGCGCGCATGGCGCTACATTCCCTCTATACATCGGTGCCGGAGACCCAAAAACTGCGGGAGCGTTCGGTGGCCGTTCTGGTATTCCCCGATATCTGGAAAGCGGGACTTCTTGTCGGCGGCTCGGGCGGCAATGGGGTTCTGTTCTCCCCCGGCGGGCAAGTGCTGGGATATTACAATGCAAGCTCGATATCTTATGGGCTGCAGTTGGGCGCTCAAAGCTTTTCCGAAGCGCTGTTCCTGACGACGCCCGACGCGTTCACCTATCTTGACGACAGCGCCGGCTGGTCCATTGGGGCCGGCCCCAGTGTCGTTGTGATGGATGAGGGAATGGCAAAGGACTTTTCAAGCACGACGTTGCGTTCCGATGTATTCGCCTTCGTTTATGGACAAGAAGGCCTGATGGCGGGCATCGGCATACAGGGGCAGAAGATTACCAAACTCGTGCCGTAAGCGGGGCATGACGGCTTCCCCTTCGTTGCCCGCTGCGCTCCGGTGACTGCGCAAAACGGAGCGGCCTCCCCGCCGTTGCCCTTTCCTCCCCGCTCCCGTGGGGAAACAAAAAACGAGCGGCGCTTCCAGGCAAAGGAAGCGCCGCTTCTTGCAGGCATATCGCCGTTACGTTCCGCGTCTGCAATCGGCGTTGGGGAGAAGGGGGGTTCCTTTCCCCGGCGCTCTCCCTGCGCCCTTCCCTACTGCACACCCGGCGTGAAGGCGAAGGCGCCGCCTTTGCGAGCCACCCGGCCGACGGCAGGGGCGAACAGATGCGCTCCGGCCACGGGGATTTGCTCGTCGGCGGCCATGGCCATAAAGCGTTTGCGGGTTTCCACGGCTTTGGGCTGATCCATGTCATAAGACGCGCACAGAGCCGGAACGGGAAATTGCAGGGCCGCGCCGTGTACAAGGTCGCCCCAGAAAAGCATCTTTTTCCCGCTGGATTCCAGCAGGAAAGCCGTATGCCCGGGCGTGTGCCCCACGGCATCCAACGCGGTGACGCCGGGCAGGACAACCTGCCCGAAAGCAAAGGTTTTTACTTTGTCGCCGTAAAGGCCAAGGTTTTTGCGGGCCAGATCGGCGTTGGTTTTTTTGTCCGGCTGCCCGGCGATGGCCGCATCGTCGAACCAAAAGGTCTTTTCCGGCTCGGACACAAGCACGACGGCATTGGGGAAAGCCGCCTTGTCGTCCCAGGCCAGACCGCCCACATGATCGCCGTGCAGGTGGGTCAGCAAAACATGGGTTACGGCTTCAGGTTTTACGCCGGCCGGCTCCAGGCTTTGCAGCAGCAAACTTGTCGGGTGCTCTTTTTTGCCGAACCCGGTGTCCACCAGAATGATCCGATCGTCCTGGCGGATCAAAAAACCATAAATGCCGGCGGGGACTTTTCCGTCGGGAGCCAGGGACTTGATGATTTCGGGGGAAGCGCCGCTGAAAATGTCGGCCGGCATTTCGCGGGCCACATCCAACAGGGGCTGTACCTCGGCCGTGCCGATTGTGCAGGCCACGGCCTGCTCGGCGGCGGCCGAAGCGGGAAAGGAGCATATGCCAAGGAGTCCGAGGCAGAGGAACCAGTGCAGTACATTCATAAATCTATACCTCCTCAGGGATATAGATCTTTTTCCCCCGCCGACGCGGCATTGTCAAGGGGCGGCTTTGCGGGCATACTTTTGGGGTTCTCCCGCCACCTCAACCCAAGACCGCCATGTTTTTTCCTTACCGCGCCGTGCTTTTCGACTTTGACGGCACCTTGGCCGTGCAGACTCTGGACTTCGCCCTGATGCGCGCCCGGGCTATGGAAGCCTTGGCCCCCTTCACAACCGTGGCCGACATTCCCGGCATGCCCTTGATGGAGGAGCTGGACCACCTGTGCGCCGGTCTTTCGCCCCAAGCTGCCGCCGAGGCCCGCGCCGCCGCCCTGGACGCCGCCCGCCGGGTTGAGGTGGAGGCCGCCCAATCCTCGCGCCTGTTCCCCTTCACCCGGCCTTTGCTCGCGGCTTTGAAGGAGGCGGGGAGCGCCCGCGCTGTGGTCACCCGCAACTGCCCGGAGGCGGTACTTACGGTTTTCCCGGATCTCCCGGAGTATTTCGATGCGCTGCTGACCCGCGACGATGTGCCCAGGGTCAAGCCCGACCCGGATCACCTGCTGCGGGCTCTGGATATACTGGGCGTTTCGCCGGAAAATACTTTGATGGTGGGCGATCATCCGATGGATATTCGGGCGGGCAAGGCCGCCGGAACGGCCACGGCCGGGGTCGGCAGCGGCGCGACATCCGCCGCTCGGCTGGCTGAGGAACACCCGGACCACTTGGCGGCCGATGCCGGGGAACTCTTCCGCCTGCTGGCGGCGAAGTTCCACGTTTTTTGACCACTCACTCCCCCCATTTACCCGCCGGAACGGACCCCCCCTTCTCGCCGGACCTACGCCGCGCAGGATCGCCACCCACAAGCGAAGGCGCGTGGCGGCCATTCCGTATCGGACGGCAGCCCAAACGTATCCGGGGGAAATGAATTACCGGCCACCTTATAGGTCGGCCGCCCCTACGCAAAGCGTAGGAGCGGCCGACAATGAGGGTGCAGGGGGTTCACCCCCCCTGCCGGAGGGGTTTGGGGAGGTGGAACCTCCCCAACATGATTACTCACTCCGGCGCTTTGTACAACGTAGTATCCAGGGGCACCAGCTCCACGCCGCCGGCCGGCGTGATGCGCATTTGCGTGTTCAGGGGCGGCGTGACGGCTTCCTCTTTGGGCTTCGCGGCCAAGGGAGCCCAGTCGTAGGGGTACCGATGCACCCGGAACATATGCCTGCCGGGGTTCAGGAATTCCCAGACGATTTCGCCTTCGGGGGTGACCTCGATGGCCCGGCCGCCGATGGTTTCGGTAATCAGGGTGTTGCCATTGGGCAGACGGTCGGCGCTGGAGCAGAACTCGCTGTACAGCAGGTGGCAGAAGGCGTGGGCTTCGACCCCGTTTTTGAAGTTGCAGATGTCGTTGAAGCTCCAGACCACCTTCATGGTGATCGGGTCGATTTCCAGCACGCGGGAATAACCGCGCGTGGCGTTGTTGAAACCGCGCGGCGAGCACGGGGTGGGCGCGCCCATGCCGGCCAGACCGCCGTTGTCGAAGAGCATGACGTTGCCTTCGCCGGGCAGGCCCTTGGGAATGACGTGAAACTGGTGCTGCCCGACGATTTGCCCGATGTCCTGCAGCTCTTTTGAGTACACAAAATCCGGTCCGAGCCGCCAGATGACTTTGCCGGTCTTCTTTTCGATGATGAACGACACGTTCAGGGCGCGGATATCGGTGATGATGTTGTCGGGATGGAAACGCTGGTCCCCGGCGTCATAGTGCCGGTTCGGCCCGATGTAGGAAATGCAGTTGCAGTAAACGTCTTTGAGTTGCCCGGATTGCCCGTAGGGCCGGCTGTTTTGGGCGATGGTCTGCTTGGCCGAGGGGTCCAGGCCCAGCTCGTCGATGTGGTCCCACAGACTCCAGGACCAAAGAATTTGCCCTTCTTCATCGATTTCAATGATCCGGGTGTCGCAGATGCTGTATTCTTTGGAAATCTCGGGAATCATGCGGGTGGCGCTGGAGTTGAGCAGGCTTTTACCGCGAGTTTTGGGCAACTGCCCCGGGCAATAATAGCCCGTGGGGCTGCCTTCGCGCTGAAAATCGTGGTGCTGTCTGGCGGACCAGACTTCCTCGCCGGTCACCAGATCCCGGATACGTTCGCTCCGGTCGAAGGACCAGACCGTGTTGCCTTCCCAGTCCAGTTGGACCAGGTTGCGGGCATCCAGCCAATAGCCGCCCACAAAGGCGGTGGTGCCCATGACCTGCCCGCCGGGCAGCAGCTTGGCGTCAAAGGCCCCGTAAAGGCCGGTCCAGTTCTTTACGGCATTGCCGTTCATGTCGTAGAGAATGGTGCCGGTCGCCAGGCCGTGGCCTTCCATGTTCGGAACAAGGGTCAAGCCGTTCCAGCACTTGTCGGGGTTGTAGCGCACGGTGCCGGTGGGATGAATGCGGCTGTAAATCATGATCGTCCTCCGGTTGAAGGTGATATGTTAAGATTCACATATCTTGCCGGCAAATAAATTTCAAGTGCTTTTTTTCACATATGCGAGTGCAAAAAATTGCCTTCTTGAGTTATGATGGTCTTCACATTTTAAGGGAAACAGGACACCGAAAACCATGACGAAGCGTTTCGATTTTGAGTACACGCCGCGGGTTTTGTACAGCAAACGGCCGCTGCGCGACTCGTTTCTTCCTCACCTGAACAGGGCCGCCAGAGCGCTGGAGTTCGCCTTTACCGAGAACAACCGCAAAAACGGCCTGGACATCACCTTCGACCAGTTCATGCTTCTGGTCACGGTGCGGGAAAACCCGTCGGCCACCCAGCAGGAACTGGCCGCCCACCTGTCGCGGGAGCGCACCGCCGTGACCCACGCCCTTTCCGCCCTGGTGCGGGCCGGGCTGCTTGAACAGCACAAGTCCACCCAAGACGCGCGCAGAACCATCCACGTTCCCACGGCGAAAGCCCTGGATATCTGGGAAAAACTGGGCGACTCGGCCTGGGAGGTCGTCACTCGGGGCAAAGGGGTCGTTTCCGAAGAAGACATGACCCAGTGCATCAACACCCTGGTCAAAATTTACTGCGCGTATGCTCCCGACCAGACGGTCTATCGTCCGTGCGGGTCTGAGGAAGACCGAAAGGAATAAACACCTTTCGGACGGCTTCACCAAACGATTGTATCCGTATAACGGCTTACAGCCGGAGTCGTTTCGCATCGGATCGGCTTTCTCATTATCCCTTTACTTTTGCCGCAACGAATTTATCCTTCTCTCGTGTCGGACCATCGGCCTTTGAGCCACCTCTACTTAAGGAGACTTTCATGCGAAAAACAATCGCACTGCGAACAGCCTTTTTGATGCTGTTCATGCTGGTTTTTGTGCCGGTCGCCATGGCCGCGCCGGCTGATTTTCGGGATCTGGTCAAAGCCGCCGGACCGGCTGTGGTCAACATCAACACCGAACGCACCGCAAAACAAAGCCCTTTCCCGCCCGGCTTTGAGATGTTTCGCAACGAACCCGGCATGGAGCGCTTTTTTGAGCAGTTCGAACGCTTCCACGGTGGGCAACGTTCCCGTCTGACCCGCTCTCTGGGCTCGGGTTTTCTCATTTCCTCCGACGGGTATCTGGTCACCAACAACCACGTGGTCGAAGGCGCCGACGTCATCCGCGTGGCTTTCGGCGATGCCGACAAAGACAAGTCCCTGACCGCCGAAGTGGTCGGAACCGATCCGGAAACCGATCTGGCTCTGCTGAAAATCAAGGGCTCCGACTTCCCCTTCCTGAAGTTCGGCAACTCCGACAAGCTGGAGGTCGGCGAATGGGTCGTGGCCATCGGCAACCCGCTGGGCCTTGACCACACGGTTACGGCGGGCATTCTTTCGGCCAAGGGACGGAACATCCAGTCCGGCTCGTACGACGATTTTCTCCAGACCGACGCTTCAATCAACCCCGGAAACAGCGGCGGCCCGCTGCTGAACACCGACGGCGAGGTTGTCGGCATCAACACGGCCATCGCCCAACGCGCTCAAGGCATCGGCTTTGCCATTCCCTCCTCGCTGGCCGAAAAAATCATCTCCGACCTCAAAAACCAGGGTAAAGTCAGCCGGGGTTGGCTCGGCGTGACCATCCAAGCGGTTGATGCCCCCACGGCCAAAGCGCTGGGCATGAAGGAACCCTCCGGGGTTCTGATCGGCGACGTGCTGCCCGATCAACCGGCCGCCAAAGCGGGCATCAAGCCCGGCGACGTGATCCTTTCCATCGAAGGCAAGACCATCACCGATACGGAACACCTGTTGCGCGTCGTGGCCGCCCTGCCTCCCGGCAAGGACGCCAAGCTTACGGTCTGGCGCGACGGCAAAGAGCTTGCCCTGACGGTTCGCCCGACCGAGCGCTCCGGAGCCCAGGCCTCGGCGGACACGCCGGAATCCACCCAAAAGGCCGGAGCCAAGCTCGGGGTGAACGTGCGCCCGCTGACCTCGGAAGAAGCCAAAGACGCCCGGGTTTCCGGCGGTTCGGGCCTGATGATCGTCGGTCTGGATGAAAACGGCCCGGCAGCCGGAGCCGGCCTGCGTCCCGGCGACGTGATCGTGGCCGCCAACCGTCGGGTTGTGTCCTCCGTGCCGGAACTGACCAAAATCGTGGACGCGACCGCCAAAGAAAAAGGCGTCCTGCTCCTGCACATCTCGCGTGACGGACGCATGTTCTTCAGCACCGTGGACTTCGCGAACGCGGATAAGAAGGAATAGGAAATGTTTCTGGGGGAAATGAAAACAGGGCTGCCAAGGTCGGCCGCCCATTGTCGCTTCCGCGACGTGACAAGGGTGCCTTGTTGCAACGCGGGCGGCATCCAGACCCCCTCAATGCCGAAAGCCCGCGTGTACGCGGGCTTTCGGCATTTTTGCGAACCAACCTCACTATCCCCAAGTCGGGCAAAGGTATCCATGAAGCAAAACCCACGCACGACAGGTACCCATGCCGACAAAAGGGGGTGCAGGGGGTTCAACCCCCTGCCGGAGGGGTTTGGGGAGGTGGAGCCTCCCCAACTCTCCCCCGCCAAAGGCGTTCCAGGCAGCCGAAGAGGATTCGCTCGACGATGTAGAGCAGGATGAAGACGAAGGGGTACCCTACCGGTTTTTCCAGCAACGGTAGGATGAACAGGTCGATGCCTTCGAAGCGCGTGGCGAGCCAGCCCAGAGCGAAAGGAACGGGCCAGAGCGAACCCATGCCCAGGGCGGCCCGGGCGAAAAAATGCTTACCGAAGCGCTCATGCGCCATGCTGTTGATCGCGAGATAGGCCTGCTTGTCGCCGGCGTGCAGGGCCTCCATGGAAAGATCGTGCGAGCGGCGCATATCGTCGTCCAGGCGGGTGTAATAGGAACGCCCGGCGCGCTCCAGCACGGCCAGGGTGGCCCTGCCGAGCAGCACGCACCACAGCGCCAGCACGGCGCAACCGCCCCAGAAACCGGTCAGGGGATCGGCAAAGATCCTGAAGGGGGCGATAAGCACGGGATCAAAAAAAGATGGGAGCATGGTGCAACTCCGGCCGGAAGCCGACGGCCGAAACCGCCGGCTTCCCGTTCCGGATTATGGTTACCAGATCTTGATGCCGAAGAAGCCCTGCAGAGTGTAATCCAGGCCCACGATGAAAGCCAGAAGGATGAACAGGCGCTTCAGCCAGATGTCCGACAGATACTTGGCGGTCATGGGTCCAATCCAGGAACCGATGACGATGCCCACCAGCTCGATGCCCACCAGGGGCCAGTGCACCGGCGTGCCCCCGGTCATGAACGAGGTGATGGATGTGGCCATCCCCACCAGAACCACAAAGGCCGAGGTTCCGGCCGCCAGGTACATGGGCAGTTGGGAAATGCTGGTCAGGAAAGGCACCAGCAGAAAGCCGCCGCCCACGCCGAGGAAGGCGGCCATGGCCGCGACGATGAAGCCGATCACCACCGGCCACAGCGGGTTGAAAGAGAACTCCACGCCGCAGAAGGTGAACTCGACCTTGGTGGGGGAGATGGAAACGACCTTGACGCCGGTCTCGGGCTTTTCACCCTCTTTGGTCATCTTGCAGGCCGCTTCAAACGCTTTGGCCGCTTCGGCGGCTTTCTTTTTCTTGGCCCTGGCGGCGGGCAGGGTTTCATAAAGCAGGTAGCAGCCGAGCGCCAGCACGAAGATGCCGAAATACCCCTGGTATTCGCGGAAGGACACCTTGCCCTGGGTCAGCGCGGGCACCAGCCAGGAACCGACCAAAGAGCCGAGGCCCAAGGCGATGCCGAGCGGCAACACGATGCGCCCCATCGACCAATATTTGATCGACGAGACCAAAGAGGAGCACCCCACCAACCACTGGTTGGAGAGACGGATGGAGTCCGTGACGACCTTGTTCAGCGGCACGCCTTTGCCGAAGCTTCCGGCGTAGTGGCCGAACCCGAACACGCTCATGTGGCCGACACCGGCCATAACCCCGCCGAAGGCGCCCACGGTGGAGAAAATCCACCCCACCCAGAGCGCCCAGCAGAACGCCAGAACGGGGTTCACCTGGGGCGCGCCGGGAATGCCCAAAAAGCCGGGCGCGTCGGCCGGGTTGACCTTGCCGTCGGCGACCGCGCCGGCAATGGCGGCGGCCAGGCGGTCTTGTTGGGCCTTCGCCGGCGCGGCCGGAACCGTCGCGTTTTGCGTTGTGGCGTTCCCCTCGGCGGCAATGCCGAGGGCGGCCGGCCCCAGAACCACCGTGAACAAAACGGCGACCAAAAGCAGCGATTGAGCGAACTTCATAACTCTCCTCTCCCGGTTGGGTGTACTGCAAAAGTGGGCTTGCGTTTCTCGGAGTTCCGTCAAACCGTTCTCGAGAATTTTCAGAGGGTAAAAAAATCTCTTAGACAGCGCCGTCTAAGCTTTGCCGCAGCCGGCGCAGGCTTCCTCTTCACCGGAGTTCTTAAAGATGATCAGCGGACAGTTCTTGCAGATATCCGCTCCGGGGAAGGGATCGCCGGGCCGGCTGATCGCCGCGCCGCCGCAGGCGTTGATGCGCTCAAGCAGGCGCTCCACCACGGCTTCGATCTGAACGCCGGGAATGAAGACGTTCACTTCGCCGCGTTCGGTCTTACCCGCGTTGTAGCTGCCTGAGCAGGCCGGGCACATATTGAACATTTTTTCAAGATACGAGAACACCGAACCGCCGCAAGCCGAGGAGCTCATGGTCACCATGGGGCGCAGCGGGTGCGTATCGGTCGCGGCCATGTAATCCACCGCCAGAAGATACGACTGGAGATTGTCGCAATAAAAATGGATCACATCAGGCGTCATGACCGCATCACTCAGCGGGCCGACCGCAACGGCTTTGATGCTTCCCATGGGAAGACGCGGTTTTGAGCGCATGAAACGTTCCGCCTGCGCCAAATCTTTACAGTACTTCAGCTGCGTTTTGATTTCCTTGTCGTCGATCTCGCGCCAACCGAATGAGACCTGTGCATTGGAACAACCAAGCAGATCTTTATCAGCCAATACGGTTTGTTTTTTCATCCGGGCGGCGATTTCCCACTGGCAATAGGTAATCGGTTTCACCGGCACAACATGGGGCGTTGTGCGTTTGAATTCCGCAACAGCGTCATCGTTCTTCAAAAATGTGACGGCTATGGGATAATGATAAAGACGAAGTTCTCTCATCAACGTCTCTTCCATTTGCTTATAAGACAAAGGCATGTGAACCTCCGCAGTTAAACGTTGCTTCGCATGTTCTAAATATCACAAACAGCGATATGCGTAAATGACTTCCTTAAGACCGATTTTGCGACACTCCGGGCGCGCATAGGCCGACTCCATCAGAGCTGGCCCGCTCTCTCGCGTAAGAATACAGACGGCGAACCGGCTTCTCTCCCTTCGTCCTTTACAAGCCACGCCCTTTTTCTCTATGCTGCGAATCCGGCCGGGACGCCCCCCGGCCTATTTTGCCCGGAGGAGATTCCCCATGCTTAAGCATTTCATCACGATCCGCGATCTCGGCGACGACGCCATGAAACTGGTGCTGCGCGCCGCCGAAATGAAAAAGAACAATTTCCGCTGCGACTGCCTCCAGGGCAAAATCCTGGTCCTGCTTTTTGAAAAAGCCTCCACCCGAACGCGCCTGTCGTTTGAAACGGCCGTGCGCCGGCTCGGCGGGCAGACCGTTTTCATGACCCCGCAAGAAAGCCAACTCGGCCGCTCCGAACCGCTCAAAGACACGGCCCGAGTCATCTCACGGTACAACGACGGCATGATTGTCCGCACGTTCGGGCAATCCAAGCTGGAGCAACTCATGGAGTACGGCTCCGTCCCCGTGGTCAACGCCCTGACCGACGAAGGCCACCCCTGCCAGATCATGAGCGACATGCTCACCATGTACGAGCGCAGGCCGGATATTTCGACCCTGCACGCGGCCTGGATCGGCGACGGCAACAACATGGCCAACTCGTTCATTGAAGCGGCCATGGTCTTTGGCTTCACCCTGTCGCTGGCCTGCCCGGAAGGCTACGACCCGGACCCCGTCCTCCTCACCCAGGCCCGCCAGGCCGGGGCCAAGGTTTACCTGCACCGCGACCCGGCCGCCGCCGTGGAAGGGGCTCACTTCATCCATACCGACGTCTGGGCTTCCATGGGGCAGGAAGAGGAACAAAGCGCCCGGCTGACGGCATTTAAAGGCTTCCGGGTGGACGACCGACTCATGCGGTTGGCCGCGCCCGGCGCCAAGTTCATGCATTGCCTGCCCGCCCACCGGGGTGAGGAAGTCACCGAAGACGTGCTCGAAGGCCCCGCCTCCATCGTCTTTGATCAGGCCGAAAACCGCCTGCACATGCAGATGGCGATTCTGGAATGGATTTATAGCTGAGATCGAAAAATGCCCGGATTCCATTCATTTGGAAATCGGTAGCCTTGAAACGAAAGAATCGCTCCATCGACGCAATCGGTGGAGCGATTCTTTTTTCCCACGTTGGCCGGAAGCTCCCGCCCCGACGGGCACAGTTCTTCAGTTCTGAAAAAGCAAACAGCGGACGATGGTGACGCACTTTTCACGGCACTCGCCCGGAGCGAAAAAAACCGCCCAACACAGGAGCCGTCCGAAAAACTCGGTTGGGAACAACTCCTCAACCGTCGCCGATGTGGGTGAAACGCTTTTGGCGGACTCCCCCAATCTCGACGTCCTCCATGAACATCGCAAGGGGTCGCACCCACCAGGAAAAATCCCCGTACAGCTTCTGGTAGACGACCAGAGGTTCTTCGGTCTCCGAGTGGGTGGCGAGGCCGATGACCTTATAGTCGTTGCCTTTGTAATGCCGGTAAATTCCGTTGATGACCGGAGACATGACACCTCCTTCCGGTTCGTTTCGCCGACGGCCGCCGGCAGTTGCATCCGCAACGGTGTTGCGAGAGAAGCCGCTCGTAACCGGCTCCCCTCGCAACGACACAGCATATGCGCAATGGCGGAAGGTTGAAATACCTCCCAACGGACGATTCCCTGTTACCCTTCTCCTGTCCGAAGGCCTGCCCACGTGGCCGACAAGCCTTCGGACCGGCAGGTACTTTCCCCGTGTCCTCCTTGAGTTCCCCCCTCCATCGGCTATGTTCTCCTCAAGGCCGCCGTGCATCTGGCCACCGTCGACATCCCCTCGAAAGAGGAATGACCGACCAGCGTTTCGGACGTGATACCCCAGGGGGCGGCGGCCGCACATAAACGGTATGCCCCGGTGGGAGTTCAGACACGTTCAGCCACAGCAAGCACACACAACTTAACATCCCGGCGTTCAGCACCGTTTCCCTACTTCAAACAGTCTTGCCGCATCGGTATTTCAACAGCATGACGACGTTTTTATCTAAAATATCCACCGTGTTACCGGGAATGAAAAACCCAGAGACGGAAACGTCGGCAGCTGACTGGATGACGAACGCCCCTTTCGCGGACATCCGCATCACAACCGAGCCGCCGAATGCAGGCTGGTGGCGGTGGCATCTGGAGCTTTCCTTTCAAGACCCGGAAACAAAGCCGGTGTCGGAGAGACGAAAAACCCGCCATGCACTTCGCTGCGGCAATGTCTTTGACCCCGCTCCGGATCTGGTGCGCTTCATCGAAGCCATCTTTGCCGAGCAAGACGCCGAATGGTTCATCGACGAGGAAGGCCGTGCATGCGACATGTCCGTGTGGTCCATCTCACCGGACGTTGTTCTTTTCCACATCAATTCCTGCCTGGGGTCGGATTCTGTGCGGCTGCAGCGGCAAACACTGTTGCGGGAATTGGCGAAGGCGTATTTGGCTCTCGTCGAAGACGACAATTTTGCCGATTGGTGCCGCGATCTCCCGCATGACGCCGACTACTGCACCGCGTGGGCCTATTACAAAATCCCCTATCACTCCGCGAGAATGCAAAGACTTCTCGCCTTCCTCTTCCCTGTTCGGCAAATAGACCCCATTCCCCTGCTCGGTTTCATCCGTCCGGGCACCCCATCCCCTTCGCCGCCCGCCATGACAGAAAGCCACGACAAGGCGTTACAGGCGCTTTTCGGAAGCCGTCTACCCGCCGTCATGGGGCAAGCGCGACGAGTACTTCTGTCCGAGGAGACGCCCAACATCCTTGAGGATACCGAAGGCGAAACACGCCTCACGGTGCGCGTGTGGCCCGAGCACGCGCTGACCGGGACCGATGAGGACTTCGAAGTCGCCGGCATCGCTTTTGCCGGCGTATTCGCCCCGGACAAGGACGAAACCGCATTGCCCGCGCTCTTTCCCCTGCTTGAGGGGATGCCCAATCTCAACGACTCGTGGGATAATACGCTTTTCGCGGCCCACCGGTTCCCGTGGGCAAATACGATCGAAGGCGAAGTCCTGGTGAAAGGCCCTTTTCAGACGCCTCTTCGACTGTACGAATGCCTCCACTTCCGGAAGGCCTTCTGCGAATGGGCCTGCGGGTGCGATGTGGCTGCCGTGGCCTACTCCTGCTCCAAAGCCCGCGACACGATCATCCATGTGGAAGGCCTCCACGACGATGAAAGCGAGAAGGAAGCATACTGTGCCGAGCATCCGGGCGACCACCCGCCGTTCCCCGGCATTCGGGTGCGAACAAGCGGCTCCCGCCGGCTCGAAGCAACGGAAACGTCCTGCGAGTATACATATCGGACAATGGTCGACCGGGTTGAAAAGCTGCACTTTCGGGGTGTGACCATTTACAGGATACACGCGCTTCTGGCGGGGTGGCCAGGTGAATGCGGCGTTTATGCCTATCTGTATGCTTCCGAAGCTATTCTGCAAGATTACATTCCGCAGGTTGGAGACCCCATTGAGGGTGTCTGCCGGCTGCAATGCCGTTTCACACAGAGACGGCCGAAGATCGGGAAAGACGGGTATGTCCGCCCCCCATTCCCCGAGCGGGACAAAAAGACGCAAGGCCCAAGACTCTGAAACGGAGGCGCAAACACGCTCCATCCGCATGCGGGCCACTATCGCCTCATTTCTTCCAACCGCGCCGCATCGGACCGGGCCGAGCTTCCGGCCGAGCAAAAAAATCCCTTGAAGGCCTTTCTGTTCGCGGGTATGAAGAAAGGCCGCGCCGATGTCGGCGCGGCTTTATCTTTTTCGAAAGGAACCGGCCATGAAGAAACAGGTGAAAAAGGTTGTGCTCGCCTACTCCGGCGGGCTGGATACCTCGGTGATCCTCAAGTGGATCAAAGAGGAATACACGTGCGAAGTCGTCACCCTGACCTGCGACCTCGGCCAGGAAGAAGACCTGGACGGCGTGGACCAAAAGGCTCTGAACACCGGCGCGACCAAGGCCTACATCGAGGACGTGCGCGAAGAGTTCGCCAAGAACTACATCTTCCCCATGTTGCGCACCGGCGCGGTCTATGAGGGCCGGTATCTGCTCGGCACCTCCATCGCCCGGCCGCTGATCGGCAAAAAGCTGGTGGAAATCGCCCGCAAAGAAGGCGCGGACGCCGTGGCCCACGGCGCCACCGGCAAGGGCAACGACCAGGTGCGCTTCGAACTGGCCGTCAACGCCCTGGCCCCCGAGCTGTCGGTCATCGCCCCCTGGCGCATCTGGAATCTGAAGTCCCGCTCGGACCTCAACGCCTTTGCGGAAAAGCACGGCATTCCCCTGTCCTCCGGGTCCAAGCACTACAGCATGGACCGCAACATGCTCCACCTTTCCTTTGAAGGCGGCGAGCTGGAAGACCCCTGGAACGAAGCCCAGTCCGGCAGCTACATCATGACCGTGCCGCCGGAAAAAGCCCCGGACACCCCGGAATACCTGGAGCTGGAGTTCGCCGCCGGCGACCCGGTGGCCGTCAACGGCAAGCAACTTTCCCCGGCCGCGCTCATGCGCGCCCTGAACGAGATCGGCGGCCGCCACGGCGTGGGTCGCATCGACATGGTCGAAAACCGCTTCGTGGGCATGAAGTCGCGCGGGGTCTATGAAACCCCCGGCGGCACCATCATTCACGCCGCCCACCGCGATCTTGAAGGCATCTGCCTGGACCGCGAGGTCATGCATATTCGCGACTCCCTTCTGCCCCGCTATGCCGCCGCCGTTTACAACGGCTTCTGGTACGCCCCGGAACGCGAAGTCATGCAGGCCCTGTTCGACAAATCCCAGGAGCGCGTCACCGGCGTCGTGCGCCTCAAGCTCTACAAGGGCAACGTCACCCCTGTGGCCCGCAAGTCGCCGCATTCGCTGTTCCGCGCCGATCTGGCCACCTTTGAGCGCGACGAGGTTTACAACCAAGCCGACGCCGCCGGATTCATCCGCCTGAACGGCCTGCGCATTCAAGGCTACCGCCGCGACATGCAGGTGATCGATACGGATCACCTGGATTAGGAGAAAGAAAAGAGGAATCGGGGGAGGGGAAAACCCCTTTTGTGCACAAAAGTGTTTTTCCCCTCCCCCGTACCCCCTCCCCTTTCCTCAAAAAACTTTATTTGGGCGGACCGCTTCGCGGCCGCCCCGATATCTGAAAGACGTCGCCGGTCGACCTGTAGTTTTTTGTCTGCACTCCGCAATTGCAACTTTTCCCGCCACGCGGGACATACTCTTTGCAACCCCGCCCCACCATCCTTCACAATAAAGTTTGGGTGGAAAGGGGATGGGGGCGCGGGGGGAGGGGGAAGGCCCCAGGTCAAAAGGGGGGATGCCCCGACCCCCGACACAGACCCCCACGCCCCGCGTTCAAAATGGGCG
>JAVBMX010000083.1:0-41668 GCA_031551885.1 Desulfovibrio sp.
CCCCCCCCCCCCCCCCCCCCCCCCCCCCCCCCCCCCCCCCCCCCCCCCCCCCCCCCCCCCCCCCCCCCCCCCCCCCCCCCCCCCCCCCCCCCCCCCCCCCCCCCCCCCCCCCCCCCCCCCCCCCCCCCCATACTTCTCCTCCCTCTCTTCTTCTCTTACGCTCTTCCCAAACGCTTGGCGATTTCCTTGGCCGCGGTGCGGCCGGCGCCCATGGCCAGGATGACCGTGGCCGCGCCGGAAACGATATCGCCGCCGGCAAACACGTTGGGCATGGAGGTTTCACCGTTCTCGTCGGCTTCGATGTAGCCGCGCTTGTTCAGCTTCAGACCCTTGGTGGCTTCAAGCAACACGGGGTTGGCCCGGGTGCCCACGGCAATGATCGCCAGATCCGTGGGCAGGGTGTAAAGCTGCCCGGTGGGTTCGGGGCGACGGCGGCCGGAAGCGTCCGGCTCACCCAGTTGCATGCGCTCGAGCTCCACGGCCGTGAGCTTGCCGGCGTCATCACCCATGAAACGCTTGGGCGAGCACAGCAGCTCGAGAATCACGCCTTCTTCCTCGGCGTGTTCCAGCTCTTCCAGGCGGGCGGGCATCTCGTCGCGGGTACGGCGATAGACGATGCGCACGCTTTCCGCGCCCAGGCGCAGGGCCGTGCGGGCGGCGTCCATGGCCACGTTGCCGCCGCCATAAACGGTGACGTTGCGGCCCACGAAGGTGGGCGTGTCGAAGTTGGGGAAGTCATAGGCCCGACCCAGGTTGACACGGGTAAGGTATTCGTTGGCCGAGAACACGCCGGTGAAGTTTTCGCCCGGCACGTTGAGGAACTGCGGCAGACCCGCGCCCACGCCGATGAACACGGCCTTGTAGCCTTGGTCAAGAAGCTCCTGAACCTGAACGGTCTTGCCGCCGACCCAGTTGGTGCGGAATTCCACGCCCAGGGTCTTGAGCACGGCCACTTCCGCGCCCACGATCTGCTCTTTGGGCAGACGGAACTCGGGAATGCCGTAAATCAGCACCCCGCCGACCTCGTGCAGGGCTTCGAACACGGTCACGGAAATGCCGCGCGCGGCGAGGTAGCCGGCCACGGTCAACGACGCCGGGCCGGAGCCGATGCAGGCGACTTTGATGTCTGGATCGGGGAAGGCGCACTCGCCCGAGCCGAGCAGCGATTGGCAGGCGCTGGAGGCCAGGTAGGTGTCGGCCACGAAGCGCTCAAGCCGGCCGATGGCGATGGGCTCGCCCTTGGCCATGAGAATGCAGCCGCCTTCGCACTGGTTTTCTTGGGGGCAGACCCGGCCGCAAACGGCGGGCAGGCTGTTGGTGCTTTTGATGATCTCGTAAGCCTTGGGCAGGTCGCCTTCGACCACGGCTTTGATGAACTGCGGAATGGGCACTTCCACCGGGCAGCCGGCCACGCAGCCGGGCTTTTTACACTGCAGACAGCGTTTGGCTTCCTGCAGAGCCTGGCCGGGCGCATAGCCGAGGGCCACTTCGTTGAAGTTTTTGACCCGTTCCTCGGCGGGCTGACAGGGCATGGCCACGCGCTTGGGGAAGGCTTTTTTCAGCTTCTTCTTGGGGCCGTCGCCCATGCATTCACAGTAGTCGGTGTGGGACTTGTGCTCCTGGTCTTTGAAGGTGCCCAGACGCTGACGCAGTTCGGCAAAGTCGACCTTGTGGCCGTCGAATTCCGGGCCGTCCACGCAGGTGAACTTGGTTTCGCCGCCCACGGTCACGCGGCAGGCGCCGCACATGCCGATGCCGTCGACCATGATCGAGTTCAGGCTCACGGTGGTGGGCATGTTGAAGGGCCGGGTCACTTCGGCCACGGCCTGCATCATGGGCACCGGGCCGATGGCGACGACTTCCTTCACACTTTTGTCGGTTTCCAGGCGCTCTTTGAGCAACTCGGTCACGAAGCCCTTGCGGCCGAAGCTGCCGTCGTCCGTGGACACGAGCACTTCGGGACAGAAGGCGGAAAGTTCGTCGTAATACAGCAACAGGTCTTTGCTGCGCGCGCCGATGACCGCCACAACGTGGTTGCCGGCCTCGTGATGGCCTTTGGCGATGTGATGCATGGCCGCGATGCCGGTGCCGCCGCCCACGCAGATGACCGTGCCTTTCTTTTCGATGTGGGTTTCTTTCCCCAGAGGACCGCATAGGTCATGGATGGAGTCGCCTTCTTTGAGCGATTCCAGAATGGCCGTGGTCTTGCCCATAACCAGGTAGACCATGGTGATGGTACCGTTTTTCTTGTCCGTGTCGGCGATGGTCAAGGGAATACGTTCACCCTTGTCGGTCACCCGCAGGATGACGAAGTTGCCGGGCTTGGCAGCGGCCGCGATCTGCGGAGCATCCACCACAAGCCGGGATGTCCGGCCGGGGATGAGGGATTCCTTTTTCAAAATCTTTGACGCCATTTCATCTCCTCCGATGAGTAATGCCGTGCCGTCCACACGGAAGTGAGCACTTTATAGGAATCCCAAGCTCTCCGCAAGCTGCGGGAGCGTTGTGGGCCCTTTGTCCCAGACGCGGTTCTGAACCCGCCACCAGGTCATTTGCGGCAGCAAAACGGCAACGCGCGACACGGCGGCCGCCAAGCGGGCGTCGTCGGGATGTTCGTGGTCCAACTCCGCCAAAAATGTTTCCGTGACCAGCTTTTCGGCTTCCCGCCGGCCCGCCGGGGTCCATTCCGGGGCCAGGAAGGCGGCCAAGGTTTCCAGGGTCTCGGGGGCCGGCGACTCGGCGTGCATCGCGGCGGCCGGGAAGAAGGGAACAAGCGCCGCCCAGCATTCCGGCCGGGTGAAGGTGTTCCTTCCTTCCTCCTTGCGCGGGAAAAAGGCCAAGGCCGCGCGGGCCTGGGCAAGCAGCTCCGGCCGACGCGTTGCTTCGCGCCGGGCCATGAAGCGGTCCAACAGATACTCCCGCAAGGGATGGGAAAAATCCGCAAACGTCTGCGCCGTTTCCTCACTTCCATCCCGGCGGACGGAGATCCCGTTCTGAGCCAGGGCGGCGAAATCCAGAGATGTTCCGTTCGCTTTCCAGGAGCGTTCCACGCCCTGCTCGGCAAAGGCCCGGCGGAGCACGGCCGTGCCGCTCCCTGGCTCCGCCATCCGAATCTCCACCCCGGTGAAGTCGCAGCGGGCGCTTTCGCCGGGCGCGGGCAGGCGGTCCTCGGCGGCCAAACGCAGGAGCGCCGCCAAAATGAGCCCGGCATCATCCAGGCGGCGGGGGAGGATCTCGTCGCGCAAAATATCCGCCCCGCTGCCGCCCCGGTTGGACGGCGCTTTTTCCAATTCTTTCTCCATACGGGGGAGCAAATCCGGGCCGCCGCATTCCTTGAGCAGATCCAAGGCGGCCAGGGCGAAGGAAAGGCCGTTTTGCGGTTCGATCCGGCTGATGTCGTCGAAGAACCATGCGCAACTGGCAAAGGCGGCCAAAGCGCGTTCACGCATGGCCAACAGGTTGCGGCACACGTCCGCCTTACCGGGTTTATAGAATTCTTCGGCGAACTCGGGTTCGCGCTCCGGGTCGGCCAGTACTTCGCCATAACGCAGCAGCGCCTGTTTGGCATCGGTGAAGCAGGAAGGCCCCACGGCGTCATAGTGGGCGCGGGTGCCGTCGCGCATGATTTCCAGGGCGGCGCGCAGGGGGCCGCGCCACGTCTGCCGCCAGCCGGGGTGCCCGCCGTCGGAACAACCGCAGTCGGAACGCCAGCGCTCCACCCCGTGGACGCAACTCCAGGACGACGGGTCGCGCAGGCGCACTTCCGTGACCGGCGGATGCGCGGCGATATGCGCGGCGAAGTTGGTCAGGCGCACGCCGTCGCGGCCGGTGTAGGCCTGCCCGAGAACATAGGCCAGGGCCATCTCGCCGAAGGGAAAGTGGTGGCCGTAGGTTTCGCCGTCCGTGGCAATGGAAAGCAGGGGCGTCACCTTACCCCTCCCTTCCAGGTTCCGAGCCGCGGCGGTGATGTGCCGCCAGAAATTTTCGCCGTCGCGCAGCAGTCCTTCAAAGGCGATGTCTTGGGAAATGCCCCCGCTGTAAAAAATCACGGTCATGGACCCGCCCGAGGGCAGACGCACGAGGTGGGGCGCGCCGATATCCAGGCTTCCCTCATCCACCGGACGCCAGGTTCCGCCCTCCCGCACCGCCTCGGCCTGGCGCGGGGCCAGAACGACAAAGCCGATGCCCTCGGCGGCCAGGGCTTCCAGGGTCGGAAGATCCACGGCGCACTCGGAAAGCCACATGCCTTCGGGCTTGCGGCCGAAATGACGCTCGAAATCGGCCACGGCCCAGCGGGTTTCCAACAGGCGGTCCTCGGCCGGGGACAAGGGCATGATGATATGATGATACACTTGAGCCAGGGCATTGCCGTGCCCCCAGCGGGCCAGGCTGTGGGCGTCGCCTTCGCGCATGCGGCGCACGAGATCGGGCTCGGCCCGACGCATCCAGGCCAGGAGCGTGGGACCGACGTTGAAGCTCATCCAGGCATAGCAGTTGAGAATGTCGGCGATGCGGCCCGAACCGTTCAGACGTCTGGCCCAGGCAAGGGGGGCGTAACTTTCGGCGGTGATGCGCTCGTTCCAGTGCCGGAAGGGCGCGGCTCCGGCCTCCACCAGCATGCGCTCCAGCCCGGGGTCTAGCCGGGGGGGCTGGTAGAAATGGCCGTGGATGCAGAGATTCGTGCTCATGGTCTCCTCCGAGAGGCGGGATGCTTGTCCGGGGATAGCGTAATGACGAGCAAAGGGCAAGGAAGTGAGAACGGGTGGTGGGGATGGTTTGACGTGATACTTCGTCAGGCATCGTTTTTTACTTTGGTCGAGTACCAAAAGAGTACACTCCCGCAGTAAAAAAAACTCGCCATCCTCGTCTGACGCCGAACCACCCCCACCACCCCGGCGCTGCGAACCAGGTCGTTATCGGGCGCAATCAAGAGGACTTCTCCCCATCCAGAGAACCGCCAATATCGGTGAGCAGGGACTCCCCCGTCTCCCGCACTTGTCAAGGAGCCGGGCAATTGCTATCTTCCATAAAAGATATCCGCATAACCTTTCAAGGAGCCCTTCTGATGAACATGAACAACGGCATTGCCGCGCAACAATCACAAACCCGCGTGGAAGTGACCAACGCGTTCCTGCGGTCCGTGTACAATTGGATGGCCATCGGTCTCGGCGTCACGGCCGTGGTGGCGTGGCTGACCATGGACAACATCGGGGCCATATACAACGCGGTCGGCAACAGCCTGCCCACCGTGTTCATCGTGGCCATGGTCGTCGAGCTGGGCATGGTCTTTTTCCTGAGCGCCCGGATCAACAAACTCGCCGGGTCCACCGCGACCGGTATTTTCCTCGCATACAGCGCCCTGTCGGGCTTTACCCTTTCGGGTTTGCTGCTGGTGTACACCAGCGCTTCCGTGCTCCAGGCCTTCCTGACCACGGCCGGCATGTTCGCGGCCGTCAGCCTGTATGGGCTGACCACCAAGCGCGACCTGGCGGGCGTGGGCAGCTTCTGCATGATGGGCCTGTTCGGTCTGATCATCGCCTCGGTCATCAATATCTTCATGGGTTCCTCCATGCTGGAGTTCGGGATCAGCTGCATCGGCGTGCTGGTTTTCGTGGGCCTTACCGCCTATGACACCCAGTACCTGAAGGAAATGGGCCAGAGCATGCCCGAAGGCGACGCCACGGTCGCGCGCCGGGGCGTGATCATGGGCGCGCTCAAGCTGTACCTCGACTTCATCAACCTGTTCATCATGCTGCTGCGCCTCATCGGCGACCGTCGCTAAAAGGCTTTTCCCTCGGCTTTCTCGGCGCGCCCCCTACGGGGCGCGCTTTTGTTTTGCCCGCCCCCCCAAATCGACTCTCATCCGCTTTCCACTTTCAGCGCCGTGCGTACCTTGTGCCGCCCGTATTACGGCACCTCGGGATTATAAAAATAATCTCTCTCGAACTACGGTTGTGACATAGATGAGCAGATAATCCCTTGCAATGCCGAGCCGTTCTCACCCGGCCGATGAAACCGCAACGAGGACACACATGAAACCGGTTTGCTCCGCCGGCCTCCCTACTCTTTTCCGTTTTGCCTGTTTCGCGCGGTCGGCGCATTGCTCTTTTACCCGCAGGCATCCGCCCGAGCGACCGGCATCCGGTATCCCGGCCATATCCTGGCTCCCTCGCCGGAAACGACCCACATCGGGGCCTCCCTGTTCCCCTCCGGCAATACGGTCACGGTCAACGGCGGTTTTATCCCCGGCTACGTATACGGCGGCATATCCACCGACGACTCCGACGCGCGCGACAACCGCGTGACCATCAACGCGGGCACAGTCGGGCATGACGTTTTCGGCGGGTGGACATGGACTTTGATTCCGGCGACCTGCGCGACGGCATGGACAACGGCGCGTCCTATGATTCCCGCTCGCTGTATTATGGAGCGCACGCGGGTCTTGGGTATATCCTGAAACCATTTGACGCGGCCTCCCTCGACCTCTCCGTCAGATACCTCTGGACCCGCCAGGAAGATGATGACGTGACCGTCGCGGGCGACCTCTTTCACTTTGGCGCCGCCGACTCCCAACGTGTGCGCGGCGGCGCGCACCTTTCCTACGACCTGAGCCCCACGTGCGTCCCATACGTGGGTGCGGCCTACGAGCACGAGTTCGACGCCGAAGCCGGCGCGGACGTTTACGGCTACGCGATCGATGCCCCAGATCTGCGCGGCGGCACGGGAATCGGCGAGGTCGGCCTGACCTTCACGCCGATGGAGGGGATCGCCTTCTCGGCCGACCTCGGAGTGCAAGGCTACACCGGAACCCGAGAAGGCGCGGGGGGAACCCTACGCCTTCGTTGGGATTTCTGGACAAACCGCATCGTATTCGCCCACCTTCCGGTCATTTCGATAAAATAATCGTTATGTCATTTCGCTTGTGATACCAATGAAAGAAACCACACCCTGCGAGGAGGGCCGGATAATGCAACCAAAAGATTCCACGGATTCCGGATTCACCAGACGCGACATGCTGGTGCTGATAGGCCAGGCGGCCGGTGGGCTCGCGCTCTACCAGGCCATGAATTCCCTCGGCTTTGCCGCCGAATCGCCGCATAAAAGCCCTTTCAGCTTGGAGGGAAAACCCAAAAAAGGCGCTTCGGTGCTCATTCTCGGCGCCGGTGTGGCCGGCATGACGGCGGCCTACGAGCTGCGCAAGGCCGGGTACAAGGTCAAGGTGCTCGAGTTCCGCGAGAAAGCGGGCGGCCGTTGCTGGACCCTGCGCGGCGGCGACGTGTTCACCGAGCTTGGCGGCGAGACCCAAAAATGCGCTTTTGACAAAGACCAGTACCTCAACCCCGGCCCCTGGCGCATTCCCTACCATCACTATGCCGTGCTGGATTACTGCCGGCAATTCGGCGTTCGGCTGGAGCCTTTCTTCCAGGTCAACTACAACGCCTACATGCATTCGAAGAATGCCTACGAAGGCAAACCGCAGCGCCTTCGCCACGTCATGATGGACTTCACCGGGCACACGGCCGATCTTCTGGCCAAGGCCGTCAATCAGGACAAGCTGGACGCCCCCCTGAGCGCCGAAGATAAAGGTCTGCTGCTTGAGGCCCTGCAAAGCTGGGGCGGTTTGGACAAAGACTATCGCTACGTGAAAGGGCCGGACAGCGCCTACCTGCGCGGCTACGCCACCGATCCGGGCGGCGGGCTGATGCCCCGCAAAGCCTACGGCGAGCCGATGGAATTCAAGGCCCTGCTCAACTCCCGCCTCTGGAACCACCTGAGCGACTGCCGGGAGTACGAGTACCACACCTCCCTGTTCGAGCCCGAAGGCGGCATGGACATGATCGCCCAGGCCTTTGCCCGCGAGGTGGAAGGCCTGATCCAGTTCAACCTCCGGGTGCACAAAATCGCCCAGGACGCCAAGGGCGTCACCGTGACGGCCACCGACCTGAAAACCAAAAAGGACGAACAGTTCCAGGCGGACTGGTGCCTGTGCACTTTGCCCTTGTCCATCCTCAGCCAGTTGGACGTCCAGGTGGGCAAGCCCCTCAAGGAAGCCATCGACGCCGTGCCCTACCACGCCTCGTTCAAAGCCGGCCTGCAGTTCAAGCGCCGCTTCTGGGAAGAGGACGAGCGCATATTCGGCGGTATCACTTACAGCGACATGCCCATCCGCCTCATCGGCTATCCTATGGCTGGCATCAACCGGGGCGGCAAAGGCGTGCTGCTCGGGGCCTATGCTTTCGGCCCCGATGCCTTCAAGTTCAGCTCTCTGACGCCCAAGGATCGCCTGGCGAAGGTTCTGGAACTCGACGAGCAGATTCACCCCCAATGCCGGGACGAGTTTGAAACCGGCGTTTCCGTGGCCTGGCACCGGGTGCCCTGGACCAACGGCTGTTACGGCATGTGGACCGAACAGACCCGGGCCGCCCACTACGACAACCTGTGCCAAATCGACGGCCGCATCCTGCTGGCCGGGGAACACGCCTCGTTCATCCCCGCCTGGCTCGAAGGCGCGATACTGTCCGCCCAGGATGCGACGGAACGCCTGCACAAACGCGTTCTGGCCGGTTGACCGCGACCCGTAAGGAGAGATTACCCATGCGTACCATCATCATACTGCTCGCCTTTTCCATTTTGCTCCCGGCCGCCGCGTTCGCGGCCGAGCCGAAAACCGATCCCTTCCGGGAAACCGACGCCTTTGCCGATACCGACGGCGAGGCCCTGTATCGTTCAAGCTGCCAAAGCTGCCATATGCCGGAAGGCCAAGGGGCCAAAACAGGCGCAGGCATGTACCCGGCCCTGGCCAAGAACCCCAACCTGCAGTCGCCGGAATACACCGCCGACGTGCTGTTGAACGGCCTGCGCGGCATGCCGCCCTTCATCCGCATGATGACCGACGAGCAGATGGCCGCCGTGACCAACTACGTGATCACCCACTTCGGCAACAAGAGCCCCAAGCTGATCACGCCCGACGAGATCAAGGCCATGCGCCCCGAGCCGCAGACCGGAGAAGAATAAGCGCCGTCTTCGCAACGACGCCCGAAAACATCGGCACGCCGCGTTTTATCCCGGCCTTTGTTCCTCCGCGCAGGGGCCGAACCCGGATAAAATGTGCCGATCCCACCGACGCCGCGCCTTCCCTTGTGGAAACGCGGCGTCGCGTTTTTGGGCAGGTGTTTCCTCCACCTCTCACGGACTCTGCCAGGAACAAAAAACGACGCCTGACGCCGGCACCGGTACCGGTACCCACGAGTGTTGGTGGGTCAGTTTGAATTCTCCGGTAGTGGGAACAGTTTGGCGTCAGACGAGGAAGGCGAGATTTTGGCGATGGGGCTGGACTCTTTGGTCCTGCCCCGGAGACAAAATCGATGCCTGACAAAGTATCACGCCAAAATGACCCACTCCCCACGGATAAACCGGATTGACAGAGGCTCCCTTTTCGGCAAAAATACGCGTTCCTTTGTGTAACGTTCAGCCGCAACGCTTGTGTACAGCCTCATGAATGAGAGCCTTACCCTGTTTCGGCCGACCGGCGGGGCGCTGTGAGCGCTTCGCTTCCTCCAGGTTGGAGGACTTCACCGGTCGACCTGGACGCCCCCGCGTCCCTAACGTCCCCTGCTCAGGCGGGCGTCTTCGCGCTTTGCCTCAAAACCCTTCTCTCCTCTTCCATTCCCCGAACGCCCGCGCCTGATTCCTCCGGCGCAGGCTTCCTGTATTTCCCACGCGGAAATTTCCTCCGGCGATCGTCCATGCCGCTCCGGCCGATCATTCCGACGGCGGTTCGCCCGTTCCGCGCTTCTCCTTCCACCGGTTTTGGTGCCCCATGTCGCTGATCTCCGTGGAGCACCTTCACTTTGCTTACGGCAAAGAACAAATTCTGCGGGATGTCGATCTGCGGATCGATTCCGGGGACTTTGTCTGCATTCTGGGGGAATCCGGCTGCGGCAAAAGCACGTTTCTGCGCCTGATGGCCGGCCTGGCCGAGCCGACTTCCGGCGCCATCCGGATCAACGGCACCCCCGTGCGGGGAGCCGGGCTGGATCGGGGCGTGGTCTTTCAAGACTACAGCCTCTTCCCCTGGTTTTCGGCGGGAAGGAACATCGTGCTCTCCCTGCGGCAGAAGTTCACGAACAAAAGCAAAAAAGAACTCAAGGAAATCGTCCTTCGCGGTCTGCGGGATGTCGGCCTGGACGAATCCGTCTACCGCAAATATCCCTTCGAACTCTCCGGCGGCATGCGCCAGCGCTGCGCCATCTGCCGCGCCTTTGCTCTGGACCCGCCGGTCCTGCTCATGGACGAGCCCTTCGGCGCTCTCGACGCCATCACCAGAGGGCGGCTGCAACGGATGATCCTGCGCCTGTGGCGGCAGGACGAACAACGCCGAAAGACCATCCTCTTCGTCACCCACGACGTGGACGAAGCCCTGCTTCTGGCCAACAAAATCTTTGTGTTCGGTTCCTCGCCGGGCCGGCTCATCCACTCCTGCGAACTGCCGGAAGGAACCAAGCCGCCGGTCGAGGAACTGTTCGACGACCCCGAAATCATCCGTCTCAGAACCAGACTCCTGCAGGTTCTGAACAACGACGTCACCATGCAGATTTCCACCGAGGGAGAATACCCGACATGAAAAACACCTTGTCGCGCCTGTTGCCTTTTCTGTTGCTTCCGCTTTTGACCCTGTGGAACGCTCCGGCCGTTGCCGGGGAACTCCGGGAAATCAAAATGGCCTACAACCCCCAGACCGGCAATATTCTGGGCTTCATCGCCATCGAGCAGGGCTTCGCCAAGGCGGAGGGCGTCGAGCTCACCCTGGTGCCGTTCTCCAACTCCACGGACGCCCTGAACGCCCTACAAGCCGACAAGGTCGATGTGGCCGTTTCCTTCGGCACGGCCGCGCCGTTGACCTTCGTGACCAAGGGCGCGGACTTCACCATCTTCGGCGGCTACGTTTCCGGCGGCATGCCGGTCTATGCCCGGCCGGACTTCGAATACAAAGATATGCGCTCTTTTGTGGGGCAACGCGTGGCCGTGGCCCGCATGTACACCCCGGACATCGTCTGGCGCGGCGCCATGATGAAGGCCGGGCTCGACCCGCAAAAAGACTGCACGATTCTTGAGTTCAAAAAACCCACGGACGTGCTCGAAGCCGTCAAATCCGGCAAGGCCGACGTGGGCATCGGCACCAACTCGACCCATCTGCAATCCCTGGCGGCCGGGCTCAAAACCATCACCTGGACCAACGACCTCGACCCCATGCACGTTTGCTGCCGCCCGGTGGGCAGAACCGCCTGGCTCAAAGACAACCCCGATCTGCTCAAGGCCTTCCTACGGGCCTGGATTCGCTCCGAAGCGTTCCTGATCGACAACCCGGAGGCCTGCGTCGCCCTCAATGAAAAATATCTGAAACTCGACAAGGTTCAGGCCCGGCAAATGCTCCTGGAGACGAACCAGGTGTTCGAGTCCGACCCCAAAGGCAATGGCGTGCGCTACATGTGGAAGCTTCTGGGCGATCTCAAATACGCCGAAACCGACGGCATCAACATTGAGGACCACCTGAACACCGTTCTGTACAGGCAGGCCCTGGACGAACTGGCGGCCAAAGAACCGGAGAACAAGCACTACGCCGAATTCCAAAGACGGTACGCAACCTACAACCAATGACCCAAAAGACCGACCAAACGGCACGCGCCGCGCGCGCGTTTTTTCCGGGAGGATATGCGGGGACCGCGCTCATCATCGTGGTCGCGGTTCTCGCCTACGAACTCGCCACCGACGTGTTCGGCCTCCTGGACAAGATGCTCTTCCCGGGCTTTTCCCGGATTCTCCCGGCCTTGATCGACTCGCTGCCGCATCTGCTCGAGTCGTTTTGCAGCTCCATGGCCCTGCTGGTTCCCGGCTACCTGGCCGGGGCGGTTTCCGGCATTGTGCTCGGTCTGCTGATCGGCCTGAACCCCGGCCTGAACAAGGCGTTTCGGCCGATCATCTTCGCCTTGAGCCCCATTCCGCCCTCCATGCTCACCCCCTACCTGATCGCGGTGCTGCCGACGTTTTATCTGTCGTCCACGGCGGTGATCTTCGTGGGCTGCTTCTGGCCCTTTTTGTCCGGCACAATCAACGGGATCGCCCTCATCGACCGGAAATACCTGGACAACGCCAAGGTCTTGGAACTCACGGGCGCGCGCAGGCTGTTCCTGGTCATCCTGCCGGCCGCCGCCCCCCTAATCCTGGCCGGGGCGGGCACGGCCCTGACGTTTTCCTTCATTCTCCTGACCGTGGCCGAGATGTTCGCCGTGGATTCCGGCATGGGCCACTTCATCCAGTATTACGCCGACTTTTCCGACTACGCCCGGGTCATTGCCGGGCTGCTGTTTTCGACCACGGTCTTTGTAACGATCATGCTTCTGTACGACCGCCTCAAGAAAAAGCTCCTGTTCTGGATGCTCAACGACGAAACACGGACCAAACCATGAAAACCCTGCGCATCGGCTGCGGCTCAGGCGGTTGCACCTACGAACGCCTGGAACCGGCCGTGGAGCTTTTGGAAAAAGGCCGGCTCGATTATCTGATCTTCGAGTGTCTGGCCGAGCGAACCATCGCAGCCGCCCAGAAAGAAAAGCAGGCCGACCCGACAAAGGGCTACAACCCCATGCTGGAAGCCCGGATGCGCCGTGTCCTGCCGCTTGCCGCGAAGCATGGAACGACCATCGTCTCCAACATGGGCGCGGCCAACACGCCCCGCGCCGTGGAGCTGACGGCGGCAATCGCCGCGGACCTGGGGCTTTCCGGTCTGAAAATCGCCTCGGTGCGGGGCGATGATATTCTGGAACGGGTACGCGACTACCGCGGCCTGTCTCTGCTGGATCGACAAATCCCACTGGGCAATCTTGAAGACGCGATTATCTCGGCCAACGTTTACCTGAGCGGGAATCCCATCCGGGAAGCCTTGGAGACAGGCGCGAAAGTGGTCATAACCGGGCGGGTGGCCGACCCGGCCTTGTTCGTCGGGCCGCTCAAACACGAATTCGCCTGGAACGCCGACGACGAGTCCCAAATGGGGCAGGCGATTTTGCTCGGGCATCTGCTGGAGTGCGCGGGCCAACTCACCGGCGGCTACTACGCCGACCCCGGATACAAGGACGTAGCCGACCTGCACCTTCTCGGCTTCCCCATTGCCGAAATCGACGCGACCGGCACGTTTGTCGTGACCAAGCCGGAAGGCTCCGGCGGCACGGTATGTGTGGATGTCTGCAAAGAGCAGTTGCTGTATGAAATCGACGACCCGGCCCGCTACATCACTCCGGACGGCATCGCGGATTTCTCCCGGGTGACCTTCGCGCCAACGGGCGAGGACCACGTGACGGCGCGCGGAGCCGTCTGCCGGGGCGAACCGACGCACTACAAGGTCAACATCGGTTATCGGGACTGCTGGACGGGCGAAGCGCAGATCAGCTACGGCGGCGGCAACGCCCTGGACAGAGCCCGTCTGGCCGCCGACATCGTGGAAAAACGCCTGCGGCTCATCGACGTCACCCCGGACGAATACCGGGTGGACTCCATTGGCTGCACTTCCCTTTACGGTACGGGCATCTCCAAAGGCATCACCAGCTGTCTGCCCTCGGAGGTTCGTCTGCGCATCGCGGCCAGAACAAAGACCAGAGAAGAAGCCATCGCCGTGGTGCGGGAAGTGGAATGCCTGTACACCAACGGCCCGTCGGGCGGCGCGGGCATCCGCTCCTCGGTCGAGCAGCCCGTGTGCGTGGACAACATTCTGATCCCCCGGGCGGATGTTTCCCCCGAGGTGGCCTTCATCGAGGTTACGTGATGAAGCTGAAAGACATCGCCCACGCCCGAGCGGGCGACAAAGGCAACCGCTGCAACATCTGCGTGGTGCCATATGATCCGACGCATTTCCCCCTACTTGTGGAGCGGCTCACGCCCGAGCGGGTCGGGGAATTTTTTCGGGAGATCTGCACAGGTGAGGTGCGGCGCTATGAAGTTGCATCCATCCACAGCCTGAACTTTGTGCTGGAAGAAGCCCTTGGCGGCGGGGTGACCCGCAGTCTGGCCCTGGACAAGCACGGAAAATCGCTGGGCATGGCCCTGTTGGAGATGGAATTGGATTGAGCGGCAGTTTTTAAATAAGTCTTTCGTCCAAATACCGCCGTCAAACGGCCCTTTTTTCTCCGGTCGAGTACCATGAAAGTACACTTCCTTCGCAAAAAGGGCCGTTTTCCTTGTCTTTGGCGCGAAATACTTTATTTAAAAACCGCCCCTGGGTCAGGCCTTAACTCAGCCCTCATACGTTGTTTGGGATTGCGCCCCCGACCTGGGAGGAGATTCCGCCATAAGGAGAGCCCGAGCCTCAAGGCTGAACGACCCGAGCCTGCCCCGCCTCGGTCACGTCGATGGTGCGGATGCCGTGGGTATCGCCGCCGATGTAGGGTTTTCCGGCTTCCAGCATACGCGGCAGGACCACGCGCGGATCGCCGTCCCCTCCCCGGCTGTAGAGCGTCACCTTCCACAACATCGCGCCATAGATCGGTTTTTTGTCCGGGCCTTCACGGCGCAGTTCCACAGCGTCCAACATAAGGGAGCGGGACCAGGAGGAGTCACCCGCGCGGACAGCGGTCACGGCGACAAACGAACCGCCATACGGCCCCCAAAACGGGGCGGCGTTCCCGAACTCGTCCGCGACCCCGACAACGGTTCCGCGCGCGCGATCCAGGGAGCAGAAAACCAGCACCGCCGCGTCGGCGTTCGCGGCGTCCGCGAGACGGTAACCTTGAGATGTGAGCGTATTTTCGACAAGGCTGAGGATGCCGGGGTAGGCCTGATTTCCGGTCGGCGCGCGACGCGTATCGAACAGCACCACGTAGCGTTTTTCCGTATGCGGCGCGCCCAAGGCGTCCACGGAAACAACCTGCCGTTCGGCGCAACCGGCGGCAAGGCAACAAAGGAACAGGCCGAAGAAAATACGGGCGGCGGTCATAGGCGGCTCTCCGCGACCGGCCGGGAAAGGCCGGGCATGGCGTGGGCGTCGTTCCGGCCGAACGGCGCGAGGACATTTCGCCCTTACAGGCTACTCCATATGCGCCGGGGGTTCAAGAAACAGGCGAAATATTCTCATGCTTCAGGGTGTCGCTTCTTCCTCACGTAGGTCCAGATTCCACCCAGGACGACAAGGGCGTTCACAGCCATGATGCCGTACAACGGACCAACGTCCCCCACCGCCCGGCGCACCGTTTCCGAATTGAGGTGCTGCTGCAGGGTAAAGGCGTGGGCGACCAAAGACAGGCCGCAAACCAGGAAGATCAGCAGATACGAACGTCCGCCGCGCCGCCCCAGGACGAACAAAAAGATGGAAACCGCCAAAAGAGCCGCGCCTTGCTCACTCAACACGTTGTGCAGCACGTCCAGAGCCGTGTCGGAAAATCCCAGGATCGCATAAGCCGCAGCGGAGTTTTCGAACATGCTCTCGTGGAAAGTTTTCGGCGCGAGGAACAAACCCAACCCGGTCAGGGTGTTGAGCGTCTGGAACAGCCAAGTCGAATCATTTTACCGTGGTACGGCGTCGGGCGTCGTTTTCCTTCCGGAGCAGACTCGAAAAGCCGACTCGCCACGCCCACGCCTCGCTCGCAAGAAAGGAAAAGGCGGCCACGCATGTGCGCAACCGCCGTTTTTAGTCGATGGGACAAGGCCCCCGAATCGGTCGACTATTCTTCCGGGGGAAGAAGCGCCACGACCGGAGATTCAACATGCACCCGGTATTCGTACTGGCCGGGAACCGGCACGGGACGGTTCAGCTCACGGGTAAGTTGGTCGAGCTCGGCCTCATAGCGAACATACGGGTCCAGAAGCTTTTGCTTCTCGGCCATGATCGCTTTGGCCTGATCCAGCTCATGGGTCAGCACTTTTTTGAGCGGCGTGTCGATATTCTGATAATGCATAAGCTGCCGCTCGATGACGCGCGCCCCGGCCAGGGCTTCATCATAAATTTTGCGGGCAGCCGCGAAGGCTTCAGTGTTTTTGCCGATCCAGAACATCAGATACTGCGCCCGCACATTCTTGCGGCCAAGCTCGGCCGCTTCGGCATTCGCCACGGCCATACGCCGGAATTCTTCGCGGGTCGTTTCCAGCTCTTCACGCTGCAGGCCGAGTTCCTCGCGTTGCAAGGAAAGCTCCTGACGCTGCAGGGTATGCGTCTCGCGCTGGGAATCGAGCGATTCACGCTGCAGAGAAAATTCGTCTTTTTGGGTGCGCAGAATAAAAAACACGGCGACAAAGGCCATGGCCGCGAACAAAGCGCCCAAAGCGCCCGCGTCGGCCCAGGCCCAGGGGCCTTTGAAGGTAAGCACCGAGAACCAAACGGCCACCACGGCGGCTTCCCAAACCACAAACGGCATCAGAGAAAACCCGGAGCGCTGCCCGGATTTTTGCCCCCCGTCGCCGATCATCTCATTCTTCTTGTCCATAGAACCTCCCCGCTGTATGTCCGACGCACAACCGCCGCCTCCCCATCCGACACAAGCGCACCGCTGCAAAAAAAATCAGTCCCCGTCCTGCGGCGCGGTAATAAAGAACGGAGTCTTTATATTCCACCTTTCAACGGATGCAAACCCCCAACTCCAGACGCCGCTGCGGTCTTTCGTCCCCGTAGCGTTGCCCGGCATCGGCGAAAAATCATGCTCATTGCAAGTGAGTGAAAATACACTCTGATATACGCAGAGAGTCAAGAAATTTTTGCGCCTCTCCGCAAAGCCTGCGACTCAACGAGAAGGGGCGGCCGCGCTCGCACGCGACCGCCCGTAATTCTGGTGGGCCATCAGGGACTCGAACCCCGAACCAACTGATTAAGAGTCAGCTGCTCTACCAATTGAGCTAATGACCCGAGCGCGAGAAGGATTTCTATGCGCTTGCCCCCATAAAGTCAAGAAAAAAGCCGGACTTTTTTTCCGGGTATGCCGGCGCGCCTCCGAACGGGCGGGTATACTTTTCTTTCGCCTCGCGCTACCATTGGGGCATTTGGAGCAGTCATGCGCATACATCGTTTTTTTCCCGCCTTTACTCCGACCGCCGCGCTTTTCTTTACCGTCCTTTTTTCCGTGCTCGTGTTCGGCCCCGGTTCCGGGTCGGCGGCGGCCCCGGACTGCGCCGTGGAGGCGGAGTTCCACGCCCTGCCCAACACCCCTGAAGCGGTTCAGATATCCGTCACCCTGACGCCTTCTCCCGGCCATTACATCTACGGGCCGGAATCCACCGACGGCCTGCCCACGGACGTCGGCGTCTTCCTGGCCGAGCCGGAAGGCGAACGCGCCTTGGCCGTGACCGCGCCGCCACCTATCCAAAAGAAAGACGTCGCCTCGGGCGCGGACGACGGCGCCACCCTGGTGTATGCGGGGCCCACCGTGTTCCTCGCCCGGATTCCGGCCACGGCCGGCACGGTGCGGGTTGAGGCATCGGGCCTGCTGTGCGCCTCTACGAGTTGCACGCCTTTCACCAAAGAACTGAATCTGGATATCCCCTCCGGCCCCCTGCCCGTCTTTGCCGGAACACCGCCGGAAGCGACTCCGGCCAAGGCCTCCGCGGGTTCCGCTCCGACGCCTCCCGGCGTCACCCGCGCCACGACCGGGCCGGACCCCGAACTGGCGACCGTGCTCGCCGGCTTCACCCCACGCGCCCACAGTTCGGCAACGGAAGTCACCGCCCTGGGCGAGGCGATCTTCTTCGGCCTTCTGGCCGGATTGCTTCTCAACCTCATGCCCTGCGTCCTGCCGGTGGTGAGCCTGAAATTCAGCGCATTGCTGGCGGTTTCGGCCATGTCCGACAAGGCGTCACAGGCAAAGGCCTTCCGCACCCACTGCCTGATTTTTGCGGCCGGCATTCTGACCTGGTTCCTGATTCTGGCCATGCTCCTCGGCGGGGCCGGCTGGGCCTGGGGGGAAATATTCCAAAGCCCCTTGGTCTTAAGCATTCTGGCCTTGATTCTTTTTGCCTCGGCCCTCAGTCTGTTCGGGGTGTTTTCCCTGCCCCTGCTCGACCTCAGGGTTTCCGCCGAGGGGCACCCGCACATCCAGGCCTTTGCCGGCGGCCTTCTGGCCACCCTGCTGGCCACGCCCTGTAGCGGCCCGCTCCTTGGCGGGGTGCTGAGCTGGGCTCTGCTGCAGCCGTTGCCCGTGCTCACCCTGGCCGTGTTCAGCGTGGGCGTGGGCATGGCCCTGCCTTACGGGGTACTGGCCATGTGGCCCGGCCTGGTGCATCTGCTGCCTCGCCCCGGCGATTGGACCATTCTGCTGGAACAATTTCTCGGCCTTCTGCTCATTGCCGGGGCCGTCTACTTAATCACCCTGCTGCCCGCCGACTGGACCGCCGGGGCTCTGCTGTGCCTGACGGCCGTCGGCATCGCCGCCTGGCTTTGGGGACAGGTGGGGCACCTGGGGGCCGGACCGATGCAACGCGCCGCCGCCCGTATCGCCGCCGGGCTGGTGGTAGTTCTGGCCATCTGGATCGCGCGACCCGCGCCGCCGAGCAATTTTTCCTGGGAGCCCTTCGACCCCCAAACCTTCACCCAGATAGTCGGCAAGGAGCCCATACTCCTGGAGTTTACCGCCGACTGGTGCCCCAGCTGCAAAGCCCTGGAGCATACGACGTTGAGCAATAAACGCATGGAACGCTTGCAAAAAGATTTTAAGATGCGTACTATTAGAGTGGACCTTACCAGGGACGATCCCACAAGCAAGGCCCTGTTGAAAGCCGTCGGCAGCGTGTCCATCCCGGTGGTCGCCCTGTTTCCGGCCGGCGAAGCGGCGAAGAGCCCCGTCATCCTGCGGGATCTCATCACCCCTTCGCAGTTGAAGGACGCCCTGAAAAAGACTTTTTAACGCGGAAGCTACGACCATGCCCAACCTCACAACCTCCATTTCGTCCTCCATCTCGGCCCTGGACGCCATGGGAACGGTCATGCAGGCCACGGCCAACAACATCGCCAACGTCAACTCGCGCGACTACAAGTCGTTGCGGGTTGATTTGGAGTCCGGTCCCCTGGACCAGGGCGTGCGCGTGGGCACGATTTTTCGCGACCCGAGCCCCGGTCCGGCGGTGGTCACCCATCTTTCCGAGCGCGAATACCGCACCATCGGGGATCAAACCGCCCAGGGCATGCAGGCTTCGGCCAACGCCTACGAAGCTTCGCGCACCTACGAGCATTCCCTGACCGACGCGGCCGATGCCATCGCCTCGGTGGACGCCAAAAATATCCTCCGCTCGACGCCTTCGCCTTTCGCCTATGCGCCCTATGCCGAGGGCAGCAACACCAATCTGCCCCTGGAATTCGCCAACCTGAGCGTAACGGAAACAGCTTATAGCGCCAATGCGGCCGTCATCCGTACCCTAGATGTGATGACCGGCTCGCTCCTAAACGCCATCGCCTAGATTATTGAGAAGTAAAATTTGCCTCCGGCGTGCAAAGGGGGGAACAGAGCCGCCAAGGCCATTTTTCTACACCCGCACGGTAGTGTGAGTCTCCCACCTCACAGCGACGCAGGCGGCACCCCTTTGCAATCCCCTTCGGCGGCGTTGCGTTGTGCCCCCGCAGAGCATTCGACGCCGCGTCGGCTTGTTCCTCTTTGTGGATGTTGCGGAGGTCTCGTCTATTGCTTCAGTCGAACGTTGCCGATAGAGGGAGTGTATGAAAAACCTCTCCTCGCGCCTCCTGCTGCTGCTCCTCCTTCTGGCGTTGATTCCGTCCCTGCCGGTCTTTGCGGCGGACCCCGGCGATCCGGCTTTGGCGGAAGACGAACCCGAAGGGGATATTCCCTCGGACCTGCCGGGCTATTCCATGGACCGCCTCAAACGCCTGGCCGACTCCATCCAACGCACAGGCGTGGGCACCGACCAGATTACCGCCCTGCACCGGCCGCAGTATCTCAATATCTCCGACGCGAGCCTTTCCATGGACGACGACGAAATCGTGTTCGTCGTCCACTATCCCGAAGGCCGTATTCGCATTTACCCGCAGCGGATTATGGTCTGGCACGAAGTGGTCAACGACGTGCTGCCGGACGCCCGGGGAAACCTGCCCACCCAGGCGCGCCTCAACGCTTCCGGGGCTCTTCCGCTGGTCGGACACCTCGGGGCCGAAACCCAAGGGCAAAGTTGGACCATCTCATACAGCCCCTTGACCGGCTCGGTCTCGGCCTTTCGCTCTTCCGTGGCGGGCAAGTACCCCACATCTTTCGGGGTGACGGGCGACCTGATCAACGGCAACTCGGTTCTTTACGACCGCATCAGCGGCAGCCTGTGGGCGCAACTGCCCGCCGTATGCGTGGAAGGTCCCTTCAAAGGCCGCCGGCTGGAGCGCATTCCGGTGCTCTGGGCCCGCTGGGGCGGCGTCAAGGAACGCTATGCCCGCCGGGCCGAAGTGCTTTCCCGTTCCACCGGGCATAAGCGCCCCTACGGCAAAGACCCATACGGCTCGTACCAGGTGCAAGGCACGTATTACGACGACGTGCGCCTGCTGTTCGCCATTTCCCGTCTGGACAACCGGCTGCCGCCTAAAAAACGCATTCTCGGCGTCGAGCGCGAAGCCCTGTTCGGGGCGGTGATTGTGGACGAGGTGCGGGAAAAACGGGTGTTCAACTTCAACCTGGGGCTCACCCCGCTGGTTGCCCTGTACGACGCGGAGCTGGACGCGGTGCGGATCTTCGACCGCCGCCTGAACGGACAACCGTTGAATTTCACCTTATTTGAAGACGGCATTGTGGATGAGCAAACCAAAAGCCAATGGACCCCGGAAGGCCTGGGGACTTACGGCAGATGGCGCGATCAAAAGCTGACGCCGGTTCTGACCGTCGACGCCATGTGGTACGCTTGGGCGGCGTTTTACCCGGATACGCAGATTTTCCCTTATGATGACAGGCTGAAGCCGGCGACGCCCTGAGGTCCTCTTGTTTCGTTGGGGTTCCCGGTCGTTTTTTCGGATAAATGCCGCTTACTTGTCCTGAAAAATACTCTACCGTGAGCAAAACGGCCCGGCCGTCGCGGAGACGGGCGTACCGTTTTCTTCTTTCAGTTCAACGACAAAAGCAGGTTGGAAGTGAAGCGGTTTTAGAGCGGATGAACATTGAAAATGTTCATCCGCTCTGGTGGACGCGTAAGCGGACACCCGCTTGCGGGCTCGTTCGGAAGCCTGCCGGCAATATGGCTACATAGACAATTTCAAAGTGAAATTGCTCTAAGAAAAAACCGCTGCTGGTCCCACGCGTTGCGCAACAGGCCACGTGTTCTTCACCCGCACCGAAACGGAAAAGTACGCAAACCAGATGGCGGAGCGGATAACCGCCCCGGCGATGGTGGCGATGGTTTCTCCGCTGTAAAACGCGCTCAGCACGTCCGCATGGAAGAGATCCATGCCGGAGGTAAGACACACCATGGCGAATATGAGCGCCGGCGATACGACACAAAAAAGAGGATACACAATGAGAATGACCTTAATTAGTCGAACCGCGTATCCCTTCACGGTCGCAAGGCTGAAGATGCCAAACACATAAAGACAATCCAATGCGCCTGCCAAGCATAAAAACACCACCATGCCGGTATGCATATAATCTTCCCACCCGGCATCGACGAGGCTTTTCAACTCCTTGACCTCAAGAACCATAGAAATGCCTGCGGTCACGATAAAAAACAACAACCAGCCGCCCACGCCCTTCAGTTCCTTGTGCACCGCCGGAGCGCTCACTTCTTTCGTCTTCTCTTCCATACCTTCCCCCTGAAGCTCCTTACCGGAAAATCATACGATATATCCATCGAAACGTTCCGGCAAGATGCGCAAACCCGGCCGCACGGGGGACTCCGCTCACAAGTAAGCCATTTGACAGACAACCCCTTGGGCGCTATTGTACCCCGCCCGCCATACAGGGCGCGGCGCCGAGCTTCTGCCCCGGCCGCGCGGGCCGTGCGAGGGTGGCGGAATTGGTAGACGCACCGGACTTAGAATCCGGCGGTTCATCCGTGGGGGTTCAAGTCCCCCCTCTCGCACCAGCTTGAATATCCCAGGCGCACGAGCGCCGTAATCTTTTCGTCAAGGAGCCTTGGTCCGATGCAGTACGCCCAGGAAGACATCTCCCCGGTAAAAAAGAAGATCGTCATCACCGTTCCGGTGGAGGAATGCGAAGCCGCCCTCGGCGCGGCCATCGCCATGTATCGCAGCAACCTCACCCTTGACGGCTTCCGCAAGGGCAAGGTGCCTTCGTCTTTGGTGGAAAAGCGCTTCCAGAAAGAAATCGTTCACGAAGCCACCACCGACCTGGTCAACGTGCACATCAATGAAGTTATTGATACAACCAAGCTTGCTCCGGTTTCGCGCATCGACTTTGACGGCGGTGAAATCGAACGTGGCAAAGAATTTGTCTACTCCATCTCCTTTGAAGTCATGCCGCAGTTTGATCTGCCGCCGTATGAAGGCTTTGCCGTCGAGCAGGAAGAAGCCGTGGTGGATGAGACGGAAATCGACGCCGTGATCGATCGGGTGCGCGGCAACATGGCCGAGACCGTGGATGTTGCCGAGGCCCGCAAGCCCGACGACGGCGACATCGCCGTGGTCGACTTCGAAGCTTTTGACGACCAGGGCACGCCCATCCCCGGCATCAAGGCCGACAACTTTCAGATCACCATCGGCGAAGGCCAGACCATCGCCGACTTTGAAACGCTCATTCGAGATCTGACCCCCGGCGAAACCAAAGAAGCCCCCTGCGCCTTCCCAGCCGACTTCTTCAACCCCGAGTTCGCGGGCAAGACCGTGAGCATGAAGGCCGCCCTGAAGGGCATCAAGCAGAAGAAGCTGCCGGAAGCCGACGACGCGTTCGCCAAAAAGGCCGGCAATTTCGAGTCGATGGAAAAGCTGCGAGAGAGCGTGCGTGAATCGTACATGAAGAGCCGCTCCGACCTGCACAAGTCCGAAGCCCAACGCAAGATCCTCGACGGCTTGCTGAAGCTCGTGGAGTTCCCCGTGCCGGACAGCATGGTCGCCCAGCACCTGAACGGCATGGTCGGTGATGTGGTGGAAAAACTTGAGCGCCAGGGCAAAGGCCTTGCCGCCATCGGCAAGACCGAGGACGATCTGCGCGCCGACTTCCAGGCGGAAGCCGAGTTGCGCGCCCGTTCGCAGATTCTGCTGCTCACGGTCGGCCGCACCGAAAAACTGGAAGTCACCGAAGGCGAAGTGGATCTGGCCCTGCACCGTCTCTCCGCCCAAGCCGGACAAGACTTCGCGGCCGTGAAGGAATATTATTCCCGCAACAACCTGCTCTTCGCCCTGCGTGACCGTCTGCTGGCCGACAAAGCCATGGACCTGATTCATCAAAAGGCGACCGTGACCATGGTGCCGCCCAAGAAAAAAGACGACGAAGCCAAAAGCGAAGCCGCCGAGTAACCGCGCGGACGCTTTTGGGTCGACGCGCCTGTTCCGCTCGGGACAGGCGCGTTTTTATTCCTTTTCGGCCTTGCCGGAAACGCTGTTTGGCCTTACAATACATCTGCTCTTGGCGCGGAGCTTGCATGGTTCCCGCCAAGTCGTCGACTATACGCCAAGGAGTTCCCCACTATGCCCATTCCTATGGTCATCGAGACCACCGGCCGCACCGAGCGCGCCTACGACATCTACTCCCGCCTGCTGAAAGATCGCATCATCCTTCTCGGCGAGGCGGTGGACGATCATACGGCCTCCCTGATCTGCGCGCAGCTTCTGTTCCTGGAATCCGAAGACCCGGAAAAGGAAATCTACCTCTACATCAACTCCCCGGGCGGGCTGGTCACGGCCGGCCTGGCCATCTACGACACCATGCAATACATCGCCTGTCCCGTGGCCACCCTGTGCATGGGCCAGGCCGCGAGCATGGGCGCGCTGCTGCTTTCCGCCGGCACGGCGGGCATGCGGTATTCGCTGCCCCACAGCCGGATCATGATCCACCAGCCCTCAGGCGGGTTCCGGGGGCAGGCCACGGATATCGAAATCCACGCCAGGGAAACCCTGCGCCTGAAAGACGCTCTGAACAGAATTATGGCCTCGCACAGCGGGCAGACCCCGGAGCGCATCGCCGAACTGACCGAGCGCGACAACTTTCTGAGCGCGGAAGAAGCCATGAACCTCGGCTTGATCGATCGGGTGCTGACTTCCCGCGAGGATCTGGCCCGCAGCGAAGACAAAAAAGACAAGTAAGCGATTGGGGCGACCGGTCTCGCGCCCGAAACGCGCGCCCGGCAAAAACACCCGCCGCAATCGTCGCCGACGCCGTTTCGGGCTCCGAACCGACGCCGGCCATATCGGGAGACGACCATGACCAAGAAAAACGACGGCCGGGATTCTTCCCTGCGTTGCTCGTTCTGCGACAAGACGGATGATCAGGTCAAACGCCTGATCCAAAGCAACGACGGCATTTGCATCTGCGACGAGTGCGTGGCCCTGTGCAACGACATCATCGCCGATCAGGCCGCCGAGGAAGTGAAAGACCAGGGCGGCCTGCCCACGCCGGAAGAAATCAAGGTCCGGCTGGACGAGTACGTCATCGGCCAGCACCAGGCCAAAAAAATTCTGGCCGTGGCCGTGCACAACCACTACAAACGGGTCTTCTACAAAGAAGCCCTGGGCACGGACGTTGAGCTGGAAAAAAGCAACATCCTGCTCATGGGTCCCTCGGGCAGCGGCAAAACCTTGCTGGCCAAGACCCTGGCCCGGGTCCTCAACGTGCCCTTCGCCATTGCCGACGCCACCACCTTGACCGAGGCGGGCTATGTGGGCGAAGATGTGGAAAACATTCTGGTGCAGCTTCTCCAGAACGCGGACTACGATCTGGACGCAGCCTCCCGCGGGATCATCTACATCGACGAAATCGACAAAATCTCCCGCAAAGGCGACAGCCCCTCGATCACCCGGGACGTTTCCGGCGAGGGCGTGCAGCAGGCCCTGCTGAAAATCATCGAAGGCACCCAGGCCAACGTGCCGCCCAAGGGCGGGCGCAAACACCCGCAGCAGGAATACATCCGCCTGGACACCACGAACATCCTGTTCATCCTGGGCGGGGCCTTCGTGGGTCTGGACAAGCTGGTGGAACAACGCACCCGGGGACGGGCCATGGGCTTCGGCGCGCGTATCGAACCGAAAGAAGGCAGAGAGAAGCCGAAGGACCAGACCGGCGCCCTGCTGACCAAGGTGCACCCCAACGATCTGGTCAAGTTCGGCCTGATTCCGGAGTTCGTCGGCCGTATCCCGGTGCTGACCCATCTGGAAGAGCTGGAGGAAGCGGACTTGGTGCGGGTGCTGACCGAACCGAAGAACGCCCTGATCAAGCAGTATCAGAAGCTCTTTGAACTGGATAAAGTGACTCTGCATTTTACGCAGGACGCCCTGACCACCGTGGCCAAAAAGGCCATAGAGCAAAAAACCGGGGCCAGAGGTCTGCGCAACGTGCTCGAGTCCGCCATGCTGGACATCATGTATTCCCTGCCTTCGCAAAAAAACCTGAAAGAATGCGTGATCAACGCTTCGGTCATTGAAAAAAGCAAACCTCCGCTGTTGATTTTCGACACCGACGTTCAAGGCGCGGCCGGGGCTTAGGGGGAGTTCTCAGGAAAGCACCCCCGCAAAAAGTTGCATTTTTTCGGCCCGCAAGGCGCAAGGAGAAAATTGGACGAAGCTGTATTGCAATGTGGCGAGGTCAATTTTTACCTTGTGGTACAGCAGGGCGAGAAAAGGCAACTTTGCGGCCGGTGAAGGAATGAGGGCCGACCCCAGCCCCGACCGCCCGGCCGGCGAAGCCATTTCTCCGCCGGCGCGACAATTTCATTGAAAATTGTTCCCGAAGTGCTATGTGGTGTATTATGGTATATTTGTTTGAAACGGTCGCCCTTTCTCGCGGCCGACAAGTATTTTCGCTGAACATGCTCTAGGAGACCCCTATGTCCGAGCTTTCCCCGGCACAATTTCCCTTTGAACTGCCCATCATGCCGTTGCGTGAAGTGGTCATGTTCCCGCGTTCCATCGTGCCGTTGTTCGTAGGGCGCGACACATCCATCAAAGCCATAGAAACCGCCCTGGAGCAACACGAACGGCGTATTTTCCTCGTTGCCCAGCGAGACTCGGCCCTGACCAAACCCGGCACCGAAGACCTCTTCAACGTGGGCACGGTCAGCCGTATTCTGCAGTTGCTGCGTCTGCCCGACGGCACCATCAAGGTGCTCTTTGAAGGCTTGTCGCGCGCCCACTGGAACCCCGCGGACCATCTTCCCGTCTCGGCCGAAGAAGAATTCCCCGCGGCCGTCAAAGTCTTTCATTACGAAGAGCGCGACGCCTCCCCCGAGGAAGGCGCGGCCATGGTCTCCACCACTTTGGAGTCCCTGGACGAATACATCAAGGTCAATAAAAAAATCACGCAGGACGTGCATGCGGTCATCGTGGCCAACACCCACCCCGGCCGCCTGGCCGACGCCGTCGTGCCCCACCTGAAAGCCGACTACCTGAAAAAGCAGGAAGTTCTGGAAGCCCAGAACACTTCCTATCGTCTGGAACTGGTCTGCGGACTGATGCAGGGCGAAGTCGCCATTTCCGGCATGGAAAAGCGCATCAAAAGTCGGGTCAAGAACCAGATGGAGCGCAACCAGCGCGAGTACTACCTCTCCGAGCAGATCAAAGCCATTCACAAAGAGATGGGCCGCGAAGACGACCCCCAACAGGAAGTCGCCGAACTGGAAAAACGCCTGGGCGATAAGAACATGCCCGATGAAGCCCGGACCAAGACTCTGCGCGAAATCAAAAAACTTCGCCAGATCCCGCCGTCGTCGGCCGAATACACGGTGGTGCGCAACTATGTGGACTGGGTGCTGGATCTGCCCTGGAACAACCTCAAAGAGACCTCCATCGACATCGACAAGGCCGCGGCCATCCTGAACGCCGACCACTACGGCCTGGAAAAGCCCAAAGAGCGCATTCTCGAGTATCTGGCGGTGCAAAAGCTGGCCAACAAGCTCAAGGGGCCCATTCTCTGCCTGGTCGGCCCTCCCGGCGTGGGCAAGACCTCGCTGGCCAAGTCGGTGGCTTCGGCCACGGGGCGCGATTTTGTACGCCTGTCGTTGGGCGGGGTGCGCGACGAGGCCGAAATTCGCGGCCACCGGCGCACCTATGTGGGCGCCCTTCCCGGCAAGATCATCCAGTCCCTGCGCCGGGGCAGCTACAACAACCCGCTTTTCTGCCTGGACGAAATCGACAAGATGAGCACCGACTTCCGCGGCGACCCTTCCTCGGCCCTGCTCGAAGTGCTTGATCCGGAGCAGAACTACACCTTCAACGACCATTATCTGGACATGGACTACGACCTGTCCCAGGTCTTTTTCATCACCACGGCCAACTCGTTGCATTCCATCCCCCTGCCCCTGCAGGATCGTATGGAAATCATCCGCCTGCCCGGCTACCTGGAAACGGAAAAGCGCAGCATCGCCCGTAATTACCTGCTGCCCAAGCAGATTGAAGCCCACGGCCTGCAGCCGGGCAATCTGCGGCTTTCCGACGCGGGGTTGCTGGAAACCATCCGTACCTATACGCGCGAAGCGGGCGTGCGGAACCTGGAGCGTGAAATCGCCACCATCTGCCGGAAGTCGGCCATGCAGATCGTCTCGGCCGACAACCGAGAGAAACAGGTCAACGTTACCCGTCAGAACCTGGCGCAGTTTCTGGGGGTTAAAAAGTACCGCTACGGCGAACGCGAAAACCAGCCCCAACTCGGGGTCTGCACCGGGTTGGCCTACACAGAGCTGGGCGGCGAACTGTTGTTGGTTGAAACCGCGCTGATGCACGGTTCCGGCAGGGTGGACACCACCGGCAAGCTCGGCGAAGTCATGACCGAATCGGCCAAAGCCGCCCTTTCCTACGTGCGCGCCCACTCGGATCTGTTTGGGTTGCGCCGCGACTTCCATAAGGAAATCGACATCCACGTCCACGTGCCCGAAGGCGCCACCCCCAAAGACGGCCCCTCGGCCGGGATCACCCTGGCCACCTCGCTCGTCTCGGCCCTGCTCGGCATTCCCATACGCGACGATGTGGCCATGACCGGGGAAATAACCCTGCGCGGGCGGGTACTGCCCATCGGCGGTCTGCGTGAAAAGCTTCTGGCCGCACACCGGGGCCGGATCACCACGGTGATCATCCCCAAAGACAACGAAAAAGACCTCAAGGAAGTACCGGAAGAAATCCTGCGCGGCCTGGAGCTGGTCTTTGTCGAGCATGTCGACGAAGTGCTGCCCCTCGCCCTGGCGGCCGCCCCGGCGGACATCTTCCCCGGTCGCGGCGCGGCCGCGCCGGTCTACCTGACCCTGCGGAACAACGTCGCGCCGGAAACGGAACCGCCGACCACGGCCAAGCATTAAAACCGTGGGGGCTCCGCCCCCACACCCCGCAAGGGGATTGAATCCCCTTGACCCCCTTTGTCCGGAAGCCCGTTCGCTACGCGAACGGGCTTCCGGACTCTTGAGAGACAAATCCATTTCCGCATGATGGATGGAGAGAGAGTGCCTCACGCCGATACGATTCAAAAACCCCGCCTAAGGCGGGGTTTTTGACAATGGAGGGTGCAGGGGACTGAGTCCCCTGCCGGGGTTGGGAGCGGAGCCCCCGAGCTAGAGCAATTAACTTTGAAAAAGTTTATTTGCTCTGGTGGACGCGAAGCGGACACCCGCTTGCGAGCTCGTTGAGAAGTCTTTTGAAGTATGGTTTCATATGCATTTTCAAAGTGAAAATGCCCTAATGGAGCTCCACCACCACGCACTTATCGAGAATCACGTCCTGCATGAGGAAGCCCTTGACCTCGGCTCGCACGGTCACCTTTGAGCCTTTGCGCAGCTTGCGCAGCGCCGGGTCTTTGGCGTCGAAATAGCAGGTCAGGCCGGTGACCCCGCCGGGATGGGCCGGAAAGAACACATACGGCTTGCCAAAGGCTCCCCGGGCTATGTCGGCCACCTCGGAATCAAAAATCACCGGACGGCCTTTGAAGTCGTCATCGGCCACCACTTCGTTCTGGAGATAAATCTCGGCGATTTCCGCCGGGGTAATGGGGAAAGCGAGACGTTTTTCCATATCGAGGGCTTCGGCATCGTTGCCGGCCTTTCGGATGTCCACCGCGACGCCGTCACGCGTGCAGGCCGTCAGGGCCACGCCCTGTCCCGTCTTTTTTCCGGGCGCATACCAGGCCAGGTACACGGTCTGAAGCTGCCACGCGCGCGCGGCCTCAAGCACCGTGAGCCGCACCCGCTCGAGATCGTCCGGAACGGGGACATCGCGGTACACGCCGAGGCTGAAGCGCTGCGGTATCTCCTCTTCACGCTTGGGAAGCCCGAAGGGCCGGGGCGGCGGGACCGTTCCGTTGGTCGACAAAAGCACGGACTCCCCCGATTCCCCCTTGGCCGGGGCAACGGAGCTTGCGGCCTCCGAATCCCCGGAGGCCGGAGTCGCCGGCGTGGGAGCCGTCGGCGCGGCACTGTTCGGCGTGACCGGGGCGACAGGAGCGGCCGGCGTCGCGGGAGCCGGATTCGGCATCGGCACGGGCTCGGGAGCGGTCAGCACATACGTCGGCGGCGCGGCCGCCGGAGCGGCCCCCTCCTCCGCTCGGAGAGGAGAAACGGAAAACAACGCCGGCAGCAGGACCAACGACAACACATGAGCGCGCATAATCATCCTCACAGCCTGTAGGGCAGCCTACCGGACAACAAATCATCGACCCAGGCGGGCACCACCGTACCGGCCGGACCATAGGAACCAAAAGCAAAGACGCCCGGTGCGGTGGGTTCCAGGTTCAATTCCACGGTGACGGCCCCGGAGGCCTTGGCCAACCGAGAAAACCCGGCCGCCGGATACACCGTGCCCGAGGTGCCGATGGAAACGAACAACGAACAGCGCAGCAAGGACTCCTCGATGGTTTCCATTTCCAGGGGCATTTCCCCGAACCACACGATATGCGGACGTAGTTTACCGGTCGCGTCGCAAGCGGGGCAGGCGTCTTCCCGCCCCATGTCGGCCTGGATGTCCAAGACCGCATGACATTTTCGACAGCGCATCTTCAGCAGCTCGCCGTGCATATGAATAAGGTTTTTCGTGCCGCCGCGCTCATGCAGATCGTCCACGTTCTGGGTCACAACCAGCACGTTACCCGGCAAAGCGGCTTCCAGGCGGGCCAGAGCGACGTGGGCCGGGTTCGGCAGGGCGTCCGCAAGCCCCCTCCGCAGCCGATTATAAAAGCCGATCACTTTGTCCGGATCACGGGCGAATCCTTCAGGAGTGGCAACATCTTCCACCCGCTCCTGCTCCCACAGCCCGTCGGCATTGCGAAACGTGGCAAAACCACTCTCTTTGCTGATGCCGGCGCCGGTCAGAACGACGATCATGCTCCCTTCTCCTGAAAAATAAAAGACCCCCCAACGGGAGGTCTTTTGTAGCGTATATCCGGGCGAAAGACTAGGCGTCGGCCTCAGCGGCCTTTTTACGGGGAGCGCGCTTTTTCGGCGCGTCAGCCCCGTCTTTGGCGACCTTTTCAAAAGAGCCTTCTTTCACGGGCTTGGCGACTTTGGGCGCAACCTTACCGGATTTGCCTTTTCCGTCGCCGTCCGCGCCTTCGGCTTTCTTCACTTCAGGGCGCTTGGTCAATTCGATGAGTGCCAGGGGCGCGTTGTCGCCTTTGCGGGGCATCGCCATCTTGATGACGCGGGTATATCCGCCGCCGCCGCCCACAAACAGGGGGCCGATTTCCTCGAACAAACGGTCGACCAGTTTGTGTTCGCCGAGAACGCGGTAGGCCAACCTACGGGCGTGCTCGTCGTTGCGCAGGGCCAGGGTGATCAGGGGTTCCACCACCGAGCGCAACGACTTGGCCTTGGCTTCCGTGGTGGTAATCCGGCCATGGATAAGCAGCGCCTTGGCCATGTTGCGGAAAAGGGCCTTGCGGTGCGAAGGGGTCCGGCCGAGTTTGCGGCCTGCATTCTTATGCCTCATGGTGCTGCTTCCTCTTCCATTCCTGATATTTCTTGTCGAAGTTGTCGAGCTTCATGCCGAAGTCCAGATTCATCTCGCCCAGCACCCGCTTGATTTCGTCCAAAGACTTCTTGCCGAAGTTTTTGGTCTTGAGCATTTCCCCTTCCTGGCGCTGAACGATTTCACCAACAAGCCCGATATTGGCGCTCTTCAGGCAGTTGGTGGCGCGCACCGACAACTCGAGTTCGTCAATCGACTTAAACAGGTTTTCGTTCAATTCGCCGGCACCGGAGCCGGAGCTCTGCGCTTCGCCGGAGATCCGCTCATCGAAGTTGATGAAGACGGTGAGTTGATCCTTCAGAATTTTGGCGCTGTAAGCAATGGCATCGTCGGGGGAGACGGAGCCGTCGGTCCAGACTTCCAAAATAAGCTTGTCATAGTTGGTCATCTGCCCCACGCGGGCCTGCTCCACCGAGTAGGCGACCTTACGCACCGGGGCGTAGGCGGCGTCCAGAGCAATGAGCCCAATCTCGTCGCCGATGCCCTCATGCATGTCGGCGGGCACGTAGCCCTTGCCCATGCGGGATTCCAGCTCGATTTGCAGATCCACGTCCTCGGTGGCCGTGAACAGGTGGAGTTCCGGGTTCAGAATCGCCACGTGCTGCGTGCAGACAATATCGCCGGCCTTGACCGCGCCTTTGGCCTTCACAGCCAACGTGAGGCGCTGAGGCTCGTCGGTGTCCATGGCCAAGCGCACCTGTTTGACGTTCAGAACGACGTCCGTCACATCCTCCAGCACGCCGGGGATGGTGGTGAACTCGTGCTGCACGCCGGAGATCTTCAAAGACACGAAGGCCGCGCCCTGAAGGGACGAGAGCAGGATGCGCCGCAACGCATTGCCGATGGTGGTGCCATAGCCCCGCTCGAGCGGTTCACAGACAAACTTGCCGTAGAGCGAATCCGACACCTCACCGGTGCGCGTCACCTGTTCCGGCTTGACCAGCTCGGACCAGTTGCGCGAATTGATAAGCCTGTCACCTTGTTTAAAAATCATCTGCTTCTACCCGTTATTTGGAGTAAAGCTCGACAATCAGGTCCTCGTTGATCGGAGTCTGAATGTCCTCGCGCTGCGGCAGGGCCCTGACCACACCTTTAAAGGATGCGCCGTCGGCTTCCAACCAGGCCGGGCAACCGCGACGGGCAATGACCTGCTGGGCTTCCGCCAGCACGGGCACTTTGCGCTTCTTCTCGGGCACTTCGACCACGTCGCCGACCCTCACCAGCAAAGAGGGGATGTCCACCTTTTTGCCGTTCAGGGTGAACAGGCCATGGCGCACCAGCTGGCGGGCCTGCTGGCGGGAGTTCGCAAACCCGAGGCGATAGACCACGCTGTCGAGGCGACGCTCCAGCATGTTCAAAAGATTGTGACCCGTCACGCCCTTGGCCATATCGGCCTTATGGAAGTAGTTGCGGAACTGGGCTTCCAGCACGCCGTAGATACGACGGACCTTCTGCTTCTCACGCAACTGCCCGGCATAGTCGGACATCTTCTTACGGGCGCGGCCGTGTTGGCCGGGGGCATAGGGGCGGCGGTCAAAGGAGCATTTGTCCGTAAAGCAACGGTCGCCCTTGAGCATCAACTTGCTGCCTTCGCGTCTGCACAGGCGGCACTTGGAATCATTATACTTGGCCAAGGAAAATCCCTCCTGAGCTCGTTAGACGCGGCGCCGCTTGGGAGGACGGCAGCCGTTGTGCGGGATGGGCGTAATGTCGCGGATGAACGCAACTCTGAACCCGGCGTTGTTGATGGCGCGCATGGCCGATTCCCGTCCCGAACCGGGCCCGGTGACATAAATGCCGACCGTGCGCATACCGTTGTCCTGAGCCTTGCGGGCGGCCGTTTCAGCGGCGACCTGAGCGGCGAAGGGCGTGGATTTGCGCGAGCCCTTAAAGCCCGCCTGCCCGGCCGAAGCCCAGCTCACAGCATTGCCGCGGGTATCGGTAAAGGTAATGATGGTATTGTTGAACGAAGCCTGAATGTGGGCAAGGCCCACAGGCACATTCTTTTTCTCTTTCTTCTTGACCACACGCTTGGCTTTGGCCATGTCGCACCTTCGTCGGATTTCGTTGTGTTATGCGCGCCGGGAGGCGCGAACGGCTTACTTCTTCTTGGGCGCGGCGCCGCGGCGCGGTCCCTTGCGGGTACGCGCGTTGGTGTGCGTGCGCTGACCACGGCAGGGCAGACCCTTTCTGTGGCGCAGACCTCGGTAGCAGCCGATTTCCATCAGACGTTTGATGGAAGCGCCCACTTCGCGGCGCAAATCGCCTTCCACTTTGATGTTTTGTTCGATTTCCTTACGGATTTCGTTGACTTCCTCGTTGGAAAGATCATCGATGCCGCGCGCCCAGTTGACGCCGGTCTTATCGAGAATCTTCAGCGCCGTGGTGCGCCCGATGCCGTAAATATAGGTCAGGGCGATATCGGCGCGCTTGCCCTTGGGCAAATCTACTCCCGCTATTCTGGCCACGTGATGCTCCTCGTCGTAGTATGTGTCGCCGTATCAAGCCGCGCGTGGAACAACGCTCGGTACGAAATCGGCTCAACCCTGGCGCTGCTTGTGCCGGGGGTTGTCGCAAATAACGCGCAAGACGCCGTGGCGGCGGATAACCTTGCACTTGGGGCAAAATCGTTTGACTGAAGGCCGTACTTTCATCTCTCTCTCCCTGATATGGCCGGCCGGAGAAGGCCGGGCCGGAACGGGTGTCTATAGCACCGCAAAACGTCCCAAGTCAATAAAAAGATTCTTTTATGCCGCTGGGGTCGACAAGGTCAGAATCTTCGGCCCGTTCGGCAGCACCGCCACCGAATGTTCAAAATGGGCCGAAAGCTTGCGGTCCCTGGTTACGGCCGTCCATTGGTCGGCCAGAATGTCCACTTCATGCCCACCCATGGCCACCATGGGTTCGATGGCCAGAACCATACCCGTCTTCAGCGGCGTGGAACCGCCGAATGCGGTCACGAAATTCGGAATCTCCGGTTTTTCGTGCAGGCTCGAACCAATGCCGTGGCCCACGAATCGACGAATGACCGAATACCCCGCCGCTTCGGCATGGGTCTGCACCGCCTTGGCCAGATCGTTGATCGTGTTGCCGGGCTTGACCTGGTCGATTGCCTTATACAGGCATTCCTCGGTCACCCGCAGCAGCCGGGTGGTGTCTTCCGAAATGGCGCCCACCCCCACGGTGCGGGCGGCGTCGCCAAAAAATCCCTGATACACAACGCCCATATCAAAGCTGACGATATCGCCTTCGGAGAGTATCCGTTTGGCGGAAGGAAAACCGTGGACGATTTCCTCGTTCACCGAGCAGCAGAGCGCAAACGGAAATCCCATGTACCCCTGGAAAGCCGGTTTCACCTTGTGGGTCCGGCAAAGATCCTGGGCAATCTCTTCAAAGCGCATGGTGGGCACACCGGGGGCCACCTCGGCGGCCATGGCCTCGAGAGTGAGGGCCACGATGCGCCCAGCCTCGCGCATAAGAGCGATTTCCGCGTCGTTCTTGAGCAAAATGCCCCTGAACCGTTTCACTACTGGTACCGGCCCTTGACCTTACCCATCAGACCTTCGTACTGACGGGAGATAAGATAGGAGTTCACCTGACCCATAAAGTCCATGGCGACGCCCACCACGATGAGCACGCTGGTTCCGCCGAAAGCGAACGGCAGAGCGAAGGCGCTGCTCAGGACTTGCGGCAGCAGACAGACCAGGGTGATGTAGATGGCGCCCCACAACGTAATGCGGGTCAGAACGCCGTCTATGTACTCCTGAGTCTTCTCGCCCGGACGAATCCCCGGAATGAAACCGCCCTGCTTCTTCAGGTTTTCGGCGATGTCTTTGGGGTCAAAGATGACCGCCGTGTAGAAGAAGCAGAAGAACACGATGAGAGCCGTGTACATGATGCTGTACACCACACCGTTCATCTGAAAGTAGTGCGAAACTTTCTGAATCCAGGGGTTGTCGGAAAACTGCGCCAGCGTGGCCGGGAAGACCAAAAGGCTGCCCGCGAAAATAGGCGGGATAACCCCGGCGGTATTCAAACGCAACGGCAGGTGCGTGGTCTGTCCGCCATAAATCTTCCGCCCCTGTTGCCGCTTGGCGTAGTGCACCGGAATTCGCCGCTGGGCTCGTTCCACAACTACGATGGCGATCATGACTCCAACGATAAGCAGAAGGATCACCGGGACCAGGATGTAAGGAATTTCCTTCCCCATGAAGCCCCAGAAATCCGAAACCGCTCTGGGCATGCCCGCGACAATCCCTGAAAAGATGATCAGGGAAATGCCGTTGCCGAGCCCACGAGAAGTGATCTGCTCGCCCAACCACATGATCAACACGGTGCCGGCCGTCATGGTCAGGATGGTGACCATCTTGAAGGTCAGACCGGGAACGCCGACAACCTGAACGACCGAGCCGTCCGGAGCGCGCAGGCCGCCTTCCAGCATCACCGCGAGACCAAAGGCCTGCATGGCGGCGATAAGCACCGTCAAATAACGGGTGTATTGGGTAACCTTCTTACGGCCCGAAGCGCCTTCTTCCTTGGCCATGCGCTTCAGATCCGGGCTCAACACCTGCAAAAGCTGCATGATGATGGACGAGGAAATGTAGGGCATAACCCCGAGGGCGAAGATCGAGACCTTACTCAAACCGCCGCCGGAGAACATATCGAACACCCCAAGCAGGGTATTCTTGGCCTGTGCGAAGAAGTGGCTCATGGCCACGGCGTCGACGCCGGGTACCGGCACGTGAATGCCCACCCGGTAAGCCAAAAGGATTGCAAAGGTCCAGCCGAGCTTGCGCCACAATTCCGAGACGCCGGTCATGTTTTTTGCGGCTTGCATGGACACGGGTTATCCTTCCAGAGCTTTGGCCTGACCACCGGCCTTCTCAAGTTTTTCCTTGGCCGAAGCGCTGAATCTGTGAGCTTCCACGGTCAGAGCGATGGAGAGTTCGCCGTCGCCGAGGATTTTCACCGGACCGCCGTTCTTGGCCAGACCGCGGGCGTAAATGTCTTCCAGCCGGATTTCGGTCTGTCCGGCAAAGGCTTCCACCAGACCGGCCAAGCTGACCACGCTGTAGGTCGTCTTGAAGGGCGCGTTTTTAAAGCCGCGCTTGGGCAGACGACGCTGCAGGGGCATCTGGCCGCCTTCAAAGCCTGCCGGAACACCGCCGCCCGCGCGGGCGTTTTGGCCCTTGTTGCCTTTGCCCGCCGTGCAGCCGAGACCGGAACCGGAACCGCGCCCCACCCGCTTGCGGGTTTTGCGCTCTTCCGGGAAAGGATAGAGGGAGTTGAGGCGCATTATTCCACCACCTGAACCATATGTGAAATCTGGGCAACCATCCCGCGAATCGCGGCGGTATCCTGAAACTCCTTGACCATATTCGGCCGGCGCAGGCCCAGCGCATCCAGAACCCGGCGCTGATGCGGCGTTTTGCGAATCCGGCTGCGTACAAGCTTAATCTTGATCATAAGGCTTCCCTTTTCTGTGCAAAAAGCGGGAGATCCGCCTTCGGCTTTACTTGCGGGGGGTCGTCAGCTTCTTGCCGCGCACGTCGCCGACATCGTCGGCGCTGCGCAGAGAGGCCAGGCCTTCCACAGCGGCCCGCAGGACGTTGTGCTTGTTGTTCGTGCCGATGGCTTTGGCCAGCACGTCGGAAACGCCCACGGCCTCCATGACCGCGCGCACCGCGCCGCCGGCGATGATGCCCGTACCGCGCGAGGCGGGCTTGAGCATGACGCGCCCGGCGCCGTAGCGGCCGAGAACTTCATACGGCAACGTACCTTCAATGAGGGGCACGGAGATCATGTTCTTGCGAGCCCGTTCCGTCGCTTTACGCAACGCTTCGGGCACTTCCTGAGCTTTGCCCAGGCCGTAGCCCACCGAACCCTTGCCGTCTCCCACAACCACCAGAGCGGAGAAGGAAAAGCGACGACCACCTTTGACAACCTTGGCAACGCGGTTGAGGCTGACGACCTTCTCAACCATTCCAGATTCGTTCTGTTCCATGAAAAATCCCTACCGCGTTAAAATTCAAGGCCCGCTTCACGGGCGCCGTCGGCAATCGCCTGGATGCGTCCATGATACAGGTAGCCGTTCCGGTCGAACACCACACGCACAATGTTCCGCTCTTTGGCCAGACGGGCGATTTCTTTGCCCACCAGCGCGGCTCCGGCCCTGTTGCTGCGCGCCTTTTCACCGCCGGCCTTGTTCAGGCCGAGCGTGGAAGCGGAGACAAGGGTTTTGCCGTCAATGTCGTCCACGATCTGGGCGTACATATGCAGATTGGAGCGGAACACCACCAGACGGGGGCGTTCGGCGGTGCCGGTGATTTTTTTGCGAATACGCACCTTACGGCGTTGTCTCGCTTGCTCTTTATTGACAATAGCCATATTTCACCTGCCCTACTTCTTGCCGCCGGATTTACCGACTTTGCGGCGAACCTGCTCGTTTTCGTAGCGAATGCCTTTGCCTTTGTAAGGCTCGGGTTTGCGCAGCCGGCGGATGCGGGCCGCGGTTTCGCCGACCAGTTCCTTGTTGATGCCGCTCAGGGTCAGCTTCTGGCCTTCGGCCTTGGCTTCAACGCCCGAGGGCAGCTCAATGATCACCGGGTGGGAAAAGCCCAGGGCCAGTTCGACCATGTTGCCTTTCACCGCCACTTTGTAGCCCACGCCGATGACTTCCAGGGTCTTGGAGAACCCGCTGGTCACGCCGTGCACGCAGTTGGCAAGCAAGGTGCGACGCAGGCCGTGCTGCGCGCGGGTGATGCGGTCGTCATTCTTACGAGTGACGGTCACACCGCCGGCATCCACGGCATATTCGAGGCAGTCGCAGATGGGGGTGGACACGGTGCCCTTGGGGCCCTTGACGGAGATGACGCCGCCGTCCAACTTTATTTCAACGCCCTTGGGCAGCGTCACGGGTTGTTTTCCGATTCTCGACATATCGCTACCCTACCAAATTTCGCAAAGGAGTTCGCCCCCCACCTTGCGCTCGTGGGCGGAGATGCCGTCCAACACGCCGCGAGAGGTGGAGAGGATGCAAATGCCCAGGCCGTTCTGCACGCGGGGAATGCCGTGGGTACCCACGTACACGCGCCGGCCGGGCTTGGAAATACGTTTCAGGCCGGAAATCGCGGCCTTCCCCGAGTGATACTTGAGGGCGATGTTGATGTGTTTGTCGTCAACGGATACGTTTTCCACATATCCTTCCTGCTTGAGGATGGCGGCAAGGGATTCCTTCATCTTCGAGCGCGGCACACTCACTTCCTTATGCAGGGCCAAGTGCGCGTTGCGGATACGCGTAAGCATATCGGCAATGGGATCGGTCAACATGGGTTTCTCCTAACTTGTGCCGGAAAGCGACGGCTTACCAGCTGGACTTACGAACCCCCGGAAGTTCCCCACGCAGGGACATATTCCGGAAGCAGATACGGCAGATGCCGAATTTACGCATGAAGGCACGGGGCCGGCCGCACAGCGGGCAGCGGTTGTACCCGCGCGAGCTGAACTTGGGCTTGCGCGCGGCCTTCACTTCAAGGGAAGTACGAGACATGTCTTTCTCTCCTTACTTCTTGAAAGGCATGCCAAGCTGCTCGAGAAGCAACTTGCCTTCCTTGTCGGTGGTGGCGCTGGTCACGATGGTGATGTTCATCCCCTTGGGGTTGTCCACGCGATCGGCTTCCATTTCCGGGAAAATGGTGTGCTCTTTGATGCCCAGGGTAAAATTCCCCCGGCCGTCAAAGCCGCGATCCGGAATGCCGCGGAAGTCGCGCACCCGGGGCAGGGCGAAGTTCACCAACTTGTCCAGGAAGTCCCACATGCGCACACCGCGCAGGGTCACCCGGCAGCCGATGGGCATGCCTTCGCGCAGCTTGAACGCCGCGATGGACTTCTTGGCGCGCGTCACCACGGCTTTTTGCCCGGCGATGGAGGTGAGTTCCGCCACGGCCTCTTCCATAAGCTTGTTGTTCTGCGACGCGGCGCCCAGGCCGATGTTCAACGAGATTTTCTCGAGGTTCGGCACCTGCATGGAGGACTTGTAACCAAATTCCTTTTGCAGAGCGGGGGCCACGGCGGCACGGTATTGTTGTTCAAGGCGTGTCATTTCTTCTTACCACCCTGATCGGCAATAATTTCATTGCACTTTTTGCAGCAGCGCACCTTTTTGGTCTCGCCGCTCTTGCCCTCTTCGATGAAGCGATAGCCGACGCGCGTGGTCTTCATGCACGAGGGGCACTCCACCATCACATTGGAGATGTGAATGGGCATTTCCTTCTCGATACGGCCCCCGGGCTGCTGCTGGTGCGGGTTGGGACGCGTATGGCGCACCCCCATGTTCACCTTCTCGACAAGAATACGATCCTTCTTGCGCAGGACTTTCAACACCCGGCCTTTCGCGCCTTTCTCTTCACCGGCAATGACCTTGACCAGGTCGCCTTTGTGGATGTGATACTGTTTCATGGCGATATCCTACAAAACTTCGGGGGCGAGAGAGACGATTTTCATGAAGTTCTTGGCGCGCAGTTCTCGGGCCACCGGACCGAAGATACGCGTTCCCACGGGCTCGCCCTGCTTGGTCAGCAGCACGGCCGCGTTAGTGTCGAACTTGATGTAGGTGCCGTCGGTGCGGCGCAATTCCTTGGCGGTACGCACAATCACGGCCTGCATCACTTCGCCTTTCTTCACCTTGCTGTGGGGAATGGCGTCTTTGACCGAAACCATGATGATGTCGCCCACCGAGGCATAGCGCCGGTGCGACCCGCCCAGGACCTTGATGCAGGCCACGGACTTGGCTCCGGAGTTGTCCGCCACTTCGAGCGTCGATTCTACCTGGATCATGACGGCAGCTCCTTAGACGGCCTTTTCCACAATGGAAACAAGGTGCCAGCGCTTGTTGCGGGAGAGCGGACGATACTCGATGATTTTCACCTTGTCGCCCATGCCGCATTCGTTATTGGGATCGTGCGCGGTAAACTTTTTGTGCCGGCGCACGAACTTCTTCAGCAACGGGTGCTTCACCAAGGTCTCAACACGAACCACAATGGTCTTGTCGTTCTTGTTGCTCACCACGGTGCCGATCAGGGACCGGCCCTTTTTAAATTCAAGATCGGCGGACATGTTAGGCCCCCACTTCCTTCTGCTTGATCAGGGTCAAAATCCGGGCGATGCGGCGACGCGCCTGTGCCAGCGCGGCCACATTCTCCGTCGGAGCCACCACATTGTCGCAACGCAGGTTGAAGTAAGCCTTACGCGCTTCGGCCAGTTGGGCCTGAAGGCCGGCGAGATCGAGCTTGCGCAGCTCTTTCGTGGCCTTGCCGTCTTTCTTCTTCAACGCCATAACCGCAGTCAAATTGGCCGTGACCGCGCTGCGCTTGGCCTCGGCTCCCTTGCCCGGACGTTCCGCAACCTTCTTATAGTCAATCTTGGCGCGGAAGCGCTCAAGACGACGCGGCGCGTTCTTGTTGGCGGTACGCATTACAAGCCCTCCCGCACGAAGATATGGGTTTTAATCGGCAGCTTGTGGGCCGCGCGGGTCAGAGCTTCTTTCGCCAGCTCAAGGGAAACCCCCTTGATTTCATAGAGCACACGGCCGGGCTTCACCGGGGCGTACCAGCCAGCCGGAGCGCCTTTACCGGAACCCATCCGCACTTCCAGAGGCTTGGAGGTATAGCTGTGGTCGGGGAAAATCCGAATCCACACCTTTCCACCGCGCTTGATGTGACGCATCATGGCGATACGGGCGGCTTCAATCTGCTGGTTGGTCAGCTTACCGTGCTCCATGGCCTTCAGGCCGATGTCGCCGAAAGCAATCTGCGCGCCGCGCAGGGCCGGGCCTTTGAGCCGGCCTTTCTGCAGCTTGCGGAATTTTGTTCTTTTAGGGCTAAGCATTACTGTGTCACCTCATGGTCGAGGATTTCACCCTTGTAAATCCACACCTTTACGCCAATGATGCCGTAGGTGGTGCGCGCTTCGGCATAACCGTAGTCGATGTCGGCGCGAAGGGTTTGCAGGGGCACGCGACCGTCACGGTACCATTCGGAACGGGCGATTTCCGCGCCGTTCAAACGGCCGGCGCAGTTCACCTTGATGCCCTCGGCCCCGAACTTGCGGGCCATGGACACCGTACGCTTCATGGCGCGGCGGAACTGGACGCGGCGCTCAAGCTGCTGGGCCACGTTCTCGGCCACCAGCTGGGCTTCCACTTCCGGCCGACGGATTTCGTTCACTTCAATGGCGAACTCGCGGCCGAACTTTTTGCGCAGATCCAGGCGAAGCTTTTCGATTTCCGCGCCTTTGCGCCCGATCACGATGCCGGGGCGGGCGGTGGAAAGAATCAGACGCACTTTGTCGCCGGGGCGCTCGATTTCGATGCGCGCAAGACCGGCGGCGAAAAGCAGCTTCTTCACATGGTTGCGGATGGAGTGGTCTTCACGGACGAAGGCCGGGTACTCTTTTTTGCTGTACCAGCGGGACTGCCAGTTCTTGTTGTACCCGAGCCGGAACCCGAAGGGATTGACTTTCTGACCCATGGTCGTTTCCTAGTTCTCGGCAAGAATGACGGTGATGTGGCTGGTACGCTTGATGATCTGCGTGGCGCGGCCTTGGGCGCGC
>JAVBMX010000057.1:0-62352 GCA_031551885.1 Desulfovibrio sp.
TTGAGATCATGTTCGGCAGGCTCAAAGACTGGCGCAGAATAGCCATGCGCTATGACCGATGCGCACACACTTTCTTCTCCGCCATATGCCTCGCTGCTTCCGTCATCTTTTATCTTAATTAATGAGTCCTGAGCCTAGGTGCGGGCGCCCTACCACAAAAAGAAAACCGCACTTCTCCGCTTCCGTTCCCGACAGGCGCTTTGACGACCCGCTCCGCCAAAAACAGGCCGGGACCAATTGACGAAAACGGCATCCCATGCTAGAGAAGCTCGAGTTTGTGAACAAAAGCACGAGAGCCGCGCCGGTTATATGCCGAAACCGGCTATTTCCCAGGGCGGCGCCATGCTGCTGAAAAAACTGTTCAACATAACCGACCCGGAATACCTGAACGGTCTGGCCAAAGCCGGCTCCATCGGGCTGCATCTGGTCAGCGGCGTCGTCGTCGGAACGGCGGCCGGGTATTTTTTGGACAAATGGCTTGATACCGGGCCGTGGCTGCTTTTGCTGTTCATGGTTTTCGGGATTGTGGCCGGATTCAAAAACGTATATACCGACACCAAGCGTTTGGCCGCCGCCGATGCGGAAGAACAAAAGAAAGCCAAACGCGGGGATGCCGAGAAACCCGATGCCGAGAAAACTGCTGCAAAAAACGGAAACGGCCCTGCATAGGCGCGGCTTTGTTTCAGCGGATATCCGCCGTTTACTTGCGCTGCAGATTCTCATTGCCGGGACCGGCCTGATTTTGGGACTTGCGGCGTTGCCGTTTACGCCGTGGGTTTTCTGTTTCGCCGTTGGGGCGGTGCTGTCCGTGGGCAATTTCTGGCATCTGGCCCGTTTCGGCCAGGCCCATATCCGCCGGGAATTCAGTGCGGCAATGGGAATGAAGTTGTACATCGGCTTTCTTCTCCGGCTGCTGTTCACGGGCCTTACCTTGTTTATCCTGCTCGGACCATTGGGTGCTCCACCGGCGCCCCCCCTGGCCGGGCTTGCCACCAGCATTGTGGTGACCATTGTTTGGGGTGTTGCGCGGACGTTTCGGAAACCCGTGGAAGGAGGCTGACACATGGCGGCAGGCATTGAGCACCCGGTACTGATTTCCAGTCTGGTCGGGATCGAAGAACCGATGAAACATGTGTTTTACACATGGGTCGCCATGGCGATCTTGTTCATCTCCGGCTTCGCCCTGCGCGGCCGCATGAAAATGGTGCCCACGGGATTTCAGAACGTCATGGAGGTCGTCATCGGCGGACTTGAAGATTTCGCCGTAGGCATGAGCGGCGAAAAAGCCCGCAAAGTCATGCCGATTCTTGCCGGCATCTTCCTTTTCGTTCTGGTGCAGAACCTGCTCGGCCTCGTGCCCGGGTGCGACGCTCCCACGGCCAACATCAACACCAACGCGGCCATGGCCGTCTTCGTGTTCCTGTACTATAATTTTGTGGGTCTGCGCGCCTGGGGTCCCGGCTACATCAAGCATTTCATGGGCCCCATGCTGCCGCTCGCGCCGCTCATGCTGCCCATCGAGCTCATCAGCCATGTCGCGCGCCCGCTTTCGCTCACCCTTCGTCTTTTCGGCAACATCCGGGGTGAAGAAATCGTACTCCTGCTCTTTTTCATCATGGCCCCGATTGGAGCCACCCTGCCCGCCTATTTCCTGTTTTTTATCGCCAAGGTTCTGCAGGCCTTCATCTTCTATATGCTGACCGCCATCTACCTGCAGGGCGCCATGGAACACGCCCACTAGGGCACCATATGTGGGGAATGGTCCAGACGGACCACAACATATAACTGCAAGGAGATTTCCATGCGTAAACTTCTCACCGGCCTCCTGTCCATGGTTGCTCTGCTCGGCTTCACCGGCGTGGCCTCCGCCGCCGGCATCTCCGACCCCGGCGCCCTCGGCACCACCTACATGGCGGCCGCCATCGGCATGGCCATCGCGGCCGCCGGCTGCGGCATCGGCCAGGGCCTGGGCCTGAAAGCCGCCTGCGAAGGCACCGCCCGTAACCCCGAAGCCGGCGGCAAGCTGATGGTCACCCTGATTCTGGGTCTGGCCTTCATCGAATCTCTGGCCATTTACGCCCTGGTCATCAACCTGATCCTGCTCTTCACGAACCCCCTGGGCGCCTAAGCTCGTTGTACACACAGAGAGGCCGCGCGGCTTCGCCGGCCTCTCTGTTTTGGATACCCTCATGTCTCTCAAAAGCGAACACATCCCCCGCGCCACAATCCAACGCCTTTCCGTGTACCTTCAGGTTCTGGAGAACCTGCAACGGGACGGCACAGAGGTCATTTCCTCTGAACCTCTGGCCCGGGCCTGCAGCGTCAACGCCTCTCAAATCCGTAAAGATCTCACTTACTTCGGAGAGTTCGGCGTACGTGGCGTCGGCTACAACGTAGCGGACCTCATCGCCTCAATCCGCGCCTCTCTGGGAATCGATCGCACCTGGAACTGCGTGCTCGTCGGTGTCGGCAACATGGGCCGAGCCTTGCTGAGCCACCGGGAATTCGCCGAACGCCGCTTCAACATCGTCGGCGCGTTCGACTGCGACCCCTTTAAGATCGGCGAAGAGATTTCCGGCCTTGAAGTTGTCTGCACCCGCAGGCTGAAAGAACGGGTGGCCGACCTTGACGTGCAGATCGGCATCATCACCACGCCGCCGGAGCGAGCCCAGCGCGCGGCCAACTACTTGGTCGAAGCGGGCATCAAGGGCATTCTCAACTATGCCCCGGCTCGAATTTTCGTCCCAGAAGGCGTGTATGTGGAATACGTGGACTTCTTCCACCATCTGTACTCTCTGGCCTTCAACCTCTCCGACAAGGCCGGACAACAATGACGGACCCGGCCCCACAGCCGGATTTTGAGGAAACGCCCCTGCCGCGCGATTTTTTCCGCCGGCAGGTTTTCCTTTTTCTTCTGGCTCTCGGCTTTCTCACCTGCCTGACTCCGGCCAAAACGGCCTCTCTGGAGGCCCTGCGCCGTTCCTGCATCTGGTATCCCGCCGTGGGCATCGCCTTGGGGCTGATTCTCGGCCTGCCGCTTTTCCTGTTCGAGCCGTCGAGCGCCGCCGCCCCGCTGTGGGCCGTGGGCTGGGTCGCGGTCTCGGCCCGGCTGACCCGCGCCCTGCACTACGACGGCGTGGCCGACGTGCTGGACGCGCTCGGCAGCGGCAAAACCGGCGAAGGCTTTCGCGCCGTGCTCAAAGACAGCCGCATCGGGACATTCGGCGTCCTGAATCTTGTGCTGGTCGTTTTGGGGCAGGTCACGGCCGCATCCTTCCTGATTCCCTCCCCCGAATGGCGGGGAACGCTGATCTTCGCGCCCGTCTTCGGCCGCTGCGCGCCCATTGTACTGACCCTGCTCGCCCCGCCCCACCCCAAAGCCGGGCTTGGGTCCATCACCTGCGAAGCTCCCAAGGGCGCATGCCTGCTTACGGCCGTGGCCGTCGCCGTGCTGTTCCCCTTCTTCTGCTTTCCCGCACGGCACGTTCCGGCCCTGCTCGGAGTCGCCGTCGTTTTGCTCGGCCTTGCCTTGGCCTTCCTCTCCCGTGTGGCGCGGCGCGAAAACGGCTTAAACGGCGACTTTTTCGGCTGCGCGATCATCGCGGGCGAATGTGCCGTGCTCTTGGCCGGCTGCATCCTTTTGTAGCATTTTCCGTTTGGGATTAGCGCACCGCCGCGGACAATACCCGCCTGCGGCGATCCAGCGGACCGCGCTGCGGTTCATATTGCCCCGCCGGAGCATGTTACCGTCACGATATGTCCGCCGACACGATGCCTATAAGGACTCCGCCGGTTCATTGAACGGAAAACGGATCCGTTCCGGCCCCCGCAGCACCGGCTTGCCGATGCGCTCGGCGATGGCCCGAAGCATGTCCATGAACACCAAGCGGTGGAACGGCGAAACCGCATACCAGTAAGCCCGTCCCGGTAAACCGGCAGGCCGGAAGTACAGACTGAGGAGCAGCTCCGTGCAGGGGCCGCCCCCGCCGTCGCCCGGTCCGCAGGCTTTGATCCGCAGATCCAGCAGCCCCTCACCGGGAAGACGCATTTCGGTCAGCAGGAGCAGACGCCTGTGAGGCCGGATATCCAGTACCCGCCAAAAGTCCAGTCCATCGCCCACGTAGAGTTCCTCCGAACTGCGCCGGCCGCGATGCATGCCCGGACCGCCGGCCATTTTGTCCATGAGTCCGCGCGCCCGCCAGAGGATGTTCTTGCCGTACCAGCCCGAGCTGCCGCCGATGCGCACGATGGGCCGCCAAACCTCGTCGGGCTCGGCGGCCAGCTGGATGCGGTAGGCGTCGTTGTAGACCGCCGCCCCGGCATAGCGGGCGTCGCCGTGCACCACCCATTCCGGCACCGGCGGCAGGCCGGCGTCGAACCAGATGGTCGGCACGGACTTGCGCCGCACGTGGCCCAAGGCGCGTTCGATGGCCATGCGGATGGGCGTGAGCTCCAGCGGGATGAGTTCCCGGATGCGATGTTCTGTGCAGACGACCTCGTTGCGCATGCCTTCGATCAACGGGCGGGCCAACGCGCCGGGAATCGGGGTGATCAGGCTGACCCAGCCGGCCGAGGCCCGCAACGAGACCCAGGGAAACGGAATGAGCAGGCGCCGGCGCAATCCGGCGACTTCGGCATACAAGCGGAAGAGATCGCTGTAGCTCAAGATGTCCGGCCCGCCGATGTCGTAGGTTTGGCCGGCGGCTTCGGGGTGCTCCAGAACACCGAGCAGGTATCTTAGGGTGTCGCCGACCGCGATGGGCTGGGTGCGCACGTGGGTCCATTTGGGCGTGATCATAACCGGCAAGCGGTCCACCAACCAGCGGATCATCTCAAAGGAAGCCGAGCCCGCGCCGATAAGCTGGGCTGCCCGCAGTGTGGTCACCGGCGCGTCGGAGAGCGAGAGAATTTCCGCCACCTCAGCGCGCGAGCGTAAGTGGGTGCTCAGATGCGGGTCGTCGGGCAGCAGGCCGGAAAGGTAGATCACCCGTTCGACCGAAGACCCCTTCAAGGCGCGGACCATATTGTAGGCGGCCCGCCGGTCCGCATCGCTGAAGTCCTTATGCCGGGACTCCATGGAGTGCACCAGATAATAGACGGCTCCACAATCCCGAACGGCCCGGCGTACGCTTTCCACATCATGCATGTCGCCCCGGACCGCCTCCAGGTTCTCGTGGTTTCCCCAGGGACGCGAGCGGACCTTGGACAGGCTGCGCGACAGGACCCGCACGCGGTACCCCCGGTTCAGCAGCAACGGAACGAGACGTCCCCCCACATAACCGGTGGCCCCGGCCACCAGGATGGGCTCGTGCATCGCGACCTCCTTTCCGGGTGTCCCGGAGGCTGCAGGCGGGTATGGACTTCAGCCGATTCGGCAGATGACGGCGCTCCGGGCACCCTATGGCCGCGCAGGCCAACGCGAACCATTGCACGGGCGGGCCGACTTCCGCTCGGCGCTCTTTGCCCCAGCCTACCCGGACCTGCGGCATCCGTCCAGGATATCGACCGGTCCGGCAGAATGCCGACCTATAAAGGCATACGATGCGACGTGCCGTTCCCGGCGAACGAGATGCGGCGGCCGTTTGCGGCAAGCGCGATGCGGAACAAGAGATATTTACGGCAAAATTCCCCTTGCCGGCCGTCCAAAAGATGTATATAAGCAGCCTTCACAACCTGGGGATGTAGCTCAGCTGGGAGAGCGCCGCGTTCGCAATGCGGAGGCCAGGGGTTCAATCCCCCTCATCTCCACCAGGAATATCAAGGGCTTATACTAAATAGTGTAGGTCCTTTTCTCTTTGGGCACATTTGATGCCCCCGGAAACCCAACAAAGTCCTTAAAAACTTTGCGGGATTTCTGATTTCAGCCTGCCCAACGTCCTTTTCCGTCCCTCAATGACCCTGGATATCCCGTCTTTATGACGGTATATTGGCAAAAATCGATACCGCCATTTCTTGCCGCCACAGCCACAATCCGCTCGACAAAGTAACGGTATTTTTTGCTCAAGCCGGCGGGGAAATACCGTCATCTGTCGGAGAATACGCCAAGGCGGAAAGCGAAAGTTTCTATTGTCTTCCAGATCAGCGAAGCCGATTACTGCAGTCCCTCCTACACGCGTAGAGAACACTTCCTTGGGGTCTTCCACGCCCCAGAGTGCCGGTTCATCCCCACACGCGTGGGAACACGCTGTCAGAGCGCAGCACAGCGCCCGGTATGAACAGCAACCACTTGGTCAAAGCCGTTTCCGGACAAAAGACTGTAAGCCACAGCCTCACCGTCGCTCAGGTTCCCGGCCACCGCTTTTTCCGACAAGTCCGTATGGAGACTTTATCGCCCTAAACTCAGCCACAAAGTGAGGCGCCCGGAACCAACATCCTGACGCGCGCGGCATGGATTGTGAGAGCTTTTTCTGAAGATTGTGAATTTTAATATCAATTGAAAATAAAATTCATTTACAATGAATCAAAAATCGCCTACTCTTTTCCACGGCTACTTCTGCATGTTCTTCCACATCATCCAGCATAGGATTTTTAGGTATGCGTCAAGCAGTATGGGTACCTCCTATCGAGGAGTATGTAAAAAAAGGATTCTGGCGGCAATACTCGCTCGGCGAAGAGCTGGGCCTGCTCGCCGATAAGCATGAAGAGCGTCTTGCCGTGGTTTCCCGCGATCGCCGGGTTTCCTATCGAGAGCTCGACACAATGGCCGAAGAGCTCGCAAACGGCTTTCTGAAGCTCGGCATCCGCCCGGGCGACCGGGTTCTCGTCCAGCTGCCGAATACGCTGGAGTTTATAGCCTCCGCATTCGCGTTTTTTAAGTTCGGCGCAATCCCCATTTTCACCATGCCGACCAGCCGCGAATCCGACGTCAACGCGCTGTGCGCGCTGGCCGAACCGACGGCCTACCTCGGCACGGGCTCTTTTCAAGGGTTCGACTACAACCCCATGGTAAAGAAAACAACTTCCGGCAATCCGTCGATACGATACGTCATTTCCGACGACGGTTCTCTGGCCGATTCCATTTCTTTGACGGAATCGCGCTCGACCGACAAGGTTCCTTACAGCGCTCCGGATTTCCGAAACCCCGCCATGCTGCTTATCTCGGGCGGCACGACGGGTACGCCGAAGCTCATTCCACGCCGACACGCCGACTACGCCTACAATGCGCGCGCCGCGGCTCTGCGCTGCGGGCTTGGCGAAGACAGCGCCTATCTTGTTGTGCTCCCGGCGGCCCACAACTTCAGCCTCTCTTCGCCCGGCATACTGGGAACGCTTTCCGCCGGCGGGCGGATTGTGCTCTCCGAAAGCAGCGCGTGCGACGAAGCCTTTGCCCTTATTGAAAAAGAAAAAATCACCATTACGGCCCTTGTGCCCGCCCTGCTCAACCTCTGGCTTGAAGCCGTGGAATGGGAGGACGCCGATATCTCAAGCCTCCGCTTAATCCAGGTCGGCGGCTCCCCCCTTCCTTCGGCGGTGGCGCTGAACGTCGAGCCGAAGCTGGGCTGCAAGCTCCAGCAGGTTTTCGGCACGGCGGAGGGATTGATTTGCCAAACCGCTCCCGACGACCCCGCCGAGGTTGTGCTCTACACACAGGGCAGGCCGATCTCGGAAGCGGATGAACTCCGTTTTGTGGATGCGCACGGCAACGACGTGCCCCCCGGCGAAGAAGGCGAGCTGATTGTACGCGGCCCCTATACCATCCAAGGGTACTACCGGGCGCCGGAGGTCAACAAAACGGCGATAACGGTCGACGGTTACTACCGCACAGGTGACAGCGCCCGCATCCTTCCCGACGGGAATATTCAGGTCACCGGCAGAATCAAGGATCAAATAAATCGAAGCGGTGAGAAGCTGGCACCAATTGAGATTGAAAACTATCTTCGTAAATATGACGGCATCCAGGATGCCGCGGTTGTCGGCATTCCCGATGAACTTCTTGGCGAGCGCACCTGCGCGTGGATCATCGCGGAATCCCGCGACATCGATCTGCCGTGCATCCATGCGTTTCTGACCGCGCAAGGGCTGCCCCGCCACAAGCTTCCCGATCAACTCGAAAGAATCGACGCCTGGCCCCTGACCAGCGTGGGCAAGGTGAACAAGCGCGAGCTTGTCCTGCTGGCGCGATCGCAAAAATAGGGTCCGCCGGCCGCCGGCTTCGGCACCCGACAACGCATACCACCATCGACGGCGTTTCCCATTCGCGCCGCCGTTCACTTTCCACTGTCGCACGGAGTCTGCCAATGAGGGATTTTCCGGGGTCACGTTCATCGGTCTTTACTTATGACGCCATTCGTTCCGCCATCACGGACATGCTGCCGGCCCCCGTCGATTTCGGCGATGACGACCATCTGATCGGTGTCGGTCTCGACTCCATGAAGGTCATGCGCCTCGTCAACCGCTGGCGCAGGGAAGGCGCAAAGGCGACCTTCGCGGAGCTGATCAAAGCCCCGACCCTCACGGCCTGGCTCACATTGTTGCAGAAAGGCGACAGGCAAAAGCAGAAAAAAGCGTCGCAACCGGCCTCGCCGGCCCCCTCCGCTTTGTTTCCCCTCACGGACGTGCAGTACGCCTATTGGATGGGCAGGCGCGACGACCAGCCCCTCGGCGGCAGAGGTTGCCACGCCTACCTTGAAATCGACGGCCGCGACGTCGACCCCGAACGCCTCGAAAAAGCCTGGACTCGCCTGCTGTTCCGCCACCCGATGTTGCGGACCGTTTTTCACGACTCCGGCATGCAGGAAACGCGGGCCATCCCGGCCGTATTGCCCCGCCTTTCGATTCATGACCTGCGCGCGTTGAACCCAAAAGACCGCGACGCCGCTTTGCTGCACACCCGCGAGCGACTCTCCCACAGGCGTCTGGCCGTCGAACTGGGACAGACCGCCGGAATTGAGCTCAGTCTGCTTCCGGAGGGGAGAACCCGGCTGCACATAGACATTGATCTGCTGGTCGCCGACGTGCAAAGCCTCAGCATCGTCCTGCACGACCTCGCCGTGTTGTACGGTGGGGGCGAACTTCCTCCTCTGCCCGAAAACTGGAGCTTTGCCGATCTGCTGCACCGTGAGTCGTTGCGCAAAGAGGAGGAAAGACAACACGCCGCGAAGTACTGGGAAGAACGTCTGCCTGTGTTGCCCGGCCCGCCGGTACTTCCGCTCAAAACCGATCCGGAGTCCGTCAGGTTCCCGATTTTTTCCCGCAGAACACATCGTATTCCCCTGGAACAATGGCGGCGACTCAAAGAACGCGCTGCCGCCCGCAAGGTGACGCCGGCCATGACCCTGCTGGCCCTGTATGCCGAAGTCCTTGACCGGTGGAGCGCCACGTCGCGGTTCTTCATCAACGTCCCGCTCTTTGACCGCCCCACGGATGAGCCGGGCATCGAGCATATCGTCTCCGACTTCACGAACCTGCTGCTGCTGGCCGTCGACTGCGCCGACAAAAAAACCTTTCAGGAGCGCGCGCTCGACGTTCAGGCCTGTTTTCACGAAGACGTGGCCCATTCCGCCTGGTCGGGCGTGCAGGTGCAACGGGATCTCGCCCGCTTCCGGCGGGACGGCCGGGTCGCCGCTCCGGTGGTCTTCGCCTGCAATCTCGACACGCCCCTGATGAGCAAAGCCTGCCGCAAAGCCTTTGGCGAGCAATCGTACATGATCTCGCAAACTCCCCAGGTCTGGCTCGATTTCCAGGTCTATGAGGAAGAAGATGGGTTGCTGCTGGCCTGGGACGCCGTTGACGAACTGTTCCCCGAAGGAATGGTGGACGCCATGCTTGCCGCCTACGGCGCAGCCCTTGAGCGGTTGGCGGTCGATGCACCGACCTGGGATTCCCCCGTCTCTCTTTTGGACGACACGTCGCTGCGGGAGACGAGAAACCACGTTCCCAACGCCATACCCCTCGACTCCCGGCTTCTCCACGAAGGTTTTTTTGCCCACGCGGCGCGCCTTCCCAGCCGAACGGCCCTGATCGTCGGCGATACGGGAGAGGAAATAAGCTACGGCGCTTTGGCGGAGAAATCCCTGCGTCTTGCCGCCGCGCTGGCGAAAGACGGAGCCCGCCCCGGTGAGGCTATTGCCGTAACGCTGCCGCGCGGCCCGGAACAGGTTGCCGCCGTGCTCGGCATTCTCGCCTGCGGCGCGTGCTACGTTCCCGTGGGACCGGCCCAGCCGCGCGAGCGCCGCGAGCGTATCCACAGGAGCGCCGGCATCTGCCGCGTCATCACCGACCGCGACCTTGCCGACCGGCTTGCCTGGCCCGCCGGTTCGCGTCTCATCTCCTGCGACGCCGTCGCCGACGCCCCGGCGAAAGCTCCGGCTCCGGCCCGGCCGGAGGGCCTCGCCTACATCATCTTTACCTCCGGCTCCACCGGAGAGCCGAAAGGCGTGGAAACGTCGCACGAAGCGGCCTGGAACACGATCGCCGCCTTGAACAGGCGCTATGCCGTCGATGCCGAAGACCGCGTTCTGGCCGTCTCTTCCCTGGACTTCGACCTCTCGGTTTACGATATTTTCGGCCTGCTGAGCGCGGGCGGCTCGCTGGTTCTCGTCTCCGACCGCATCCATCGTGACGCCGTCGCCTGGAACGCCCTGATCCGGCGACACGCGGTGACGATCTGGAATTCCGTCCCGCTGTTGCTGGACATGCTGCTTACCGCCGGCGACGGAGCCGCGCTTCCCCTCCGGGCGGCCATGCTCTCCGGCGACCGGATCGGCCTTGACCTGCCGGCCAGGTTGCAGGCCGTCGCGGACGGCTGCCGTTTCATCGCCATGGGGGGCGCGACCGAAGCCGCCATCTGGTCCAACATCAACGATGTCGCCGTTCCGATTCCGTCCTCATGGACCTCCATCCCCTACGGACGTCCTCTCGACAACCAGGCGTACAGGGTCGTCGACGCCAAAGGGCGCGACTGCCCGGACTGGGTCGAGGGCGAGCTGTGGATAGGCGGGGCCGGCGTGGCCAAAGGGTACAGAGGCAAACCGGAACTTACGAACGAGCGCTTCGTCCGGGCCCACGGCGGACGGTGGTACCGCACGGGAGATCTCGGGCGCTACCTGCCGGGTGGGATCATCGAATTCATGGGGCGGCAGGATTTTCAGATCAAAATCCGGGGTCATCGTATCGAGCCCGGTGAGATCGAAGCCGCGCTGAAGCAATACCCCGGCATCCGCGAAGCCGTTGTGGCGGCGTTCTCCACGGTCAAGGGCGAGAAACGCCTTGCCGCTTATATTGTGCGCGAAGCTTCCGCAAACGAGGGGGGAGGCGATTTTCTTGCGCGCCTCAGCGCATTTTTACGGGAAAAACTCCCGGAATACATGGTGCCCGCGCACATTCTGGAACTGGAACGGCTGCCCCTGAGCGACAACGGCAAGCTTGACCGAAAAAAACTTCCCGTTCCCGCCGCCGAGCAAAATGAGGATCGGACCGCCCCGGCCGAAGCCGCTTCTCCGCTTGAGCTGGCCCTTGCCTCCGTCTGGAGCGAAGTGCTCGGAACCCGGGTTGGCCTGCACGACGACTTTTTTGAGCTGGGCGGCGACTCCCTGCTCGCGACCCGGCTGATTGCCGGCATACGCGGCGCGTTGTCCGTCGAGCTGCCCTTGGACAAACTGTTCGGGTCGCCCACGGTCGCCGGACTTGCCCGATATATGGAACAAGCCGGGAGCGGTTCGGAACACACTCCGACGGTCCAAACGGCCCTGCCCGCCGTCACGCCGGACCCGGCCGGCCGCCACGCGCCGTTCCCCTTGACGGACGTGCAGCACGCCTACTGGATAGGACGCCTCGGCGCGTATGATCTTGGCGGCGTCGCGAGCCACATTTACTTCGAATTCGACAACGACCGTTTCGATCTCAGCCGACTCAACGCGGCTTGGCAGGTGCTGGTGAAGCGACACGACATGCTGCGCGCCGTGTTTTTGCGCGACGGCACGCAACGCGTGCTGCCCGACGTTCCTCCGTGCGTTTTCCCTGTCGACGACCTGACCGATCGAAGCCCGAAAAAAGCGGAATCCGCCATTCTCGCGCTCAGGGAAAAACTTTCGCGGCAGGCGCTCCCCACGGACACCTGGCCGTTGTTCGATATCCGCGCCCTGCGCCATACCGATGAACAGGGCAATGCCCGCACCAGACTGTTCCTCGATTTCGACGCGCTCATCGCCGACGCCTGGAGCCTCTTCCTGCTGGTTGAGGAGTGGCTTGCGCTGTACAACAACCCGGACGCCGAACTGCCCGCCCTGACCCTTGGCTTTCGCGACTACGTGCTGGCAGAGGCCGAGTTGCGCCGGACCGAAGCCTACCAACGCGACCGGCAGTATTGGCTGGAGCGAATCCCGAACCTGCCGCCGCCGGCCGCTCTCCCCCTGGTCCGCTCGCCCGGCGACATCAAAGAACCTCGAACGGTCCGACGCGGCGCGATTCTTGAGGAAGCCGCCTGGAAGGGGCTGAAATCCGCCATTGCCGAAGCCGGGCTGACGCCGTCGGGGCTGCTGATCGCCGCCTATGCCGAAGTCCTGGCCAAATGGAGCGCCTCGCCCCACTTCTGCCTGAACCTGACCTTGTTCAACCGGCTGCCCATGCACCCCGAGGTCAACGACGTCGTCGGCGACTTCACCTCCCTTGTTTTGCTGGAAGTCGACAACACGCGTCCCGCGCCGTTTGTGGAGCGCGCCCGCGACATCCAGCGCCAATTGTGGCGGGATATCGGCCACAGGCTGTTCGGCGGGGTGGAAGTGCTGCGGGAAATGAACCTGCGCAAAAGCGAAAGCGGTCGGATCGGCATGCCCATCGTGTTTACCGGGGCGGTGAGCCTTGCCGCCGCCGGGCGCGATTCGTCGGCCCTCGGGCGCATGGGACGGCTCGTCACCAGCATCACCCAGACGCCGCAGGTCATGCTCGACCACCAGGCCTACGAGCAGGACGGGGCGCTCGTCCTGAACTGGGACGCCGCCGAAGACCTGTTCCCGAGCGGTCTGCTGGACGCCATGTTCGCAGCCTATGTCGCCCTGTTGCGCTCTCTTGCCGGGGGCGAAACGGCCTGGAACACGGAGGCTCCCCTTGCCCTACCCAAAGAGCAGGCCGAGGTCAGGGAAGCTCTCGAGCAGGCGTCCCAAAAGGAACTCCCCGAGCCGCTCCCGCCGCTTCATGCTCTTTTCGAACGCCAGGCGCGCATGCGCCCGGAAGCCCCGGCCGTCATCACGCCCGAACGGACCCTCAGCTACGGCGAGCTTCGGGCGGCCGCCGCGCGAATCGCCCACGAGCTGCAGGCCCGAAACATCCCGGCCGACACCCTTGTCGCCATCGTCATGGAAAAAGGCTGGGAACAGGTTGCGGCGGCGCTCGGCATCCTTATGGCCGGGGCGGCGTACCTGCCCATCGATCCGGACCTGCCCAAGGAGCGCCTGCTGCACCTGCTCCAAGCCGGGGAAGTGACCGTGGCCCTGACCAAGGCGGGTTCGCCGGGATTTGAGCGGCCCGATGCCGTCGAGATTCTTCCCGTGCGCGAGGCCCTGCTCGAACCGAAAAACGCGCCGGAGCCGCCGCGGGTGAACGTTTCCCCCGAAAATCTCGCGTACGTCATCTTCACCTCCGGCTCCACCGGAACCCCCAAAGGGGTGATGATCGACCATCGCGGGGCGGTGAACACGCTTCTCGACATAAACGAACGCTTCGGCGTCACCCCCGAGGACCGCTTTTTCGCGCTGTCCGGCCTGAGCTTCGACCTTTCGGTCTATGACATTTTCGGCGCCCTGGCCGGTGGGGCCGCTATCGTCCTTCCCGCTCCGGACGAGACGAAAAACCCCTCACACTGGCTTACACTGCTGCAACGGCACGCCGTCTCGGTATGGAACTCCGTTCCGGCCCTCATGCGGGTGCTGATCGACCACGCGACCAACGCCGGCCTCACTCTGCCTCCGTCATTGCGCCTTGCCCTCTTGAGCGGGGACTGGATACCCCCGGCCCTGCCCGACGCCATACGCGCCAAAGCTCCCAAGGCGCAGATCGTCGGCCTTGGGGGAGCGACGGAAGCTTCCATCTGGTCGATTCTCTATCCCATCGCCGAGGTCGACCCGAATTGGAAAAGCATTCCCTACGGCTCTTCCATGCGCAACCAGCGGGTGGCCGTGCTGGACGGCGCCCTGAACCCCTGCCCGGATTGGGTGGAGGGAGAAATCCACATCGGCGGCATCGGCCTTGCCGTCGGCTATTGGCGGGATGCGGAAAAAACGGCGGCAAGCTTCGTCACCCATCCTCAAACGGGTGAACGCCTGTACCGCACCGGCGACAAGGGTCGCCACCTGCCGGACGGTTCCATCGAATTCCTCGGCCGCAAAGACTTCCAAGTGAAGATAAACGGATATCGGGTGGAACTGGGCGAAATTGAGCACGCCCTCGGCCGGCACCCCGGCGTGCGGCATGCCGTGGTGATCGCCGTGGGCGACGCGGGCAAAGACAAGCGCCTTGCCGCGTTCGTCGTGCCTCGGGAAAACGCGCCCACGAACGTGGCGGAAGAAGCCCGGAACATCGTCGCGACGAAGCTGCCCGCTTATATGACGCCGCACAGCGTCACGGTTCTTGATGCCCTGCCCCTCACGCTCAATGGGAAAATCGACCGCAACGCGCTTATCGCCCGGGTTCCCGCGGCGGCCTCCCTTGAAAAAAGACCGATTCCGCCGGGTTCCCGGCTGGAAAAAGCCCTGGCCGAAATCTGGGGCGAGATTCTTGAGCAGGACGCATTCGGCGTGCACGACAACTTTTTTGAACAGGGGGGCAACTCGCTGCTGGCCATCCGTCTCGCCAGCAGGCTGCAGACCACGTTCCGCGACGACATCGGCATCGTCAACATTTTCGAACACCCGACAATACACGCCATGGCGAAATTTCTCGGCTCGGATGCCAAGGAGCCGGAAGGCGCTTTGATGGCCGCGCGGGGAAAACGTCGCCGGGAGCAAGCCCGCAAACGCGCCGCCGCAACGGGTTCGCCGGGTATGGCGCAAGCATAAGGCCGCGCAAAGACTCCTTCGTATCGGCGCGACGTTCATGAACGCCGCGCCGAGTTTTGGCCCCGGCCGACCCCGAACACGCAAGATCGGCAGACAAGTACACTCCACAGATCGAGGGCGAACACACCTATGAGCACTCTCCCGTACGACGAAAGTTCAAGCATCGCGATAGTAGGCATGGCCGGACGCTTTCCCGGCGCGAAAACGCCGGATGCCTTCTGGGAAAACCTGAAACACGGCACGGACGTGTTGCGGCATTTTTCCGAGGAAGACCTGCGGGACCGTGTTTCCCCCGAGGTGCTGCGCGCGCCCAACTTCATCAAGGCCGGATACGTGCTGGACGACGCGGAACAGTTCGACGCGGACTTTTTCGGCTTCACCCCCAGACAGGCCGCCTACCTTGACCCGCAACAGCGGCTGTTCCTCGAGTGCGCGTGGGAGGCGCTGGAAAACGCCGGGTACGCCTCGCCCGCCGGCGCGAACACCGTCGGCGTTTACGCGGGCGCGGCCATAAGCACGTACATGTCACGGCTGATGCATGAATTTTCGCCCATGGAGCCGACCAAATTTTTCGATGTCCTGCTGGGCAACGACAAAGACTATCTGGCCACGCGGGTCTGCTACAAGCTGAACCTGCGCGGGCCGGGCGTCTCGGTGCAGAGCGCCTGCTCCAGCTCGCTTGTCGCCGTGTGCCAGGCCTGCCAAGGTCTGCTGGCCTATCAGGTCGACATGGCGCTTGCCGGAGGCGTCTCCATCTCTTTTCCCCAAGATTGCGGTTTTCTGTGCACGGAATCCGACGGGTTCATCTCCCGTACGGCCCAGTGCCGAGCCTTCGACGCCGGGGCCTCGGGCATCGTGCCCGGAAACGGGCTCGGCATCGTTGTGCTCAAACGCCTCGAAGACGCCAAAAAAGACAGGGACACCATTTACGGCGTGATTCGCGGGTTCGCCATGAACAACGACGGTTCCGCCAAGGTGGGGTTCACCGCCCCCGGTCTGGAAAGCCAGTGCGACGTCATTACCGAAGCCTTGGCCATGGCCGACGTGCCGCCGGAATCCATCGGCTATGTTGAAGCGCACGGCACGGGCACCGCCCTCGGCGATCCCATTGAAATCGCGGCCCTGACCAAGGCCTATGGCGACATGGGCGGCAAAACCGGCGTCTGCCCCGTCGGATCGGTCAAAACCAACATCGGGCACCTGAACACCGCCGCCGGGGTCGCGTCTCTGATCAAGGTGCTTCTTGCCCTGCGCCACGAGATGCTGCCGCCGAGCCTGCATTTTGAAGCTCCCAACCCGGAAATACGCTTCGAAAAAACGCCGTTTTACGTCAACGTCGACCTCGCGCCGTGGAAGACGAATGCGCACCCGCGCCGCGCGGGCGTCAGCTCTTTCGGCTTCGGCGGCACCAACGCGCACCTTGTGTTGGAAGAAGCGCCCAAACTCCCGTCCGTCGCGGCCGACACCTCGTGGCATGTGCTCGCGCTTTCCGCCCGGTCGGAAGCCGCGCTGAAAGCCATGGCCGCCCGCCTCGCGGCCCATCTGCGCGCCGACCGGAGCATTTCCTTGGCGGACGCCGCCTTTACCTTGCAGGCCGGGAGAAAAGCCTTCAACCTGAGGACGTTTGTCGTTTGCCGCGATGTAGCGGACGCCGTTTCCCAACTCGACGCTTTCGCTTCCGCCGAAACGCCTTCCATCCGCAAGAGTCAGGACGCCGCGCCTCCTCTTGTCTTTGTGCTGCCGGCCCACGATAGGGAATCATCCTGCCTCGCCGCCGGAGCGGAACTCTACGCCGAGGAGCCGGCCTTCCGGAAGGCGGTCGACGCGTGCGCCGAACGGCTTCTTTCTCTTATAGGCTCGGATGTTCGAGACGCCTTCCGCCCGGAAGCCGCCCCACAAAACGGTGAAGTGCCCCCGGCGGCACCACTCCCCGCGCTGTTCACATTTGTCTATGCCGCCGCGGAACTGCTGCGTTCCAGAGGCGCGGAACCGACCGCGCTTGTCGGCCGGGGAATCGGCGAATATGTCGCGGCGGTCCTTGCCGGCGTGGTTTCCCTTGAAGACGCGTTGACGCTGGTTGTGCGCAAAGACGAACTGCTCCGGGCCGGGCCCACCCGCGCCGTGTATGAAGCGGAGGCCGCCCCGCGCCTTGTGGAACAGGCCCTGCCCGCCGGAGCGCGGATCGAGGCCGACCATGGAACCGCCTGCCTGATTTCCGTCGCGGAGCAGGCCAAGGGCGAATTGGAAGAAGCCCTGAAACGACACAACATCGCCCATGCCCCGGCCGGAAACGACACCCGGCCCCGGCTGTTGGATCCGGAGAGCCTGCCCGCGTTTCAGGAGGCGCTCGAAGCGGTGCGCTTCGGCGCTCCTTCGATCTCCGTGGCCTCGGGCATCACCGGGCAATGGTTGTCCAACTATGAGGCCCTGGACAAAAGTTACTGGCTCAAGCAGGCGTCATCTCCGGCCAAGCTTGGCGAAGCGATCGCTCTTGCCGACAAAGCCTTCGCTCCTTTGTTCATCGACGTTTCTCCGGACGGCGCTTCCAGCCCGGCGGCGACCGCCGGGCATTTCGCGGCCATGCGCACTCGGAAGGAGCTGCCGACGCTGCCGGAGCATGCCCAGTTCCTTCGGCTGCTCGGAGATCTCTGGACCGCCGGGCATGACGTCACCTTGTACGGCGAAGGGCCGCACGCCAGAATCCCCCTGCCCACCTATCCTTTTGAACGCCGGACATATGCCGTTGAGCCCCGGGAGACCTCCCTCCCGACGGGAGAGGCCGACCTCAACCCGCCCAAAGAATCCATGGACGAGTGGTTCTACGCCCCCTCCTGGCGGCTCGCCCCCCGCCCCACAGCCCCAGCCGCCCAAGCGAATGAGGAGGAACTTCGCTCCTGGCTGATCTTCCAAGATGCCGAAGGCGTCGGAGAAGCCCTGGCCTCGCGGCAACGTCGGGCCGGGCGTGTGGTCTCGCTTGTGGCCGAAGGGGAATCCTTTGCCGCGAACGGGGACGGCACGTTCCTTCTCAACCCGGCGTCGCGCGGCGATTACGAGGCATTGTTCAGACGGCTTGCCGAAGACGGACGGGCCCCGAACGTCATCGCAGACTGCCGCGGCATTTCGCCGGCAACCGCGCCCGACGCCGACACCATGCATGAAGCTCTTCTCCAGATCATGCGGGCCGCCGCCGAACGGCAACTCGACCGCAAACCGCTCCGGCTCGGCATCATCACCACGGGGATGCGTGCCGTGACCGGCAAGGAAATGGTGTCTCCGGAAAAAGCCCTGCTGCTCGGGCCGGGCCGCGTCATTCCCAATGAGTTTCCCGCCGTGCGTTGCCTGACCGTCGACCTGGAACAGCCTACACATCCAGAGGAACTGCCGGAGCTTGCGGCGCATGTGGAAGCGGAGCTGACGGCGCTCTCTCCCGAACCGGCCGTGGTCGCATACAGAAACGGACGGCGCTGGGTGGAAAGCTTCGAGCCGGTCCGCCTTGCCTCCCCTTCCCCGGCGAATGTCCCGCTGCGTGAAAACGGCACGTATGTCGTCACCGGCGGCCTCGGGGGCGTGGGGTTCGCCCTGGCAGAGTACCTGGCCACCCACCTGCGGGCCAAACTCGTGCTGGTCGGCCGCACGGCTCTGCCCGCCGCGCCGGAACGCGGAAATTGGCTCGCAACCCATGCCGAAGACGACACCATTTCCGTCTTGCTCCGGCGCGTGGCGGCCCTTGAGGCCGCCGGAGCCGAAATCTTGGTCGCGCAGGCGGATGTGGCGGACGAAACCCGGATGCGCGCGGTGTTTGAAGAAGCGCGGCAACGCTTCGGCGCCGTCCACGGGGTTATCCACGCGGCCGGTGTCGCCGGGGGCGGGCTGATCGCCTCCGGCGCGCTCGGCGCAAGCAACATCGGAGCAAAAGTCACAGGAACGCGCATTCTCGGCGAGCTGTGCAAAGAGTTCACCCCCGATTTCCTGCTGCTCTGCTCGTCCCTGGCCGCTTACGGCGGTATCGCCGGCAGCGCCGATTACACGGCGGCGAACGCCTTTCTCGACGCTTATACGGAAAGCGCCTCCGCCTCGCCCTGCCGGGTTGTCGGGGTCAACTGGAACTTCTGGTTCGGAGTGGGCATGGGATCGGGCGTTTCCGCCGATACGGCGGGCGATGCCGTCGACGGGATGCAACCCGAACAGGGAGTGGAGGCGTTTGTGCGTATTTTGGCCTCCGGTCTTTCCCGAGTGGCGGTCTGCACGCGCGACTTGCCCCGCCTGCTCGCTTCCGCCCGTATGAACAAAAGCGTTCCCACCCAGGCGTCGGAACCGGCAAGCCCCGGCACGACGCTGCACGCCAGGCCGGAAATCGGCGTCGTCTACGCCGAGCCGCGCACCGTCATTGAACGAACCATCGCCGACGTCTGGCAGGCTCTTTTGGGCATCGACCGCATCGGGGTGGACGATCCTTTCCTCGACATAGGCGGCGACTCGCTTCTCGCCATTACGCTCGATGCCGAGCTGCGCAACATTTTCCACATCAAACTCCCCCTCAATGTGGTTTTCAGCCACGACACGGTCGCCAAGCTGGCCGCGTACCTTGTGGACAACGAAGAGCACGGGGGAGGCACGGAAAAAGCCGCGGAACTCTACCAGCGGGTCAAAAGCATGACACCGGAACAGGTGGCGGCCATGCTGCACAATGCAAAAAGGAAGGAGTAGCGATGCTTTCCGAACAACAGCGCGATTTGTTGGCCCTGCTCGCGCATTCCGAGGCGGGCATCGGGAACCTCCCGGAGAAGGGGCCCGTCCTGCGCACGGACCCGGCCGGCAGGTACGCTCCCTTTCCTCTGACCGACGTGCAGCAGGGGTATCTGACCGGGCGCAACGCCGGCTTGGATCTTGGCAGCGTTTCCACCCACGGGTACCAGGAATTTGAAATTTCCCAACTCGACGTCGCGCGTTATCAGGCGGCCTGGCGGCTGACCATAGACCGCCACGAAGCCATGCGCACCATCATTCACCCAAACGGCACGCAGCAGGTGGTGGAAAACACCCCGCCCTATGACGTCGCCGTGAACGACCTGCGCGGCCTGCCGGAAGCGGAAGTCGAGACGAAGTTGGCGGTTGTGCGGGAGGAGATGTCGCATCAGGTTCTCCCTTTGGGCGTCTGGCCCATGTTCGACGTTCGCGTCAGCCTGCTCGAAAACGACGTTGCGCGCCTGCACTTCAGTTTTGACGCGCTGCTGCTGGATGCCTCCAGCTTCCCCCTGCTCATGAACGATGTGCGCTTTTTTTACGAAAACCCGGAAGGAACCCTGCCGGAGCTGCGCCTTACCTTCCGCGACTATGTCATGAGCCTCGGCGACCTGGAAGAATCCGACGAGTATAAAAAGGCCGAGCGGTATTGGAACGAACGCATTCCCACCCTGCCCCCCGCGCCCGAGTTTTTCTTCAAAACGACCCTGGCGGCTCTCGACGACTCCCGCTTCAAACGGCTGCATGCCCCGTGGAGTCTGGAAGACTGGAAAAAACTCGAAAGCAAAGCCGCCAAGCTCGGCCTTACGGGAACCGTCGTGCTGCTTTCCGCCTTTGCGGAAGTGCTGCGGCTGTGGAACCGGCACCAAAATTTCTGCATCAACATCTCATATTTCAACAGACGCGACCTGCATGCGCAGGTCAACGACATCTTGGGCGACTTCACGGACATTCTCCTGCTCGAGGCGCGACGCCCCGCCGGCTCGACGCTGCTCGAACGGGCCAAGCTGTTGCAGGAACAGTTCTGGCGCGACATGGAGCATCGGGATTTCAGCGGGGTCCGGGTCATCCGCGAGCTTCTTCGCCGGCGGCCCGGCGGCGGCACGGTTCTTATGCCCATCGTCTTCACCAATATTCTGAAGGTCGGCGACATCGGCAACGGCACCGTGCTCGACGGCAGGCCGATGACCCTGCGCTACTCCATAAGCCAGACCACCCAGGTGCTGCTCGACCTGCATGTCTACCAATTCGCCGATACCGTGGCCATCAACTGGGATGTTGTGGAGGAAGCCTTCCCCAAAGGACAGCTCGAGGTCATGTTCGACGCCTTCACAGGCTTGCTGCGCCGGCTGCTCGACGACGACGCACTTTGGGCCCGGCATGTCGTCGTGTCGCTTCCCCCCGAGCAGAAAAGGCGCCATGACGAGAGCAACGCCACCGACGCGCCGATTTCCGCCGCCCTTTTGCATACGCTGTTCGACGAAACCGCGCGGCGTCTGCCCGACGCCCCGGCGGTGATCACGCCCACACGGCGGCTGACCTATGCGGAACTGCGCCGGCATGCACGGCATCTCAGCGGACTGTTGCGCCGTTCCGGCGTCAAGCCGGGCGACATTGTCGCCGTGGTTATGGAAAAGGGCTGGGAACAGGTTGCCGCCGTCCTCGGCATCCTCTACGCCGGGGCGGCCTACCTGCCGATTGATCCCGAAACGCCGCACGAACGGCTGCAGCACATTCTGCGCGACAGCGGAGCGCGTGTCGCCCTGGTGCAACCGCATTGCGCGGACAGGCTCTCCTGGCCGGACGGCGTCTCCCCTCTCGCGGTCGGGGCCGACACGCCCTCCGAAGAGTGCCCCGACACCCCGTTGCAACCGATGCAAGGCCCCGACGATCTCGCTTACATCATCTACACATCGGGCTCAACGGGCACGCCCAAGGGTGTGGCCATCGAGCACAAAGGCGCGGTCAACACCATCCTGGACATCAACAGGCGGTTCGACGTCGGTTCCAACGACCGCATTCTGGCGCTTTCAAACCTCAATTTCGACCTTTCCGTTTACGACATCTTCGGCCTGCTCGCGGCCGGCGGTGCGCTGATCCTGCCCGAAGCCGACAAGGTGCGGGAACCCGCGCACTGGCTGCGCCTGATGGCGGACGAGGGGGCGACCATATGGAACACCGTGCCCACGCTGATGCAAATGCTTGTCGCGCACATGGCGGGAGGGTCCGCCCCGGCCCCGGCGGGACTGCGCCTTATGCTGCTCAGCGGCGACTGGATTCCCGTCCGCCTGCCCGACGAACTGCGCGGATTTTGGCCTGAGGCCCGGATTATCGGCCTGGGCGGCGCGACGGAAGCATCCATCTGGTCGAACATCTACCCCATCGGAGAAGTTCCCGAGGACTGGAAGAGCATTCCCTACGGGCGTCCCATGACCAATCAGCGCTATTACATTCTCAACGACGCCCTCGAGGAGTGCCCGGATCATGTGCCGGGACAGCTGCACATCGCCGGGGTCGGCCTGGCGCGGGGCTATTGGGGCGACAAAGAGAAAACCGACGCCGCGTTCATCGTTCGGCCGCAAACCGGGGAACGCCTCTACCGCACCGGCGATCTTGGCCGGATGCTGCCGGACGGCAACATCGAGTTCCTCGGCCGGGCCGACTCCCAGGTGAAAATAGGCGGCCACCGGATTGAGCTCGGCGAAATTGAAGCCGCCCTCAACGCGTGCCCCGACGTGACGGACGGCGCGATAACCTGCATCGGCGGCGCCGGGGCCGGCAAGCTTGTGTGCTACGCGGTGCCGAACAAAGAGCGCCCGGCTACGGTTGAAGGCATCCGCGCTTTTCTGCGGAGCAAACTGCCGGAATACATGGTCCCCCCTCTCTATGTGATGTTGGAAAAACTGCCCTTGCTGCCCAACGGCAAGCTGAACAGGCGCGCGCTCCCGGTGCCCGAGGAAGAAGACAAGAAAAACCGGCCGTATGTCGCACCGGAAACACCGGTTGAACGCTGCATCGCGCAGGAATGGCAGGCCGCGATGGGCCGGACGAAAATCGGCATTCACGAAGACTTTTTTTCCATGGGGGGCAACTCCCTTATCGCCGTGCAGACACTCAGCGCGTTGAAGCGGGGTTTTGCAATCGATCTGCCGCTGCGCACCTTGTTTGATGCCCCGACAATAGCCGGGCTCGCCCAATACGTTCACACGATCACCACCGGCAATGATGCCTGCCGGGAACATGAGGAAGGTTTTCTATGACGGCCGCACAGCTTTTGAACTCTGTTGAAGATCGGGGAGTCAGATTGTGGGAAGAAGGCGGCGCTTTGCGCTACAGCGCTCCCAAAGGAATCTTGGATCAAGACGTCTTGCGGCGGCTGGCCGACAACAAGGGGGAATTGCTCCAGATTCTTCGTGGGCGTTCCACGGCGCAGTCGGCCTCTGCTTCGGAAATCGTGCCGGATCCGCACAATGCGCACCAGCCCTTTCCGCTTACCGATCTCCAGGCGGCGTACCTCGTGGGGCGCGACGAAGCCTTCGACATCGGCAACATCGCCTGCCACGCCTACGTCGAAATGGAAAAAGACGCCCTCGACCCGTCGCGCCTGGAAGCGGCCTGGCGGGCCGTCATCGAGCGGCATGCGATGCTGCGGGCGATCATCCTGCCCGGCGGCATGCAGAAAGTGCTGCGAGAGGTGCCCCCGTATGAAATCGCCGTGCTCGATCTGCGCCGGGCCGAAGCGGCGGACATTGAGCAACGGCTCGCGCAAATCCGCGAGAGCATGTCCCACCAGGTGTTCGCCACCGACGTCTGGCCGCTTTTCGAACTGCGCGTCACCCTGTTGCCGGGCGACGTGGCGCGGCTGCACATCGGCATCGATCAGCTGATCATGGACGGTTTCAGCCTGCAGCTTCTGTTCAAAGAGCTCCATGAGCGCTACGAAGACCCGAAGCGCGCTTTCGAGCCTCTTGCCGTTTCCTTCAGAGACTATGTGCTGACGGAGGAAAAGCTTGTTGAAACGCCGCAGTATCAACGTTCTCGCGAGTACTGGGCGAGCCGGGCGGCAACCCTGCCCGCTACGCCCGCCCTGCCCCTCGCCAAGTCCCCTGAAAGCGTTCTGCGCCCGCAATTCTCCCACCGCCGCTTCCACCTGCCGGCGGATACCTGGGCGCAACTCGGCCGTAGAGCGGTCAAAGCCGGGATTCCCGCTTCCGGCGCGGTGCTCGCCGCCTATGCGGACATTCTCGCCTCCTGGAGCGGCAACCCGCATTTTACCCTCAACATGACGCTGTTCAACAGGTTGCCCCTGCACCCCAACATCATGGAAGTCATGGGCGAGTTCACTGCGGTCAATCTGCTGGAAGTGGACAACGGAGGGCGCAACACCTTTACGGATCGGGCCCGAAGCATCAACGCCCGGCTCTGGGACGACCTGGATCATCGCTGGTACGGCGGGGTCCGGGTCATCCGCGACATCGCGAAAGGCATGAGCGGTTCCACGGCCTCGGTCATGCCCGTCGTGTTCACGAGCACCATCGGGATCACCCCCAAACACGACGACGAAGCCTTCGACCTCGCCATGTTCGGCAGGGTGATCTACTACATCACCCAAACGCCCCAGGTCTGGCTCGACAACCAGACCTTCGAGCAGGACGGCATGCTGGTGTGCAACTGGGACGCGGTGGAGGAGCTCTTCCCCGAAGGCATGCTCGACGAGATGTTCGCGGCCTATGAAGCACTCCTGCATCGGCTCGCCTCGGACGACGGCGCCTGGACGGAAACGCAAAGAAACCTGCTGCCTTCCGCGCAGGCGGACGCCCGCAAGCAGGTCAACGCGACCGCCGGGCCTGTGTCCGATGAGCTGCTGCATACCCTCTTCATGAAGCAGGCCGCCCTGACCCCGGAACGCCCGGCCGTGATCGCCGCCGGCAAAACCCTTTCCTATGCGGAGCTTGACGGCTTCGCGCGGCACATCGCCGGCCGGCTGCGCGCACACGGCGCGCAGCCGAACCGGCTTGTGGCCGTCGTCATGGAAAAGGGCTGGGAGCAAATCGCCGGGGCAATGGGCGTTCTTTACGCCGGCGCGGCGTATCTGCCGATCGACCCATCCTTGCCGAAAGAGCGCCTGTGGACGCTGCTGCAGGACGGCGAAGTCGCCGTCATCCTGACCCAAAGCAGGTTGGACGCCTCGTTGGAGTGGCCCGAGAGCCTTCTCCGCCTGAACGTCGACACCATGAGGCCCGGCAACGAACCGGAAGCGCCCGCACCCGCCCAAAAACCGGAAGACCTCGCCTATGTGATCTTCACATCCGGTTCGACCGGTCGCCCCAAAGGGGTGATGATCGGGCACCGGGGCGCGGTGAACACTCTGCTCGACATCAACGACCGCTTCGGCGTGACGGCGGAAGACCGCGTGTTCGCCCTTTCCGGTCTGAGCTTCGACCTTTCGGTTTACGATATTTTCGGTCCGCTCGCGGTCGGCGGCGCGGTTGTCGTTCCGGACGCGGACAAAACCAAGGACCCCGCCCACTGGTTGTCCCTGGTCACGGAGCACCGGGTCACCATTTGGGATACGGTTCCCGCCCTGATGCAAATGCTCGCGGAATACGGCGAAAGCGTCGGCGCGGAGCTGCCCTCCCTGCGCCTTGTCCTTTTGAGCGGCGACTGGATTCCCGTCGATCTTTCCGGCGCGATTCTCAGGCGGGCGCCGGCGGCGCGGGTCGTCGGCTTGGGCGGCGCGACGGAAGCCTCCATTTGGTCGGTGTTGTATCCCATCGACCACGTCGACCCCGCCTGGAAAAGCATTCCCTACGGCCGGCCCATGCGGAACCAGCAGCTTCATGTGCTCGGCCGGTTCATGGAAGATTGCCCGGATTGGACCCCCGGCCAACTCTACATCGGCGGCATCGGTCTTGCCGACGGCTATTGGCGGGACAAAGAGAAAACCGAGGCGGCCTTTGTCACCCATCCCTCCACCGGCGAACGTCTCTACCGCACCGGAGACATGGCGCGGTACACCCCGGGGGGCACCTTGGAGTTTCTCGGCCGCGAAGACTTTCAGGTCAAGTTGGGCGGGTTTCGCATTGAGCTCGGCGAAATCGAAGCCGCCCTCAAAGAACACCCCGGCGTGCGCGACGCGGTGGTCGCCGTGAACACCGATCCGCAGGGGGCAAAACACCTCGCGGCCTATGTGGTGCCCGCGGCGGAACACGGCGGCACACTGTTCGCGGACGATGCGCCCCCGGCAAACGCCGGCGCTTGGCGCGATCTGCTGGTCGCCTCGCGCAACAAGGCCGGAGCGCTGCCGGAAGGCGTAACGGACGGTTCCGCGTTTCTCTCTTTCTGGGAAAGCCTGGATGCCGTCTGCATCGCCTACATGTGCAAGACGCTGCGAGAAATGGGGGTATTCGCCGGAGCTTCCGAAACCCTTTCGGCCGACGAGATTGTGGCGCGTTGCGGCATTCAGCCCGCGCACCGCAAGCTGCTTGTCCGCTGGCTGAACCTCCTTTCGCGTGAAGGCCTGATGGAGCGCGTGGGAGAGCGGATCTACCGAAACCCCGCGCCGTTGCCCCTGCAGGACACCGAGCCGCTCTGGGAGCGGGTGGCCGCCTATGAACACGGCATCGGCCACAAAGGATTGCTGCTCGAATACATCAAGCGCAGTTGCGGCGACCTGGCCGGGTTGTTCAAGGGCGAGCTCGACCCGCACAAGCTCCTCTTCCCCGACGGCTCATGGGACGTGGCGGAAACCGTGTATCAATACAATCCCATGAGTCAGTACTACTATGCCATCATGAAAGCGGGCATGCGCTCCATCGTGCGGGGGCGCGGGCCGGGCAGGACCCTGCGCATTCTCGAGGTGGGGGCCGGCGTCGGAAGCTCCACCGCCGCCGTGCTGCCGGAACTCGATCCGGAGCACACGCTCTACACGTATACGGATATCTCCTCCTTTTTCCTGAGCGAGGCGAAAGAGAAATTCAAAGACTACCCGTTTCTCGAGTATGCCTTGTTCGACATCAACACGCCGCCGGAACGCCAGGGCTACGAGCCCCACAGCTACGACGTGGTCATCGCGAACAACGTGCTGCACAACGCCGCCGACATGGCCGTGACCATGCGCCGCCTGAACTCGCTGCTGGACGAAAACGGCTGCGTTCTCATCCTTGAGCAGACGGGCGACAATCTGCCGCTGCTGGTCACCATGGAATTCCTCATCGACTTCAGCGAACTGGAAGACGACCGGGTCAAAGACGATTCGCCGTTCCTCTCACAGGAAAAATGGAACGCCGTGCTGGCCGCGAACGGATTTGGAAAGCACACCACCCTTCCTGTTCCGGGGCACCCTTGCGGGGCGCTGGGGCAGCACATCATCCTCGGGCAATCGACGGCCAAAGTCCGTCGTTTGGATCAGGGCGGGCTGCACGATTTTTTAAGTATGAAGCTCCCGGCCTATATGGTGCCGGCGCGGTACACGGCCCTCGAGGCCCTGCCGCTCACCCCCACGGGAAAAGTGGACCGCAAGGCGCTGGCCTCGGGCCGATCGTCCCGCGCCGCCGCCCAAAGGAATCACGTCGAACCGCGTACCCGGTTCGAAAAAACGCTCGCGGCCATATGGGCCGACGTGCTGGGCCTTGAGCGGGTCGGCGTCACCGACGACTTTTTTGAACTGGGCGGCGACTCACTTCTGCTCACGAAACTCCTGACCAAAATGCGCGAAGCCTTCGGAGACGAGCTCGATTGGGAAGAGCTCACCCTGCGCAACCTCTTTGAAGCGCCCACGGTCACCGGAATCGCCGCCACCGTGGAGCGGATCATGGAAGACCGGGAGGCTCGGGCGGCGAACGGCTCCACCGACTCGCCGCTTGTGCTTATGCAGTCCGGCGGCGGGAAGACGCCCTTCTTCCTGATCAGCGACGGCAGAGGGCGTTTGTTCGTGTACAACAGCCTGCGCAAACACTTTGCCCCGGACCGCCCGCTGTACGGCCTGCAGGTGCACGACATCGCCGCCTACATCGCGGCGGAGGCGCGCATCGAAACCCTGGCCGAGGAATACATCGCGGCGATCCGCACGGTGCAGCCCCAAGGGCCCTACCTTCTCGGCGGGTTCTGCATGGGCGGCATCATCGCCTATGAGATGGCCCAGCAGTTGCGGGAAGCTGGGCAGGAAGTCGCCCTGGTGACGCTGATCAGCTCCATGAAGCCGCCCTTCCTGATCGACGACGACATCTTCATCTTCCACATGCTATGCAAAGAATTGGCCATTCCCCTGGAACGCGCGGGACTCGGAGTCGACGGCGGGGAGTTTGACGCCGTGGCCAAGAATATCGGCGAGTGGACGCAACAATCCATGCACGAAGGCGGCTGGAAAGACCGGCTTACCGGGCCGGCGGGCGAGGCGTTCCTCGCCAAGTATCACAAGCTGGAGGCCATGAGCTCCGAAGAGCGGCTGCGGCTTGCCTACGACCTCGCGCGGCAGGCGGGCAACCCGCACATCGGGCGCATGACCTTTGCAGAGTTTACGGGCATGTTTTCCATCTACCGCGTCAGCGTTGTCTCCGTGGCCAAATACAAGCCGCGCGCCTACGACGGCGACATCCTCGTGGTCAAGCCCAAAGAGCGCGACAGCATCATGTCGCAAACCATGGACATCGTCGCCCTGTGGGAAGGCACCGGGCTGAAGCATATGGAGGTCGTCGAAACGGGCGGCAATCACGTCACCTGCCTTGAAGAGCCGCATGTCGCGGGACTCGCCGAACGCCTGGAAAGCCGACTGGAAGCCGCCCGCCCGACCCGCGAACTCGGCAAGGCGACGCGGCCGGCCGAGGGGAACACCCGTGCGGGCTGAGCGTATCGGCATCATCGGCGGTTATGGGGCCGGAGGGCTTGCCTGCGCGCGGGCCCTCCTGTCCACGACGGCGTGCGATATCGTGATCGGCGGCAGGAACGTCGACAAACTGCGGAAGTCCGCCGCCGAACTGGGTCCCCGCGTTCGCGGCGCAGTGGTGGATCTCTATGATTCCAAGGAGCTTGAGGCCTTTTGCCGCGACTGCCGTCTGATCGTCAATTGCGCCGGTCCCTCTCGGCGCATTCTCGACACGATCGCGCTTGCGGCCCTGCGCGCGAACGCCCACTATATCGATCTCGGCGGGGACGAGCCGCTCTTCGAACGGTTGAGCCCCATTCACGAGGAGCTGCGAAAAAAGAACCTGACCTTTCTCCTCTCCGCCGGCATTTATCCCGGCCTGTCGGGCCTGTTTGCGTCTTTCTGCATCGAAACCGCGCCGCAACGGGTCACGGCGGTGGAATCGCACTTCATCAGTGAAGGCGAACCCATGACGCCGAACGCAGCTTACGATGTCGTCTGCAGTCTTGAAGACGGATTCGGAGAAGGCATGGCCCGGTATGAAAACGGCGCGGTAACGCGCAACGGCGTCGGTCCGATGTGGCTCGACCTTCCGCCGCCGGACGCAGAGCGACTGCTTGTCTACCCCAGCCTTAGCCGGGAGCTGGTGCAGCTGGCGAAGCGGCACAAGCTCAGCGCGGCAGGCTCGTATGTCGCTCTTCCCCCCGCGACCATGCAAACGCTTTTTGCCGTTCATGCGGACAAACAGTACCTGACGGAAGCCGACAAAACGGCGGCCGCCGCCCGTTTGGCCGAAGCCTCGCAACGCGACTGCAAAGGCAGGCGCCCTCGTACCGTCTACCACCTTGTCCTGCGAGGGGCGGACGGAGCCGAATCCGCAACCGCGACGCTGCGCCACGAAGACGGCAGCGCGCGCCTGACCGGGCTGATCGTCGGCTGCGCCGCGGCGATCGTGCTTGCCGGAAACGACTGCTCCTCCGGCCGGCATATGCTGCCGGAAGCCGTGCGGAGCGCCGCGTTGATGAGCCGCCTCGCCGAATACGGCATCGCGCCGAAGGTGGCTCCGGACACCGAAGACGGTATGGAAGGCGGGTTTATTTAAGTATGCCGCATGCAGTATTCCGACAATCGTCCAAAAGGCGATGCCATAGTTCGTGGGATAACGGCATAGGGGGATCAAAACAAGCATCTTGTACGGACGTTGCATCGCCGCTTCCCCCTGAACAATATTTTTGAATACGCATTTCTTGGCTGCCGTAGACGCAAACAGTCGACAACACACACCGGAAAACAAAACGAGACGATGCGGCTTTACTTCTCGGTCTAAAGCGAATATACCTCCACCTGAAAACGATCTTCAATATCATAAAGCCCCCCCGAGTCTTCCATTCGGGACCAACAGCTTCGACGGCAACGCCCGATGCCTGCCGCCGAAGCCGCTGAGTCCGGGGGGGATCCGAACAAACGGACCGAACGGACGTTTGTGTATCTCGAATGTGCACGTCAACCAAGGGCACCGCGATGGAACACGGAGAGCTGAAAAACGAAAAGCCGTTCGGCCTGCTGCAGATGATCGGGCGGCACAAAGGCAAAATGATTGTATCCGGACTCTTTTCCATAGCGGCCCAAGGGTGCGGTCTCGTTCCGTTCATTCTCATCTATTGTATGGTCACCGAAATCGCCGGCAAGGCCCCGGCCGAGGTGGACGCTTCCGCCATCTGGCGGTTGGCTCTGGCCGGCGCGGCGGCAACGGTGCTGAAATACGTCTTCAGCGGGTTTTCATCCGTTTTGTCGCACACGTCGGCCTACAACATTCTCTATGATCTGCGCATTCTCATTTCAAAAAAACTGGCCACCCTCCCTCTCGGTTGGTTCAATGAGAGCACCAGCGGGCAAATCAAAAAAGTGATGCTCGAAGATGTGGAGCAGATCGAAGTGTTTGTCGGGCATAATCTTCCGGAGCTCGTGGGCAGCCTCGTGCATATGCTGATGGCCGTCGGGGTGTTGTTCTACTTCGACTGGCGGCTGGCCCTGGCCGCCTTGAGCCTGATGCCCGTCGCGGTTGCCGTCCAGGCCTGGACCATGTCGGGCAACAAGCCGTTGCGGGAAAAGTATTTCACCGCCGCCGAAAACACCAACGCCGCGATGATCCAGTACATCCAGGGCATGCCGGTCATCAAAGCCTTCAATCAGACCGCCGAGTCGTTCAAAAAGTATTCCGAAAGCGTGCGCACGTGCGCCCATTACGAAGCGGCCATTTGCGACCGCTGGCTGTTGCCCACGACGTTGTTTTCGGTTTCGCTCAATGCCGGCATGCTGGTGCTTATGCCCCTTGGCGCGGCGATGTACCTTGCGGGAAGCATCACCCTTTCCACGTTCGTGCTCTTTCTTCTCATCGCCCTTGGCCTTGGCTCGTCGTTGTTTCAGTTCATCATGCTCGGCTCTATGCTGGAAAAGCACCTTGAGGGCCAAGGCCGCATCAAGCGTATTTTGAACGCGGCCCCGTTGCCGGAGCCCGCGACATCAAAACCCGCTCCCGACAACCGCATTGTCGCCGACAACGTCGAGTTCTCCTATGGGGAAAAAAAGGTGCTGCGGGGCATAGACTTTGTTTTGCCCGCCGGAAACTTTCTCGCCTTGGTCGGGCCTTCCGGCGCGGGGAAAACCACGCTCGCCCGCCTCATCCCCCGCTTCTGGGATGTGGAAAACGGCGCCGTCCGCCTTGGCGAAACGGACGTGCGCGACATGAAGATGGAAGATCTGATGGACAAAATCACCTTTGTCTTTCAGGACGTCTTTCTTTTCAACGACACCATCGCCGAGAACCTGCGCCTGGGCAAGCCGGACGCCACGCGTGAGGAACTGGAGGCTGCCGCCGCAGCCGCGCGCTGCCACGACTTCATCATGAGTCTGCCCGACGGATACGACCATATCGTCGGCGAGCGGGGAGGAAAAATCTCGGGCGGCGAAAAGCAGCGTCTGTCCATTGCCCGCGCCCTGCTGAAGAATGCCCCCATTCTTGTCATGGATGAAGCCACGGCTTTTATCGATCCCGAGAACGAAGCGATCATCCAGGAAGCCATCAACTCGCTGGTCAAGGACAAAACCTTGATCGTCATCGCGCACAGGCTGTCCACGATCACCGCCGCGCACCAAATACTTGTCATCGATCGGGGTGAAATCGCCGCCGAAGGCACCCACGAGCAACTCCTTGAAAAAAACGACCTCTACCGGAGCATGTGGGAAGCGCACGTTTCAAGCCGCCGCTGGGCTCTTGAGAGCGAAGCCGCCGCTTCATCCTCCGATATGTCGGGCAAAACCGTCGGATGACGGACCGGTCGCCCCGCCGCCGGCCGTTTCAAGCGCAACACGTCAGAAGGACGCCGTATGTATGCTTTGATGCGAAAACTCCTGCAGCTTACGCCCGAACTCAAAGGGCGCTTCTACCTTTCCGCGCTCTACAAGGTGCTTGAAACCTTCTTCATCGGCGCGCCCTACGGTTTTTTGCTCCTTCTGCTGTACGCCCTGCTCTCGGGCACCCTGACCCTCGGCCTGACGGGCATGTACACGCTCGGCATGGCCGTGTGCTTCTGCATTCAGGGATTTTTCGGCTACCTGTTCGTGCGCACCGCCTACCCCATCGGCACGGAACTGTGCGAACGGCTCCGCCTGCGCGTGGGCGACCGCCTGCGAGAACTTTCCATGGAGTATTTCAGCAAGAAAACCACCGGAGACACCAACGCCTTGGTCACGGACGAGCTGAACCTTTTGACGCTTATCCCGCGCATGGCCTTTCCCCAGTTCGTCACCGCCGTGGCGCTGCCCGTCGCCGTGGCCCCGTTTTTGTTCTCGGTAGATTGGCGGCTTGCTTTGGTCGCCCTCGCGGTCGTGCCCATATCCATTCCGATTCTGTCCCTTTGCCGCGCCCGACTGGATGCCGGCGTCCGCAAGCGCAACGCCTCGCTTGTGAACATCAGTTCGCGGGTCATCGAATACGTGCAGGGTATGGAGGTCGTCAGAAGCTTCCGGCGAACCGGTAAACGCTTTGCGCAATTTGAGTCCGCCCTGAGCGGCTTTCGGCAGGACAACCTCGCCCTCGTGCTGCGGACGGCCCCCTTGATGATGGCCTTCCACGCGGTGCTGGATGCCGGTTTTGTCCTTATCCTGCTTTACGGGGCGTATCTTTTTCTTGGAGGCGAAACGAGCCTCTTCGCCCTGCTCACCTTTCTGATTCTGGGCGTTCGGCTGTACGAGCCGGTCAAGGGCCTGGGCGCGGTCTATGAAGTGATGCAGGCCGCCGGCGTGACCATTGAGCGCCTCGAGCAGCTCCTGCAAACCCCCACGCTTGCGGAGCCGCAAGACGACGCTCCGCCGCGGGACGCCTCCATCACCTTCGACAACGTCACTTTTTCGTATGGCGGGAGCACCCCGGTTCTGCGAAACGTGAGCTTCACCATTCCGGAAAAGACGGTCACCGCCTTCGTGGGCCCGTCCGGCGCGGGAAAAACCACCATCACCCGACTTATCGCCCGGTTCTGGGACGTTGAATCCGGCAGGATCTCCATCGGCGGTTCGGACATTCGGGATATGCGCACGGCCACCCTGCTTTCCCAGCTGAGCATGGTCTTTCAGGACGTGTACCTTTTTACCGACACTATTGCGAACAACATCGGCTACGGCAGGGAAAACATCGACCGCGACCGCATCATCGAGGCGGCCAAAGCGGCGCGCTGCCATGAGTTCATCAGCACTCTTCCCCTTGGATACGACACGGTCGTGGGCGAAGCGGGCTGCACGCTCTCCGGCGGAGAGCGGCAACGCATCTCCATTGCCCGGGCCATCCTGAAGGATGCGCCGATTGTCCTGCTCGACGAGGCAACGGCGTCTCTAGATCCTGAGAATGAATTTCTTATTCAGGAGGCCTTGAATGCCCTGGTGCGTTCAAAAACGCTTCTGATCATCGCCCACCGTCTTTCGACCATCACAAGCGCGAATCAGATCATCGTGCTTGACGGCAAGGGGGGCATAGACGCCTGCGGCACCCATGCCGAACTCCTGGCCGCGGGCGGCATCTACACCCGTCTGTGGGAAAGCAGACTCAAGGCGGGCGGGTGGCAGGTGCGGACGCCGTAACACGGCCGCCGCCCGGAACATCGTTTGCCGGCTCGCGAGCGAGCAGCCTGATATGAATTGCGGAACGGCAGAGCCTGTCCGCAGCAACCCCAACGGCACTGGAGGAAGAGTCGTGAAAGAAAGGGAGCGCCTTTTAGACGCGGTACGCGCGGTCGGAAAAGCCGCGATCGTCTCACTTATGCTGCTGGTCGCCACCCCGGCGCCGGCCGAAGAGCCGCCGGCCGCTTCCGCCGGCGGAAAACCCGTGGAACTTCCGACCGTCGTCGTCTCGGCCCAGAAACGCGAAGAGAATGTGCAGGAAGTTCCCATGAGCATCACGGTGCTTTCCGGCCAAACCCTTGAAGACGCCTCCATAGAAGAGGCGAAGGATATCGGAAGGCTTTCGCCCAACGTCTACGTGATGGACGCCGGCTCCTACCAGCAAACCTCCATTCGCGGGGTGTCCGGATTCGTCAACGCGCTGCAATCGGCCGTGGGGTACTACGTCGACGACGTCAACCTGCCGTTGGTGTACAACCAAAACCCGGAACTTTTCGATATCGAGCGCATTGAAGTACTCAAGGGGCCCCAAGGAACTCTATACGGCCGCAACAGCGAAGCCGGCGTCATCAACATCGTGACGCGGCAGCCCGACAACACCTTTCGCGGCAAGTTCTATGCCGAGGGCACCCTGTACGACACCCCGCACGGCGCGTCGCCGGGCTACAGCTTCGGCACCAACCTCAGCGGCCCCCTGATCAAGGACAAGCTCGCCCTGGGCGTCGCCCTCAAGTGGAACGACGACCACAGTTTCATGAAAAACGAATTCAACAACGACAATGAAGCCACGCAAGTGCAGCGGCTCAACGGCCGCATGCACCTTCGCCTCACGCCCACCGAGCGTTGGGACATCTCCTTCATTGCGGACGGCATGCATTCCGACGACAGCTCGGGTTACAGCCGCTACAAAGACGGCCCTTATTCCACGCGGCGCGAGCGGATCGATTGGGATTCCCCCTACTTCCGCGATCAAAGCGAAGACGGGGAAGCCCTGCGCATGCAGTATCAGGGCGACGCCTTCAACTTCGTCTCCATCACAGGCAGGCGCGCCTTTTATGACGATTGGGCCGTCGACGGCGATATGACCGCCCTCCCGCTTTATGAAATCGGCATGCGTACGGACGACGAACTCTGGAGTCAGGAATTCCGTCTGACCTCCCCCAAAGAGCACGGTCCGTTCGAGTGGTTGGTCGGCCTTTACGGGTACAAGCAAAAAACGCATGTCTCCGGCGTGAAGGATGCCTTGACGTCGCCGTTCGGCCCGATGACGAATACCCTGACGACCCGGATCGACTCGCACGGCTATGCCGTTTTCGGCGAAGGCACCTATACGTTTTTCGATCGCCTGCACCTCACGGCCGGACTGCGTTACGACTACAACAAAAGTGAAGGCAAACAGAACAACGAAATGGATATGGCCGCCTTCCCCCCGCCGTTCAACTACACGCTCTCAAAGTATGACGATAAGAGCAGCGACAACGAGTTGCTCCCAAAGTTTTCCGTTTCCTTCGACTTCACGGACAACATCATGGGCTACGCGACCGTGTCCAAAGGCTACCTGACCGGCGGATACGATTACTCCTCGGCCACGTCGCGCGACAATTTCACCTACGGTCCGGAGTATACCTGGAACTATGAACTCGGCGCGAAAACGAACTGGTTCGACAACAAGCTGCTGCTGAACGCCGCGATTTTCTATATCGACATGACCGACAAGCAGGTGGCGGAGGTGGATCCCTCGGGTTTGACCGCCGGCATCTCCAACGCCGCCAAAGCGCGGTCACTCGGGGCGGAAGTGGAACTCAGCGTCCGTCCGTTCCAGGGCTTGGATATCTCGGGCGGCTTCGGCTACACCGACACCAAAGTGAAAAACTGGGACTCCTTCGACAACACCGGGACCCCCTACGACTACAGTGGGAACGAGCTGACGAACGCCCCCCAGTACACCTACAACCTCGGCGTTCAATATTACCACGACAGCGGCGTTTACGGCCGCGTGGATCTGCTCGGTACCGGCCCGTTTTACCACGATGCCAAAAACGAGCTGAAAGAGGACGCCTACGAGCTCGTAAACGTCAAACTCGGGTACGAGTTCGACAACTTCAACGTTTCCCTCTGGTGCAAAAACGTGTTCGACACGCACTATGAAACCGTTCGATATTCAATGGATGGTTTTGGCGTGGGTGTTTTCGACGGCGCGCCGCGTCAGTTCGGCACGACCGTCGCGTACACTTTCTGAGGTCAGACCCTATTAATTTCCATTGGGGCTCCGCCCCAAACCCCGGCGGGGGAAATGATTTCCCCTGCACCCCTCGAGGGTTCGGGAGCCTGCCGGCTAGGGGGGCAGGCTCCCGAACCAAAGGGGGTCAAGGGGATTCAATCCCCTTGTAGGGAGGTTTGGAGGTGCCGCCGGCGTTGTTGCAAGGCGACATTTTATGCATCACGGGAGTGCCGCCGGCCGGTTGGCCCACGCAGCCCTGTTTGCGCCCCTCCAACGAAAGCAAACACATCTGCCCCGTTTATTGTCCGGCGTGCGCATGCGTCCATGCCGGGCGATGAACGGCCGACCAACGGTGATGCCTCATGGCGCAAAAAAACGAAAACAACCCTTGGATCGTCAGACAGGCCCCCTCAAGTTCCCCGACAATGAGGCTTTTTTGCCTCCCGTATGCGGGGGGCGGCGCGTCCATTTTCCGCTCCTGGCAGAGGCGCATGTCGTCCTCTGTCGATGTGTGCGCGATTCAGCCTCCGGGGCGGGAAAACCGCATAGCCGAGCCGCCCGTTCCGTGCGCTCGGACGCTTGTCGCCATGATCTGCGACGCGATTTTCCCCTTGATGAACATCCCGTACATCTTCTTCGGGCACAGCATGGGGTCGCTGCTGGCTTTCGAAGTTTGCCGGGAACTGCGACGCAGAAGGCTGCCGCAGCCGGAGCGCCTGTTCGTCTCCGCAAGCAGGCCCCCGCATATTCCCGAGCCGCGTCCGCTCCACCATCTGCCCGATGATCTGTTCATCGAGGAGTTGCGCCGTTTTTCCGGCACGCCGGAGGCGGTTCTCCGCAACGAGGAGTTGATGCGTATTTTCATCCCCATTCTGCGCACCGACTTCAGCCTTGAGGAGACCTACGTGTTTCAGGATGAAGCGCCGCTGGCCGTTCCGTTCACCGCCTATTACGGCACCGAAGACCCCGAAGCCCCCCGAGAGCTGGTGAGCCAATGGTCCTGCCACACCTCGAGGGATTTTTCCCTTGAGGAAATCGCCGGCGGTCACTTTTTTATCCAGTCGGAGGAGGAGCGCCTGACGCGGCATGTCCGGGCGATTGTGGAAAGCAGCGCGGTCGCCCATGCCTGAGCCGCCGCTCATCACGCTCTTCCACTATACCGAAGCGATCCGCCCGCCGCGGCTTGAGGCGGGCGTAATTCACCTCTGGCTTATTCCGGTGGAGGGAACGCGAAATGCGCTTGAGCGCCATGAGCGGCTGCTCTCGCCCGAAGAGCGCGACCGGGCGTCCGCGTTCCGTTTCGCCGAGGACGCTTCGCGCTACATCCTGTCGCACGGCGCGTTGCGCCTGCTCTACGGAGAGTACGCCGACATAAGGCCGGAGCGTGTTCGGCTCACGGCCTCCGCGTATGGCAAGCCTTTTGTCCGGCCCGGACGGGAAGACCGTCCGCTCTGTTTCAACCTCTCCCATTCCGGCGGCTTCGCTCTCTGCGCCTTTTCGCGCGACGGGGAAGTGGGGGTGGACATCGAACGGGTCCGAGCCTTCAGCGACCTCCAGAGCCTTGCGGATTTCGTGCTCCACCCCGATGAAGCCGACGCCCTGGCGTCTCTCCCCGAAACGAATCGGCTCGCCGTTTTTTTTGAACTCTGGACGAAAAAAGAGGCTTTCGTCAAAGGCTTGGGCAGGGGACTGTCCTACCCGCCGAACAGTTTTTCCGTTCCGCTCGGCGTGTCCTCGGGAACCGTCCGTTGCGCCGAGGCCGAAGGTTCTTGGGGATTTCAGGCATTCCGGCCGGCGACCGGGTATGCGGCCGCCGTGGTATTTCCTCTCCCCCGGCTTTCACGCGAAACCGAACCGCCCCCGCGCAACGACGCGGCCTCGGCGGCGCCCGTATAACTTTCCGGCCGAAAAAACTCGAACCCCCTTTGCAGCCACGGCGTTCGCCAACGCCTCCACCGGAACGAATGTGCCGAAGCAAAGTCGCCATACCTTAGTTGACAATGATTTTCATATTCTATAGCCTCTCCTCTGTCCATCCAAACTGTGCCAGGGATTTTACCTATGTTGCAGATGCTCTCTTCGCTTCTTCCCATGTATATGATCATATGCCTCGGCTTCATCGCGCAACGGATGAACATACTCCATTCCGCGACGGCTCCGGGCATGAGCCGGTTCATTTATTGGTTCAGCCTTCCCGCGCTGCTGTTCAAGCAATTCTCGAATATGGAGGAAGTGACGGCGTTTTCCGGCATAGTTGCTTTGGGGCTTGTGCTGAGCACCCTTGCAAGCTACGTGCTCGCCTTCGCTTACTTCACGCGAATAAAAAAATTCGAACAGCGGGAAAGCGCGGTGTTGACCCTGCTTTCCACCTGCCCGAACACCGCGTACCTCGGGTTGCCGATCATCATGATGCTGCAGCCCGACAACCGTGAAGCGCTCATGGTTGCCGGGTTCGGCGCGCTGCTGACCATCCTGACGCTGCTCATCGCGGATATTCAGCTCAAACTCGGCACGGCGCGCCGCGAGGCTTCCGGCCCGGCGGCTGCCTATATCCTGCGGTCCCTGCTCGGCAACCCTCTCCTCATGGCCTCCGCCGCAGGGGTCGTTCTGTGCGCTTTTTCCATCCCCACGCCGGCCCCGATAAAAACCGCCGTCACCATGCTCGCCTCCACGGCGACTCCCTGCGCCCTTTTCTGCGTTGGGGCTTTTCTAGCCTCGTACGGAGCATCCCGCAAAGAACCGGCTCGAGATTGGCGGCGGGTCCAACCGCCGGTGATGATCATCAAACTCCTCGTGCAGCCGGTTCTTGTCTTCGGAACGCTCGTCCTTTTGGGAGTCGACGCCGCCCGCCTCGGTGTGGCCCTTTTGGTGATGAGCATGCCGACGGCCCTGTCCTGCTGCATTATCGCAAGCAAATACAATGTGATGGTCGAAGAAACCTCACTCGGCACCATGCTCACCACAAGCCTGGCCATTGTTGTCGTGCCTTTCTTCATCATGCTGCTGCAGTTGAGCGGTTTTTTCTAAAGGACTGAGCCATGCCTAGAATCCCGGTGTTCGCCACGCTTTCCTCCTTGTTTTCGGGCGCATTCCGGCGTCTTTACGCCCTTGCCCTCCGCCGCAAAAAAACGTCCCTTGTCGTGGGGATCCTCCTTCTTACGGCCGCCGTCGCGGCGGGCAACAGCGGCCCCACCGCGAAAACGACCGTCCTGGCCACGGCGCCCGTCGAACGGGGCGACATCAACCACGAAATCCTTGCCACGGGCATCATCAAGGCGGAAGAAGGGGCCGTGGTGAAAACGGGCTCCCGGTTCACCGGGGTCATCGCCAAGCTGTACGTGAAGCTGGGCGATACCGTGAAGCAAGGACAGCTGATCGCCGAGCTCGACAACAGAGAGCAGCGTTTTGAATGCGAACGCCTGGAAGCGACGCTTCGCCGGCTGAAAAAGCAGCGGGAAATCATCGAGCAAACCTACCCCCTGCAGATCGACGAGGCCAAAGCGGCCCTGGCCATTGCCGAAGCGGATATGCAGTTCGCCCGCAGTACCTTCGAGCGGATCAACCCGCTGGTGAAAACCAGGGCCTCGGCCCAGTCCGACCTTGATGAGGCCGTGTACCGCAAAGCCATGACGGAGCAGAACATCCTTCTGAAGGCAAGCATACTGGAACGGCTGGAAAAGGAGTACCTTCTCAACTCCCAGAAAATAAAAGACGAAATCGACGAAGCCGAGGCCGAACTGCAGGCGGCGAAAACCCGCTTATCCTATTCCTACGTTCTCAGCCCCATGGACGGGCAGGTCAGCGAAATCACCGCGCAGCAAGGCGAGACGGTGGTCGCCGGATTCCAGGTCGTGAACCTTATTTCCGTCATGGACGCCGGCCGCCTTGAGCTGCAGATCTACGTCGATGAAAACGACATCGGCACGGTGCCGGAAAAAGCGCCGGTGCGTTTCTCCGTGGCGGCGTTTCCCGGCAGGACGTTCGACGGCAAGGTGGATCTCGTGCACCCGGCTCCGGAAATACGCGACAACGTCGTTTACTACCGGGCCATCGTCAAGCTCACCCCCGAGGTGGCCCTGCAGCTTCGCCCCGAAATGACGGCCAACTGCCGCATCGTCGTCGCCCGCAAGGAAAACGTGCTGATGGTTCCCAATTCCGCCTTCAAATGGGTCGGCGGCGGGCAATACCTTTTTGTCGACAAAGGCGGTTCGGTCGTGCCCGTGCGGCCGCAAACGGGCATTGTCGGCGCGGCGATGACGGAAATTATGGAACCGGCGATCGAAGGAGAGCGTGTCGTCACGGAGATTGAACTGCCCGACAAGCTGCCGGCCGGCTGGCTGCCCAGCGGGGACAAGGGCGAAAACGATGCGAAAGAATAACGCGCCGGGTTTGCCCCGCAAAACCCCGAAGATTCCTCCCCGGCCGGAGGCGGAAGCCGCCGGCACTCCCGTGGCGCAACTCAGCGGCATAATGCGCGAATATCTGCAGGGAACCGAATCCATCGCCGTTTTGAAAGGAATTTCCCTGACCTTTTATGCCGGGGATTTCGCCGCCATCGTCGGCAGTTCGGGAGCGGGAAAGTCGACGCTGCTGCATATCATCGGCCTGCTGGACAGGCCGACGGGCGGACGGTACCTCTTGGGCGGCAACGATACCGGGACGCTCGACGATGACGCTCTCAGCGTGTTGCGCGGTGACGGCATCGGATTCGTTTTCCAAAATTTCTATTTGCTGCCCCACGCGACGGCCCTCGAAAATGTTCTGCTGCCCGGCACATACAGCCTCAAGCCGAAGAAAGAGCTTCACGAACGGGCCAGACATCTGCTGGAACGGGTCGGCCTTGCGGATCGAATGGACCATACCCCGGCCCGCCTTTCCGGAGGCCAGCAACAACGCGTCGCCATTGCCAGGGCCCTGCTGAACGAACCGTTTTTCATCCTGGCGGATGAGCCCACGGGACAGCTTGATTCCGGCACAAGCGCCGCGATTCTCGAACTGCTCGCGTCTCTCAACGAGGCCGGCACCACCATCGTCATCGTCACGCACGATCCTGTAACGGCGAAAGCCGCCAAACGCGCCATTCAACTGCACGACGGCAGGGTTGTGGATGATGCGCGCGCTGTGTAACCGGGCACTCCGGCGCTTGACGATTCCGGATGCGCTGTGGCCCGTGCCGCCGCTGACCATGGCCCGTGTCGCGCGCATCGCGCTGCAGTCGTTGTCGGCCTACAGGCTGCGCAGCGCGTTTGTCTCCGGCGCGGTGGCGCTGGGCATCGCCTCGCTCACCGTCATCGTGGCCGCGATGGGCGGCGCGGCGCGCAAGGCGGAGGAACTCGCCGACGTCTTCGGCCCCAACGCGATTGTCGTTGTGGGCGGTACCCTGATGTACCAGCCCATGGGAACCCGCCCCCAAACCATGACCTGGGACGACATCACCCTGATCCGGCAAACCCTGCCCGGAGTCATTTCCGCGGACCCGTATATCCTGCGCGAAAACGTCTCGGCAAAAGCGAACGGGCGCACATACGAGGTCGCCCAGGTGATCGGAGCCGGAGCCGACTACCAGGCTTCGTTCAACTGGCCCCTGCTGGCGGGAAACGACTTTACGGCCGAAGACGTCGAGGCCGCGCGCAACACCTGCATCATCGGAACCATCGTCGCGGACAAGCTGTTCGGCCACAGAACGCCTCTGGGGGAATATCTTTCTCTCAACGGCCAGCCGTATGTCGTTAAAGGCGTGCTGACCCCGCGCAACCTCATCGGGGCCGGAGTCGAACAGGACGACCGCGTCGTTCTGCCCGCAAAGACCATGCTGAGCCGCTTCAATATGGATCGAAAACATATGACGGGCGTCAGGATCAATTTCAGCTCGAGCCGAGGGATGCAGGGCAACACCGATCGAGTGCGGGAACTGCTGCGTTTCAGCCACGGCATCGGATCGGATTGCCCCGATGATTTTCTGATTCTCTCCCCTCTTGTGGTGTTGCAGTTCGTCAACTTCCTCAAGGGTGGTTTCGGCTTCTTTCTTGGCGTTACGGCCATATCCGCGCTGTTGGTGAGCGGATTCATCCTGGCCAACCTGCTGCACCTTTCCGTTTCCGAGCGCCAGATGGAAATCGGCATGAAAAAAGCTTTGGGAGCCACCAACAAAGCCATTTTGCTGCAATTTCTCATTGAAGCGCTCGGCATGACCCTGGTCGGCGCCGTGGCCGGCATCGGGTTGGGGGCCGCGCTGGCCTGCCTTCTGGAGACCAAGGACCTGCTGACCCTCAAACTGTCGTTCGGCGCTTTTGCCTCGGCATTCATCGCCGCCACGGCAGTGGCCCTCTTTTTCGGAATGCGCCCGGCCCGGCGCGCCGCCTCGCTGCAACCCATTCACGCCATGAAGGGAGAAGGCTGATGCCGCAGCAAACCCCACCCATTCCGGCCGACCGGGGCGGCTTCAGCCACTTTCACGTGGGTCGGCTGCCGCTTATGCGCGGCAACATTTTGCGTATCGCCCTACGAGGCCTGCGGGAGCATAAAATGCGCTCCCTGCTCGCCATGCTGGGCGTATTTCTCGGGGCCTTCATGCTGACGCTGGTGCTGCATGTTTCCCAATCCCTCGCGCTCAAAGTGGACGGAGAAACTCAAAAGCTCGGCGCCAACATCGTCGACGTCGGGGCCGGCAAGAACCCGTTCTCGCGCGGCGGGATCAACAGGGCCGGAGGGCGCAACGCCGCCACCCTCAAACCGCGGGACGCCGAGGCCATTGCCTCGGGTGTGCCGCAGGCCGCGCGGGTCGTCCCCTATGCCCTCGGCAATATAACAATCGCCAACGGGCGCAAGGTCACCAACTGCCCCGTCGTCGGCACGACGGAGCCGTTCCCGGCCGTCAGGCATATGGAGGTCCAATACGGGCGCTTTTTCACCGTCCGGGAAGTGGAGGACAGAGCCCTCGTCGGCATTCTCGGCCATGAGCTCGCGGGACGCTTGTTTCCAACCCCGGAAGAAGCCGTCGGGCATAGGGTAAAACTGCGCAGCAACGAATTGCTCGTGATCGGAGTCATGCGCGAAAAAGGGAGCGACGCAAGCGGAACAAACGTCGACGAGCAGCTTTTCGTTCCCCTTTCGACATACATGAACCGCATCGTTTATCAGGAACACCTTTCGGGCATTTGGCTGCGCGCCGAGACAAGAGACGACATGCCCGAACTCGCCCGCGAGGTCGAGACCCTGCTGTCGGCACGCCGGCGCCCGGCGCCCGGGCCACCGGACTTTTCCGTCGCGACCTCGCGGCAGGCCAACGAAGTGCAGCTGCAGGCCATGTCGCTGGTCTACACCCTGGGGGCGATCGGAGCCGGCATATCCTTTTCCATCGGCACCCTGGGCATTCTTTCCATCATGACGCTCATGGTCCGAGCCCGGATGATCGAAATAGGCCTCAGGCGGGTCGTGGGCGCCACCAAACGAGACATCGTGCAGCAGTTTTTGATTGAATCCACCCTCATGGCGGGCATCGGCGGCATCGCGGGCACGGGTCTCGCGCTGCTGTTCCTCACGCTTATGTTCGCTTCCGGAGCGTTTCCGCCCTGCTACAGCCCGGGCATGGTCTGCGGCGTCATCGTCTCTTCGCTGACCTGCGGGCTGGTCGCCGGAGCGTATCCCGCCTTTCGGGCCGTCCGGGTGAACGTGCTGCAGGTTTTGAAAATGTAAACCGGCCGCCGGGTCGCAACGCGGGGCACAGCTCCGCCAACACTTTCCCCTTTGGAGGAGTCACCATGTTCGGGCCTTCCCCCCTCGAAAAACGTCCCATGCGGGCCGCTCCGCACGTTTGCTTCCTCAAGAACATCGTCAAAAGCCCCAACATCATTGCCGGCGATTACACTGCTGTCCATCTGGTGGATGAAAACGACGATTTTGAAAAAAATGTTCTTTACCACTATGACTTCATTGGAGACAAACTCATTTTCGGAAAATTCTGCGGCATCGCGCGAAAGGCGAAGTTCATCATGAACGGTTCGCACCATATACTCGACGGCATTTCCACCTATCCGTTCCAAGTTTTCGGCAACGGCTGGGAAAAAGTGATGCCGCCGCTTTCGGGCCTGGCCGTCAAAGGCGATACGATTGTCGCCAACGATGTGTGGATATGCTACGACTCGTTGATCATGCCCGGCATCCATATCGGCAACGGTGCGGTCGTCGGGGCGCGGTCCGTGGTCACACGCGATGTGCCGGCCTACTCCATTGTGGCGGGCAACCCCGCTCGGGTCGTGCGCATGCGCTATTCGAAGGAAGAAATCGCCCTGATTGAATCCATTGCCTGGTGGGACTGGCCGCCGGAAAAAATCACCAAGCACCTGGATGTAATCGTCAAACGGAATCTGCGGGCGCTGCAATGCGCCGCGGAAGAGTGATCAAGGCTTCCGTGGGCCGTACGATGCGCCTTGGCGCAAAAAGGCGGCGACATTTCGACACAACGAATAAACGAAATCCCCCCAAGGATTCCGTTTATTCGATCTATGTTCTTTAACCACCCGCTAGTCCTCAAGCCAACAGTAACCGGTTCCCCAGACGGTGCGGATACGCGCCGCCGTCTCGCCCAAATCCCGCAGCAAGGCCCGCAGGCGGCTCACATGCACGTCCACGCTGCGCGCGGTGGCGTGTTCGTCATTGCCGAAAGCGAATTGCATCCGTTGATCCCTGCCGAGAGCGGTTCCGGCTCGGGTCATGAAGGCATGCAAAAGGCACATTTCCGCCGTGGACAGCGAAGCCGTATTATTACGCAGGGAAAGAGTCTGTCGTCTCGTATCCAGCACGTAGAAGCCCAACCGGACTTCACCGGCGGAAAACGCCACCGCAAGGGAACTCGGCTCACCCTCTTCCCGGCGGCCCGCCGTGCCGGCGGCGGCGTCGGGAGCTTCGGTCCTGCGCAAAACCGCCTTGATGCGGGCAACCAGCTCCCTGGGATTGAAAGGCTTGGCCAGATAATCATCCGCCCCGAGTTCCAGGCCGATGATGCGATCCGTATCCACACCCCTGGCGGTAAGCATGATCACCGGCACTTTGGAAGCCGTTCTGATTTGCAGCAGAACGGAAAAGCCGTCTTCTTCCGGCATGTTCACGTCCAGCAGCACAATATCCGGCTGGAATGCCGCCAACTTTTCAAGAGCCTTGCTCGGATCGGTCAGCTTGCCGCAGTGAAAACCGTTGGCCTGCAGAAATTCCCCCGCCCGTTCATGGAGCAGTTCATCGTCGTCGATCAGCAGGATTTTTTCATATTTCCGGTGTTCATAGTTTGTGCGGCATACGTTTGGCCGGCATCAACACGGTGAACCGATGCTGCTGTTCTCGCACACTTCCCGCAGCTTGTCACCAACATGCCGGAAGGCCGAAAAAGCCCCCCCGGGGCTCCTGAGCGAGATGCCCAGGCACATGTACGCCGATCCATTCCGAGAGAGACGCTCCCAACCCTCCGGGACGGACCGGAGCGGCGGCGACGGTCGGATATGCCACGCCCCCGCGTTTTTCCGGCTCCCCTTCCAAATATATCGCAAGCAACCATTCGTTATAACCAAAAGAATAGTTGCTTCGCCCATTGCCTGGAATATGGTCAGGGCAAAACGTATCCCGGAGGAAGCAGTCATGTTTAGCTGGGGCATCCTATTTCTCATTATTGCCGTCATTGCGGCGGCTCTTGGTTTTGGCGGATTGTCGGGCACTGCCGCATGGGCGGCAAAGATAGTCTTTATCGTCGGCCTTATCTTATTCGCACTCAATTTTATTTTGGGGCGCAGAGGATAAGGGAAAGGGGAGTTTTTTCACCCCAGCACACAAAAAAACCGCCGCGCGGGCAACCCGTGCGGCGGCTCGGAAGAGCTCTGCCATGCAAGTGAAACTATTCCTTTTAGAAAGAATACCCGTACGTCACGCCGTAGGTGTTGTAGCCATCGTCCGTATCGGTCAGGCCCCAGGTCGAATAGTTGGTGTATTCCCCTTGAACCCGGTGATTCAGGCTTTCACCGAAACGCACGCCGACGGCGCCTTGCGTTCTGAACAACGCATGGCTGCCCAGGTCGCGATCGTCAAACTTTTCGTCGCTGACCACCGTGCCGCCCACGGAACCGGCCAGATACGGCTGGAACGGAGCGGTCGTGAACAGCGAGAGCCGCAGCCCGGGCGCAAGGGACGCGCCCCAGACCGTTTCGTCGTCACTCCAGGCATGGACCGAAAGATCCGCAAAAGGTTGAAGTTCCAGAATCTCACTGGTGAACAGCGGTTCATACGATTGGCGAACATTCAGCGAGTAAGCGGCGGTTCCGCCGTCGCCGTAGGCTATACCGCCCCCGACAGAGGTATCCGCCCGGGCCGGGCCGCCGAAGGCCAGCAGACAGGCGACCGCCACTCCCAAAGCCAGTTTTTTGCTCATATTCCAAACCTCACTTTGTTTCCCCCAAGCCGTCGGCCTGGGTACACTTTCCCCAAGTTGGATTCCTACGTTAAGTCGAAGCCAAAAATAAGTCTAGATAAAATTTAGACTTTTTTTTGCAGGAAAACCCGGACAAAACCGACAGACGGGCTTGACTTCTCTCTTGGTTCTCTTTACAAAGTCCATCTTTCGAGCAGCGATTAAGGAGCTATAAACGCAATGAAGACTTTTTCCCCTACGCCCAAAGATATTCGTCGTGAATGGTTTGTGGTGGATGCCGCCGATCAGGTGCTTGGCCGTCTGGCCGCCCAAATCGCCAACCGGCTGCGCGGCAAACACAAGCCGGAGTTCGCCCCCCACATGGACAACGGCGACTTTATCGTGGTGATCAACTGCGAAAAAATTCGCGTCACCGGCAACAAGGCAGCCGACAAAAAGTACTATCGCCACAGCGGGTACGTCGGCGGGCTGAAGACCATGACCTTTGAAAAGGTTATGGAAACCAAGCCCCACCTGGCCCTGATGCAGGCCGTTAAAGGCATGCTGCCCAAGAACCGCCTGAGCCGGGCCATGATGAAGAAACTGAGAATTTACGCGGGAACCGAGCATCCGCACACGGCTCAGCTCCCCAAACCCCTGACCTTCAGCTAGGCCGGAGAAAACCATGCCCACCGAATTCAACTACGGCACCGGCCGTCGCAAAAACGCCACCGCCCGTACCCGCGTGTACGCCGGCAGCGGCCGCATTGAAATCAACGGCCGCGCCTTTGAAAATTACTTTCCCCGCAAAACCCTGCAGATGATCATCCGCCAGCCCCTGAACCTGGGCAAGCTGCTGGACAAAGTTGATGTCAAAGTCAACGTCAAAGGCGGCGGCGTGAGCGGTCAAGCCGAAGCCGTTCGGCACGGCATCTCCCGTGCTCTGCTGAGCCTGGACCCCGGCCTGCGCGGTCTGCTGAAGAAAGCCGGGTTCCTTACCCGCGACGCTCGTAAGAAAGAGCGTAAAAAATACGGCCTGCGCGCCGCCCGCGCTCGGTACCAGTACTCCAAGCGTTAACAGCGCTTCTTACGCTGCTGAAATACAAAAGCGGATTTCCCTCGGGAAGTCCGCTTTTTGTGGTTTCCCATTTCCTTGGCATCATCCCCTCACCGGCCTTCACCAGACCTGAAGCTCTCGGCCGGCATGTCCCCGCCCGCCGGCCTTCTTCGGGTTCAGGGCTCTCGGCCGACGCGCCTCTCCCTTAGAGCAATTTCACTTTGAAATTGTCTATGGAACCATAGCCGACAGGCTTCCGAACGAGCCCGCAAGCGGGTGTCCGCTTACGCGTCCACCAGAGCAGATGAACATTTTCAATGTCAATCTGCTCTAATAAAGTCGTCCCGAGAAAAGCGCCGGGAGAGCGGAATATTCGCATGCTCCCGGCGCGGGCGAAACCGCCCTTTTTCATCTCTCAGCCACAGGCTTGAACCATTCGCTCAAGGAGCAGGTCGGGCCTCATTGAGGGTTATTTCTTCAGCCAGGCATCCGTCAGCGCGGCCAGTTCGTCATCGGCATAGGTCGGGCGATCATACCTTCCGGCCTCGCGGCGCACCCGTGAGGCTTCGGCCAGCAGAATCGCGGCCGCCACGGACACGTTGAAGCTTTGGATCATCCCGTACATCGGAATATACACCTCTCCGTCGCAGCGTTTGGCCAATTCTGGGTCCACTCCGCGGTGCTCGTTGCCCAGCAAAAATGCCGTGGGGGCGAGCAGATCCAACTCATAGACGGGCTTTGCCGCCGCCGAACAGCTGGTCGCGTACACCCGCATGTTCCGGGCTTTCACGGCTTCAAAGAGGCTTTCGGCATCCGCGTGGCGGGCGGTTTCCACCCATTTGCGGGCCGACGCCGAACTTTTTTCTCCCAGGCGGGGGAAGGCCGTATCCGTGTAGTACAGATGCACGCGGGGCACACCGAAAGCGTCGCAACTGCGATAGATGGCGGAAACGTTGTGGGGGTCATGAATGTTCGCCAGGATAAGCGTCAGATCGCTTTGACGCATTCCAAGCACACGGCGAATCTTTTCCTCTCTCTGGGGCGTACGTGGTCTTTCCCGCATGGCATCCTTTTTCGTTCTCTGGTGCATAACATTCGTTCGGTGGGGCGCAGGTGTCACCCAAGAGCGCGGAATCTTCCGCGCCAAGGTTTCCGCATCGTTTCCCCTTGTTTAATGATAGCAAAGAAGTTATAAAAGTGAAACCCTGTGCGCGGTCGGAACATGCGGAGTTCCATCCCGTTGACCGTCGCGCCGTTCTCGATCCACCGCAATCTTCAGCAACCAAGGAGGCTTTTGGTGGCTACTTCGCACTTGCGCCGGTCCCTTCCCTTTCTGTTGGGTCTTGTGTTTACGGCAATCTTTCCCACGACCGGGCTGTGCGCCGAAATGCATTTGGACGGCTCAACCATGAGCGTTTATTGGGTCGTGCCCTTTGTGTTCATGCTCCTGTCCATCGCGGTGTGTCCCTTGGCGATGCCCCATTTTTGGCATCATCACTTCGGCAAAGTGGCCGTGTTCTGGGGGCTGGCGTTCTTGGTTCCCTTCGGCTTTCTCTACGGCTGGTCCTTGGCGCTGTATGAGTTTTTGCACGCCATGCTCTTGGAATACGTTCCCTTCATCATTCTGCTCTTCGCCCTCTTCACCGTGGCCGGCGGCATCCGCCTGAAAGGCCGGCTCGTGGGCACGCCCTTGGTGAACGCCGGAATTTTGATTGTCGGCTCCCTGCTGGCCAGCTGGATGGGCACCACCGGCGCGGCCATGCTGCTGATCCGCCCTCTGCTCCGCGCCAACGCCCACCGCAAGTATAAAGTGCATACCGTGGTGTTCTTCATCTTTCTGGTGGCGAACATCGGCGGCGCGCTGACGCCCCTCGGGGATCCGCCCTTGTTCCTGGGCTTCCTGCAAGGCGTGGCTTTCTTCTGGACCCTGCAGCACCTGCTCGTGCCCATGCTCTGCCTCTGCGCCGTCCTGCTCGTCGTCTATTTCGCGCTGGACACGGTCCTGTTCGGCAAGGAAGGCCGTCCGCAAGCGCCGGCCGACAATTCCGGCGAAGCCCTCGGACTGGAGGGGTTGATCAACTTCCCCCTGCTGGCCTGCATTGTGGGCGGCGTGTTGATGAGCGGCATGTGGAAGCCCGAAGGCGGCCTGACCGTCTATGACGTCCATATGGAACTGCAAAATATTGTGCGCGACGTCCTGCTGCTGGCCATCGCCGGGGCCTCTCTGCTGTTGACCAGCCGGAAAACGCGTGAGCTCAACGACTTCAACTGGGCGCCCATTGAAGAGGTGGCCAAGCTCTTCCTCGGCATCTTCATCAGCATGATCCCGGCCCTGGCCATTCTCAAGGCCGGAACCTCCGGCGCTCTGGCCCCGGTGATCACCATGGTCAGCGACAACGGCACAGCCAACAACCATATGTTCTTCCTGCTGACCGGCGCGCTTTCCAGCTTCCTGGACAACGCCCCCACCTACCTGGTGTTTTTCAACACGGCCGGCGGTCTGGCCGGCGTGCCCGGCCCCCAGGTGGCGGATCACCTGATGCACGCGATGCCCACCACCCTCATGGCCATTTCGGCCGGAGCCGTGTTCATGGGCGCGAACACTTATATCGGCAACGCCCCCAACTTCATGGTCCGCTCCATCGCCGAAGACATGGGCGTGAAGATGCCCAGCTTCTTCGGCTATATGGCTTGGTCGGTGGGCATCCTTGTCCCCTGCTTCCTGGTGATGACGTTCTTGTTCTTCTAATTTCCCCCGCACCTCCACAAAAAAGCCCGGCATATTACGTATGTCGGGCTTTTTTTGTGAGTAAGCAGAAGATCACAGGATGACCCCGTCCACAATCCCTCCCCGTAGCGGGACTAAACCTCAAAATTGACCAGGAAGCTTGTCCCCGTAGCGGGCAAGCTTCCTGGTCAATGAGGGGTGCAGGGGAAATCCTTTCCCCTGCCGGGGTCAGGGGCAGAGCCCCTGTCAAAATTAAGCGACCTTGTAAAACGCCTTGGCCGCGGCGTTGCACACCGGACACTTGTCGTCGTGCGGGCCTTCGTGGGTATAGCCGCACACGCTGCAGACGTAGTAATCCACGGCCGGGGCGTTGCCTTTGGCTTCCAGGGCTTTCTTGTACAGATTGGCGTGGACTTCCTCCACCGCATTCACCCACTGGAAGTACTTGAGGATAGCGGCTTCGCCTTCGGCTTCGGCGTCTTTGATCATATCCGGGTACATCTTGGTGAACTCGTAGGTTTCGCCGCCGATGGCGTCCTGCAGGTTCTCCAAGGTGTTGCCGATCTTTTTGGCGTGGCGCAGGTGCGCATGGGCATGGATGGTCTCGGCTTCGGCCGCGGCGCGGAACAACTTGGCGGCCTGGGCCAGACCTTCTTTTTCCGCCTGAACGGCATAGGCAAGATATTTGCGGTTGGCTTGGGATTCGCCGGCAAAGGCGGCCATCAGGTTTTCTTTGGTCTTGGACATGGGTCCTCCATCGTTGAAGTTGTTAGGAACAATTCCTAATTAGCGGTTCTCAGAAAGTTTGTAAAGACTTTTTCGCGCACATGCTTCGCTTTGCGCCGGGGGATCTGTCCGGGCTGGAGTATCGGCACTCCTATACCCCAACGCGCGTCCATCCGGCGTGTCGGCATTGCCGCTCAATACGTTATTTCTCAGTATTTGTCTCCGGCAATTCGATCTTTCATAAAATATAAATAACCCTCTTGTCTCATCCGCCGATACGCGGTAGTCTTCCCGCAATCTCATCCACAGGGGAGGAATATGTCGCTCTACCCGCGCACGCCGTTCTTGCTCGTTCTTGTGCTTCTGGCGCTCTTCCCCCTCATCGCCGCCCGCGCCGCCGAAGAGAGCGCTCCCCATGCCAATCACGCCGCGCCGCCGGGACAGGCGGAAGCGGCAGACCCCCATGCCGGGCACGACATGTCCGCCATGCCGGGCATGAACGCGACCGATCCGCACGCCGGGCACGCCGCGTCGGCGGCACAGCCCGTCGAGCCTTCCGGCACGCCCACTTCGACGCCGTTGGTCATCAACCCGCCGCAGCCCGCTTCCTTTCCTTTAAAGCAGCAGGGCACCCCTCCGCCGGAAATTGTCGAACGCCTGGGCGAACACGTTCCGCCCGGGATCACCTTGGTCGACGAGCACGGCAAAAGCGTGGATGTGCGCGAACTGCTGGACCGCCCGACTCTGATCCTGCCGGTGTTTTTTTCGTGCCCGGCCGGCTGCCACACCATGCAGGCATCCATGGCCGCCGCCCTGCCGGGGGTCAACCTGGAGCCGGGCCGGGATTTTCGGGTGATCTCCGTCAGCTTCGACGAGGAAGACACCCCCGCCCAGGCCCTGCGCAAAAAAGCCGACTACATGGCAGCCATGAACTTCGCCTTCCCTGAAGACGCCTGGATTTTTCTGACCGGCGACCGGGAATCCATCAAACGCTTCATGGATTCCCTGGGCTTTCCCTTCATCCGGATTGGAAAAGGAAATTTCTCGCACCCGTTGGCCGTGATCGTCACCGCGCCGGACGGCAAGGTGGTGCGCTACATGTACGGCCAGGGGTTTCTGCCCTTTGACCTGAACATGGCTCTGAATGAAGCCGCCCTCGGCAAAACCGGCCTTTCGGTCAAGCGGATGCTGGCTTACTGCTTCAGCTACGACCCGGAAGCCCGGGGCTATGTGTTCAACTTCATGCGCGTGGCCGGGGTGATCATCATCTTCGGCGCGCTGGTCTTTCTGGCAATCCTGCTCCTTGGCGGGAAAAAGAAACGGAGGGCATCCTCATGACCACGGCGGCGGCCCACGAGACGAGCTTTTTCCGCCCCTTGCCGGGGGCGGTCTCGGGCATTCGATCCTGGATTTTCACCACGGATCACAAGCGCATCGGCATCTTGTATATGATCGGGATCATGACCATGCTTGTGGTCGGCATGATTCTCGGCTTCGTCATCCGCCTGGAACTGATGCGGCCGGGCATGCAGTTCATGCAGCCCCAGACCTACAACGCCCTGTTCACCCTGCATGGGGTGATCATGATCTTTCTGGTGGTCATTCCGAGCATTCCGGCCATGTTCGGCAACATATTCCTGCCCCTGCAACTGGGGGCGGAAGACGTGGCCTTTCCCCGGCTGAACCTGCTTTCCTGGTGGCTGTACGTCATCGGCGGCAGCTTGGCCCTGCTCTCGCTGTTCGGCGGCGACGGACCTCCCGACACGGGCTGGACCTTTTATGTGCCCTTCAGCACGGTCACGCCCACCAACGTGACCATCGCGGTGTTCGCGGTGTTCATTCTGGGCTTTTCGTCCATCCTGACCGGCCTGAACTTCATCACCACCATGCATCGCATGCGCGCCCCGGAGATGACCTGGGGCAAGATTCCTCTGTTTTGCTGGTCCCTGTACGCCACAGGCTGGATTCAGATTCTGGCCACGCCGGTGCTGGCCATCACCGTGCTGCTGATTATGGCCGACCGGGTGCTCGGCATCGGCATCTTCGACGCGGGCAAAGGCGGCGACCCCATTCTCTACCAGCACTTGTTCTGGATCTACTCCCACCCGGCGGTATATGTGATGATTCTGCCCGCCATGGGCGTCATTTCCGACATCCTGCCGGTGTTCGCCCGCAAATCGATCTTCGGCTACAAGGCCATCGCGGCCTCCAGCCTGGCCATCGCCTTCGCGGGTTCCCTGGTCTGGGCCCACCATATGTTCACCTCGGGCATGAGCGACACGGCCGTGCTGGTGTTCTCCTTTCTGACCTTTGTGGTGGCCATTCCCTCGGCCATCAAGGTCTTCAACTGGATCGCCACCCTGTACAAAGGGTCGCTCTACCTTGACCCGCCCTTCTGGTACGCCATGGCCTTTTTGCTGCTCTTTTCCATGGGCGGTTTCTCGGGCCTGGTGCTGGGCGCGGCCGGGCCGGATATCCATGTACACGACACCTATTTCGTGGTCGCCCATTTCCATTACGTGATCTTCGGCGGTCTGGGCTTTGCCCTGTTCGCGGCCCTGCACTACTGGATGCCCAAAATCAGCGGCAGGCTCTACGACTTCAAAAACGCCAAACGGGCCTGCTCCCTGCTCATGTCGGGCTTCACCCTGCTCTATTTCCCCATGTACATCATGGGGCTGTATGGCATGCCTCGGCGTTACGCCGACTATTTGCCCCAGTTCTCGCTCATGCAGATGATTTCCACCGTCGGGTCGTGGGTCTTGCTGGCCGGCATGCTCCTCATGATCGTCAACCTGGTGCGGGGTTCGCTTTACGGCCCCAAAGCCGGAAGCAACCCCTGGGGAGCGGCCACCCTGGAATGGACCACCAGCTCGCCGCCGCCGCACCACAACTTCACCGAAGAACCGGCCGTGCCGCACGGACCTTATGACTACAAGGGGATTTCCCGTGAACTCTGATTCGGTCGTTACCCCGCAGGCCGCCGTGCATCCATCCGGGCACCCTCCCCACCCCCAGGACGTGGCCGGGGCGAAAATGGGTATGTGGCTCTTTTTATTCACCGAGCTGTTGCTCTTCGGCGGCCTGTTTCTGCTCTTCTCGGTCGGTTTCTCGCGTCACGCCCCGGAATTCCATGAAGGCGGGCTGGTTCTGGACCGCACCATGGGCACGATCAACACGGTGGTGCTGATTACCAGCAGTCTGTTCGTAGCCCTGGCCGTCGGGCGCACCCAGCGCGGCGACATCGCCCGGGCGCGGCTCCTGCTGGTGCTGACCATTGTTTGCGCCGGGATTTTCCTGTGCATCAAGTATGTGGAATGGAGCACCAAAATCCACCACGGCATCTACCCCGGCGGACCGGAATACCTGACCATGCCGGCCGGGCGCATGGCCTTCTTCAACCTGTACTACCTGATGACCGGCCTACACGCCCTGCACGTGATCATCGGCGGGGCCGTGATCTTTTGGGTGCAGCACCGCATGGGCAAGGGACTGGTGACCCGGGAACGCTACGTGCTGGTGGAAAACGCCGGCCTGTACTGGCACCTGGTGGACCTGGTCTGGATCTATCTCTTCCCCCTCTTCTATCTGGTCATGTAGCCCCGGACGGATGCCATGAAAACCGAACACACCCCGCATATTCTTTCGGAAAAAGTCTGTCTGCTGGTCTGGGCCGGCCTGATGCTGCTCACGGGCGTGACCGTGGCCGTCGCCGGCATGCACTTTGAGTTCGCCTTTCTGCACGTGCTGGTGGCCATGATTGTGGCCACAACCAAAGCGGCTTTGGTGGTTTTGTGGTTCATGCATATGCGTTACGAAGGCTTCGCCCTCAGGCTCATGGTCTTCACGGCCTTTGCGATTCTGGCGATTCTCATCGGCTTCACCTTTTTCGACACCGCCTACAGGTAGACGCCTATGTATTCGCAGTCCTTTTCCCCCGCCCAGCAGGTCGACTTCGCCCTGCTCCTCGTCTTTGTCTTCGCCGGGGTCGTCCTGCTGATCCTTACCGCGACGACCCTGTTGTTCATCATCCGCTACCGGCACGAAAAACACCCGGAGGCCGCCGACATCCGCGGCAACACCAAGCTGGAGATCCTCTGGACGGTCATTCCCAGCATTCTGGTTCTGGGGTTGTTTTACTTCGGCTGGACCGGCTACCAAGCCCTGCGCACCGTGCCGTCCGACGCCATGCCCGTGCAGGTGACGGCCAAGATGTTCTCGTGGACCTTCACCTACGAAAACGGCAGACACAGCAACATTTTGGTCGTGCCCACCGGCAAGCCGATTTTGCTGAAAATGCACACGACCGACGTCATCCACAGCTTTTTCGCCCCGGCCTTTCGGATCAAAATGGACGTCGTGCCGGGCATGGAAACCTACACCTGGTTCAAAGCCGAAAAAGACGGCGAGTACGAAATCTTCTGCACCGAATACTGCGGCACCGGGCATTCCATTATGCTTTCGACCATCAAGGCCGTTCCCACCGCCGAATTCGACGAGTGGCTGGAAGTCAAAGAGGCGTTGATCGGCCCCGAAGCCGGCCACGCCCTGATGAACAGTCAAGGCTGCTACGGCTGCCACGTCATGAGCGGAAGCACCGGCATCGCGCCGTCTCTTTCCGGCCTGTACGGGGCCAAAGTGGATGTCTTGGTCGACGGCAGGAAGCAAACCGTGACCGCCGACGACGCCTACATTAAAGAGTCCATCATCGAACCCGGTAAAATGATCGTCGACGGCTACGACAACACCATGCCGCCCTATACCGACCTGAAAGAATCGGAAATCGACGCCATTCTCGCCTACCTGCGGATCATCGGCAAAGACTCCCCGACGGGCGTCCGCTCGGAAGGCCTTCCGGAGGAGTCCGGTGAAAGCGCCCCGGCGGACTCAGGCCCGGATCACGGCGGACAACATGAGCACCCGAAGCCGTAACATGCACGTGCGCTTCCTTGCCGGCGATCTGCGCCCGCTTCTGCGCCCGGCCGTGTCTCTGGCGGCGGCCGGGTTGGCCGGGCTTGGGTTCCTGCAGAGCCGGCCGGTCGGCCTCGATCTGTGCCTGAGCGTGGGCTCGGTCTTTCTGCTGGCGTGCGGGGCCTCGGCCTGCAATCAGGTTCAGGAGAGAGACCGCGACGCCCTGATGCGCCGCACCGAAAATCGTCCTCTGCCCGCCGGACGGTTGCGCCCCGGAACGGCGCTCGGCATCGCCCTTGGCTGCGTCGCGGCCGGATGCGTCCTGCTGTACGCGGTCGGCGGCATGCGGGCGGCGGTTGCCGGACTTATCCCCCTCGCGCTGTACAACGGGCTGTATACCCCGCTCAAACATCGAAGCGCCCTGAGCCTGCCGGTGGGAGCCCTGGCCGGGGCCGCGCCCATCCCGCTCGGAGCCGTGGCGGCCGGCGGCGGTCTGGAAAACCCGATCGTTCCGCTGCTGTTCGGCATCGCGGTGATCTGGCAAATCCCGCATTTCTGGCTGCGGGCCATGCGTCACAGGGAGGACTACCTCCGCGCCGGGTTTGTCGTGCCGTTTTTGCGCCTTCCGGCGGACATCGGCCCCCGGGCGGCCCTGCTCTGGTTGCCTGCCTTGGGGGCCTCGCTGCTGCTGCCCCACCTGTTCTTCCGACCATCCAACGCCTTTGCCCCCCTTGCGCTCGGGCTCATTGCGGTCAGCCTGTCCGTCATTCCCTTGCGGGTATTGCACCGACGCCTGGACCCGACACGCGCCCTGCGGGCGGCGGATATCGCCGTCTGGCTGGGTTTTCTGCTGCTCTCCACCGACGGCGGCATCCACTATTTGCTTCAGGAACTCCAATGACCCCCGACGCGCTTCTCGGCTACGTCCATCCGGCTCTCATGGTCCTGGTCTTTCTTCCCGCCCTGTATGCCGTCTGGTCCGGTATCCAACGCGCCCGCTGTCTGCATTTTCACGTCAAAACCCAGTTTCCCTGGAAGCGCCATGTTCGGCTTGGTACTCTGGCGGCCGTGCTCTGGATTCTCGGCGCGCCGAGCGGGCTGGCCGGGGCGCAGATGGTTTTTGGCCTGACATTCTTCAGCGGCACGCACGCGATCGTGGGGTGCGTCGCCTCTGCCTTGGCCCTATTTGCTTTGGGCTCGGGAATGCTGCTGCCCCGGATCAAAAAACACCGCCGCGCCCTGGCCGCCGCCCACGGAATCAACAATTGCGCTCTTGTCGTTCTGGCCGTACGGCAAATCGTGGACGGCATCGAGCTTGTCCAATTGCTCTAAAAGGGGCATATAGGGGTTCTTCACTCCATCATGAGAGCAAATTAATTTTGAACAATTAATTTGCTCCGGCAGCCGCGTGAGCGGATTGCGGCACGAGCCTGCACGAGACAAGGTTTCGTTTTCCCGGCAGTATGATGGGGGAACAACCTCCGCAGTTCTGTTTTCTTGCGGACTCGTTTGAAGGCTCGTCGGCAATATGGTTTTACAAACATTTTCAAAATGAAAATGCTCCAACGAGGATCCCCCCATGCGAACTCTGTGCGCCCTCGGCCTCTGTCTTGCCCTTTTGCCCTGCGCGGCCCATGCCGCTTCCCCGGTCGGCACCGCAGCCGAATACGACGCCGCCGTTTCCGCCGCGAAAACCACCCGGGCGGAAATTCCCCTGTCCGGCAAATCCCCCATCGTCTTCCCCGCGCGTACCCTGCCGGCCGATGTCGTCAAACTGACGTTCACCACGCCGGACGGCCCGGTCATGCTGCAGGGTGGAGCCGTCAACGGCCGCCTTCTGCACACCGAAGTCGAAGACGCGACCCTGGACTTCACCGGGTCCGCGCCGATCACCTTCACGAATTTCCGGCACCACGGCAGGGACAATATCAAGGAAGAAGGCTGGGGCGGCGCTTTTTATGCGGCCAACGGGTTGGTGCTCAACTCTTCCAACCCGCTGGTCTTCTTCGGCAACCTGGCCAAAGGCGGCGACTCTTCGGGCGGCTCGACCAGCCACTCTTCGGGCCAGGGCGGCGCCTTTTGCGTGGACGGCAGACTTGAAGCGGGTGGAGCCGGGCCTTTCCTGTTCTTCGGCAACACCGCTCTGGCCGGAACGGCCGGTACCGCCGGGTCGGTGGAAAACTCCGGCCAAGGCGGCGCCATCTATGCGGAAAAAGGCATGTACCTGATGAGCGGGAGCTGGGTCTTCACCGGCAACCTGGCCCAGGGTGCCGACGGCCAATCCCTGAAGTCCGAAGCCTACGACTCCGGTTACGGCGGCGCGCTGAACTCCACCTGCGAGCTCATCCTCGCCCCCCGGGGGAATTACGCCTTCATCGGCAACCGCGCCATGGGCGGCAAAGCCTCGCTGAGCGGCGACTGCGACGCCTCGGGCCAGGGCGGAGCCGTGTATTGCGTGGACAACATGGAAATCCACAACGGCGTCTTTCTGCTCAACATGGCCGGCACGACCAACTCCGGCGACATGTCCAGCGGCGTGGGCGGCGGCGTCTATCACGAAGCCTTCGGCAACGATTACACCATTACGCTCAAGGCCAACCGAGACAATCCGATTTTCTTCGCCGGCAACACCCACAACCCCGGCGGCAAGGGCGCGGTGCTGAACAGCTTCTACTTCGGCAACACCACGGACGAAGGCACCTCGCACACCACCTTTGTGGTGGACTGCGAGTCGGGCGCGACCGCCGTGCTGCTTGACCCCATCGCCGGACAACCTGAAGGCACCGCCGGTAAAAAGCCCGCGGATAAAATTATGGACGTCGCCGTCAGCGTGCACAAAGTCGGCCCCGGCCTGTGGATTCTGGGCGGCGACAACCGCATGGCCGGCCCCACGGATTGGCGGGTGGAAGCGGGCACGCTGCGCCTGACCCGCGACGCCTTCGGCGGCACTTCCCGAATCGCCCTGACCTCGAAGCTGGCCGCCGACTTCACCGTGGCCAAAAGCGCCGTGCTGGAAGTGACCCCCTGGGAAGAACCGGCCACGGTCACGGCTTCCTCCATCGAGCTCGCGGCCGGAAGCGCCGTTCGCCTCGCCGATGCGCCCTATCAGGCCGTGCTGCGGACCGATTCGCCCGTTGTTTTGCTGCGCCTGGAAGCGCTCGCCGGCAAGCCCGCCGTCAATGCGCAACTGCCTGAAACTTCCGGAACCATTTCCGTCGGTGGTAAGAAATACGCGTACCGCGACCTGGCCTGGAAAACCGACGGCAACAAGGCGGAGCTGAGCTGCGTGTTCACGGAAGCCGACAGCGGCGTGAAGAATTAAGGAAGAATTAAGAACGACGCGCGGCGGTGGCGCTCCGCGCTTTCCTGGAAGCGACGGCCGGGTTCCTGTGCTCATAGAGCCGGGATTCCGGCTGTTTTCATTCCTTTGCAGCGAACATGGAGAGGACGCCTCCATTTCCCCCTCGACACACGTATGATGGACAATGGAACCACTTACTCGACACCGCTCCAAAGACCGGACACGAGCGCACCGGCGAGGGAAAAGGCCGGCACCTCGTCATTCGAAAGATGACTTGCCGGCAAGCAAAAAATCGCCTAAACAGACTCTTCTGCGCATATCGGCCATATGACGGAATGCGGCATGCCCATTCCAACGCGGAGCAAAGCGGAGAGGTAGCGAAGCGGCCGTAACGCGCCCGACTCGAAATCGGGTTACCGTCGAGAGGCGGTACGTGGGTTCGAATCCCACCCTCTCCGCCATTTTTAATTCCAAAGATCTCCATAAAAGGCCGAATCGCTAATAATACCAAAGCGATTTGGCCTTTTGCTATCCGCGCTCATCCGTATAAATCCTCGACAATCCGCATTTTTTGTGCACATAATTGTGTAGAAAATTTTCAGGAGATATTTTTATACACATCGTCGGAGGCTGGCGGCAATGGCGGAAAAAGCCCACGAAAAGCAAAAAATTACCCATACCTATCTCTCCAACCTGAAAGCCACCAAAGAAGCGCAGAATATCCCATGCGGCGATGGCCTTTCCCTGCGTATCAGCCCGAAGGGAAAAAAGACGTGGTACTTGCGGTATGACACGCTTTCGCCCGAAGGCAAGCGTAAGCAAAATATTGTTTCGCTCGGCGCGTTTCCAGCCCTTGGGCTGAAAGAAGCGCGACAGAAAGTGGACGAACAGAAAGCCCTTGCCAAGAATGAAAATGCGAACCTCGTTAAAGTCAAAAAGGGTGAACAGCTAAGAAAAGCACAGGTTGTCCCTACCTTTGAGGCCGTGGCCGAGGCGTGGCTTGACTTGAAAGCGGCGGAATGGATTCCCCGCTCTGTGCAGCAAAACCGGGGAAGGCTGGCCGCCAACGCCTACCCGGTGATTGGGCGGCTCTCCATCAATGAGATCACCGTTGATGATGTTGAGATGGCATTGAAAGGCATCATAGACCGGGGTTCCAAAGAAGTCGCGCGGCGTGTGCACACTCTGATTGTCAGCATTTTCAAGTATGCCCTCGCAAAGAATCTTATTGAACAGCCTGATATCGTCGTCCGCCTGACGTGGTACAAAGAGCAGATGCCGAAACGGAAGAAGAGCAGTCATTACGCGGGAGAGCTTTCACCGGAAGAAATCGGCGCATTGCTGCTCACGATTCACGAAAGCCGTTCGCGCTGGACTCCTCCCGTCTCCATAGCATTACAGCTTGCGCCATACTGCGTTTTGCGCCCGTCCGAGCTTTTGGGAGCGACCTGGGAAGAAATAGACCTTGATGCGGCGGAATGGATAGTTCCATCCGAGCGCATGAAGATGGGGCGGACGCATCTGGTTCCCCTGCCCCGTCAAGCCGTGGCCCTGCTCAAGAAGGTGCGGGAGTTTTCCGGCAGAAACAGCTTCGTGTTTCCTTCAACTTCTTCAACGGGAAGCGGGAAGCCCGTGTCCACAATGGCGCTGATTCAAGCCTTGCGCCGCATGGGCTACAATTCGGATAACGACAACCGGTTTGTGACACACGCCTTTCGGGGCATGTTCTCGTCCACGGCATATAATATTTTCGGCGCGTCTTCCCTTCCTGTCGAATTACAGCTTGCCCACTCGGAAAAAGACAAAATCAGGGCTGCATACCACAAAACAAGCCTCCGCACGGCGGTTGATGAACGCCGGGAATTGCTACAGCGGTATGCGGATTATTTGGACGGATTGAGAGAGGAGGCCCGCAATGCCGCAGTTTGACCTTACAGCGTTGCGCGTTGATGCCACCAGAGAACGATGGGAACGGGCCGATGATGTCGTCTCTTTCACCGACCTTATTCTCCGCTGGCCGTACCACGCCATAATCAATATTGCCTACGAGCTTCATGCAAACATTTATGACGGCAAGATAGACGAAGACAATCCGCCGCTTGCGCTCTATTTGTGCGATGATGTTGTCATTGGGCAAGCTGGGGAAGAAATCCTTCGCCTTCGCCCGATACATATCAACACGCCCTTTGACCCACTGTTACGGAATATTCCTAAACTTGCCGTTTTGCGCCGTGTCGTGGAACGCTTGGAAGCCCAGCACCCAAACTATGCTGGGAGAAGGCCATTAAAAGAGGGAGAAAGCCGCCTGTTCTTGGCAACTCAAGATAATCTCAAAGTAGTTTCCATATATATTTTAAAGACATGGCATCAGGCTTCCCTTCACAAACAAAAAATTAAAGCTGATGGCTATAGCCTGACGAGTGATTTCTGGACAGAAGTACGAACATCTGCCGAGGGCTTGCTTCCCTTGGCTCCTGAACTGTTAACCCCGCCATTTGCCACAGCGAGAGAGGCTCCTCTGCCCTCCAATCCATCCGGCATGCCGGAATTGAACGCCGATAAAGCCGTGAGCTATGAGGAAAACAAAAAAACACGCTCAGCGGTTCGTCCAACAATTCAGTTTAAAAACAAACGGCGAACGACTTATTGCTCTTGAGGCTCTTTTTGATGCCGATTTTCCTCGCCTTGAGAATGAAGATGTCGGAGAATTGTTGTGGCCAAATCATATTATAGAACGTAAGACACGCAAAAGTTACGGGTCCAGGCTTTACCGAACGCTGCGAGAGACAAAAGGAAAATCGTTGTAGTTATTTTGTCCACCTGATTATCCACCTGTCCACCATTGACCATCTATCCGGTGGATGGGCCAAAGTCGTCCGTATGAGCGCTCATATGGACGACTTTTCTTTCAGAATTCAAAATAATCAGGAGGCACTATGCCAAGCAAAATTGAAAGTACCCCTCTGCCAGCAGAAGGCTTTATCCGGCTTCCCCAAGTTCTTTCACTGTTTGGAGTCCAAAAAAGTAAAATTTGGGCAATGGTTAAGGACGGACAGTTTCCGGCCCCCAAGAAATTCGGCAACAAAACCTCCATTTGGGATGTCCGTGAAATTCGGGAAGTGATGGAGCGCATTTCACGGGAAGGGTCCATATAACTTTTTCTCGGGAGATAATTTGTTATGTCCAATATACCCTCTATCATTCCAGCAGAAGGCTTTGTCTCTCTCCTACAAGTCCTGCTCATGTTTCC
>JAVBMX010000110.1:0-6904 GCA_031551885.1 Desulfovibrio sp.
CAAAGTTTAATGGCGTAAAGCGGAATTTCGAACTCCACCTCAAAGAGTGCGAATGGCGCTACAACCAAGCGCTACCCCAGCTTCTCGACGGCCTCAAGCTCTTGGTGGCAAAAAACAAAGACCTGATGGTCTAGAGCCTTACTTTTTTGGACGCGGCACGCCGCCGCCCCCAAGCCGATGAAGGATGCGCCATGAATGCCGACACACTCGTTTCCCACCTCACCGAATGGTCCACGGCGGTGAATTCCCTGGAAAAACAGGCCACGAAAGAACTTTACGACAACAACAACGAGATCGCCTACCGCGATCTGATGCACCAACGCGCCGAGTTGCTGCGCTCCCTGCCCGAGCGCGCGACCGAGCTTCCCCAAGCCCTACGGGCCTCCGCCGTTTTTCCCTCTGTGCTTGAAACCTTGCGCGGGTTCGCCCAAAGTGCCGACAACGCCCTGCGCCTGGACTCGATCTTCTACATGTCCGCCCTGCTTTACCCGGACGAGCACACCCCCGGCGATCCGAACAACCTGGAACTGCTGATCCGGGAATTAACCCGCTGATCTTCCCCCCCTTCCCACAGGAGCATACATGCGTCTTTTCTTGGCGTTCGCCGTTGCTTGCGCGTTGCTGACTTCGGCCGCGACCGCCACGCGGGCGACCACCCGGCATTCGGTGGAGGTGCGTTGCGGCCTGTGCGGCAAAGAAAGCACCCAATACCTTCTAGGCAGTTTTTTCTTTCCCTTCCCGGCGGATCTGGATTTCCAACCCGCTCTCGGCACCCGCAACAGGCTGTGGATCCAAGAATGCCCCCATTGCGGCTGGATTGCCCGCGATTTTTCCGCTCCGGTGCCGGTACTGGTCCACGCGGCATTTGTAAGCAGGCAGTACAAGGCTATCGCCGACCTCGCCGTGCCGGACGATGCGCGTATCTTCCTGCGTGTCGCGCTGTTGGAGGAAGCCGCCGAACAATGGTGGGAAGCGGGGCTGGATTATATCGCCGCCGCCTGGTTTTGCGACCCCGGCGCAATGCGCTGGGGGGCCGAAATGACATTCTGGGAACAACGGCAAAAACGAGAACGGGAACGGAAAAGAGAACAAAGAGACAAGGATGACGCGCCGGAGGAACATGCCGATGCCGCTCGGCCCGCTCCCGAGCCCGACCCCATGCTTCCTCCCGTGGACCCGGCCCTGCAAAAAACGGCGGCGGCCTTACGGGCCAGGGCCATTCCGCTGTTGGAAAAAGCGTTTCTCCAGCCGCCGAATTCCGAAAACGCGCTTACCTTGCCGTACCTGCTGGCGGAATTGCACCGCCGCGCCGGGCGTTTTGATGCGGCGGCCGCTTGGCTGACCCGCGCCGAAGCCATGCTCGGCACCGGCGATCCCGATACCCGGGAACGCCTCGCCGCGCTGATTTCGATTCAGAAACTCCTGATCCGGGCGAAGGACTCGGACCGGCACATCGACCCCGAAGAGCAATAAGCGCAACAACGAGATGCAACTCCACCCGCCGTTCGTTCCGCGCCCGATTGTGCTACGCGCCCTCAGCGCATCGGCACGTAGCCCGTCTTGGCGATCAGGGCCTGCCCTTCCGGGCCGGCCACCCACTCCACCAGTTTCTTGGTCTCCGGCGACGCGTCGTTTTGCCGAGTCACGGCGTAAAAGGTGCGGATCAAAGGATACGTGCCGTCCGCGATGTGCTCCGCCGTCGGGGCCACCCCGTCGACCTGCAAAAGCTTCAGCTCCGGCCGGGAAAACATGGCCACAACAAACCAGCGGAAGGAATAGCCAAGCGCGGGCGTTTCGTTGCGGTAATCGGCCACGGCCGTGACCACGCCTTCCATCGGGATGATCATCTCCTCCAGGGGGGCGCGCGCCTGAGGCAAACCCCGCATGACCATCTGCTCCATGGCCGTGCGGCTGCCCGAGTTTTCCGGCCGCTGATAGGCCAGAATCGGGGCGTCCGCCCCGCCCACGTCTTTCCAGTTGTCGATCTTCCCGCTGTAAGTCTTGCGGATTTCCTCCACACTCAGGCCGTCCACGGGATTGTCCGCGTGCACGAAAAAGACGAAGGCCTCTTTGCCGATGGGGGTGAGCTCCAAGGGCACGCCGGCCGCCTTGGCTTCGGCTTCCTGCGCCTCGGAAGGCCCAAAGACCACGAGCAGGTCCGTTTTCCCTTGAATGAGGCGTCCGTAGGCCTCGCGCGAGGTATTCAGTTGCAGGTGCCTGCTGATGAACCCCGTCCGCTCGTTGTCCAGGTGGGCCTCGCCGTTCTCGTGCGGCACGTGGGCCGGTGTTTCATACACGGCCTGAAACACAGCGGCGAGCACGGGCAGAAAGGCCGTGGCTCCATCCAGGCGTGGGGGGTTGCTTGTAATGCGCAGGCTTGGCGGGGCATCCGGCCGGGCGATTTTGCTCCAGGGCTGAAAAGCATAGTGCGGGTCGTATTGGGAGTATCCTGCGTCCTCGCCCATGATGCCCCGCAGTGTCTCTTCCGAAAGCTGCTCCCGGCCGGGAATGAGAAGGCGCTCGCGCCGGTCGAGCTCCCAGGTCAGGTATCCGCCGGAGGCCAGACAGAGGATCAGCAGCGCGGCGGCCGGACGATCGAAACGTCGGCCCGGAGCGCGCAGCAAAGCCGGTACGGCGAACCCGGCCAGATACAGAAAATGCAGGGTCAGTGCGTAATACAGGCCGAAGGCGTCGGCAAAGACCTTGTGATGAACCTCGTAGTGCAGCCCAAGCCACACCTCGTCGATCCAACCGTAAAAAGGAAACACCATCGACTCCGGCAAAAAATCCGCCACATAATGCCCGAACGCCACGGCTTGCTCCGCAACCCACCAGCCCGGATACGCCAAAAAGCGCACGAAACCCCAGCCGCCTTCCCCGGAATAATCCCCTTGAGTGAAGTTCAGGGCCGCGCCCCAGCCCAGGCAGAGCAGAACCGGGAGCACCAGAGGCGGAAAAAAACGCCGCCCGAGGCCTTCGGGCAGACGCACCCGCCACGCGAAGAGCAGACCGGCCGCCGCCGACGCGATCGCGGCCCAGATCGGGCGGTCGATCGCGGTCACCGAGGCGATGACGACGCCGATCGTCACGAACTGCCAGGCAACGGCTTTACATGCATAGGCAATCTTCATGCGCCGGCTCTCCGGAGGGGCCCGAGGAATTCATCGACCAGCCGCCGGGCTTCGGCCTGTTCGTCGGGGACCGTGTCCATGCCCGCCGTGATGGTTTCCAGGTCGGCGCCGCGGGCCAGAAGCATCAGAGAGGAAGAATAGTGGAACTCGAACAGCCAGGTGCAGACCAGCATCCGAAAATCGTTCAGGGTGCGCATGTCCGCGTAGCGGGCCGCCCGGCGGGCCGCAAAGGCCGCTTTGATCGCCGGGGAAACACCGCCTTCCGTTTTCAGATGCATGACCACCACCGGGTCCGGCTCTGTGCCCGGCCCCAGGTGTTCGGCCAAAACCCGCAGAATATCCAGTTTATCGGCGTCGCGTAAACCTTCCAAAACAATGCGGGCGTCGCCCGTGACCCCGGCCGGAACCGTGACCCGGTTGTGCAGAGCCACGGCGATGTTCACCAGACGGCGAATCACCGGCGGCTCGTCGCGCACAAAACCTTCCCGGCGCAAAATCCTCGCCCCCAGCAGGGCGTGGTTGCAGGACAACGCATCCGCATAGGTTTTATAATCGCGCAACTGTTGAAAGCGCCCCACATCATGGAACAGGGCGGCCGCAATCAGGGCGCGATGCCGCGTGGAATCGGCGAAAGCGGTTTCTCGGGCGGCGATTTCCCGCGCGGCCGCCACCACGTTGTCGGTGTGCCGGCGTTTCAAATCCAACTGGGCGTCGACGGCGGCGTCGGTTCCGTAGAACCCCAGGGCATATGTATCAAATGCGCGGCGCAGGGTCTCGATGTCCTCGTCGGCATGGCGCTCTTCGCCGACGGGCTGGTCGTCCCCGGCATTCTTCGTGGCGCCTTCCGGGGTGTCCCAGTGCGCTTCCCGAAAGCGTCCTTTGGGTCCGAACAGCAGGCGCAGCAAGAAAGCCAAGGCGACGAAGATGCCGAGCACCAACACCACCCCGACCGCCTTTATTCCGATTATCTCCACCATGCGCGCCTCATATGCTCGAGCGTGGATTGGGAGGCGTCCGTACGTCGGAACAATCGTCCTACCCAACGTGAACATTCCCCCCAGGCAGAAGAGGCGGCAACGCCTCCACCGTCCGTTGCCGGCAGCCTCAGACAAAGTGCGGGTTACCGGCAGCTGCGGGGATCCGAAAGAAAATATTTCCCCCGCCTCTTGATTCTTGACATATTCCGATTTTCACATAAGGTAAATCAAGAAATCTTGATAAACAAAAAAGCACCGCCATGCCCGATATCACTCAGTACTTTAAAGCTCTCGCCGACGAAACCCGGCTGCGTTTGTTGCACGTTTTGGCGCGTTACGAGTGCAATGTCAATGAACTGGTCGCCGTGCTGCAGATGGGGCAATCGCGTATTTCCCGGCACCTGAAAATTCTTTTTTCAGCCGGGCTGCTGGTCTGGCGGCGCGAAGGCCTGTGGGTGTTTTACAGCATTCCGCAGGACGGCCCCGGCCGGGAGTTCATCAACTCCGTGCTGCCCTTCATCGCCGCCGACCCGCTCATGCGGGCCGACAACGAACCCGCCGCCCGGATGATGGAAGAACGCCTGTCTTCCACCCGGCATTTTTTCAACAGCATCGCCGAAGATTGGGACACGTTCTCGCGTGAAATTCTGGGCGGCTTTGATTTGCCCAAGGCCGTGCTGGCCCGCATGCCCAAGGTCCGGACGGCGGCCGATCTCGGCTGCGGCACCGGCGCGGTGCCCGCCCTGATGCCCGAAAAAGCCGAAAAAATCATCGGCGTGGACGGCTCGCCCCGCATGCTCGAACTGGCCCGCCGGCGTCTGGCCGGGTTGGAAGACCGAATTTCCCTACGCATCGGCGATCTTGCTCACCTTCCCCTGGCCGACGGCGAGGCGAACTTCGTCTGTCTCAACTTGGTGCTGCACCATCTGGCCGACCCGCAGGACGCCCTATGCGAGGTGCGCCGGGTGCTTTCCAAGGGCGGAACGTTGGTGCTCACCGACTTCAATCGCCACGACGACGAGCGCATGCGTTCGGAATACGGCGACCGCCGCCTGGGTTTTGAAGCGGCCGTCCTGCACGAATATCTCGCGGAAGCCGGATTCCGGGTGGAGAAATCCGAACCCGTTCCGGTGGAACGCGGCCTTTCCCTGCACATCATCACCGCGACGGCCGTATAGGCCGTTCCCCAAAGGAGACCCCACATGGCAACCACGAAAAAGCCCACCAAGACCCCGGCCCCCAAAGCCTCCGCCAAGGCCGCCCAGCCCGCGAAAAAATCGGCCTCCGGCGTCCAACCGCTGGATCTTTCCCTGCCCTACAAGGTGGCGGACATTTCCTCCGCGCCCTTTGGCCACATGGAAATGCAGCTTTCGGAACGGGAAATGCCCGGCCTGATGGCCCTGATCGCCAAGTACGGCAAAAAGAAGCCCCTCAAGGGCCTGAAAATCGCCGGTTCCCTGCACATGACCATTCAGACGGCCATGCTGATCAAGACCCTGCATGCCCTGGGCGCGGATCTGCGCTGGGCTTCGTGCAACATTTTCTCCACTCAGGACCACGCGGCCGCCGCCATTGCCGAGTCGGGCATGGCCGCCGTCTTCGCCTGGAAGGGCGAAACCCTGGAAGAATACTGGTGGTGCACGGAAATGGCCCTGACCTGGCCCGACGGCTCCGGCCCGGACCTGATTGTGGACGACGGCGGCGACGCCACCTTGATGATCCATAAGGGCGTGGAAGTGGAAAAGAACCCGGCCCTGCTCAAGAAAAAAGTCGACAATAAAGAACTGGCCATCATCATGGACCGCCTGGCCGCCACCTACGAGACCAATCCCAAGCATTGGCAGGCCGTGGCCAAAAAGATGCGGGGAGTTTCCGAAGAGACCACCACCGGCGTGCATCGCCTCTACCAGATGGAAAAGGAAGGCAAGCTGCTCTTCCCGGCCATCAACGTCAATGATGCGGTCACCAAGTCCAAGTTCGACAACCTGTACGGCTGCCGCGAATCGCTGGCCGACGGCCTGAAGCGCGCCACCGACGTGATGGTGGCCGGCAAGATTGTGCTGGTCTGCGGTTACGGCGATGTGGGCAAAGGCTGCGCCCAAAGCATGCGCGGCCTGGGCGCCCGCGTGCTGATTACGGAAGTCGACCCCATCTGCGCCCTCCAGGCCGCCATGGAAGGCTTTGAAGTGACCACCGTGGAAGACGCCGCCCCGGTCGCCGACATCTACGTGACCGCCACGGGCAACTACAAAGTCATCTCCGGTGCGCACATGCTCAAGATGAAGGACGAAGCCATCGTCTGCAACATCGGCCACTTCGACAACGAAATCGATATGCTCTGGCTGGAAACCACCAAGGGCTGCAAGCGCCGGAACGTCAAGCCCCAGGTGGACAAATGGCTGCTGCCCAACGGCCGTTCCATCGTCATCCTGGCCGAGGGCCGGCTCATGAACCTGGGCTGCGCCACCGGGCACCCGAGCTTCGTGATGTCCAACAGCTTCACCAACCAGGTTCTGGCCCAGCTGGAACTGGCCACGGGCAAACTCGCCACCACCGTGCATATCCTGCCCAAAAAGCTGGATGAGGAAGTGGCCCGCCTGCACCTGGACCGCCTCGGCGCCAAACTGACCAAGCTCAGCAAGGAACAGGCCGAGTACATCGGCGTGTCCGTGGACGGGCCGTTCAAGCCCGAGCACTATCGGTATTAATTACTGGGGGGAATGATTCCCCCCAGACCCCCTCATATGTCGGCAAAACCGCGCCAGCGCGGGTTTGCCGACGGTGGGGGGGCGGTGC
>JAVBMX010000114.1:0-9746 GCA_031551885.1 Desulfovibrio sp.
CGCCTCCCCCGCCCCCCCCTGGGGGGCGGCCTTGCTCGTCGCTCTCCCCCCCGCCGTGTGCGGGTGTGGGGTATAAAATTTCCCCCCCCCGGGTGTGGGGGGCGCCCCCCCAACACAACATCGACAAAGTAAACTTATCTCGCTTTCTCCGCGTGCAGGAGAAAGACGGGGTTGTCGGGAACGAGGCGCGTGTCCCCGGCCAGGGGGGTGCCGCGCTGGGCATGGAGAAACTCGGTGCCGCAGACGATGCCCCGGTCGTCAAAAAACCGCCGCACCCGTTCCACGGTGCCCAGAAGCACACAGGAAACAACCATGCGCCCGCCGGGAAGCAGGCAATCCCAAGCCCCGGCAAGAATATCTCCGGCCGCTTCCGCACCCTCGGACGCGCCCAGACCGCCGCCGATAAAAATCCGCTTGGGACGCGGGAGAAGCGGCCCGGCGGAACCGAACGCCAGGGGCAGATCCGCCGGGCCGGCCGCTTCGGGAGCGACAGGCAGCGCGTCGGGAAGACGGGCCGTGACCACTTCAAGATTCAGGACCTGGAACCGGGCGCGGTTCTCGCGGATCAAGGCGACCCGTTCAGGCTTGGCTTCCACGGCCACGACCAGACCACGCCGGGCAAAGCCGGCCGCTTCCAATCCCACGGAGCCGCACCCGGCCCCAAGGTCCCAGACCGTGTCGGCTTCTTCCACGCCCAGAAGGGAAAGGGCAAAAGCCCGAACCGGAGCCTTGGTGATCAGCCCCTGCTCCACGGCATAGGCCGCGTCGGGGCGGAACAGAGAACGTGGGGGGCACGGCCCGTCGGGCACGAAGAGCAAAACCCGCTGTGCCGTGGGGGCATCGTCCGCGAGCGCGGCGGCTTCCTCCAACGAAAGCCGCAGGTGCTTGCCCGCCTTGGTGAAGCCCTCGGCATCCAGGGAAATGCTTTCAAGCACGTGCAGGGCAAAACCGCGCAAACCGTGTTCCAGAAGGAAATTCGCCACGCCGGCCGGGTCGGAAGCGGCATCGGTCAGGGCCAGAACCGGCCCGCCCTCCATGAGGGCGTGGAGCAAGGGAAGCCACGCCCGGCCGCCGTGCAGGGACATGGGGCGGATATCCTGCACGGCGATGCCGCACAGGCCCGCCGCCGCCGACAGGGTGCCGGGGGCGGGCAGAAAACGCAGGGACTTCGGGCCGAAGCGCGCAAGCAGGCGCGAGCCCAGGCCGAAAAAAAGCGGGTCGCCGCTGCACAGCACCGCAATGCGCCGACCTTGGGCGCGTTTGTCCGCAAGGGTTCGCAGCAGACCGTCGATGTCCGCGCCGATGGGGATGTTTTCGGCCGTGGGGTGTTTGAGGGCCGCAAGCAGGGAACGCCCGGCGGCGAGCACCTCGGCCCCGCGCACCGGGGCAAAATCCATAAGCCGCGACTCGCCTCCCGGCAGGCCCGCGCCGACGACGTTGATGGGGTTTTCCGTATGCATGGGGCGTTTTACCACCCGTCCGGCGGATCGTCGAGGGCGGGCATCGGCTTTTCCGAAGCCGTGAACATCACCAGGCGCAGGGCCAGCCCGGGGCCCGCCCAGGTACGCAGGTGCCGCAGGGCTTCCCGCCCGAGCGACAGGGCGATGTCACGCATCAGGTCCGGGCGGTGTTCGTCCAAACGGCCGAATACGCCGGCCGCCGTAGGCATGACGCGTACCTCGCGCTCCAAATCGGGGTCCACGGAGCGCAGGAAGGCGAAAATCCGCTCCAGGTCTGCCGGCGCTGTTTTTGCATGTGTATATTCCAGACCTTGGGCCAGCTTCAGAAGTTTACCGGGAAAGCATCCCCAGACCAGCCGCTCAAAGCCCATGGAACCGGCCAGACGCACCGAAAAGGCGGCAAAATCCGCCGCCTGGATGCCCGCAGCCGTGGGCAGGCCGGGGTACTGCTCGAACAAGAGCCGCTCGGAACGCCGACCCGTGGAAAACATGACGGTCGAAAGTCCCACGGCCCGCGCAACCGACAGCCCCTGCTCGATGGTGGCCTGCCAGGCCGCGTGGCTGAACGGCCGCACCGTCCCCTGCGTGCCGAGAATGGAAATGCCGCCGACGATGCCCAGGCGTGCGTTCAGCGTATTTTTGGCGCGTTTTCGGCCTTCGGGGACAGAGAGCACGATGTGCAGCGGCCCCGCGTAGCCGCAACTCTGGGCGGCTTCTTCCACGGCCAGGGCGATTTGCTTGCGGGGCTCGGGATTGATGGCCGGCTCGCCCACAGCGACAGGCAGACCAGGCAGGGTCGCCCGGCCGATGCCTTCCCCGGCGTAGAGAAAAATTTCGCGCTCGGACGCCTTCAGGATCAACGACGCCCCGCCGGGTGGGGGCAGTCTTCCGGCCGCCGCGATGATCCGGATGCCGTGGGTCGCATCGGGGTCGTCACCCCCGTCTTTGATCACGCAGGCGGCGGCAAACCCCGGCAAAGGCGACGGGAAGGGCGTTACGGGAATTACCAACCGGGCGAGGCCGACGGCCGAAGGCCTGCCGGCAACCACAGGCACCGGCGGCCGAGGCACGTCGACGTTCTCCGCCGGTTGTCGTCCGCACAGCAGCTTGACCGCCGCATGTGCGGCGGCGGCGGCGGCGGAACCGGTGGTGAATCCTTCGCGTAGGGTGGTCATGCGGCCAGCATGCATGATCCCGCGCCGGCCGGCAAGGGTTTCGGGAATTGGCCCAAAGCCCGCCTGGGGGGAATGAAAACAGGACCGCCGAGGTCGGCCGGTCTTTGAAGCTCTCGCGATATGAGTAAGTTACTTCACCATGTCGCGGGCGGCACCCCAAGCCCCCTCATATGTCGGCGGACCTGTGCTTTGCACAGGTCCGCCGGACGATGGTGCGCAGGGATTCGATCTCTGCTGGAGGCTTGAAAGGGCCGTTCGTGTTGCCGAGAGGCTGCTTTGGAGCGGGCGGACCAAGCGACCGATGCGCCCGGAGGCTTTCACGCGCGCCGGAGATCAAAACGCCGAGAGAAAACCCCCGGCGACCTTGAACAGGAAGGCCCCGCTTGGGGGACCGCCGCCCCGTCTTGCCGGAAGGCGGGAAACACGATACACACAAGCGATGCGCCCCGCCCAACGGCCCCGGCGTATCGGCAGGAGGTTTTTTCTGATGATGTCGCCCAAACTTTTGCCGGCTGTTTCTTTGCTGCTCGCCGCTCTGCTCGTTCCCTTTTCATCCGGTTGCGCCTCGCGCGACGGCAAGACTTACAGCGACGGCGACGTGCGTAAAGTGCAACGGGTCAGCGTCGGCACTGTGGTGGACGTCACCGAGGTCATGGTCGAAGACGACCCCTCGCTGGTCGGCCCCATCATCGGCGGCGTGGCCGGCGGCGTTGTCGGCAGCCTGTTCGGCGCAGGCACGGGAAAAACCCTGGCGACCCTGGGTGGCGCGGCCATCGGGGCCATGGCGGGCGGCGCGGGCGAAGCGGCCCTCAGGCGCTACCCCGCCAACCAGATCACCATCGAGCTGGATGACGGCGGCTTTATCGTTGTGGTCCAGGGATACGAAGACTTTTTTGTGAAAGGCGACCGCGTGCGGATCATCACCATGGGCAAAAACCCCGATGACGCCACGTCCGCCCGCGTCCAACACTATTGATTCGCGGAAACCATCACCCGGAGGAACGGATGCTCAATCCCAAGGACTGCATTGTGTACAGCGGCGGCGCCGCCGGCACGGAGGCGTTTTTCGGTCAGACCGCCGAACGCTGGGGGCTGCAGGAAGTGAACTACACCTTTGAAGGCCACCAGTCCGAGCGCACACGCGGCATCCGGATGCTGACCACCGAAGAGCTGGCCCTCAAAGACGTCAGCCTGACGTACGTTTCCAAGATCATGAACCGCCAGTATACCCGCGCGCCGCTCTTCCGCAAGGTTCTGCAGTCCATCTGCTGGCAGGTCGCGGCCGGTCAGGAAGTGTTCGTGATCGGAGCCATCCTGCCCGACGGCACCGCCAAAGGCGGCACCGGCTGGGGCGCGGAATTCGCCAAAATCTGCAACAAACCCTTGTGGGTCTTCGATCAGGAAAAGGACGCCTGGTTCCGCTGGGAAAAGGAAGCCTGGACGTCCGACTCCGCTCCGGTCATCTCCGCCCCGCACTTCACGGCCACCGGCACGCGCTTCCTTGAAGCCTCGGGCCGCGCCGCCGTCGAAGCCCTGTTTGAGCGGTCGTTTAAGAAATAGGGAAGAGTTGGAAGAATTTGTTTTTGCCTCCGGCGGGCAAAGGGGAAACAGGGCTGCGAAGCGCTTCCTTCCCTGGCGCTTCCACGATGTGAAGCCGATGCCTTTCTGCCTCGCGGGCGGCGCTTTGCAATCCCTGTTACGGATGCGCGGCGGGTTGCCCGGCAAACGCCGAGGCCGCATTGACGGCGCGTCTGCGGGTGCCGCCGCGTGAACATCCACCAGCACGGCTCGGTTCGGCGTGAAATGCGACATCACGCCAAGCCGGGCCGCTGCGTCCTCCCCGCTTTCTTTTGGGTACGACCATGCACATCCATTTCCCCAAAGCTTTCGCCGACCCGGACCGCAACGGCATCTTCGCCGCCCTCGGGGCCTTCATCCTCTGGGGGCTTCTGCCCATTTTCTGGAAGGCGCTCGGCTCCGTGGACCCGCTGGAAGTGCTCTTCCAGCGCATGTTCTGGTCCTTTATAGTCCTTTTGCTGTTCATGCCGGCCACGGGCAGGCTGGGCTCGGCCCTGAAAATCCTGACCATGCCCAAAGAGCTGGGCATCCTGGCGACGTGCGGCGCCCTGCTCGGCTTCAACTGGTATCTCTACATCTGGGCCATCGCCAACAACCTCGTGCTCGAAGCCAGCCTGGGGTACTTTATCACCCCGCTGTTCAACATCCTTACCGGCATGCTCTTTTTTCGCGAGCGCCCAGGACGGCTTGGGATTTTGGCCATTATCCTGGCCCTCGCCGGGGTGCTCTTCCAGCTCGCCACCGTGGGTGAGCTGCCCCTCACCGCCCTGGGCCTGAGCATAAGCTTCGCCCTTTACGGGCTGCTGCGCAAAGTCGTGGTGGTGGAAGCCCTGCCCGGCCTGTTTGTGGAAACGCTGCTGATGATGCCCGTGGCCGCGGCCTGGCTGATTTGGCAGGCTTTTCTCGGCAACACCGCCTTTGCTCGAGGCGACCTGACCATCGACGCGCTGCTGATCGGCACCGGCCTGATCACCACCCTGCCGCTGTTCTGGTTCTCTTACGGCGCGCGGCGCATCCGCATGACCACCCTCGGCTTGGTCCAATACATCACGCCTTCCATGATTTTCCTTTTGGGCGTCTTCCTCTACGGCGAACCCGCGCACTTCACCCGCATGGTCACCTTTGCCTGCATCTGGGCCGCCCTGGCCCTGTATACCTGGGAAAACCTGCGCAGGAAGCGGCGATAATTTTCCGGGGGAACTGAGTTCCCCCGAACCCCCTCTTTGTCGAAAAACCCGCGTAACGCGGGCTTTTCGACATTAGGAGGTACAGAGCCGCCCATGCCGGGCGAAACGAGGGTGGGTAAAATCTCGAAAAACTCTCTGCGGAGAAGTCGAAGCTTCCACCTGTGTGGCTGTAAAAAACGCTCACATCAAGCACGCAGCCGGTCCGGGGACATTTGCAAGCATTCCGGCCCGGTGCAGAGACGCGTCGGCACTCCGGCCGGGCCGGAATGCGCTGAAAAGGCGCGACGTACCAGATAAGCACGCCGCGCCGTCAGGACAATAAAAACTCTTCTTGAGCAAATCTTCATCAAAACGGACCGTTTCAGGCCTTTACATGCCACGCCCCCCAATTGGGGGTGCAGGGGATTCAATCCCCTGCCGGGGTCCAGGGGCAGAGCCTCTGGATACACTCGCCGACATTTTCTTCCTACTTATTAAACAACCCTTTCACGCCGTGCGGGGCGCTGCGCAAATACTGGGGCGGGGCGGTGACGGACGCGCTCAACGCAACGGCGGCATGCCAGGGCCAGCGCGGGTTGTAGAGCATGCCCCGACCCACGGCGATCATGTCGGCCTGGTTGGAAACCAGGATGCTTTCGGCCTGGACGGGGTCGGTGATCAACCCCACGGCGATGGTCGGCAAAGCGCATTCCCGCTTGATCCGCTCGGCCATGCTTACCTGATAGCCGGGGCCGACATGCAGGCTCTGGTCCGGAGACAATCCGCCGCCGGAAACGTGGGCATAGGCGCAACCGCGTTTACGCAGCTCGCGGACAAAGGCCGTGGAATCATCCACGTCCCAGCCGCCCGGTACCCAGTCCGAACCAGAAAGGCGCAGCCCCACGGGCTTTTCTTTGGGGAAGGCCCGGCGCACGGCCGCGAACACTTCCAACGGCATGCGCATACGCCGTTTCGGGCCGCCGCCGTAGGCGTCCGTGCGTTTATTGGATACGGGAGAAAGAAACTCGTGCAACAGGTAGCCGTGAGCCGCGTGGACCTCGACCGCGTCAAAACCGATGCGGGCGGCCCGGCGGGCGGCTTCGGCAAATGCTTCGGCGATCCGGGCGATGCCGGCTTCATCCAGGGCTTCGGGGGTGGGGTCGGAAGGGCTGTAGGGCAGGGCCGAGGGAGCCACGGGCAGCCAGCCGCCTTTGGCGGGCGGCACGGCCTTGCCGGCTTCCGGATCCCAAGGGCGATGCTGCGACGCCTTGCGTCCGGCGTGGGCCAGTTGGATGGCGACGGGGGTGTCGGAATAGGTGCGGATGCCGTCCAGCATGCGCTTCAGGGCGGCCTCGGTCTCATCGGACCACAGGCCGAGGTCTTGGGGCGAAATGCGGCCTTCCGGCGACACGGCCGTGGCTTCAACCACGACCATGCCCGCGCCGGAGGCGGCGAGCGAGCCGTAATGCATGGCGTGCCATTCCGAGGCCACGCCGTTTTCGGCGGAATATTGGCACATGGGCGGAACGATGATGCGGTTGGAAAGCCGCAACGTTCCGAGGGAGATCGGAGTAAAAAGAATGCTGCTCATGCCGGAATCCTCCTGGTTGTGCCCGCGCGGCGGGCGATACGGGAGCAGAGGGAGCAAGTATAGCGCGGAAATCCGATGTTGTCGAAGATCCGTGTTGCGGGTGTCGCGAAGTGCGTAACCACCAACATATAATCACCTATTCATTCGTGCGTTTCAATAGCTGCTATCATGTAATTCTCAATACTCTTGTCTATCGCGAAACGAAGTGATACCTCCGATCCACGGCCTAATGCGGCTATTTTTCCGTGCCAACCCCGGAGGTTTCCGATGATCCGCGATTATGTGTACACGTTTTCCAAAGACAACACCCCGGCGGCCACGGCCAAACCCGGGGATTCCCTCCGCTTCGCCACCCAGGACTGTTTTTCGGGCCGTATCCAGACCCCGGCCGACCTCACCAAAAATTTCGACTACAGCAAGGCCAACCCGGCCACCGGTCCGGTGTTCATTGAAGGCGCCGAACCCGGCGACATCCTTCAGGTGCGCATCGACGATATCCGCGTGGGCGACCGGGGCGTGGTCACCACCCTGCCGGACGTCGGCCCCCTGGCCGACCGCATGGAGACCCGCACCAAAGTGCTGGCCCTGAAAAACGGCAAAACCGTGTTCAATGATATGGAACTGACGCTGAACCCGATGATCGGGGTCATCGGCACGGCTCCGGACGGCGACCCCGTGGCCTGCGGCTTTCCCGGCGACCACGGCGGCAACCTGGACTGCAAGCTGATCACCACAGGCAGCCGTGTGCTGTTGCCCGTGCGCGTGTCGGGGGCGCTGCTCCAACTTGGCGACCTGCACGCCCTTATGGGCGACGCCGAACTCTGCGGGACAGGCCTGGAGACTCCCGGGGAAGTGGACGTGACCGTGGACCTGATCAAAAAACGTCCCATTCCCCTGCCCATGCTGGAAACCGCCGGGCACTGGCATGTGTTCTCGGCCGATCTCGATTACACCACGGCTCTGGTCAACGCCTCGCGAGCCATGCAGGATCTGCTGGTCGCCGCCTACGGCTGGGACCGCACGGATGCCTACTTTTATCTTTCCCTTGAGGGCGACCTGGGCGTGAACCAGGGCTGCCAGCCCTGCCCGGTGCCCATGGTCCTGCGCCTTTCCGTGCCCAAGCGGCCCGACAAACCCCTGCTGCCCGTGTAATCGGCTCGTACTCGGCGTGTCGCCTTCCGACGGAGGCACCGAAGGCCGGACCGACCGCGCGACGGGCCCGCAAAAGCCCGGCGCAACGAAACCGGCCTCGGACGGACGGTGACAAGACGACCGCGAGTTTCCCCTGCAACCCGCACCGACGGAGAAAACCCATGTCCCAAGATTCCGCAACCCTGGAGCAATTCGGCTACAAGCAGGAACTTAAACGCGTCCTGTCCCTCTGGGATCTGGTGGTGTACGGCCTGCTGTTCATGGTCATCATCGCCCCGCACAGCATTTTCGGCTACGTGAACGCGGAATCCGGCGGCATGGCCCCGCTGGTGTACATGGTGGGGTTTGTGGCCATGATCTTCACGGCCTTCTCCTACGTGCAGATGTCCCGGCGCTTCCCCATCGCGGGCAGCGTGTATTCCTATGTGCAGCACGGCATCAACCCGCACATCGGGTTCATCGCCGGCTGGCTGATTCTGCTCGACTACGTGTTCGTGCCCAGCCTGCTCTATCTCTTCGTGGGCAACTGGGGAGCCAGCCTGATCCCGCAGATTCCCGCCTGGGCCTGGATCGGCTTCTTCATTGTGGTCAACACCCTGATCAACGTCCGGGGCATCGAGACCACGGCGCGGGTGGACTTCGTCTTCTTCATCGTGGAAATCGGCATCGTTTTGGTCATCGTGATCGGCGGTCTCAAATACATCCTGGGCGACGGCGGCGGCGCGGGCGCCCTGACCACCACCCCGCTCTACCAGGCCGACAAGGTCAACTTCGCCTTCATCGCCTCGGCCTGCTCCATCGCCTGCCTGAACTTCCTCGGCTTTGACGGCATCAGCACCCTGGCCGAAGAAACCGACAAGCCCGAGCGCAACGTGGGCCGGGCCATCGTCATCGCCCTTTTGGTCATCGGCCTGGTCTTCTTCCTGCAGACCTACGTGGTCTGCCTGATGGAGCCCAATTACGAGAAGTTCGACAAGTCCACGGCCCTGTTCGACGCCTGCGCCGTGGCCATCGGCGAATGGTTCCGGATCGTGCTTCTGGTGGTGAACATCCTGGCCATCGGCATCGCCAACACCCTGAACGCCCAGGCCGCCTGCTCGCGGGTGCTCTATTCCATGAGCCGCGACCGGCTGCTGCCCCGGTTCCTCTCCAAGGTGCACCCCAAGTATCAGACCCCGCACTTGGCGGTGTTCTTCATCGGCGTCATCGCCGCAATCTGCGCCGCCGTGTTCACCGACGAACAACTCACCAAGCTGGTCAACTTCGGAGCCATCACCTCGTTCGTGATGCTCAACTTCGCGGTGTTCTGGTTCTTCTTCATCCGTGAAGGCCGGCGCAGTCTTCTGGATTCCTGGCGCTACCTGGTCTGCCCGGCGATCGGCATGGCCATCCTGCTCTATGTCTGGAGCGGCTTCGACCACATGACCCAGATTATCGGGTTCGCCTGGCTTGCCGTGGGCCTTGTCATCGGCTTTGTGAAAAGCAAAGGCTACAAGGAAGTGCCGGAAGCGTTTAAGAAGAAGATGTTGTAAGCCAAGATGCTCTTCGGGGGGAATGATTCCCCCCGGACCCCCTCATATGTCGGGGACTGCCCCCAAGGCGCGGCGTGGCCGCCCAAAACGGC
>JAVBMX010000082.1:0-18535 GCA_031551885.1 Desulfovibrio sp.
GCCGTGTGAAAGTGGAAAGAAAGGCTTGATACGCTCAAGTTGCTCGACAGAAAGATAGAAAAGTTGGCTCATTGCGCCCTCCCTGAGCACAACTAACCAACTTTTCTACTTTTTGCAATTAATGAGTCCTGAGCCTAGGACACCAAAAAATTCTTTCTTTCCCCGAACCCCGGATACAAAACAGCACGCCCACACAAGCAGACGCGCCGTTTCAACATCGAGGGGGTCCGGGGGGCATCATGCCCCCCGGCCGCCGAAGGCGAATTCCACTCCGCTTTCCTTCTTCTCTTATTCCTCTATTCCTCTTCCCCGTCGGCGTCTTTCTTTTTCCAGCGGCAACTTTTTTCCGGACACACAATCTGGGTCCGGCCGGCCGTGGTTTTCGAGGCCAAAACCGGCGACCCGCAGGACGGGCACTCGCCTTTCACGGGCATGTCCCACATGGCATAGTCGCATTTGGGGTACTGGTTGCAGGAATAGAAAATTTTGCCGCGCTTCGAGCTCTTTTCCACCAGCATGCCTTCCTTGCAACGCGGGCATGGCACGCCGGTCGAGAACGGCTCGGCGTGGGTGCATTCCGGGTAGCGGTCGCAGGCGATGAAGCGGCTGCCGGTACGGGCTTTTTTCAAAACAAGGTTGCCGCCGCATTCCGGGCATTTGCCGACCACTTCGGCCTGGGGCTTTTCGCGCTCCACAGGGGTGATCCGACCCTGCTCGTCGCGGGCGAAATTGCTGGTGTAGCGGCAGTCGGGGTAGCCGGAGCAGGCCAGGAACGGCCCGGCCTTGCCGAACTTGACCACCGTGGGCTTGCCGCACTCCGGGCAGGGGAAATCGGTTGGCAGCCCGCCCTTGACGGAGTTCATGGCCGCAGCGGCCCGCTCCAGGGTGGGGTTGAAACCGTGGGCGAACCGATTGAGCAGGTTGACCCAATCTTCCTGCCCTTCGGCCACTTTGTCGAGAGATTCCTCCATCTGGGCGGTGAACCCGACGTCCATCAGCTCGGCGAAATGGGCCGTCAGCAACTCGCAGACAATCTGGCCCAGGTCGGTGGCCGTGAAGTGCTTTTCTTCCAGCTTCACGTACTCGCGGTCGAGCAGCGTAGCGATAATCGCCGCGTAGGTGGAAGGCCGGCCGATGCCTTTTTCTTCCAGCTCACGGACCAGCGAGGCTTCGGTATAGCGGGCCGGGGGCTGGGTGAACTTTTGCTCCTTGTCGAGCTTTTCCAGGCGGAGCTTCTGCCCCTGCTTGAGAGGCGGCAGGTCGACCACATCTTCGTTTTTCTGGGGCGAAAGGATGTAGAAACCAGGGAAGACCACGCGCTCGCCCTTGGCCCGGAACTCGATGCCGTTGCACTCGGCCGTGACCGTGGTGTCTTCGACCTTGGCGTCGGCCATCTGGGAGGCCATAAAGCGGGTCCAGATCAGCCGGTAAAGTTGGAACTGCTCGGGCGCGACCAGAGCCTTGATGCTGTCGGGGGTGACGGCCGGGTCGACCGGGCGCACGGCTTCGTGGGCGTCTTGCGCGCTGCCCTTGGATTTGAAATGCCGGGCCTTGGCCGGGTAGTAGTCCGGCCCCCAGGTCTCTTTAATCACGGTCTCGGCCGCTGTTCTGGCTTCGTCCGAAATACGCACCGAGTCGGTACGCATATAGGTGATCAGGGCCGTGGTGCCGGCCTCGCCCAAATCAACACCTTCGTACAGGCGCTGGGCGATGTTCATGGTCCGCTTGGCCGTGTAGCCCAGGCGCTGGTTGGCGGCCTGCTGCAGGGTGGAAGTGATGAAGGGCGGCGCGGGCGAACGTTTGCGCTCCTTCACTTCCACGGCGGTCACGCTGAATTCTTTGCCCGCGATGCGTTGCTCGACGGCGGCGGCTGCATCGCCGTTTTTCAGGGCGGCTTTCTTGCCGTCGATCTTGTGGAGATCGGCCTTGAACACGGGCGGTTCGCCGGCGGCGAAGAACGCCCGCATGAGCCAGTATTCCTCGGGAACAAAGACCCGACGTTCGGCATCGCGGTCGACTATCAACCGCAGGGCCACGCTCTGCACGCGTCCGGCCGAGATGCCGCGCTTGACCTTTTTCCAGAGCAGCGGAGAAATTTTATAGCCCACCAGACGGTCGAGAATACGCCGGGCCTGTTGAGCGTCGAACAGATCCGCATTCAGAGGCCGGGGGTGCTCCAGGGCGTCCTTGACGGCTTTGGCGGTAATTTCGTTGAACTGGATACGGCTGATCCGCGTATTCTGGCCTTCGATCAGCGAGGCCACATGCCAGGCGATGGCTTCGCCTTCGCGGTCCGGGTCGGGGGCGAGATAGACGTTGTCGGCTTTGGCGGCCGCATCGCACAGATCGGCCACGATCTTTTCCTTGCCTTCGATCACTCGATATTGGGGGGCGAAGTTGTTCGATTCGTCAACGCCCAGGGTCTTTGTGGGCAGGTCGCGCACATGGCCGACCGAAGCCTGAACCATATACTTGTTGCCCAAAAATTTGCGGATTGTTTTGACCTTGGCCGGCGACTCGACGATGATCAGATCTTTACCCATGCTGTCCCTTACCCAAAAGAATTGGCGCGGGCGAAACCGCCACCGCCTTGCAGAAGATACGGCATTACGTCTGTACGTCAAGGGGAAGGGTGCATTTGCAGCGGACCAATTTGCGTGCCGGCCGACGGAAGGGGCTTGGCGCCCGTTCCGACCGGCGTGGGAAAAACAGTCTTTTTGCGGCGGAAGTATACTTGTATGGCATTCACCCGAGCAACAAAACATGCCGGACCGACGCAGTTTCATACCCGACCGCTCCTCCGGCGGGGCGTTTGGGCGGAACTTCTTTCCCCTCGAGCCAAAATAACGACGCCCAAAACCGGACGCCCTCCGAGGAGATCGTTTTTTCCCCCTGTGCAAAGGCTCTTTAAAAAAATCGGCACGAGGTTTGCTACAACATGCCGTCAGACCTTTCGAACGCGTATACGCAGGAAAAACGGCAGGAGACGGTATGGTCAACGAAAAACCCAATCTTACTTTCGGCAGCGGGCAATTGCCCACCCCGAACGTGCAGCGTCGGGCCGGGGCACCGCAGATATCCAACGCTCTGAAGACGGCCAAGGCGGACTTCGCCGCCCTGCTCTCCCGGGTCACTCCCCTGAAAGGGGCGGCGCAGGAGGAAACGGCCGCGGCGGAGACTCCGAAAGATGCGCGGGAATCGCTTTCCGTTGAGCACGCCAATTTTTCGACGCCGCTGCTGAAAGCTCCGCCCATGGAGCGGTCGCGGCGCATCACCACACCCCTGACCGGGCGCGGAAATTTTGAGATGATCGACACCCGGCACGGACCCGGCGGCAACCTGCCCGTGCTGAACAGCCCCAACCGGCCTCAGTTGGACCCGGAAACCCTGAAAAGGGTTCTGGAAAGCAGCAAGACGCCTCTGGCGGTCGTCAATTCCTTGCCCGAAAAACCGGAAGCGCAAGCGGCCGCCAAGTCCGCCGCCGTCATTTCTCCGGAACAAATAAAAACCGCCTTCAAGGCTCCCAAGGTGCTTACCCCGCCCTCACGGCGCGCCGCTCCATCGGCCGAAGTGTTTTCCTTCAATTCGCCCTTTGCCGTGGGGCCGAGCGCGGGAGAACTCGTTTCCATTTTCCGCCAGGTCAAGGCCAGCGCGTCGGAACCGGCCGCGCCGTACGCGCAGCCGTATGAGCAGAAGCGGGCCCAGGCGGTCCGGGCTCCGAGCGCTCCCGTTCTTGAAAACATGGTCGCCGCCGCCCGCGAGGCCGGAAACCTTCCCGCCCAAGAAGCGGGAAGCCTCTCGGCCCGGTACGAATCCGGCAGCGAGGGCATCGCGGCCATCGGGTACGATCGCCACGGCGGCACTTCATACGGCAAGTACCAAATTTCCTCCCGTGCCGGGACCATGAACCGCTTTCTCGACTATCTCGACACCCGCGCCCCGGATCTGGCGACCCGCCTGCGCGAATCCGGGCCGGCCAACACCGGCGGTCGAAGCGGCCGCATGCCCAACACCTGGAAAGAAATCGCCGCCGAAGACCCGACCCGGTTTGAAGCCCTGCAAAGCGACTTCATCCGCGACAGCCATTATGAGCCCGCCCTGGTCGCCATGACCGAAAGCTCCGGTCTCTCATATGCCGCCATCCCGCCCGCCCTGCAGGAAGTGCTCTTCAGCACCGCCGTGCAGCACGGCCCCGTAGGCGCCGCCGGAATCATCAACCAGGCCGTTGCCAAAGTGGGCGCCGATCGCCTGCGGGCCGACGCAAGCGAAGAAGAACGCCTGAGCGCCGGGCGTGAGCTGATCACCGCCATCTACAACGCCCGCGCCGGAAAATTCGGCTCGTCCACCCGGCAGGTCCGTACCGCCGTCCAACAACGCCTGCGCCAAGAAATGAGCGACGCCTTGGCCATGTTGGATTAAGAGTTGAAAAGTAGGTATCGGGGGGAGGAACCACAAGGGGCTGAACCCCTTGAGGTTCCTCCCCCCGAGCCCCCCTCCTCCTTATCCGCATGTTGGTTGAATGAGGAATGTCAGAAATCCGACACGCCCGAAAAAAAGCAGCGCGAAGAACACTCGATTGTTCTCCGCGTCGTTGTTTTGTTGCCTCGGGAATCCGCCGATCGGTATTCCCTCCATCAGTTCAAGTACTTCGCCGGGTGCTCCGAAGCAAAAAGTCACCCGCGACCATTGGCACGTAGCCGCTCCGCCGACATTTCTAAGCATTCCGGCCCGGTGCAGAGGGGTTTCGCGTACCCGGCCGGGCCGGAATGCGACAAAAGGGCAAACGGCGTCGGTATGGCAACCAACGCCGTTTGGGACTTTAAAAAAAACCTCTTTTCACGAACACTCTGCCCAACCGGCACTTCGCTCTCACGCCGCCACGCGCAGTGCCCTCACATTGAGGGGGCTCGGGGGGCATCATGCCCCCCGACGGGGTGCAGGGGCGGAGCCCCTGATGCCGGCCGCCGGAGGCTACCCCACACACTCTCCCTTCTTCCTAAACTCTTACCCCCAACTTTTCCGCCAACGCGGCCACGGCGGCATCACGCTGCTTGTCGGCTTCGTTGTCTTTGAGGGTCCGGTCTTTGTGCCGGAAGGTCAACCGGAAGGTCAGATTTTTCTCGTCCGTGTCCTTGGGCTCATAGACATCGATCATCCGGATGTCTTCCAGCAGAAGAAGATTCAAGGATTTGACGCAGCCCAGCACGGCATCCGCGGTGACGATGGGCGCGGCGATCAGGGTGATGTCGCGACGCACCGGCGGGTACACCGGCAGAGGCGTAAACCCGGGCTTTACGGCCAGATGCAGACGGTACAGGACATCGAGATGCAACTCGGCGGTCCAGACCGGCTTTTTGGCGTGGTAGACGTCGGCGATCTCCGGCTTGACCCGGCCCATGCGGCCGATGACCTCGCCCGCGCAGACGACGTCCACGCAAGGGGCCAGGAAGGGCAAATGGGCCGACTGGGCGCAGGACGGCTCGGCCAGATTCAGGGCGCGGCACAGATATTCGACGTAGCCCTTGAGATCCTGGTACTCGAAATCACCTTGGGGGTAAAAACGGCCGGCGTCGTAGCGCGCGCCGTTGAGCAGAATGCCCAGACGCGGCTCTTCGCGCACGGTGGTCTCGGAAGACGGGTCCGCGAAAAAGGCTCCGGCGCATTCGAAAAGGCGGATGCTCTGCGCACCCTGCGACAGGTTGGTGCGCAGGCTTGCCAGCAGTCCGGGCGCGAGCACGGTACGCAGGGTATCCTGTTCGTCGCTCAGGGGATTGAGAATGGGCACGCGGCCGCCGCCGAAGTCCGGGGCAACGCCGAGCAGGTCCAAATCGTTGTGGCTGAAGAAGCTATAGTTGATGGCCTCGTTCAGACCCGCCCCGGCCATAAGCCGCTTGACGCGGTTGACGAAGGCATGGAACGGCAAAGGCTTGCCGGCCTGTTCCAGGGGACGGACTACGGCCGGAAGAACGGCCGGAATTTTATCCACCCCGTGGAAGCGGGCGAGTTCCTCGATGAGGTCCACTTCGCGGGTCAGGTCCGGGCGGTGCGAGGGAATGCCGATGGTGTAGCGACCCCGGCAGGGGTCTTCACCGCCCCGCAAACCGTCTTTCGGACAATTCACGTCGCAGCCGAGGGCTTTCAGGGTTTCCACACAGAAATCGTCGGTCAGGGGAATGCCGAGCAGGTCTTCGGCTTTTTCTTTACGCAGAGGCACCTGAAGAGCCACAAAGGGCTTGGGCTCGACGGTGGGTGTGCCGGGCAGGATCGTAGCCCCGGAAAGTTCGGACATCAGGGCGGCGGCCCGGTTCACGGCGTATTCGGAAATGCTTTGGTCCACGCCGCGCTCAAAGCGGTAGCCGGCTTCGGAATGCAGCCCCATGCGGCGGGCCGTGCGCCGGATGAGCGACGGGTTGAACACGGCGGATTCCAGGAAGATGCGCTTGGTCCCGGCCGTGATTTCGGAATCGAGACCGCCCATAACCCCTCCGAGGCCGATGGCGCGCTCGGGGTCGGCGATGACGATGTCGCCGGGCTCAAGGACGCGCTCTTGGCCGTCCAGGGTGATCAGCTTTTCTCCGGGCTCACCGCCCCGCACGATGACCCGGCCGTCGGCGACCTTGTCCAGGTCGAAGGCATGCATGGGCCGGCCGAGTTCGAGCATCACGTAGTTGGTGGCGTCGACCAGGTTGCTCACGGCGCGCATGCCGGCGGCCCTCAGACGGTACCGCAGCCACGCCGGAGACGGCGCGGTTTTGGCGCCTTCGAGCACCCGGCCTTGATACAGGGCACATAGGTTCGGATCGGCCACTTCGAGGGACACGACCGAGGCGGCTTCCGGCCCGGATTCGCGCAATTCGAACGCGGGCATGGTCAGGGGGAGCTTATACAAAGCGGCGGTTTCGCGGGCCAGACCGAGGACGGAAAGGCAGTCGCCCCGGTTGGGCGTGATGGAAATTTCCAGCACTTCGTCGTTGAGCTTGAGCACGTCGAGGATCGACGCCCCGATGGGCGCGGCCGGGTCCAGAACCATGATCCCGTCGTGATCGTCGGACAGGCCGAGTTCCGCTTCGGAGCAGATCATCCCGCACGAGGGCGCGCCGCGCAGCTTGGCTTTTTTGATCGTCAAGCCGCCCGGCAGGGTCGTGCCCACTTTGACCACGGCCACCTTCTGGCCCTGGGCCACGTTGGGCGCGCCGCAAACGATGTCGAGCACCTCGTCGCCCACGTCCACGCGGGTGACGGAGAGTTTGTCGGCTTCCGGGTGCCTGCCGCATTCCACCACATGGCCGACGACGATGGGCGCGAGCCCGGCGAAGGGCCGGTCAAGACCGTCGAGTTCCAGGCCGACCATGGTCAGGCGATCGCCAAGGGCCGCGGCGGTGCCTTCATAGGGGACGAATTCGCGAAGCCAGTTGAGGCTCAACAGCATGGGAATCTCCGAAAGGTAGAGGGCAAATGGCCTTGAATAAAGGTTTCTTTGCTCTGACGGACCTGCAAACGGGCGTTCACTCGCCCGCTTGGGCGGAAGTCCGCCGGGAATATGGTCTCACAAACAATTTCGCGTTGAAATGGACCTACACAAACTGCGAGAGGAAGCGTAGGTCGTTCTCAAAGAACATGCGCAAATCGCCGATGCCGTACTTGAGCATGGCCACGCGCTCCACGCCCAGACCGAAGGCGAAGCCGGTGCAGGCTTCAGGGTCGAAGCCCACGGCCTTGAATACGTTGGGGTCGACCATGCCGGACCCGAGAATTTCCAGCCAGCCCGTGGTCTTGCACACTCGGCAGGGCTCGCCGGCGCGCGAGCCGGTGCCGTTGCAGAGAATGCAGGAGATATCCACTTCAACGCTCGGCTCGGTGAAGGGGAAGAAGCTGGGGCGGAAGCGCACGTCGATTGTCGGGCCGAAAAGTTGGCGCACAAAGGCCGTAAGCGTGCCGCGCAGGTGGGCGAGGGTCACCTTTTTGTCCACCAGCAACCCTTCAATCTGGTGGAACATGGGGGTGTGGGTCAGGTCGGAGTCGCGGCGGTAGACCTTGCCGGGCGCGATGACCGCCACCGGCGGTTGTTTGCGCTCGAGCATGGCCCGCACCTGCATGGGCGAGGTGTGGGTACGCATGACCATGCCGCCCGATACGAACAGGGTGTCCTGCATGTCGCGGGCCGGGTGGTCGTGGGGAAAATTCAGGGCCTCGAAGTTGTGGAAGTCCGTTTCCACTTCCGGGCCGGAGACCACGTCGTACCCCAGGCGTTCGAAGACCGTGCAGATCTCTTCCATGACCAGGGTGATCGGGTGCAGCGAGCCTTGGTGGGGCAGACGACCCGGCAACGACGGGTCAAAACGCGACAGTGCGGCTGCCTCTTTGGCGGCGGTCAGCCCGGCCTTTTTGGCTTCAAGCAGGGCCGTGAGTTCGACCTTGACGGCGTTGGCCGCTTTGCCGAAAGCCGGGCGTTCGGCCGGCTCAAGCTCGGGCAGGCGGCTCATCAGGCCGGCCAAAAGGCCTTTCCGACCGAGAAACTCGATGTCGATTTCTTCCACTTCCGTCAACGAAGACGCCTGGTCCAGGCGCTTCGCAAGCGCGGGGACCAGGCGTTCCAGTTCAGCGATGAGATTCATGAGGGGTGCCCTTTTCGGCGGTTCCGGCGCGCGGCCCTCACGGCAGGGCAAGGGCCGCGGGCGCCGAGGATGTGTCCTTATCCTTGCGGGATTAAGCCAGCTTTTCCTTGGCCATTTTCACCAGCGCGGCGAAATCTTCTTTCGCGCGCACGGCGAGGTCGGCCAGCATCTTGCGGTTCACGGCGATTTCGGCCAGCTTCAGGCCGTTCATGAACCGGCTGTAAGACAGACCGTGTTCACGCGCCCCGGCGTTGATGCGCAGGATCCACAGCTTGCGGAACTCACGCTTGCGAACCTTACGGTCGCGGTAGGAGTAAACCAAAGCTCTTTCAACGGCTTCGCGGGCGGTGCGATACAGTTTGCTGCGGCTGCCGCGGTAGCCTTTGGCAAGATCCAAATATTTTTTGTGGCGTCTGTGCGTCGCCATCCCTCTCTTCACACGCATGGAGTACCTCCAGGTACACGCTTCATGAGGCGTAGGGGTGCCAATGAAGCGGATAAAGTTTGCTACGCAATCTGAAATGATGCCTGCGAACCGTTCGCCCGCATTGAGGTTCGGCGTGATTTTGTCTTCCGGCAAGGAAAAAAGGCTTTTTATGGAGGGAGTGTACGCTTATGGTACTCGACCGGAATAAAAAGACTTTTTGACGCAGCCGGAGGGCAAAAGCCCCCGAAGATCAATGCGATCTAGGCATAAGGCATCATACGACGAACGGCCTTCTCGTTGGTCGAATCAACGATGGCGCTCTGGCCCAGGCGCATTTTGCGCTTGGCGTCCTTCTTGGTCAGAATATGGCGCAGGTTCTGCTTGCGCCGGCGGAATTTGCCCGAGCCGGTCACGGTGAACCGTTTGGCGGCCGAGCGTTTGGTCTTCATCTTGGGCATGGTTTGCTCCTTGTGGTCATCCCTCTCAAAAACCGCGTCGCTGAACGCGGTGCGCCGAATATACGGCGCAACGTCCGAGGCGCATGAGGTCCCTCGGCAAGGAGGGGCATCATGCGTCAAAAAAGTTTTCAGCGCAAGCCCAAAATACGGGGCGCCTTCAGCGCTTAATCGCCCTGAGGCTGCGCGACACCCTGCTTTTTGGTCAGGGAGGCCAACATCATGAACAGGGTACGGCCTTCGGCCCGGGCCTCCTGCTCCATCTTGGCGACGTCTTTGGTGTCTTCCACCACCCGGTCCAGCATGGTCTGCCCGCGATCTTTATGGACGATTTCCCGACCCCGGAAAAAGATCGTCACCTTGCAGCGGTCGCCCTCTTCCAAAAAACGGCGAATGTGGCGCAGCTTGGTCTGGTAATCATGCTCGTCGGTTTTGGGGCGCAGCTTGATTTCCTTGATCTCGATGACGGTCTGCTTTTTCTTGGCTTCCTGCTTCTTTTTCTGGGCTTCGTACTTATATTTTCCGTAGTCCATAATCCGGCAGACCGGCGGATCGGCCGCAGCGGCCACTTCAACCAGATCAAGACCGGCCTCGCGGGCCATGTTCAGGGCTTCGTTACGTTCCACGATGCCCAACTGCTCACCGTCCTCGCCGATCAGGCGGACCTCGCGGACACGAATCTGGTCGTTGCGACGCACCGTGTCTTGCGGTTCATTGCGACGCGGTCGCACATTAAGAGAAGCGATAGCTCATGCCTCCTCGTTTGAAGGGTTCATCGGAGTCGGCCAGAATCAGACCGGCGGCTTCTTCCAGGCTCTTCAGGCCCAGGGTTTCGCCGTTGCGCAGGCGCACGTTCACGCCCTTGGATTCCAGCTCTTTGTCGCCTATGACCAGAATATAGGGGATTTTCTCAAGCTGCGCGGCGCGCACCTTGTACCCCAGTTTTTCATTACGCAAATCCGCCTCGGCCCGAATCCCCATTTTTTTCAGGGTGTCGCGGGCGTCGCGGGCAAAGTTTTCCTGGGCGTCCGTGACCGTGACGATCTTGGCCTGCACCGGCGCGAGCCAGGTGGGGAAAGCCCCGGCGCAGTGTTCGATCAGAATGCCGATGAAGCGCTCCAACGACCCGAGAATGGCCCGGTGGACCATGACCGGGCGCAGACTTTCGCCGGTATCGCCCACATAGCCCAGATCAAAGCGCTCCGGCAGGGTGAAGTCGCACTGGATGGTCGAGCACTGCCATTCGCGGTCCAGGCTGTCTGTGACCCGACAGTCGATCTTCGGGCCGTAGAACGCACCGTCGCCTTCGTTGATCGCGAAGGGAATATCGCGCTTCTCCAGGGCCTGAATCAAGGCGTTGGTGGCCAGTTCCCAGGCGTCGTCCGAGCCGATGGACTTTTCCGGCCGGGTGGCCACGCCGATGCGGTAGTTGAATCCAAACAGATCAAAGAGGTCGCGGACCAGGCCCATGACCCCCATGATTTCGGCTTCCAGCTGATCCGGCCGGCAAATGATGTGGGCGTCGTCCTGGGTAAACTGGCGCACGCGCAGCAGGCCGTGCAACACCCCGCTCATCTCGTGGCGGTGCACCACCCCAAGTTCGGCGTAACGCACCGGCAGATCGCGGTAACTGCGGGTCTGCGAGCCGTAGATCAGCATATGGGCAAGACAGTTCATGGGCTTGATGCCGTAGGCGTCGCCTTCGATTTCCGTGAAGTACATGTTCTCACGGTAGTTGGCGTAGTGCCCGGATTTTTCCCACAATTCCCGGCGCAGAATCTGCGGCCCCTGAACCAGCTCATAGCCGCGCTTCAGGTGCTCTTTGCGCAGGAAGTCTTCCAGAATGGTCCGCACCATCATGCCTTTGGGGTGCCAAAAAACCATGCCCGCAGCCACGTCTTCGTGAAAATCGAACAAATCCAGTTCGCGGCCGAGCTTGCGGTGGTCGCGGCGTTTGGCCTCTTCCAGGTGATGCAGATATTTTTTCAACTCCGACTCGTCGCCGAAGGCCGTGCCGTAAATGCGCGAGAGCATCTTGTTCTTCTCGCTGCCGCGCCAGTAGGCCCCGGCGACGGAAAGCAGCGTGAAGGCCCCGGCAGCCGCGGCATGAGGCAGGTGCGGTCCCCGGCAAAGATCGGTGAACTCGCCCAACTCATAGAGGGAAACCGTATCGGCTTCGATCTCGTTGAGAATCTCCACTTTGTAGGTTTCGCCTTTTTCTTCAAAAAAGCGGATCGCCTCGGCCTTGCTCAGCTCGCGCCGGACAAACGGCGCGGCGTCTTTGACGATGTGACGCATTTCCGCTTCAATGGCCGCGAAATCTTCGGGCGTGAAGGGGCGGACGGCGTCGAAATCGTAATAAAAACCTTTGTCGATGGCCGGGCCGATGGTCACTTTGGTTTTGGGGAACAGCCGCTGCACGGCGCAGGCCATGATGTGGGCCGTGCTGTGACGCAGGATGTCCAAGCCTTCGGGCGAATCGGCGGTCACGGCGGTCAATTCCGTCGTGCCGGCGGGCACCGGAGAGGACAGGTCCAGCAGGGTTTCCCCGGCGCGCGCGGCCAGGGCCGCCTTAAAGCGCTTACCGGAAAGACCGGCTTTCAGGACATCGGCGCAGGTGGCGTTGTCCGCAAGTTCCAGCATGTTGCCTTCAACCGTGATCCGCATTCTGGCTCCCCGTCGGAAAATTCCGGCTTCGGATAGGAAAAAGGGAGGCAGGAACCTCCCTTTTCTCTTTTTTTTGGTAGGCACGAGCAGCTTTGAACTGCTGACCCCTTCCGTGTCAAGGAAGTGCTCTACCCCTGAGCTACGCGCCTACATTTCGCGAGGCAGTTGATTTCTTTACCCGGAGCCCGACCGTTCGTCAAGTGCTCAACACGGAATTTATTCCGATATATTTTGACCCGACGCATTATAAAATGTTTCCAGATACCGATTCAGCTCCATCTTATCGCCGCCGCGCGGCAAATCCGCCGGTTCCGAGTACTCCACCGTCACCGCCCGCCGGGGCAGGAAGAAAACTCCCCGCACCAGCGCCCAGCCGACCCCCCGCGCCGCTTCGCGCCCGAACACGGGCGTTTTTCCGCCCGCCCGACTGAACGAACTGCCCCACAGTCCGGTGCTGCGCACCAACACCACCCGCGCGTCCGGAACCTCGGCCAGAATACGGGCCACGCCCGAGTTGGCCTTGAGGCGCTCCGTTCCATCCCGGCTCAGGCTGCCGGCGGGGTACAGCAGCACATCCTCACCCCGGCGCAGGGCCGCGACGACCCGATTCAGGGCCTCTTCCGCCGCCTCACGCGCCGCGCAACGCGAGTCTCGGCCGCAGATCTTCACGTCCGGAATGGTGATCACCCCAAACACCTTCGCCACAAGACCGGGCAACAAACCGCGCATCTGGGCTTCGTCCGCCAAAGGCCTGGGCTTCAGGCCGGCCAGGCGGGAAAAGATGATCAGCGGGTCAATCAAAGCCGGGTGGTTGGGCAGAAACAGGATGGGTCGGCGTGTGCCGTCCGCGTCCGGCAGGTTGGCGGGAATCGTGTCCAGACCGTGATCCGTGACCCGATAGCGCAGGCTGAACAGTCCCTTGAAAAACGTTCGCGTCAGGCAGGGGGCCGCCTCGATCAGGCGGGCGTCGTCAAAGCGACGGATGCGCGGGCGAAAAACAAAAATGCCGAACAACCACAAGGACACGGCATAGACCACAAAACTCCAGGCCGGGGGCAGCAGCCCCACCAGGGCGAACACCCCGCCCCAGACCGCGATGAACACAAAGGTGAAAAAGTTCGAGACGCCGAGCACCTTGCCCACATCCTTGGGGTTCGGCCGAACCTGCAGGAACCCGACCAGGGGGATCAAATAGATTCCCCCGCACATGCCGGAGAGAAACAGGGCCGCGAACAGCCAGCACAGGCGGAACGGGCCGGAGAAAAACACCCCGCAGGCCGTGAGCAGCAGGAACAGGCCCATGCACATGGCCGCCGGGGTCAAAAACCGCCGCCAGCTGTCCGCCGGGTATTTGCCCACGTACACGGCCCCCACGGCGATGCCGATCATCAACGAGGCCGAAAACAACCCGGCCAGGGTGTTGCTGTAGCCCATCGACTCCGCGAAGTTGGCCACGCTGATCACCGCCACCGACGAGACGCCGTAGAAAAAGCCTTCGGCGATCAAGGCCAGGAACAGGGGCGGGTCTTTGCGGCATTCCAGAAAATGCCGGACGGAATCCACCGGACCCAGCCAGGGGAAAGGCCTGAGCGAGCCGGAAGACGGCGGGCTGCGCCGGATGAACAGGGCCGCCGCAAGCCCGATCACGGCCACCGCCAAGGCCAGAGCCCCGGTCGCCATTCGCCCGTAAGCCGGGGTGTCGCCGATATTGCCGACATCCGGCAGCGGGCCGCCGGGGCGCAAATCCAGCAACACCCCGGCCCCGGCGATGCCGGCCAGCACCGCGCAGGTCGAGGCCAATTTAATCAGCGAGTTGACCCTGGGCACCTTGTCCACCGGGAACTGTTCCGGAATGGAGCCGTTCAAGGCCGGAGAAAAGGCCGTGCCTTGCAGGCCCATCAGAAATATCGCGGCCAGCACGCCGGGCCAGCATATATAATAGAGGGAGACTGCGCCCAGAATGATCGCCAGCAGCTCGGTCACCTTGGCTGAAAAGACGATGCGGCTTTTGGGCAGCGCGTCGGCGAATTTCCCCGCCCAGGCGGAAAACAGCACATAGGGCAAGGCGAAGAGCACGGCGGCGATACTCTGAATCAGCGGTTCGCCCTGGGTCGCGGCCAGAAGCACCACGGCCTGCTTGAAGAAATTGTCGGCAAAAGTGCCCAGGGCGAAACAGCCGCCCATGGCAACGACCGCCCCGGCGGAACCGTTGCGGCGGGCGGAGGTGTGTGCGTCGTCAATCATAAATCCTCTCGGGCTGCAAGCGCGTACCTCCTATAGCATAGGCCGTCCGGTCGCCAAACTAAAAAAGCGGGCTTTCGGCGGGAAGGAGCGGAGGCAATACTCCCCTCAATGGCATAACCGGCCAAGACAAAAGCAATCTGAAGCTCATGTACGCCGTTCATATCCTTAGGTACTCCCGCCCCACTCCCGTGGATAAAGAGGAGGGGAACACGGGGGGAGGAACCTCAAGGGACTCGGTCCCTTGGGGCTCCTCCCCCCGGCGCCTCTTCCCATCTCCTTTCTCTCCCCCCTTGCAATCGGCCCAAACTCCCCCTAAACAGGGGCATGCACAATTCCGACCACAATACCCCCCAAATACTCAGCCTGTTTTCCGGCGGACTGGACGGCCTGTTGGCCGCCCGCGTTCTCATGGAACAAGGGCTTTCCGTCCTCTGCCTGCATTTCCACAGTCCCTTTTTCGGCAAACCGGAAAAGGTTCCGCATTGGGAACAGGTCTACGGCCTGAGGATCCGCCCCGTGGACATCTCCAAAGCCTTCACGGCCATGCTCGCGGCCCGGCCGGCCCACGGCTTCGGCAGCGTCATCAATCCCTGCGTGGACTGTAAAATTCTCATGCTTTCCCACGCCCGCAAAATTCTGGAAGAAACCGGCGCGGCGGCCGTGGCCACGGGCGAGGTGCTCGGCCAGCGGCCCATGTCGCAGCGCCGCGACACCCTGAACATCATCCAGCGCGAGACCGGCTTGAAAGGCCGACTCCTGCGTCCCCTCTCGGCCTTGCGCCTTGACCCCACCGAAGTGGAACTCTCCGGTCTGGTGGATCGCACCCGTCTCCTCGGCATCGGCGGCCGGGGCAGAAAAGATCAACTCGCCCTGGCCGAGCGCTTTGGCATCAAGGAAATTCCCACTCCCGCCGGAGGGTGCCGGCTGGCGGAAAAAGAGAACGCCCGCAGCTATCTGCCCGTTCTCCTGCACACCCCCGCGCCGACAGCGGCCGACTTTGAACTGGCCAATGCCGGCAGGCAACTCTGGCGCTTCGACCCGGCCCCGCTCCGGTTGATCATCGGCCGCAACCAGGCCGACAACGATCTGATTCAATCCCTCGCCGGAGATCGCGATTTGATCATGAAGGTCGCGGATCACCCCGGTCCTCTGGCCCTGGCGCGGTACCTGGGCGCGGCCTGGACGGAGGAAGCCGTGGAAGCCGCCGCAGCCTGCATGGCTTCCTACGCGCCCAAGGCCGTCGCGGCCGCCGGGGAAACCGGAACGGTGGACATGCGCGTGCACCCCGGCAACCTGGACGCCCCCGGCAGGCTGGTCGCGGTCCGGCCCAATCGCGGCTCGGGTTTTGCCGAGCGAACCTGGGAGGAAGCCGAAGCCCATCTGCGCGAGGAACGCCGCGCCCGAGGAGTTGGGGGGGATTAGGAGGAACCTTGCGGTTGTATGTTTTTTATGAAAAAGAGTTCTTTTTTTCGGTTGTACAACCGAAGTCGTTTTTTCTTTCAATTTTCCCTTGTCCGCTCCGCTTGGGCAAGGGGGTATCACGTGATACCCCCCTGCACCCCCGCACGCCAGGGCCTGCGGCCCTGGACCCGCCCGACATTTCTTGGCCGAGCAGGGCTTGTTCCCTTCGGAGCTCTTCTCTCCCTTCAGTCGGGAAGGATCTCCTCCGGGGCTTCGGGAACCCTCTCCTTCGCTCCGCTCTGTCCAAGGTTTCCCTCCGCGCCCTGCAACGGCCATTGACGCTCCCGCGATGAAGCACACGCCACAAAGGGATTGGCGACTATCCACTTCACGGTCGGCTTCCGCCGGGCGAAAAATGATAAGCCATTCTTCAAAGTACATCTCACTGAACCACAAAAAAACCACATCACATCCGTTTGAGAGCAACGCTTTTTAGAGCACCGACAAAACGGTTTTCCCGAAGCGGTGCACTCCACGAGAGCCTTGCCGGCCGGGGCATGGCGCGAAGGGAGACCCCACAGCGAACGCAGTGAGTGAGGACGGCTCCCGAAGCCCCGAAGCGAATCCTTTTGGCCCGCAGGGACAAAAGAACCGCGAAGGGACAAGCCCATGTCCACGGCCTTGACGAACCCAAGCGGGTTCCAAGGGGGGCAGCCCCTTGGCGCGTGGGGGGTCCAGGGGGCCGTCACGAAACGGCCCCTGCCCTCGCGGAGCGGACAAGGGAAATTGAAAGAAAAAACGGCTTCGGTTGCACAATCGAAAAATGATCGGAAAGCCTCTTTTTCAGAAAACTACGCGGCAGCATCGCCTCCGGTCGCAGGACCGACAATAAAGCACGGGGTCTTTCCCCAAAAATCGCCCCTGCAGTTGCACTACCGGAAACAAGACACGGAGCCTTCCTTCCTCCCCCAAAAATCACCTTACCCGCGCTTCCCCCAACATTGACAATCCCCCCGAGCCCTTGTAGGCCCTATACACATTTTGCAAGGAGCTCGCATGCCCGCTTACGGTGAATTGTTCATACTTGTCTCCCCCAAAGGCAAACGGTCGTTACGCCGCCTGATGGAAGGCCAGGACGTCCACGGCACGGACGGGGTCATCCCGGCCGCGACCCTGGCCGAATCCGACTTCGGCACCGAAGTGCCCACCCTTCAAGGCGTGCCCTACCGCATTCTCAAGCCCACGCTGTACGATCTTGTCCGCGGCGTGCGCCGGCAAACCCAGATCATTTATCCCAAGGATATCGGCTATATCTGTATGCGTCTGGGGGTCGGCAACGGCACGCGGGTCATCGAGGCCGGCTCCGGCTCGGGCAGCCTGACCGTGGCGCTTTCCTGGTTTTCCGGGGAACGAGGCCACGTCTATACTTACGAGGCCCGGCAAGAATTTTTTGATCTATGCAAACGCAACCTGGAGTGGGCCGGAGTGGGGCACAACGTGACCCAGCACCTGCGCGACGTGGTCGACGGTTTTGACCAGACCGACGCCGACGCCCTGTTCCTGGACGTGCGCACCCCGTGGGAATATCTGGAACAGGTGGCGGCCGCCGTCAGACCCGGCGCGGCCCTGGCCTTCCTCGTACCGACCGTGGACCAGGTCTCGTTGCTGCTCAAAGGCATGGAAACCGGCCCCTTCTTTGACGTCGAGGTGGAGGAAATCCTGGTTCGTTCCTGGAAACCCATCGCCGATCGCCTGCGCCCCAACGATCGGATGATCGCCCACACCGGGTTTTTGGTCTTTGCCCGCAAACAGGAACGCTCGGCCCTGTTCGATTCGCTCAAACCACTCGGCACACGCGAACGCAAGCAGCAAAAAGCGCTGGAAGAACGCCTCGCGGCAGCCGAGTGCGATGAGGGCGACTGCGACGCCGAGGAATAGCCGCCCGGCTCCGCGAACCCGCACCCAAACGGAGGCAACAATGAAACTCTCCATTGGTCCCCAGACCCTGGTCTACCCCATGCCCGCTTTTTTGATCGGCACGTACGACGCCGGCGGCAAACCGAACATCATGACCGCCGCCTGGGGCGGCATTTGCTGCTCCGAGCCGCCCATGCTGGCCGTGTCGGTGCGCAAGCCCCGCTGGACTTATGAAGCCGTGCTGCAGCGCAAGGCCTTCACCATCGGTATTCCCTCCGTTCGCTTGGCGGCCGAGACGGATTACGCGGGCATCGTGTCGGGCCGGCGGGTGGACAAATTCGCCCGCCTAGGGCTGACCGCCGTGCGCTCGGATCTGGTGGACGCCCCTTACGTGGCCGAATGCCCGGTGACCCTGGAACTGACCTTGGCGCACAGCCTTGAACTCGGCACGCACGTGCAGTTCATCGGAGAAATCCGCGACGTGAAAGTCGACGAAAGCTGCCTGGACGACCAGGGCAACCCCGACACCGCCAAGATCGATCCCCTCGTCTTTGACGGGGGCGGCCGGGTGTATACCGCCATCGGCCGGGAAATCTGCAAAGCCTTCTCGGCAGGCAAAGCATTTCTCAAACACGGGGACGAATAAACGGATCGAGCACGGCGCTCGGACAAGACCACAATCCGCCTGTCGCCCTCAAGGCGCATACGAGGTTTCCCCTTCATTTACCAAACGGAAACCCGCGGCATGCCCTTTAAGAGACGAACGATTCCTCTGCCCCTGTTGTCGGCGGTCTTCGCATGGCGAAGAC
>JAVBMX010000004.1:0-10527 GCA_031551885.1 Desulfovibrio sp.
CCCGTGTCGCCAAAGCCGCTTCGCTACCTCGGCCGCGCCCGGCGCGAGAGGCCTAATTAGTAGATAAAAAGATGCGGAAGAAGGGATTAAGTGGGGGATGGGGAGGAAACTTTTTTGCAAAAATGTTTCCCCCCCTTCCCCCGTACCCCCCATCCCCTCCTTCAAAAAACTCAGATATAGGTTTATATGTATTGCGGTTCCACGCGGGAAGCCGCGTCGGCGTGGGGCGGGGCGGCCGGATGGGAAGGAGTTGTCGTTCCGAGAGAGGTTGTTCCTCACGATGGCCGGCGTATGTTTGTAAGGGTATCGTTTCTTGGACAATCGAAAAGGCTTCATTGCGTGTGAAGATGCGCGGAAGACGCGGGAAGAAAGTGTATGCGGTTTGAGGAAGAGATTTTTGTCGCCACGGATGTGCGGCGCATATTCGCGCTATACGTCGATGTGAACGGATGGTCGATCTGGGACCCGGAAGTGCGGGCCGCCTCCATCAACGGGCAATTTGTCGCCGGAAGCACGGGCACCTTGTGCCCAAAGCAGGGGCCGCCGGTGAAGATCACCTTTACCTCGGTCGAACCGAACCGCTCGTTCACCGTTGAAAGCAAGCTGTTCTTCTGCGTCATGCGCTTTGAACATGAGCTGTCGGAAGGGCCGGAACACACGAAGGTCGTGCATCGGGTTGTTTTTTCCGGGCCGTTCGCGCCGCTTTTCGGCCGGTTCATCGGCTCCGGCATCCGCAAAGGCCTCCCCCGCACGCTACGGGGACTGAAAGCCGAGGCCGAGCGGGAAACGCTCGATTTTCGCATCCAGTAAGCGTCGCCGCCAGCTCTTCGGAGGAAAGACGCGGGAGCAGGAAAAGTGCCCGTACTTCCAACGACGCCCGAGGCGTTCGCGCGCCGCGCCGTCAAGTTCATCGCCGGCGGTTTTCGGCCGACCCATGCGCGGACCGAATCATGGTTTGGAAACGTTTTTCTGTTCCGAGAAGAGGAAGGCATACCCACGGACGCCGACGGGGGTACGCTTGTCCCGCTTCTGCAGCTCTCTCTTCCCGGTATTCCCCACGTGCCGGAGGCTCTTTCCGGCATAGCGCTGCTCACGATCTTCATTCCGGAAGATCCGCTCTCCATGCGCGAAGCCGAAGGAAGCAACTGGCATGTGCGCGAGTACGCCTCCTTGGAGGGGCTGGTAAGAAAGGAAATCGCCCACACGTCGTCCATCAGGCCGTTTCCGATACGCTTTGAGCTTGTCGAGCGCGACTACCCGCAGGGCCTGCCCGAGGAGGGCTTTGACGGCCTCGATGCGGACAGATACCCGTCCGTTTATGCGCACAAGCTCGGCGGGTGGCCGACATTCTGTCAGGAACCGGTGGACTTTGATGAAGGGGTTGATTTCGTTTTGCAGATCGCCTCGGACGGAAAGCTCGCATTTACCGTGGCGGGCAGTGGGCAGTTGCTTTTCACCAAAGAACGGGCAACGGGCCGGTGGCGTGTTTACTCCGACTTTTTTTGACGCCGATGGGTCCCGCTGCAACGCCGCGCCACAGTATTCTCCCCACGCTTGAAAGGAGCGCATATGGATCTTCTCGTCATCGCGGTGGTTTTCATCGTGGGCGGTCTGCTGCCCGTGCAAACGGCCGTCAACGCCCAGTTGGACGCCGGCTGGGCCCACAACCCGGCCCTGACCGCCTTTGTTTCGTTCTCAGTGGGCACGGTCTGTCTGGCCCTGTACCTGTTGCTTACCCGGGCGACCATTCCTGCGCTTCCCGGCTCCACCGCACCTTGGCATTGGATTGGCGGCGCGTTCGGCGCGGCCTTTGTGGCCATTCTGGCCTTTGCCATTCCCCGCATCGGCGCGGGCACGGCCATCGCCGTGGCCCTGGCCGGGCAAATCTGCCTGAGCCTTATTCTGGACCATTTTGGGGCCGTGGGCTTGGCCGAACGCGTCGCTTCCCCCCTGCGTCTGCTCGGCGGCATCATGGTCTTGGTCGGAGCCGTGTTGGTCAGGAAGTTCTAGAGGCAGAACCTGTTACATTGGGGGACTCTGTCCCCCAATCCCCCTGGCAGGGGATTGAATCCCCTGCATCCCCCATTGTCCGGCGCTCCTCGCAAGGCGAGGAGCGCCGGACATATGAGGGGGCCTGGGGGAAATCATTTCCCCCAGGTGGGGTTTGGGGCGGCAGCCCCAAGCAGCTGAGGGTCGGCCTCCCTCACAGCGCCGGGTCGCCGCGTTCCCCGGTGCGGATGCGCAGGGCGTCTTCCACCGGAAGAACCCAAATCTTGCCGTCTCCCACCTCGCCGGTGCGGGCGGCGTGGATGACGGCGGCAAGTGCCGTTTCAAGCCCTTCGTCATGGGTGATGATTTCCACTTTGACCTTGGGCACGAACTGTACTTCGCGGGACTCACCCCGGTATACTTCCCGCCGGCCGCGTTGCCGGCCGAATCCGGTCGCTTCGCTCACGGTCATGCCGTGGACTCCGGCATTTTCAAGAGCCGCTTTGACTTCATCAAGCCGTGAGGGCCGGATGACGGCTTCTATTTTTTTCATGGCCTTACCCTCCGGTTAAATCTGATAAGCGCGTTCGTTGTGCTCGCTGATATCCAGGCCCACATCTTCCGCCTCCGGTCTGACCCGCAGACCCACCAGCTTGTCCACGGCATACAGCAGCACGCGGCCGGCCACGTAGCCGAATCCCCAGGCCGCCACGACCGAGAGCAGCTGGACCCAGAGCTGGTAGGCGTTGCCGTATACAAGTCCGTCCACGCCGTTGACGGCGGCGCTCGCGAAGACGCCTGTGGCGAGGGCTCCCCAGGTGCCTCCGGCCCCGTGAATGCCCACCACGTCCAGGGCGTCGTCATAGCCGAAGCGGCTCTTGAGCAGGACGCCGCCGTAGCAGACCAGACCGCCGACAAAACCGATGAGAATGGCCGGGAACACCCCCACGAAACCCGCGGCGGGGGTGATGGCCACAAGGCCCGCCAGGGCTCCGGAAGCCGCCCCCAGAGTTGTGGGTTTGCCCATGTAGCGCCACTCCACCAGTAACCAGCCGAGAACGCCGGCGGCCGCGCCCATATGGGTGGTGACCAGGGCGTGGGCCGCCAGGGGGCCGGCGGAAAGGGCGCTGCCCGAGTTGAACCCGAACCAGCCGAACCACAACAGCCCGCCTCCCAGCAGAGTCATGGGCAGGTTGTGGGGGGCCGTGGCCTCGCCGCCGTCCCGGTTGAGATGCAGGCGGGGTCCAAGGGCGTGGGCCACGGCCAGGGCTCCGGCTCCGGAGGTCATGTGCACCACCGTGCCCCCGGCGAAATCAAGCGCCCCCAACTGGGCGAGCCAGCCGTGTCCCCAAACCCAGTGAGCCATGGGGCAGTATACGAAAAGCAGCCAAAGGGTGGAAAACAGCAGCATGGCGGGAAAATGGATGCGTTCGGCGTACGCGCCGGACACGAGCGCCACGGTCAGCACGGCGAACATGCATTGAAAGATCATGTACAGCGCATCCGGGATGGTCTGGGCGTAGCCGGAAGGCTCAAGGCCGACCCCGTCGAGAAACAGATGGGACACGCCCCCGATAAGCCCGCCCACATCGGGGCCGAAGGCCAGGGAATACCCGGCAACGGCCCACAGCACGGGGACAAGACCCAGCAGGCTGAAGCCGTGCATGGTTGTGGAAAGAACGTTGCGCGAGCGGACCAGCCCCCCGTAAAAGAGGGCCAGCGCGGGGGTCATGAGCATGACCAGCATGGCGCAGATGATCACAAAGGCGCTGTCGACGGCGGACATAAGACTTCCTTTTCTGTTGGGATGTCGGGGCGCGCTGCCGGCGAGACGACCTCGGCGGCACGTCCGTCCGGAGCATAAAGGATGCCACGGGCGTTCGCCGTCCCCGGATACGCCGGGCCGGCGGCGGACTGTGCGGGTATACGCGCGCTTGGCGCTGCTCGAACGCGGGGCAAAGCGGCCTGCCGTCGGCGTGAGAAAAGAGCGGTCCGGTATTTTTCGGGATGAGAGGCGACGGAACGGTGGTTTTTCGGGTTGGGCGGGAAGGGGCGTGCGGTCCACGAAGGGCCGAGCAATACGCTCAGAATGGGTGTTTTGATGTCTGCCGCGTGGGAAAGGCCATGCAAGACAGGCTGCTTTCGGCATATGCGGAGGTCGGGGCCGACCCGGCAATAAGCCGGCGGGCGTGGAAGGGTTCCCGGCGAGGCTTGCCGGCTGGGCGCATGATGCGCCCGTCCTCTCATTCCTCTTGGTGTGGTTTGACGCCGCCCGGCTTGGTACGAGGTCGTGTTTGTTTCGTTGCGGCCCGCCGGAAATTATCGGTGTGGCGCTGGTTACGCTCCAACTTTTCTCTCAATTTGACCTCTTCACCCCTTCAAGGCTATTCTCCTTCTCCGGAAAGCCACAATGCCGGGAGGACAAATGGCCCGCGAGTTTACCGACAAAGAACGCGCCGTGTTGCGCATCGTGCAGAAAAACCTGCCCGATTCCCTTACGCCTTACGCGGACATCGCCGAGGCGGTGGGCCTGACCGAGGCCGACGTGCTCAATCTGCTGCGGTCCCTGAAGGAAGATGGAGCCATCCGCCGTTTCGGGGCCAGCCTCAAGCACCAAAAAGCCGGTTGGACCCACAACGCCATGGTCGCCTGGAAGGCGCGCCGCGAAGACGCCGACGCCATCGGGGCCAAGGCCTCCGAACATCCGCTCATTTCCCACTGCTATTACCGTCCCTCTCCGGCCGAAGACTGGCCGTATGAGCTGTACACGATGATTCACGGCCGTACCCCCGACGAATACAAAGAAGTCGTGGCCGCGCTCATCGCCCAGACCCCCCTGCGGGAATACGCCGTTCTCGAAAGCCTCAAGGAGATGAAAAAGATCTCCATGACGTATTTTTGAGAGAAATAAATTGATTGGTTACCCGCCTCCGGCGGGCAAAGGGGGTAAATCCCTATCGGCGGCGGTGGTCGGCACTCATATGTATTGTTGCGCGCCGCCAACGATTTCCTGCCGGGGGGTGCAGGGTGCCGCTCGCGTTGCTGCAAGGTAACTTCTTCGCATCGCGTGCATGCTGGGCCGGCCGACCTTGGCAGCCCTGGCTCAATCCCCCTGACGCCGGAGGTAAACACAAATTTTCACCTTATTCCTCTTCCCCAGGAGATTCCCATGTCGCGTTCCCATGAGCTTTTTGAGCGGGCCTGCCGGGTCATTCCCGGCGGGGTGAACAGCCCGGTGCGGGCTTGTCGTTCCGTGGGCTGCGAGCCCCTGTTCATCGCTTCGGGGTCCGGTTCGCGGATCACCGACGTGGACGGCAACACCTACGTGGATTTCGTGCAGTCGTGGGGGCCGTTGCTCCTGGGCCATGCCCACTCGGCCGTGACCGCGGCCGTGGCCGAGGCCGCCGCCCGAGGCACCAGTTACGGGGCTCCCTGCGAAGCCGAGGTGGTCCTGGCGGAGCTGATTCTGGAAGCCTTGCCCAAGATGGAGATGGTCCGAATGGTCAACTCCGGCACCGAGGCGGCCATGAGTGCCCTGCGTCTGGCCCGGGGCGTGACCGGCCGGTCCAAGGTGATCAAGTTTGACGGCGGCTACCACGGCCACGGCGACGCCTTTTTGGCCGCTGCGGGCTCCGGGGTGGCGACTTTTTCCATTCCCGGCACGCCCGGAGTGCCCGAGGCCGTGGTGGCCGACACCCTGCTCGCGCCGTACAACGACCTTGCGGCCGTGGCCGAGCTGTTCGAACGCTTTGGCGACGACATCGCGGCCGTGATTGTGGAGCCGGCGGCCGGCAACATGGGCTTGGTGCTTCCCGAGCCGGGCTTCCTGGAAGGCCTGCGCGATTGCTGTACCAAAGCCGGAAGCCTGCTGATTTTCGACGAAGTCATCACCGGGTTCCGGGCGGCATACAACGGGGCACAGGGGCGCTTCGGCATCGACCCGGACCTGACCGTGCTCGGCAAGATCATCGGCAGCGGCCTGCCTGTTGGGGCCTATGCGGGCAAACGGCAGTACATGGAGCAGATTTCGCCCGTGGGCGGCGTCTACCAGGCCGGAACGCTTTCCGGCAACCCGTTGGCCATGGCGGCCGGAATCGCCGGCTTGCGGGTGCTCAAGGGCTCTGATTACGCCGCTCTGGAACAAAAGGTGGAAAGCCTCTGCCATGACCTGGAAAACATCCTGCGCGCCAAGGGCATCGATGTGACCATCAACCGCCTGGCAAGCATGTTCACCATCTTCTTCACGGTCGGCCCGGTGCGCAGCTTCGCCGAGGCAAAAAACGGCGACACCGAGCGCTACGCCCGTTTCTATCGCCATGCCCGCGCCCACGGCGTGAACCTGGCCCCTTCGGCCTTCGAAGTGGCCATGCCCAGCTTCGCCCACACCGAAGAGGACTTCAACGCCCTGCGCAAAGTCGCCGAGGCTTTTGAAGGGTAGGTTTGAGGGGGCCGAGCCAGGGCTGCCAAGGTCGGCCGGTCGGCCAAATCTTGTGGCGTGAGACAGTCACGTCCCAACGTCGCGGGCGGCGCTCAAACTCCTCCGGTAGGGGGGTGAGCCAGAGCTGCCAAGGTCAACCGGCCTTTCATTACTCCCACGATGTGAAGTGGTTGCCTTGCAGCAACGCGGGCGGCGCCTGTACCCCCAATTGCGAAAACCCCGCGTGCGCGGGGTTTTCGCATGAAAGGGCAAGAGCCTTCTCCCCTCCCGGCTGAGATGTGAGGTTTTTCGCATCAAGACGCCGGCGCTTCCTTCTTTCCGGGAGCCTGATAATTGAATTGGCCGTGTGATGATGAAGACGGGTGATTACGTCGGTGGAGGGCACTCCTCACCGGTCCCTTCGGTGGAGTGTGATACTCCTGTACTTCCGAATACGAAAACCCCGTGTTACGCGGGGTTTTCGTATTGAGGGGGTCCGGGGGGAATCATTCCCCCCGGAGGGTTTTGGCGCAGAGGCAAGAACGGAAAAAATCGGGGCGGCCGTGCAACGGCCGCCCCGATTGATAAAGTTTGGGTGAAAAGGGTGTTTTTCCCCTTCCCCCACATACTCATTCATCTTGTTTCGCACGAAGGCTCTTGGCAGGAGGTTTGACAAGCCGACGCTTGTTTGAGATTATCTAGAAAGTAAAGCGCCCCTCGGGGCTTGATAGGGAATCTCGTGCAAAACGAGAGCGGACCCGCCGCCGTACACCGGATACAACCTTCTTTTCCTCGCGCGCCACTGAGAGTTTCTTGGGAAGGCCGAAAAGAAGCCGGGCAGCCGGAAGACCTGCTTTACGGGTTTTGATCGTCTATGAGGACGAGCCGTGGGCAACGGGGCTTTTGCCGTACGGTTCTTACGAGGGGATAAATTCGGTTCCTCCGCCCGCCACGTGCGTGCGGAGTTTTTTTATTCCCTTTTCGTGTTTTGCCCCGCCGCAACCAGGAGTTTTTCCATGTATTTTTCCGCCGTTCAAAAGCGCGACGGGCGCACTGTCGACTTCGACGCCGCCAAGATTACCGAGGCCCTGCTCAAAGCCGGTAAAGCCACCGGCGAATTTGAAGAGCGCGAGGCCAGACGCCTGACCATGCAGGTGCTTACCCTGGCCAAGGCCCTGCACCTGCCGGAAACCCCGGATGTGGAAAGCGTCCAGGACGTGGTTGAACAGGTTCTGCTCGATTCCTCCTTCCGGGCTACGGCCAAGGCCTATATCCTTTATCGGGAACAGCGCGCCCAACTGCGCCGGATCAAAACCAGGGCCAACGTGGACCTGATGGAAGGCTACCTGAACAAAATGGATTGGCGGGTGCGGGAAAACAGCAACATGGGTTTCTCGCTCCAGGGGCTGAACAACTACGTGTCTTCCGACATCACTTCCGAATACTGGCTGAACCGCATTTACACCCCGGCCATCCGCGACGCCCACCTGGAAGGCGACTTCCACCTGCACGATCTCAACCTGCTCTCAGTCTATTGCGTGGGCTGGGATCTGGCCGATCTGCTCCGGCAGGGCTTCAAGGGCGTGGCCGGAAACGTCGAAAGCGCCCCGCCCAAACATTTTCGTTCCGCCCTGGGCCAACTCGTCAACTTCTTCTACACCCTGCAGGGCGAAGCCGCCGGCGCCCAGGCGGTTTCAAGTTTCGACACCCTGCTGGCCCCGTTCATCCGCTATGACGCCCTGAGCTTCAAAGAGGTCAAGCAGGCCCTGCAGGAGTTCGTCTTCAACATCAACATCCCGACGCGGGTCGGCTTCCAAACGCCGTTCACCAACATCACCCTGGATATGGACGTTCCGGCCGCGTTGCGGCGCGTGCCCGTGGTCATCGGCGGCGTGGACCAGGGCGCCGTGTACGGCGACTTCCAGGCCGAAATGGACATGCTCAACCAGGCCTTCGCCGAAGTGATGATGGAAGGCGACAACAAGGGCCGGGTCTTCACCTTCCCCATCCCGACCTACAACATCACCAAGGACTTCGACTGGGAAAGCCCGCGCTTCGAAGCGGTCTGGAAAATGACCGGCCGTTACGGCATTCCGTATTTCTCCAACTTCGTGAACTCGGACATGTCGCCGGAAGACGCCCGCTCCATGTGCTGCCGCCTGCGCCTGGACAACCGCGAGCTGCGCAAACGCGGCGGCGGGCTGTTCGGGGCCAATCCGCTGACCGGTTCCATCGGGGTGGTCACCCTGAACCTGCCCCGCCTCGGCAAGCAGGCCACAGACGAGCAGGATTTTCTCACCCGCCTGGATCGCCTCATGGAGCTCGCCAAAGAAAGCTTGGTCACCAAACGCAAGGAACTGGAACGCTTCACCTCCGGCGGCCTGTACCCGTATACGACGTTCTATCTGCGTGATGTGAAGGCCCGCACCGGCACCTATTGGGCCAACCATTTCTCGACCATCGGCATCGTCGGCATGAACGAGGCCTGCCTGAACCTGATGGGCAAGGGCATCGCCACGCCCATGGGGCAGGACTTTGCCCTGCGGGTGCTGGCGCACATGCGCGGCCGCCTGGAGCAATTCCAGGAGGAAACCGGCGACTTCTTCAACCTGGAAGCCACCCCGGCCGAAGGCACTTCGTTCCGTCTGGCCCTGCTGGACAAAAAGAAGTTCCCGGACATGATCTTCGCCGGCGGCAACGGCGGCGTGGGGGGTGAAACCCCGTATTACACCAACTCCACACACCTGCCGGTGGACTACTCCACAGATATCTTCGACGTGTTGGACCTGCAGGACAAACTACAGGGCAGCTACACCGGCGGCACCGTACTGCACGGCTTCCTCGGCGAGGAAGTCGAAGACACCCGGGCCGTGCGCAACCTGGTGCGCGCCGTCACGGCCAACTACAGCCTGCCGTATTTCACCCTGACCCCGACCTTCAGCATCTGCGCCGATCACGGCTACCTGAAGGGCGAGCAAACACATTGCCCGACCTGCGCCGCCGCCACGGAGGTCTACTCCCGCGTGGTCGGCTACCTGCGCCCCGTGGGGCGCTGGAACGACGGAAAACAGGCGGAATACGCGGCCAGAACGCCGTATGACCTGGCCCAATCTCCGTTGCCGGTCGCGGAAACCGCGCACGCCGAAAACGCGGAACCCCGCAGGCAGGTTGCCTGACGGCCAGGGAAATGAACATGCGCATAGGGGCACTGCACAAGACCACCCTGCTGGACTTCCCCGGTAAGGTTGCCGCCATTGTGTTCACGCAGGGGTGCAACTTTCTTTGCCCCTATTGCCATAATGCCGACCTGCTCCTGCATCGGGAGACTCCCTTGGCCCAGGCAGATGTTTTAGGCTTCCTGACCCAACGCAGACGCCTTCTGGAAGGTGTTGTGATTACCGGCGGCGAGCCCACCCTGCAGGAAGACCTGGAGGGATTCTGCTCCGTGCTGAAAAGCCTGGGCTATGCAGTCAAACTGGACACCAACGGCGGCAGGCCCGAGATGGTGCGCCGGCTCTTGCGGTCCGGGCTGTTGGACTACGTGGCCATGGACGTGAAAGCCGCGCCCGCCCGGTATCCCCGTGAAATATCCCCCGGCGACCTCGGAAACGCGATCGCGGAAACAATGACCTTGCTGCGGGAAAGCGGCGTTCCGCACGAGTTTCGCGTTCCCTGCGTCCATCCTTTCATAACCAAGGAGAGCTTCGGCGAGATCCTGGACGCTGTGGGCGACGCCCCGGTGTTTCTCCAGGCGGTGCGTCCGGCACGGGTGCTGGACCCGGCCTTTTTTGAACGGGAAGGCCGAGCCCTCGCGGAAGACGAAATACACCACCTGCGCCAAACGGCCGAGCGGCGCGGTGTGACCTGCCATGTGCGATGAACCTTGAGGGGGCTCCGCCACCCTCATCCCCCGGCAGGGGGTTCAACCCCCTGCCGGCGAACCGTAGGCTTTGGCGACTCTGCCGACATCCCCTCGATGGAATTTGAGGTAGATGGGGGACACGTAAAAAATCGGGGCGGCCGTTACACGGCCGCCCCGATTGGCAGAGTTTGGGGGACAAGGGGGTGGGGGCGGTGGGGGCCGGGGGCTGAGACGCGGGGAGACCCGGGGTTGTTGCGCT
>JAVBMX010000096.1:0-19698 GCA_031551885.1 Desulfovibrio sp.
CCATGCTTGATGACATAAATGATGCCGCTGATGACTTTCAGGTCATCGACACGCGAAATGCCGTGTGAAAGTGGAAAGAAAGGCTTGATACGCTCAAGTTGCTCGACAGAAAGATAGAAAAGTTGGCTCATTGCGCCCTCCATGAGCACAACTAACCAACTTTTCTACTTTTTGCAATTAATGAGTCCTGAGCCTAAGTATCTTTGCGCCGAAAGACGTCTTGCCGATTACGCGCTGAGGACTTCAAGCCCGCCCATATACGGGACCAAAGCTTTGGGCAGGCGCACCGATCCGTCGGCCTGCAGGCCGTTTTCCAAAATGGCCACCAGGGTACGGCCCACGGCCAGACCGGAACCGTTCAGGGTGTGCATGTATTCAGGCTTGCCGCCGTTTTTGGGCTTAAAGCGCAGGTTCATACGCCGGGCTTGAAACGCCTCGCAGTTCGAGCAGGAGGAAATCTCCCGATACTTGTTCTGCCCCGGCAGCCAGACTTCCAGGTCGTATGTCTTGGAAGAGGCAAACCCCATGTCGCCGGTGCACAGGGTGATCACCCGGTACGGCAGTTCCAGCCGCTGCAGCAACGCTTCCGCGTGGCCGAGCATTTTTTCCAGCTCATCATAGGAGGTATCGGGATGCGCCAACCGGACCATCTCCACCTTGGTGAACTGGTGCTGGCGAATCAGGCCTTTGGTGTCCTTGCCGTAGGAACCCGCTTCGGAACGGAAGCACGGGGTCTGGGCGGTCAGGCCCATGGGCAGGGCATCCTCTTCGAGCACTTCGCCGGCAAAAAGGTTGGTCAGGGGCACTTCGGCCGTGGGAATAAGGAAATAGTCCAACCCTTCAATTTTAAAAAGATCTTCGGCGAACTTCGGTAAATTCCCGGTACCGGTCATGGTCTCGCGGTTGACCATGAGCGGCGGGTAAATTTCCGTGTAGCCGTGCTCCGTGGTGTGGATGTCCAGGAAGAAGTTGACCAGGGCGCGTTCCAGGCGGGCGGCCCAGCCCCGGTATACGGTGAAGCGGCTGCCGGCCAGCTTGGCCCCGCGTTCAAAATCCAGACCGCCCAAGGTCTCGCAAATTTCCCAATGTTCCTTGGCCGGACACGGGAGCTTTGTGGGCTCACCCCAGACGTGCAGCACCGGGTTGTCGTTTTCATCTTTGCCGTCGGGCACGCCGGCGTGCGGCACGTTCGGCACCATGAGCATCCAGGCGTCCTGCTCGGCTTTGACGGCGTCCACCTTGGCGTCCAGCTCCTTGATCCGCTCATTGACGCCGCCCATGCGTTCGATCAGGGCATCGGCGTTTTCTCCGGCACGTTTTTTGGTCGCCACTTCGGCGGATACGCGGTTGCGCTCGCCTTTCAGCGTTTCCACCTCGCCGAGAAGGGCGCGGCGTTGCTCATCCAGGGTCGAGAAGCGCCCGACATCAATATCGGAACCGCGACGGGCCAAGGCGTTGGCGACAACTTCCGGATTCCGCTGGAGCAGTTTGAGATCAAGCATGAAATACCTCCGTGGGTGCGATCCCGTATTTCTACGCAATATCGCCCGGAAAGGCAAACCGGAAGCGCCCGCGCAGGCAGTCGGAGCGACCTGCGCCGGAAGGTGTTCCGGCCCGAACGTGGTCCCTTGCTTTTTTGAAAAGGACGCTCGGCGCATCCTCTATCGGCCAGAAATGTCTCTGGAACACAGGCAGCGAAGGATTTGCCGGAGTACGGGGTCCCCCCCGAAAGAAAAAGAACGACGAGCCGTCGGCGTATTTTAGACGCGGGAGCTTTGCCGGCCGTGGCATGGCGCCGAGGGGGCTCCCGAAGCCCTGAAGGAAACCCTCCCCGGCCTTTGGCCGGAGAGGGTTCCAAAAGGAAAAGCCCATGTCCGCGGCCCCGACGAACTCAGCAGGTTCCAAGGGCTGCAAGCCCTTGGTGCGCGGGGGGTGCAGGGGGCAGGCGCACACCTGCCCCTGCCCAAGCGGAGCGGACAAGGTGAAATAAAGTGAAAAAGTAGATCCGGTTGCACGACCGGAAAAAGGTCTCCGTTTTTTTTAAAGCGCGGCTCAGCTCTCCATCACCTCTTCCTGCTTCGTCGCGTTCGCCATGTACAGCGTGGTGGTCGGGTAGGCGAAGCCGATGTTTTCAGCCTCAAACTTCTCCATGATGCCCAGGTTCAGGGCCTGTTGGCCGTCCAGCAGAGAAGGCAGATCCGACACGGGCATGGTGAAGGAGACATCGAAATTCAGACTGGAATCCGCAAAAGCCGTGAAGTGCACCCGGTTGATCTTCATTCCGGGAATTCCCGCCGCCACATCCCGTACCATGCCGGGCACGGCCTTCACTTTTTCCAGAGGCGTTTCATACAAAATGCCGAACGAGAACACTCTGGTCCGGTTGCGCACCGGCTTGAAGTTGCTCAAGGTCTGCTTGGTCATGTCCGCGTTGGGCACGATGATCAACTCGCCCGATGCGGCCCGTACTCGGGTGGTTTTGATCCCGATCCGCTCGATGGTCCCGGAGGTCGAACCAAAGGTGACGATGTCCCCGATGGAAAAAGGGCGATCCATGAGAATGACCAGATAGCTGAAGAAGTCGGCGAGAATGGCTTGGCCGGCCAGACCGACGGCCACGCCCATGATGCCGAGACCGGCGACGATACTGGAAATTTGGAAACCCAGGTTGTCGAGCACAAAGGTTATGGCGATGGCCCAGACCACTGTGGAAACAATGGGCATGAGCGCCTTGGCCCCGGAGCTGTGCGCGTCGCGCCGAAGAACGGCGTCGAGCAGAAACCCGAGCAGGCGCGAGCAAAAGCGCGCAATGCCGAAGGTGAACAACAGCAGGAAGATGAAACGGATAAGGCCGGTCAACCCTTTGGAAAAGGTCAGGGAACTGAGTGCCCAGGCCGGCGGCATGAGCATGAGCAGCCAGAAGACCGAATTGATCATCCGGGCCACAAGATGACGATCGATGCGCCCATGCCCCCCTTTTTGCTCCATCCAGGAATGCATGCGGCGGGATAAAAATCCCCGGAAGGCCATGATCACCAGAATGCCGCCCACGGCGATGGCGAGGGCTACCAAGTAATCGGCCATGGAATTCCGGCTCAGATCCTTCACCAGGCCGTACAGGACATCCGCGCCCTGAGGCGTTGTGGCGTTTTTCACGGTATATCCTCCAAGTTGCCCGCCCCCCTGGAGCAAATCCCTTAGGAAGAAGCTCCGCTATCCCGGCGGGTCTGTTGCGTTTTTTTGCGACACGGCGGCTGCATGGGTGACTTCAACCCGACGCCGCCCACGAAGCCGCAGGGAAAATTACAGCGCGGCCACGAACCGGGCCGCCAGCCCCCAGGCCACCCACCAAACCAAGCAGGTCACCCCCAGATGCAGCAGCCGCCAGGAAATCGGCTTTTTGAACAACGGGGCCATGGCCCGGCCGGCCAAAGCCAGGGAGAAAAACCACAAAACCGAGGCCGTGCAGGCCCCGAGACCAAAATGCAAACGGGCGTCGCCGACGTACTGACCGCCGATGGCCCCCAAGAGCACCACCGTGTCCAGGTACACATGAGGGTTGAGCAAAGAAACCGCCAAGGTGCCGGCCATGACTCGCGCCAGGCTGTGCGACGCCGCTCCGGAGGCCTCGAGCACCTCATCCTGAAAGGCGGCGCGCAGCGAGGATAGCCCGAACCAAATCAGAAACAGCGCTCCCCCCAAAGCGGAAAGACGCTGCAGCCACTCGTTGGAGGCGATCAACATGCCCAGGCCGCCCACCCCGGCGGCGATCAAGGTCACGTCCAAAACGGCGCACAGGCCGGCCACGGCCCAGTGGTGATTTTTACGAATGCTCTGGGAAAGCACAAAGGCGTTCTGCGCGCCGATGGCCACAATCAACCCCGCGCCCATGCCCATGCCTTGAAAGTATGCCGGGTTCACAGCTCGTCTCCATCCGAATCGGCCGCAATCGGTCCGTCGGCGACCGGGGTCCGCAGGGCCCGATCCAGACCCATGCGGAACAGCGCGTTGTACATGTTGCGCCGTCTGCCTTTATGCGGACGGCACAAAGCCTCCATTTCTTCCAGAACTTCCGTGCGCCGCGTCTTGCCCGCCGAGGGGCACGGGTTGCTCCAAACCGGCAGCTTCCATTGCGAGGCGGCTTTGAGGATCAGTTTTTTTTCCACTTCCATGAGGGGGCGGATCACCATGAGCCGGCCGTTGAAAAACGGCTCGCGAAACGCCATGCCGTCGGCCTTGCCGGTCTGAAACAGGTTCATGAAAAAGGTGGAAATCTGGTCTTCGGCGTTGTGCCCAAAAGCCAGGTGCGTCAGCTCGTTCTCACGGCACAGCTCGAAAAGACGCCTACGCCGCAGCATGGCGCAGTAAAAGCAGGCCGAACGCTTGCGGTTTTCGGGCGAATGGGCGCGCGGGCCGTGATCGGAAAGCTCCACATGCCCTTCCACCCCATGTTCCGCGAGCCAGGCCGTAAGCGGGGCATGACTGCCCGGGTCGAAGCCGGGATTGATGTGCAGGGGAACGATCTCAAAGGGAAACGGCACGATGCGCCGGCGAATCAGCAGAACCTGGAGCAGAACAAAGCTGTCCACGCCGCCGGAAACGGCCACCCCCACGCGCGCGCCGGGATGAAGCATTCCGGTTTGTTGCATGAGTTTGCCGGCCAACCGCACGCAGCGTTCCTGGGCATAGGTAAGGGAAAGGCGGGTCACGGAGGTCTCGAAGTGTTGATATAAAATACCGGCCGGGTATACCTTGCGGTTTGGCGAAGATCAAGGCATCCTCCGTGTCATGACCGCTCCGAATTTGCCCCTCGGCCGCGACAACTCCCGGCCGGCCTCCCCGACCATCTCCTCCATCCTTCCAATCAGCCGCGACAAACCCTGGCTTGCGCCGCTGGCAGGTTTTTCCGATCTGCCGTTCCGCCTGCTCTGCCGCGAATACGGCGCGGCCGTCGCCTGCACCGAAATGGTCAGCGCCAAAGGCTTGGTTTACGGGCAAAGAAACCCCAAAGCCGGGGAAAACACCGAAAGCCTCCTGGCCACGACGCCCGACGACGCCCCCCTGGTAGTGCAATTGTTCGGGGCCGAGCCGGACTTTCTGGCCGAAGCCGCGCGCATTCTGTGCGATCGCGGTTTTTCCTTTTTTGATCTGAATATGGGCTGTTCCGTACCCAAGGTGGTCAAGACCGGTTCCGGCGCGGCCCTTATGGGCGATCCCCAGGCGGCCGTACGGGCGGCCGCCGCGCTGATCAAAGCCGCCGCTCCGCGCCCGGTGGGCGTCAAGCTGCGCCTCGGCGTGGACGCCGCCCACGAAAACTACCTGGAGATCGCCCGCGCATTGGAAGACGCCGGCGCGGCCTGGCTCACCCTGCACCCCCGGTACGCCCGGCAAGGATTTTCCGGCACGGCGCGGCACAAGGCCTCGGCCCGTCTGGTCGAAAGTGTGAACATCCCCGTGCTGCTCAGCGGTGACCTCCACAGCGCCGAAGACGCCGTCGCGCGCATGGCGGAAACCGGGGCCGCCGGGGTGATGTTCGCCCGGGGGGCCATGAGCGACCCGCGCGTCTTTTCCCGCCATGCGGCCCTCTGTGCCGGGCGCGAGCCGGAGCGGCTCGGCGCGACCGACCTGCGCGCGTTGATCCTCCGCCACCTGGAACTGATTCGCCTGCACGCGCCGCCAAGAGTCGGCCGGCGGGGCCTGCCCGCCACACTGCTGAAAATGCGCACGGTCATCCCCCGCTATGTGCGCCTGTTCCCCGGGGTGCGGGAATTGCGCAAAAAACTGTGCGCGGTGACCGAAGACTCCGAGCCGGCCGCCCTTTTGGAAGAATTCTTTCAGGCCGCCGCGAAGGGTTCCGCCGCACCGGAAGAACCCACCCTCGAATGATTTTCGGCTTTCAGACCCGCAACCCGCTCCGGCGCGCCACTTTTGACGAGACGGCACGAAAATGTCCACGCCCGCGTCGCTCGGAATGAGAAAGCCGTCTTGTTGCTCCGGGCGTGAGTCCGCGCCGCGGTGAAACAGGCAAAAAATCATGCCCGACAAAGCCTCGCGCCGGACGGCCTCTCCGCAAAGTTTCTTGACAGTCTGCCGAAGAGAAGCGTATGAGACGGCATAACAACGACAACTTACCTTGTGAAGGAGGTAAAAGCGTCATGCGGAAACTGTTCACCTTGGGTGTGTTCTGTATTCTGGCAGCCTTCGTGCTGCCGGCTCTGGCCGCCCAGCCCGAGGTCCCGGCCGACGGTCTGAAGATGCAAAAGTCCGAGAAAAAGGTCGTGGTGTTCAACCACAGCACGCACAAAGAAATGAAGTGCGTCGAGTGCCACCACCCCGTGGACGGCAAAGAAGACTACCGCCCCTGTGCCACTGCCGGCTGCCACGACGTGATGGGTCAGAAGGACAAGAGCGTGAATTCCTACTATCAGGCCATGCATAAGGCCAAGGATCCCAAGCACGCCAGTTGCGTCTCCTGCCATACGGAAAAGGCCGGCGCCGACAAGGAAAAGAAAAAGGAACTCGTCGGTTGCGCCAAGTCGAAGTGCCACCCGTAAGCTGAAGCGTTTCGAGTTCTTGAGGTCGCCTCTCTTGAGGCGGCCTCTTGCGTTTTAGCGAGGAATATGATTCTTCTATAAGCTCCTTACTAAAATATCCTTGGAGCGCCTTGACCACGCTTCGATTTTGCCCCTGCCGCAATCGCTTGCCGTCTTGGTCGCACCACAACCAAAGCCGGATCTTTGCATGAAACATACTTCCGACAACTCCTCCAAGCGGCCCGACCAGCCCTTGAACGCCGTCGTGGAAGAAGACGACGACGATATTGTCGAACTTCTCGAGGTCGTCACTCCCGGTAAAGCCGCAAAGGCCGGCGCGGGAGAATCGGGTGAAGCCGACTTCAGCGCCGACCTGGAGGCCATGCTCGACGAAGTCTCGGCCAAAGAGGCCAGGAAAAACGACAAAGATCCGGCCTTTCCGGATCCCACCCCGGTGGATCACACCGTGGATGCCGACGAAGAACTGGATATGCCCGGCCTGGGCGACGTCGACTCGCTGCTGAAAACCCTCGGCGCGTCGGAAGCGGCGAAATCGCCCGCCGCCGGTTCGAGCGTCGCCGCCGATACGGACGACGCCGCTCCGCTGGGAGCCAAAACCGGCGACAAGAACGGGCAACCGCCGGCCGTGCCCGTGGATCTCGACGACCTCCCCCTGCCCAAGCCGCGCAAAGAAGCCGCTCTCGTCAAAGAAGCCGACCCGCCCGCCCTGCGTGAGCCGTCGTCGGTCATGGTTTTGGATCTCAATGAGCTTCCCCCGCCGGCCACCCGCAAAGAGGCGGAACCTGCGGCCGTGCCTCTGGATCTTGACGACCTCGCCGGGCCGCCCTTCGGCAAGAAAACCGACCCCGTCGCCGCCCCGGCCGAACCCGCCGGAAGCACCCAGGTCACGGTCCCCCAAGCTCCGATTGATCCCTTTGAAGCGGCGATGGCCGAAGCGAAGGAGCAAGGCGAGACCGCGAATGCGCCCGACGCCGCCGTGGCCGCGCCCTTTGCGGCCGCGAAGCCGGCCTTCTCAGGAGAGACCGAAGAGGCCGACTCTTACATGAGCGGCCTGGACAACCTGTTGAACGACATCCTGGCCACGGCTCCGGCATCCGGTCGCAAGGCTTCCGCCGCCCCGGCTCCGCCCCCTCCGCCGGAGGCCCCCGCCCCGCCGCCCGCTCCGGCTCCCGCACAGGCTGCAGCCGAGTCGAAAAGCGTGGAAGCTCAGTTCGATGCCGACTACGAAGAATTCGCGGAAGAATTCCGCGACGAGCTCGACTCCGTCCGGGCCGGCGTCGCCGAAATCAGGATGCTTCAGGAAGAACTCGCCAAGCGCATGCCGATCGTCCCCCATGACAAGATCGACGATCTGTTGCTGCGCCTGGACGAGCTTGAGGTGTTCACCAAAGATCAGTCCTTCCACATCGATACGCTCAAGGCCGAAGCGGCCGAAAAAACCGCCGCGCTCGGTCGCCGCCTGGATGACTCTTTGCTGCGCAGCGACGGCTTGAGCAAAGAAATGAAGGGCCTGCGTTCCGACGATCTCCACCCGCGCCTGGAAAGCCTTGAGCAATCCATTCAGGACCAGGTCAAGCGAATCGATTCGCTGAAAGCCGAGCTCTCCGAGCGGGCCACGACCTTCAACCGGCGCCTTGAAGACTCACGGCAGCATAACGAGTCTTTGACCAAAGAGCTGGAAGACCTGCTCGCGAAGCAGTCCGACCAGGGCCCGCTGCAAAAACGTTTGGAAAAACTTGAGCAAACCGCTCGGGAACAAACCGGCCGCGTGGAAGTGCTCAAAGGCGAGGTCGCCGACCTCAACCGCCGGCAGGAAGAGGCCCGGCAGCGCGAAGAGGCCCTCACCAAAGAAGTGAAAGGGCTGCGCACCGACGATCTCCACCCGCTCCTGCAAAACCTTGAGCAGTCCGCCAAGGAGCACGCCGGCCGGATTGAATCGCTCAAAGCCGAAGCCGCCGGGCACGTCGCCCTCATTGAATCCGTCAAGGCGCATGCGGCCCAGAAAACCGCCGAACTCGCCGGCCGCCTGGACGAATCCTTCAAGCGCCACGACGCCTTGAACGGCGAGCTGGAAAAACTGCGCGCCGACGACGGGCTGCGGCAGCGTCTGGATACGCTCGAACAAACCGGCCTGGAGCAGGCGGAGCTTCTCGAGTCCCTCACGTCCGAAACCGCGACGCAGGTCGGTCTGATTGAGACTCTCAAAGCCGAAACGGCCGAACATAACGGTCTGATTGCATCCATCAAAACCGAATCCGCCGGGTACGCCGACCGGATCGAATCGGCCAAAGCCGAGGCCGCCGAAAAAGCCGCCGAGCTTGGCCGTCGGCTGGAAGAAGCCCTCAAGCGCCACAGCGACCTGCGCGCCGAGATGGAAAGCCTGCGCGCCGACGATGCGCTGCTGCAACGCCTGGAGACGCTGGAACTGTCCGACCTCGATCGGGCGGGCGCTCTCGAGTCGCTGAAGGCCGAAACCACGACCCACGCCGGCTTCATTGAAGCTCTGAAAGCTGAAACCGCGGCCCAGGCCGGCCTTATTGAATCCGTCAAAACCGAATCGGCCAAAAGAACCGCCGAACTCGGCCGACGACTGGAAGAATCCCGTAGACGCCACGACTCGCTGGGCGGAGAACTGGAAAATCTTCGAGCCGACGACGGACTGCAACAACGCCTTGACGCCCTCGAGCAATCCGCCCTGGAGCAGACGGACACCCTTGAAGCCGTCAAAGCCGAAGCGGCGGAAAAAATCGCCGAACTCGGCAACCGGCTCGAAGAAGCCCTGCAACGCAACGATATCCTTGGCGACGAGCTGGAAAAACTCCGCGTAAACGACAAGCTGCAGCAACGCATTGAAGCGCTTGAGCGTATGGCTCGGGAGCAGTCCGGCCGGATCAACTCGGTCAAGGTCGAAGGCGCCGAGCAGATCTCCGACCTCAACCGACTTCTGGAAGAAACCCTGCAACGCAACGAAACCTTGAGCAAAGAACTCAAAGATCAACGCACGAACGATGGGGTGCAGTTGCGCCTGGAAGAGGTGGAGCAGTCCGCGCAGGAGCAGGCGGAACAACTCGATCTGGTCAAAGGCGACGTGGCGGAAAAAGTCAGAAACCTCAGACGGCTTCTGGACGAGTCCCGGCAGCGCAACGACACCATGACCAAAGAGATGCGGGAGATGCGCGCCCACGTGACGGCGCTGCAGGCGAATATGGAAAAGCTTGCGGCTCAGGCCGCCGCGGAGGTCATCCGCGAAGAGCTCGCCGCCATTATGGGTGGTTCGGCTTAAAAGCGGCAACGTCTCTGCCGCGCCCGTTCCACTTGGTGGGGCGGCTCCGGCTTGGCGGAAAAACAGGAATCGGCCGTGGGGATGCCCTCTCCACGGCCGATTTCGCATGCGGCACACGTAATGGCGAAGGCCGTCGAAAACTCAAGCCGACGCCCCGCCGGACGGCCGCGCCGGAGGGATCCGCCGGTCACGGCCCTCGACGGCGGGCCCTCATCGTGATATGTTGCCCGCCAAAAGAGGGAGGGGCGAAGAGTTTCTTTCTCTTCCCGCCCGGTTGCAACCGTTGTGGCCAGAACCATTCCCCAGGGCGGGTTTGGCGTATCCCGGCGGCAACGCCGTACAGATACGGCCCGGAACATTCCGGTCCGACGGTCATCGGCTGAAACGGTTCCGCGTGGGTCCGTTGCATATCGGAGGAGCGGCGCGGCGCTTTCACAGCCGCAACGCTCGGTGGGTGCGTAAGCGGCCCGCGCTGCGGGAGCATTCTTTCGTTTCTCCCGCAGTGCCGACAGTCGATCTTCGCATTCCTGCCTGCTTGCGGGCTCATGGAACAACTTTCGGCACGCTGTTTTCTCTGAACAATTTCCTGGCGAAATTGCCGACTCACGGGTGAAGACATGGAAAAATACACCAAGGAAGCCCTGCAGGTGACCAAGGAAATCGTGATCAAGTTCATTGAGACGAACCGCGTTTCGCCCGCCTCGTTCGACGAAATCTTCCCGGCGGTATATAAAACCGTCCTCACCACCGTGACGACCCCGCATCCGGCTTCGGCCCCGGGCAACCCCAAGGGTGCTTCCGGCGCATGAACGAAGCCCACGCTCACGCCGCGCGCGTCAATGCCCTGTTCGGGCGGATCGCCGGCGTCTACGACCTGCTCAATCGAGTTTTCAGCTTCGGCTTTGACGCTCTGTGGCGCAAACGCCTGGCCCGTGCCGCCGGCCCGGCGGCTCCCGAAGGCCGGATTCTGGATCTGGCCGCCGGCACCCTGGAAGTGACGGCCGAGTTGTTGAACGCCTATCCCGAAGTCCGAGTCGTCGCGGCCGACTTTTGCCGTCCCATGTTGGTCAGGGGCCTGGCCAAAGGCAAGGTGCGCAGGGACGGACGGCTCTCCGTGTTCACGGCCGACGCCCTGGCCCTGCCCTTCGCCGCCGAATCCATGGATGTGGTCACCCTGGCCTTCGGCCTGCGCAACATGGAGTCCCGCGCCTCGGCCCTGGCCGAAATTCTGCGGGTTCTCAAGCCCGGCGGCAAGCTCTGCGTGCTCGAATTCGCCGGTGCGGGCGAACCCATTCTTTTCGGCCTGTACAACCTGTACCTGACCAGGGTGCTGCCCCTGATCGGGCGGTTGGTATCCAAAGACCAAGGCGCATACCGGCATCTGGCCGACAGCGTGGAAGCCTTCCCCACGGCCGACGGCCTTGCGCTCGAGCTGCTCGAGGCCGGTTTCGCGGATGTCGTCCATGAATCCATGACCGCCGGAATCGTCAATCTGCACATCGCGACAAAAGCCTCCAACCAGGCGTGGAGAATATGATCACCATTCAGGAACTTCGGGAAAAACGCGTCCCCCTGGCCGTGGTCGGCCTGGGGTATGTCGGCCTGCCCCTGGCCTGCGCCCTGGCCCGGCATTTCGACGTCATCGGCTTCGATATCGGCAAAAAGCGCATCGAAGAATTGCGTCAAGGCCATGACCGCACCGGCGAAGTGAACGACGCGGATCTCACCGCTTCTTCCCTGCATTTTACCCACGAGCCCGCCGATCTTGCCAAGGCCGGGGTGCTCATCGTGGCCGTGCCCACGCCCATCGACGCGCACCGCAACCCGGATCTCTCCCCCCTGACCTCGGCCTCGCGCACCGTCGGCGCGAACATGCGCCGGGACGCCGTGGTGGTTTTTGAATCCACCGTCTACCCCGGTGTGACCGAAGACATCTGCCTGCCTATTCTGGAAAAAGCCTCGGGCCTTGCCGGCAACCGCGACTTCACCGTGGGCTATTCGCCGGAGCGCATCAACCCCGGCGACAAGGTCCATACCGTGGACAAAATCGTCAAGGTGGTCTCCGGCTCCACCCCCGAAACCCTTGAACTCCTGGCCGAAGTGTACGGCGCGGTGGTTCCGGCGGGCATCCACAAAGCTCCGAGCATCAAGGTGGCCGAGGCCGCCAAGGTCATCGAGAACACCCAGCGCGACCTGAACATCGCCCTGATGAACGAACTGGCCGTCATTTTCGATCGCCTGAACATCGACACCCTCGACGTGCTCAAGGCCGCCGGAACCAAGTGGAACTTTCTGCCCTTCCGGCCCGGCCTTGTCGGTGGGCATTGCATCGGCGTGGACCCCTACTACCTGACCTTCAAAGCCCAGGAAGCCGGGTACAACCCGGAAGTCATCCTGGCCGGCCGGCGCATCAACGACGGCATGGGCACCTATGTGGCCCAAAAAACGGTCAAACTGCTGGCCAAAGCCGGCAAGGCGGTCACCGGCGCGCGGGTGGGCATCTTTGGCCTGACCTTCAAGGAAAACGTGCCGGATCTGCGCAACACGCGGGTACTGGACATTTGCGCCGAACTCGCGGACTATTCCATAGATGTGGCGGTGCACGACCCCCTGGCCGACCCGGCGGAAGCTTTGGAAGAATACGGGCTGCGTCTGACCCCGCTGAACGAAATGATCCATCTTGACGCGGTCGTGTTCGCCGTGGCCCACGACGCCTATGCGGACATCCGCCTCAGCGATTTCTTGTCGCGCTGCACCGCGCCGGCCGTGGTGCTCGATCTCAAGGGCCTGTGGGCCTGCCGGGAGGCCGAAAACCCGGCCGTTCATTACTGGCGCCTGTAACCCGCAACCGAGGACCGCATGCAGCACTTACGCCGTTTGATGGCTGAAGAACAACCCGGCATCGCCGCCGCTCTGGAAGCCGCCCTGGCCAAGCTGCCCCCCAACGCCGCCGGCCCGGCGGGGCATGTGCTGCGGGCGGGAGGCAAACGGCTGCGCCCCTTGCTGACGTTGCTCTGGGGCAAGGTGTTCGGCCTTGCTCATGCCGATCTCTACACCCTTGGCGCGGCAGTGGAAATGCTCCACGCCGCCACCCTGCTCCATGACGATATTCTGGATCGGGCCGAATTGCGCCGGGGAAAACCCGCCGCGCACACCGTCTTTGGCCTGACGGAATCCGTCCTCGCGGGCGACGCCATGCTGGCCGGGGCCCTGCTGATGGTTTCCCGCCTGGGCGACGCCCGGCTTACCGCCTGCATTTCCGAAGCCGTCATGCACACGGCCGAAGGCGAAGCCGCCGAGTTGGCCTCGTTGCACAACCTTGATGTGGACCAAAAGGCCTACCTGGGTATGATCACCGGGAAAACCGCCTGGATGCTGCGCGCCGCCTGCGAGCTGGGCGCGCTCAGGGCCGGGGCCGACCCGGCCGGCGTCGAGGCGGCGGCCCGCTTCGGCCTGGAGCTCGGCATCGCCTTCCAGTTGGTGGACGACTGTCTGGACTTTTCACCGCCGGAAGAAACCGGCAAGCCGCAAGGCGGGGATCTGCGCGAAGGCAAGGCCACCCCTCCCTTGTTGCTCTACCTGGCGGATCTTGATCCGCAACGGCGTGCGGCTTTCGCGGAACGCTTCACCGCCGGAACCCTGGAAGATGCGGACCTGGAGGCGGTCTGTCGGGAAATTTATGCCGGAGGATATGCCAAAAAAGCCCGCACCCTTGCGGAAGAACGGCTTGCCTCAGCCGCCTCGGCTTTACATGGCCTCTTTTCTTGTCCGGAGCTTGCCGCGCTGGGCGAAATGTGCGACTACATCCGCAATAGGTCCGTATAGGACCGATAGAAACCGGTGCCTGCCGACCGCCGAGCCCGTCGAGCGGCCGCCGCACCGAAACGCGCCGGGTTCCGGCCACCGCCGGAGCGCCGGGTTCGAGCACGCCATGAACGCCGACGACACCTCTCTTGATGCCGCTTTCGACAAAAGCCTGCAGAGGGCTTTTTCTCCCGTTCTGGTCAAGCTGTTCAAGGCCTTGCTGGAACCGACCCCGTCGTTCGCCACCATTACCGAGCACCTGACCATGGACCCCATGCTGTCCGGCACGGTGCTGCACCTGGCCAACACCTCGGCCGCGCGGGGGTACGGGCAAAAAGTCACCGACGTTCAGCGCGCCGCGATGATCCTCGGAACCGAGACGCTCTACCGACTGGTCATTTCCCTGATTTTACAAAAGCAACTCCGCCCTCTGGCCCCCCGCGAGCCGGAACATCTCTTTGCCGACTGGCGCATCACCCTGTGGGGCGCTTCGGCCGCCGACGTTTTGGCCCAGAAACTCTGCCCGGATCGGCGGCAGGCCGCCTATCTGGCCGCGTTGCTGCGTGACCTTCCTTTGCTTCTGGCCTTTTGCCGGCAGGAAGTCCCCGACTTCATCAAGCGGCGCGATGTGGTCGTGCCCTCTTCCCCCGCCACCTTTGCCGAAGAGGAATCCGCCTGGGGCAGAGCCCACCAGGAACTGTCCCACGACATCATGACCGTTTGGGGCATGCCGCAGGATATGGCGGAAGCCGTCCGCTCACATCATGATTATACGGGCGCAACCACCGCTCCGCCTTTAAGCCGGGCCGTGATCTATGCGACCCGGTGGGCCGAGGCGGTTCAGGACCCCGATTCGGATCCCGCCGCCGCAATCTCGTTTGAGATGAACCTTGCCGCCGAACTGGGCCTCAACCGGCAGGAAATGGAAACCCTGCGTTCCGACTGCACGCAGCGCTTCACCACCATGCTGGGGCTGCTCGGCATTCAGGAAGGCCCGCCGGAAACCAGAAGCTACGAGCATTCCATCGATATGCTCCAGACCCTGCATTTCCTGGCCTTGGAAATTTGCTCCGAACAGTCCCTGCGGGGGATGGTCGAATCGCTGGGCGGCAAACTGCTTTCGTTTTGGAGCCTGGACGCCTGGGAGTTGGCGTTGACCGTTCCCGGTTTTCCCCCCCGCCTGTATACGTGCCGCAACGGCAACATCCAGGCCGAAGAGACGATCGATCCCCTGGCCGAGTTGCCGGCCGCGAAGCGCGAGGTATTTGTCCTGACCGCCTCGGGCAGACGCTTCGGCAAGTTGTGCGTGCCCTCGCGGGAAATCCGGGGGGAGTTCATCGCCTCTTTGTCGCTGTTCATGCATGTGCTGGCGATGAACTTCGAGCGTATCCGCCGATTGAAAGCCAAGGCGGGCGCTTCCCGGCCGTATGTCGGGCCGCCGAATTTCGCCCGGCTCGACGCAGCCGGCAACCTGCTGGATGCGGGCGAAACCTTCCTGTCGTTCTTCGGGCTGGAAACCCTGCCCACGGATCCCTCCGCCGAGGGGTTGATTCTGCGCCGGTTCGGGCTGGCGCTGCCGGACTGGGCCGCCGTCATCTCCGGCGAACTGCCGGAAAAGGTCTGGCTGATTCCCGACGGGAAAACCAACGGCGGCGGCCACGGACCGCTGGTTCTTTCTTTGCGCCCCGTCTTGGGTCGCCCCGACGAATTCGCCCTTGCCGCCGAAGCGTTGCCCGGCATCAGCCCGGTCCAGGCGGTGAGTTTGGCCTGCCCGAGCTTTTTGGACATCTTGGCCGCGAATTTTTCCGTCCAGGCGTTCCTGCTGAGCGCGACGGGCGATATTTTCTGGACCTGCCCCGCCGACCACCCGCTCTTGTCGCGCAACATTTTCACTGAAACCATCCCCGGTCCGGAGATGCGGGGCCACTGGACGCCGCACTTTTTGGCGGGTATTTCCGAACCGATCGATTTGGAAGCTCGGTGGGCCGAATACCCCGACGCTTCCACCTCGGTACGTTTGCGCTTCGTCCCCCTGCCGGGATGCGGAACCGCCTGCCGGCTGCTGTGCATCAACCCATAACCTTACCGCAACCACAGCGGGCGCGCGGCAACCGCTCGTTGTGACGCACAATCCCAAAGGCCGGTTCCGGAAGAATCGAAGCGGCGCGCAACAGCGCCCTTCGCCCGAGGCCGGCCCGATGCGCCGGCACCGACCGGCTCTCGCCGACCTACCAGACGCTTTCCGGAGGAAGCATGCTCACGAACCTGGAAGTCCGCCTTTCCCCCCACCTTGAAGACGGCGTGGGAGCCAAAACGGCGGGCGGAATCCGCGCCGCCCTCGGCCTGCCCGTGACCGGGGCGCGCACGGCTTCGATATTCACCGTCGAAGGCTTGGACGCACATGAGATACGGCTCGCCCTTGAACGCGCCGCCCTGCACGATCCCGTTCTGCAGCAGGCTTCGCTTTCGCCTTTTGATCCGCCCGAGGGCACGACCTGGATCATCGAAGTAGGTTTTCGCCCCGGCGTGACCGACAACGAGGCCCGCACCGCCCGCGACACCCTGGCCCTGGTTCTGGGGCGAGCTCGTGATTTTTCCGTGTACACGGCCAAGCGCTATTTCCTGACGGGCGATCTGAGCCATGAGCAGGCCGAAAGCATTGCCGTGAACTTTCTGGCCAACGATCTGATCCAGCGCCACAGCGTCAAAAGCGCCGACGACTGGCGGCGTGAGCCCGGCTTCGCGCCCCAGGCGGCGCGGGTCACGGGCGCGTCATCCGATCTGGTGACCATCGTGCCGGTAAGCGTGATGGACGACAGGGAACTCATGGAATTCAGCCGGGAGAACACCCTGGCTCTTTCCCTGGAGGAACTGCGCGCCATCACGACCCACTACGCCGACCCGGCCGTGCGCGAAGCCCGCAAAGCCGTGGACCTGCCCCCGGACCCCACGGATGCGGAAGTCGAAGTGCTGGCCCAGACCTGGTCCGAGCACTGCAAACACAAAATTTTTTCTTCGATCATCCATTACGTGAACGAAGAAACCGGCAAACAGGAACAGGTCGACAGTCTGTACAAGACCTGCATCCAGCGGCCCACCCAGGTCATCCGTGACTCCCTGGGGGAAAAGGACTTCTGCCGTTCGGTCTTTAAAGACAATGCCGGAGTGGTGGCCTTTACCGACACCCACGACGTCTGCATCAAGGTCGAAACCCACAACAGCCCCTCGGCCCTCGACCCATACGGCGGCGCGCTTACCGGCATCGTGGGCGTGAACCGCGACCCCATGGGCACGGGCCTGGGCGCGGAACTTGTCTGCAACACCGATGTCTTTTGCTTCGCCTCGCCCTTCCACGACGAGCCGCTTCCCCCGCGACTGCTCCACCCGCGCCGGGTCCTGGAAGGCGTGCGCGAAGGCGTGGAGCACGGCGGCAACAAGTCCGGCGTGCCCACGGTCAACGGCTCCATCGTGTTTGACGAGCGCTACCTCGGCAAACCCCTGGTTTATTGCGGCACCGTGGGTATGATTCCGCGCCAAACCGCCGGCAGGCCCGGCCATATCAAAAAAGCCATGGTCGGCGATTATGTGGTCATGGCGGGCGGGCGCATCGGCAAAGACGGCATTCACGGGGCCACCTTCTCTTCCGAAGAACTGCACGAAGGTTCCCCGGCCACGGCCGTGCAGATCGGCGACCCGATCACCCAACGCAAACTTTACGACTGCATCATCAAGGCCCGCGACCTCGGCCTTTACAGCGCCATCACCGACAACGGCGCGGGCGGGCTTTCCTCGTCCGTGGGCGAAATGGCCGAAGACACCGGCGGCTGCCAGATCGATCTGGCCAAAGCCCCGCTCAAGTACGACGGCCTGAAACCGTGGGAAATTCTGCTTTCCGAAGCCCAGGAGCGCATGACCCTGGCCGTTCCGTCCCAACACCTCAAGGCTTTCCTCCAACTGGCCGAAGAGATGGATGTGGAAGCCACGGCCTTGGGCACGTTCACGGATTCCGGCTGGTTCCACGTGACCTATGAAGGCAAGCCCGTGACCTACCTGCCGATGGAGTTCCTCCACGACGGCGTGCCGCGTATGCGCCTGAACGCCGTCTGGAAACGCCCGGAAGGCCCGCGTGAAGCCCCCGCCGACCTCGACGCCCGCGCCGGCGATCAGGCCGCCCTGCTCACCCGCATGCTCGGCCGACTGAACGTGTGCAGCAAAGAATATACCATCCGGCAGTACGATCACGAAGTGAAGGGCGGCAGCGTGGTCAAACCCTTGGTCGGGGTGAAGCGCGACGGCCCCGGCGACGCGGCCGTGCTGCGTCCCCTGCTCGACTCCGAAGAAGGCATCGTGCTCTCGCACGGCATCTGCCCCAAGTTCAGCGACTTCGATACCTACTGGATGGCCGCCAACGCCGTGGACGAGGCCGTGCGCAACGCCGTGGCCGTTGGCGCGGACCCGGATCGCCTGGCCGGGGTCGACAACTTCTGCTGGTGCGACCCGGTGCGGTCCGAAAAGACCCCGGACGGCGAATACAAGCTGGCCCAACTGGTCCGCGCGGGCAAAGCCCTGGAGCACTTCTGCCTTGGCTTCGGCGTACCCTGCGTTTCCGGCAAAGACTCCATGAAGAACGACTACACCGGCGGCGGGGCCAAGATTTCCATTCCCCCCACCCTGCTGTTCTCCGTTCTCGGGCATATCCCGGACGTGAACCGGGCCGTGACCTCGGACTTCAAAAAGCCGGCCGAAGCCGTGTACCTGCTCGGCCTGACCCTGCCGGAAACCGCCGGCTCGGAGTTGGCCGGGGAACTCGGCCTCTCCGGCGGGGCCGTGCCGGAAGTGGATATGCTTGCCGCCCGCGAGCGCTATCGGCTGGTCCACCAGGCCATGTGCCGGAGCTGGATCTCCGCCTGCCACGACCTTTCCGACGGCGGCCTGGGTGTGGCCCTGGCGGAGATGGCCCTGGCCGGGCGCCTCGGGGCGCGGATCAACCTTGAACGCGTGCCGCAGCGCGGCGTGGCCTCGTTGACCGAACTCCTCTATGCGGAGTCGGCTTCGCGCCTGCTGGTCACGGTGCCGCGCGATCATATCCCGGCCTTCCAGGAATTGTTCGTCGCCCACCTGGGCAAAGACGCCGCCCTGCTCGGCAATACCACCGACACTCCCGAACTGACGCTGACGCGGGGCGAGGAGGAAGTGCTGCGTATGGACGTTGAAGAGTTGGCGCGGGCGTTCAAAACGACGTTGGATTGGTGAGGTTGGGGGGGAAGCCCCGGCCACGTTTCATAAGGGAAAGCCTCGGTTATGCCGGGGCTTTCTTTCTGGTGACGCGCATAAGAGAAAAGGCCCAGTGGCTTTTTTTCGGTCCTGCGACCGGAGCCGCTTCTTTCCTTCATTTTCCCTTGTACGCTCCGCTTGGGCAAGGGGGTGTGTCCTGACACCCCCCTGCACCCCCACACGCCAGAGGCGGAGCCTCTGGACTCCGTTAACATCTTGTGGCCGGGCAGGGCTTATTCCCTTCGGAGCTCTTCCCTCCCTGAGGTCGGGAAGGATCTCCTTCAGGGCTTCGGGAGCCCCTGCGGGTCTCCCTCCGCGCCCTGCAACGGCCATTGACGCTCTCGAGGTGCAGCTCACCTTTGAAGGGTCCCGATAAATTGCAACTTCATGGCCGACTTCCGCCGGGCTGTGTATACCAGTAAGGATATCAAACAGCTGACAAGCAACGGTAAGATAGCTTCGCCCAAAAACTGGATTTCAACCACTCCCCTCATAGGAAGATTCAGCTCGATGTTCACCGAAATGAATAATGTCGCGAGAGCCCTGTGGGCCGTGGCATGGCGCGAAGGGAGACCCCGGACTGAGCGTAGCGAAGGAGGAGGCTCCCGAAGCCCGGAGCGGATCCTTCGGCTAAAAGCCGAAGAGCCGCGAAGGAATAAGCCCATGTCCACGGCCTCGACAAGCTGAGCGGGTCCAGGGGCGCAGCCCCTGGCGTGCGGGGGTGCAGGGGGGTGTCACGGAGACACCCCCCGGCCCCAGCGGCGCGGGCAACCTGGAAATGAA
>JAVBMX010000035.1:0-73212 GCA_031551885.1 Desulfovibrio sp.
CCCGCCCGGGCCGGGCCGCCCCCCCCCCGCGGGGGGCGCTCCCGGCGGGCTGGGGGGGGTTCCCCCGACTTTGGGGGGGGGGGGGGGGACCCCCCCCGGTGGGGGGTGTGGCCGCCACCCCACCCAACTATGGAGCACATATGCATGATCGAATTGAACACAAAGGGTTGCGCGACCGCGCGGCTTCCGTCGAAGAGGCGGGCCGGCTGATCCGGAACGGCATGACCGTGGCCTTCAGCGGCTATACGGCTTGCGGGTATCCTAAAAAAATCGGGTCCGAGCTGGCCCGGAGGAAAAAAGAAGGCGAAGACCTCGGCATCAACTTGGTGGCCGGCGCCCAGATCGGCACGGAGGTCTTTGAGGAACTGGCCGAAGCCGGTGTGCTGAACCGGGTGGCCCCTTTGATCGGCAGCAAAACCCTGGCAGCGCAAATCAACGCCGGGAAGGTCCATTACGTCGAGCAACAGATGTCCAAGCTGCCGCGCCTGTTGCGTTCGGGCGCTTTCGGCAAAATCGACGTGGCCGTTGTCGAGGCCTTGGCCGTCACGCCCGAAGGCCGGATCATCCCGACCAATTCCGTGGGCATGACCCCCAACTTCCTGGAAGCGGCCGAAGCGATCATTGTGGAGATCAACATGGCCCAGCCGGTGGAGCTTCGTGGGCTGCACGACGTCTTTTTGCCCGCCCCGCCGCCCGCAACCAAACCCATCCCGCTGACCGGAGTGGCCCAACGCATAGGCGAACCGTTCCTCAAGGTCGACCCCGCCAAAATACGCTTCATCGTGAAAACAAACGTGATCGAGGACAGCCCCGACACCTCGGCCGACGGCGCATCCCCCATCACCGACAACCTCATGAACTTCCTGGAACTGGAGTCAAAGCGCAACTGGGGCGGCCGGATGTTCCCGCTGCAAACCGGTTTTGGGAATGTGACCAACACCCTGCTCCTGGCCCTGGGCGATTCCCGGTTCACGGATCTGGAATTTTTCTGCGGCGGCGTTTCCGAGGCCCACGTCAAACTTATGCGCTCCGGCAAGGTCCGGGCCGTCAGCACGGGCTCCCTCAAACTCAGCCCGCTGGTGCGGGAACTGCTGCGCACCGAGCCCGCCATGTTTCGCGAGTTGATGGTCCTGCGCAACACGGAAATCTGTAACGGCCTGGAAACCGTGTCCCGCCTCGGCGTGGTGGCGATCAACACCGGCGTGGAGGTGGACATTTACGGCAACGTCAACTCAAGCCACATCGCCGGCTCCAAGGTGGTCAACGGCTTGGGCGGGGGGGCCAACTTCGCCCAGAGTTCGCTGCTTTCCATCGTGGTGCAGCCTTCCATCGCCAAAGGAGGGGCCATCTCTTCCATCGTGCCGATGGTTTCGCATCACGACATCGGCGAGCACGACGTGGATGTGCTGATCACCGAAAACGGCGTGGCCGACCTGCGCGGCAAAGACGACCGGGAACGGGCCAACCTGATCATTGAAAACTGCGCCCACGAGTCCTACCGGGACGACCTGAAACGCTACCTGGCCAAGGCCGGAGGAGGCCACCACCCGGTTTCCCTGACCGACGCCGTGGCCTGGCATGAGCGCCTGCTTCAAACCGGCTCGATGCGTGGAGGTTCGTAACGGCTTGCCCGCTTCAAACAAGCGGGGTCGCCCAGCCACTCTGCTCACTGCCCGGCAGACGAAATGCTTCCGAGAGAGGGGAAAAAAATGTTGCCGGAATTGGCGGAAGGAGACTGTACGCAAAGGTGCGTAACTTTCTGACCACTTTTGACCAGTTACGAGAAACCCCCGAAGGCTGAAAAACCTTCGGGGGTCTTGCTCTTTCTGGCTCCCCGGCACGGGATTGAACCGCTTACCTAGTGATTAACAGTCCCTATAAATAACTTTCACGATTTATACCGATTTATCATTTTCCTCTTGATACTGCTATAAAATACGGCTATCATTCGTCACATATAGTCACGACGAAAACCGATATTTCATCGGAAAAGGTAGTACAGAGGTAGTACAAAAATGAGCGGTGATTCGTCACTTGGATGGGTGAAGGCGGCCAAGGGCATCCGCTACCGGGAACACCCGACCCGGAAGCACGGCAAGCGCCCTGATCGCTATTATGCCCTTCAGTACAAGCGGGATGGCAAGGTGTTCAACGAGGCCGTAGGGTGGGCTTCTGACGGCGTTACGCAAGACGAGTGTGAAAAAAAGCTGGTGGCCCTCCGCGAGAATTGGCGCTCCGGCGAAGGCCCGCAAACCTTGACCGATATGCGCCGCGCGGCTGAAGAAGCGCGGGACGAGGCGGAAGCGGCCAAAGAGGAAGCGCGGCAACGCCTGATTACGGTCAAAGACTATTTTGAACACCACTATCAGCCGCAATCCAAGCGCACGTTGAAACAGGTATCTTGGGAAAAGGAAGCCTCCCTGTTCAAGTTCTGGATTGATCCTGTCGTCGGCAAACTCCCCCTGGTTGCAGTGGGATTCGCGCAATGGGATGCGCTGCTGAAGCGGATGGACAAGTCCGGCCTTTCCCAGCGGACCAAGGAATACGCCGCCGGGGTACTGCGCCGAATCATGCGCCATGCCCATGATCGCGGCATGGAGGTAAAGATACCCACGGCCCGGCAGATAGGGGCAAGCGCACCGAAAGACAACCGCCGTTTGCGGGTGCTGGCGCCCAAGGAGTCGGAGACCATTTTGGCGAAACTGGTGGACCGTGACATTGAAGCATGGCGGGTGGTAAAATTTGCCATGCTGACAGGCTGCCGCGCCTCTGAAGCCTTCAAACTGCGCTGGCGCGATGTTGACCTTGAAGCCGGGCAGTTACGCTTTACGGACACCAAGAATAAGGAAAGCCGAACGCTGTTTCTTTCTCCCGCGCTGACGGAGTTGCTGAAGAGCTTCGGCCCCGGCGCTCCCGATTCCGTGGTCTTTCCCCGCGCCGACGGCAAGCCGCATGTGGAGGCTCCGCACCATTTCAAAGAGGTGGTGCAGGAACAAAAGATGAACGAAGGGCGCGGCCCCCGTGACCGTATCAGCTTTCATACAATCAGGCATACTGTTGCCACAAACCTGGCGGGCATATTGGACGTGCGAAGCCTGATGGACATCATGGGCTGGAAACAGGTGGCGATGGCGGCGCGGTATGTTCACTCCAACGAAAACACCAAACGGGCCGCAATGGCGGCGCTGGAAAAGACGCTGGCCCCGCAAGATAAAGCGAAGGTCATTCCCTTTGCCGGGAAGGGGGGAGTATGAAAAATCCCGATGCGCTTAATAGCCAGTGGTGTAAAATATACGCCGATAAGTGCAGTCGTAAATCCAGCGGGACATGTGAAATATGGTGCCTCAGGCAAGCTGAACATTGCGTAGCAATACATAATTGTTGTGATGGCGACATTGAGCGTCAACGAAAATGCATAAATGATTCAGAATATATGCACAATAGAATGAAAGAAATGCGAGAAAATGATCTTAACTATAAATTAATACGGATTATAGAAGACAATACACGAAAATATAAAAATTCATCAATGGTAAAAATAATCAATACCATTGGCGATATACGTGAACAAAATTTCTCTATCAACCCATGTGCAGTAAAAAAACTCCATGAGTGGCTTTCTAATAACGCTAAAATTGATGCCAAGGGAAGCGCCAGAATTACCGAAAAGCGCGGTCATTCACCGTACAGTCGCGCAGATCATATTGACGATGCACTGACTGCCGGAATTATTAAAGGGTTGATGAAAGAAGGTAAATGTTTTTTTAGGATGGAAATGAAAGATGCCGACAAGCATATTTTAGATCTTTTCCGCCGTGTTGGGGGGGAAGACAATGGCATGACGCGGATACGCGCAAGCGCCCCAGAAGTTTTTGATGAATATTTAGCAATAGGTCGTAATTGGATGAAAATTGCTAAACAGCACTACAAAGGCCCCCCTATCGAACTCCTACCGCCAAATTTCAAAATTTTACGTTTTGTATTGATAGAGGAGCGCGTGCCGTGCTCTGAAGATAGCATACTAAGATTAAAAGAATTTTTAGAAAAAATGAAGGATGAATTGTAAAAGGACACATTAAACCCGTTCATTTGATGTATTAGCGCCGACAAATTTCTTTCTTCATTATTGCCCCATGTGAGCCGCATGGGGCTTTTTGTTTCCCCTTGCGTACTTTTCCCCCAAATAGGGGACAACATTCTTGTCTCTACTGTGGCGTACCTTATTATGGCTCACACAACCTTTTAACTCGTGGAGGATCTTACCCATGTTGGAAAATTCTGGTGTCGATCTACCCCCGTTCATTCAGGAGATTCAGACACGCCTGCCTGAACTGGTGGACCGCAAAACGGCAAGCCGTGTGTGCGGCGGCGCGGTCAGCCCCCGGACTCTGGCGAACTTTGATTCGGCGGGCAAAGGCCCGGCAACCCGCCTGCGTATGGGGAAAATTGTGATGTATCCCCGCGCCGCGTTTGTTGAGTGGCTGGCGCAAAGGAGCACCGTTGAAGAGGGTTAAAAAAAGCCCGCCGGAAAACCAAGCGGGCAAAGGGGAAAAGTCTTTCCGTGTCAAAGAAAGATTACCTCAAGACCCGCGCAAAGTCTAGAGGAAAGCCAAAATGAATACTGCTGAAGCACTTTACGACCTCTGCTCCTACCGCTCTTCGCGGGATGGGGAACTCAAGGTTCTTTTGAAACTGGACAAGACCGCCCCTATCGAGGAAAGGCCGCTGCGCGACCTGACGAAAGCGCCGTACTTTTGTCCGAACCACTACCGTTTTGCCTTCCTGCATACGGATATTGACGAAGGCGACAAGGCGGAACTGTTTGATCCCGGTTACTACGAAGGGCGTAATCTTCCCCGGCCTAATGCTGTTGTCGGCACGTCGCGCGGCGCGCATGTGCTGTACGCGCTGCAATGGCCAGTGGCCTTGCACGGCAAAGGGCGGCGCTACTTTCAGGCCGTGCGCGATTCCGTCAATGTAGCGGTGAACGGCGATTTTTCTTGTTCGCCCCGCTCGGCTATCCGCAATCCCTTCTTCGGAGAGGCGGAGGTTGCCTTTTTTCGGAGATTGGCGGCATGAACTCGCAAAATTGGATGTCACGCACCTGTGGAAAACAGCGCCCCGAATTCCCTTCACCGTCGAGTATTGCCAAGGGAACCGCAATCGCGCCTCATTCTGCTACGCGCTGCGTCTGTTCAAGCACAATCCGACTCTACCCTTTGAGGATTTGCTGTTTTCTCTGGAATCGTTCCAGCAAGAGCAGTCAGCGCCGCCTTTGTCCAGAACGGAAAATGCCGGAATCCTCAAAAGCGTTCTGCGGAATGCCCATCGTTACGGTGACATCAATCCGAACCGGGGAATCCTTGGATTGCCCCCGAAGCCCGGTTTTCTTTCTGATGCCGACTACTGGCCTTGGCGAAGCGAGCGTCATTCCGCCGGGGCTGCCTATGCCCGGCAAAAGAGAACGGAAGACCGAAAAAGCAAAATTGCTGAGGCGGCTGCGTCCCTTCGGCAAAACGGGGCGGCGGTGACTGTGAGCGCCGTTGCCCGAATGATCGGTGTAAGTCGCAATACCGTTCAGAAATACCTGCTCAGTTAGCTGTGACAGGGTACTGATTTTAATCTTAATCCAAGGAACCTTTATGCAAAAAATAGCGAGCGCCCCCTTCCCCCCTCTTCCCCCAGCCTCCGGAGTGAAAAGTAAAGTCCCCATGACCACGGCGGAATCCTTGCGAGTCCTCAAGGGAGCCGTGGCCATCGGCCTGTTCGACCAAGACCCGCGAGCTATGGGCAAGTTTTTGGATGAGGCCCTGCTCACTCTCGAAGGCGGATCGCCACGCACACCAGAAAAACGAGAGGAAATCATTTTCGCCCTTGCCAAGCGCATGGACGGCATGTGCTGTGCGTTCCGCGCTCTGGCCGGGGAACAGCCTAGCGGCAGTGCGGAGCGGGTGTATTTTGAAGAACTGGCAGAAGAGCATTGGCGCGTGCATGAACTGTTGCACGAACTTTTTGCCTAATTGAAACGCCCCTGCTGTGATGTGCAATCATCGGCGGGGGTTAACCTGAAACCCTGTTAGGAGGGGATCATGGCTGAGAGCACAATAACCACGAACGGTAACGGCGGCAAGGAAATGACGGCAAGTGTGGATACAATACCCCTCAGTCTGCGGCATTCAGACATTGATGATGCCCTGGAAGGAGCCGCTGCAATCCTGCTTTTCGTGAGCGGCGCCGTCGTAAGCGAAGTACAGATAGGCATCACTGAGGAAGCAGCGCGTGGCATGAGCCTGTGTTTGGAGCTGGCGAGAGATAAAGTGTTGATGGCAAAGGGAGACATGGAGTTCCCGCTTATCGGCTATGGGAATTCGCCCGCCTTGTGCGAGTGCGGGAAGCAGCAGTGATGCGCACACAACATTAAGGAGAAGCATATGAGCCAAACAAAAACAGCAAAGACAATCATCGTTACACGTGATGTACAGGCCCCATGGTTGGAAAAGGATGAGATGGGCGATTATCACAACCCTGAAGGCCCTGCACAAATGACACTCACTCTCCCTTATCCTTTAAGCGATGCGGATACCGTGGCGTTATGGAAGGCCTTCTCCACTGAGCTCCGGACAGCATTGGGCTATACGGATGAGATGGGCAACCGCCCCAACCCATTTTCCGAATTCAAAATGTAGGCACTATGCCCCGCTGGCCTTACGGTACGAAGCAATGGCGGTATACTCGCCTGGAAAAGCTCAGTGCAACGCCCTTCTGTGAGTGGTGCGGCACAGTGGCGGATCAGATTGACCACATTGTTACTGTTGAGGTTGGCGGGGCACCTTTCGACCAAAGCAATTTGCAGTCGCTTTGCCAGAAGTGCCATAGCGCGAAGACGTTCTATGAGGACGGGGCATTCAGAAACAAGCGCGGAAAGGTGAAATTAAAGGGGTGTAAGCTTGACGGTACGCCGATTGACCCGGCGCATGAGTGGAACAGGCAAGACGACAAATCCTGAAAATTTACCAGAGCGAGGCCGAAAGAACCGACATGGCCCACGGCAATAGAGTTAGTTCAATCAGTTTATACACGGAGTGAGGAATGGGAGCAAGAGGCCCCGGCGCGAAACCGGTAAAAATGCCCGAAAAAGGCAACCCAAAAAAGAAAACTACCCGGCAACCGTGGGAGAAGAAAGGTCTTTCCCGCGCTGATCGGGTGATCGCCTTTATCGAGTCCTTGCCCGTGACTTCCGGCCTGCTGGCGGGCACGAAGATGAAGCTGCTGCCCTTCCAGGTGGAATTTCTCCGCGCCGTGTACCGCGAAGACGCTACCGGCAAGCGCCCTGTCCGGCAGGCGGTTCTTTCCTGCCCTCGCAAAAATGGAAAAAGTGGGCTGGTGGCGGGCATGGCCCTGGCGCATTTCATCGGCCCGGAAGCAGAACAGCGTGGGCAATGCTATTCTTGCGCGAACGACCGAGCGCAAGCGTCCATTCTTTTCCGCGAAATGAAGGCGATCATTTTGGCAACGCCTTGGATGTCCGACCGGGTGAATATCCGCGAATTTCACAAGGAACTGGAAGACGCCCTTACTGACAGCACCTTCAACGCCTTATCCGCCGATGTCGCCACGAAGCACGGCCTTTCCCCGTCTTTTTGCTGCTATGACGAATTGGGGCAGGCCAGAAACCGCGACCTGTACGACGTCATGGAAAGCGCCCAAGAGGCAAGGCTGGCCCCGCTGCTGGTGAGCATCAGCACTCAGGCCCCCGACGATCAGCATATTCTTTCCGAACTCATAGACTACGGCCTGAAAGTGCAATCCGGCGAACTCGAAGACCCGTCTTTCCATTTGACCCTGTATGCGGCTCCGGAGGATTCCAACCCGTGGGAGCCTGCTACCTGGATGGCCTGCAACCCCGCCGCCGGTAAATTCCTGAGCATGGAAGACTTGCAGACCGCCGCCCTTCAGGCTCAACGCCTGCCCGCAAAAGAGGCCAGCTTCCGAAATCTGCGCCTGAACCAGCGCGTTGACGGTGAAAGCCGCTTCATCGGTTCCGCCTTGTGGGATGCCTGCGCCGCCGCCGTACCCCTGGAAGACCTGAAGGGCTGCCGCTGCTACGGCGGGCTTGACCTGTCCAGCACTCAGGATTTGACCGCTCTTGTGCTGTTCTTCCCCGATTCCGGCGCGGTGCTGTCCTGGTTCTGGCTTCCGGGCGACGGGCTGAGGGAAAAAGCCGAAAAAGACCGCGTTCCCTATGTCCAGTGGGCGAAGGAAGGTTACTTGCAGACCTTCCCCGGCAAGGCCGTTGACCGTCATGCGGTGGCCGTCCAGGTGGCGGAAATCGCGACACTCTATGACGTGCAGGCCGTGGGCTTTGATCGCTGGCGCTTCGCTGATTTGCAAAAAATCCTTTCCGACGAAGGCATTACCGTCCGCTTTGAGCCGCACGGCCAGGGCTACAAGGACTTTTCCCCGTCTATTGAGGAATTCGAGCGGCTTTTACTGGAAGAACGGTTCCGGCACGGCGGCAACCCCGTCTTGCGCTGGAATGCGGCCAACGCCGTGGCGCTGACTGACCCGGCGGGCAACCGAAAATTGGATAAAGCCAAGAGCACAGGCCGCATTGACGGGCTTGTGTCCCTGGTCATGGCCTGCGGCATGTTCGCCAAACTACGGGAAGAGCGGCCCCTTGCCGCCAAAGACTTCAGCGGAAACATGGTTTTCGAGTTCTGATACTGCAAAACCCCTTTTTATCCTTCACGTTGCTTCACGTTGCGATTTGCATTGCTCCGTGAAGCATTTTATTTTTGATTCCAAATAGTAAGCACAAGAGCAGAGTGTCCTATGTTGCTTTCACGAATGCGGAACCGCGTCGAATTCTGGAAAAAAGAAAAAGTCCGCCAGCCCAACGGAAGCCTTTCCGATGTCTGGACGCCCAAGTTTGTCTCCTGGGCCGAGGTAGTCAGTATCGGTGGTGAAGAGGGCAGGCTTGCCGCCGCGCAATCCAGTTCCGTGACATACCGCCTGACCATGCGGTACCGGCGCGACATTGACCCGCCCATGATGGCGAAAAACCTTGATGGGGGCCGCTTCATGGCGATTCAGGCGATCCGCGACCCGGATGGACACAGAAACCTTGTGGAACTTACCTGCCAGTGGAAGCAAGGGCAGATTGAACCTTCATAATGAGGAAACACCATGAAAATGAAAGACCTGCTTGACCGCCAACGCCGCATTCATGCCGACCTGAAGGGCATTGTGGATACTCCCGCCGGAGCCGATGGCGACCTTTCCGCCGAACAGGAAACCCGCGCCGCCGATCTTCAGGCGGAAATGGCGAAGGTCAAGCGCCTGATTGACGTACAGGCCGATCTTGACGAAGCCGAGCGCCGCATGAGCGGAACCCCTGTGACCGGCGACCCGAAACTTGATCGGGAAATGCGCGGTTTCTCCCTGACGCGGATGATCCAGCACAAGCTGGGCGGGAATGTGGATGCCGGGCGGGAAATCGAAATCAGCCAAGAGCTTGCCCGCATGGAAGGCCGGAGCACGGAAGGCTTTTTCGCGCCGTACAGCTTCTTTGAAAAGCGTTCCACCATTACCTCCGCGACCGCCGGGGAGCTTATCGGCACCGTTCACCGGGGCGACCTGTATATTGACCTCTTGCGGGAAAAGAACCCCCTGGCCCGCCTGGGCATCCGCACCGTATCCGGCCTGACCGGCAATGTGGACGTCCCCCGCCTCAACGGCTCCACTTCTGTGGGCTGGTTCGCGGAAAATACCGACATTTCCGAAACGGACGCGGACTTTGACAAGATCAGCCTGACCCCGCGCCATGTGGGCGCATGGACGCAATACAGCCGCAATATGCTGTTGCAGTCCAGCCCCGGCATTGAAGATATCCTGCGCTCCGATCTGGCCCAAGTGCTGGCACTGGAAGTGGCGCGGGCGACGATCAACGGCGCGGGCGGAACGGAGCCGACCGGTATTTTGAAGGCCCCCGGCATTCATACCGTGGCCAAGCCCTCTGACCCGATGCTGTATGTTCCGGAACTTGGCGATCCTTTGTTTCAGGCGAACGTGGATAACGTGTCCTATCTGGCGAACTCCGGCATGAAAAAGACCGTGGACAGCCTCCTGACCGCTGACGGTCTGCCTGTGGGCGCTGCCTCTTTTTTCCGTAGCAATCCCTATGTGTTCACCAGCCTTGTGCCCGCAGCCAACGCCATGCTGGCCGGAAATTTTAGCGATGTTCTGACTGGCACCTGGAGCGGCGTTGAAATTCTGATCAACCCGTACATGGAAAGCGCCTACAAGCGCGGAAACGTGGCCATGCGGATCATCCTGACGATGGACGTTGCAATCCGGCATCCTGAATCCTTCGCCGTGTTCGGGGCGTAAAATGTTCGCGCTGCCGTACTCTTCAGCGGTTCAAAGCGCGAAAAGTGGGCTAACCACTCCTACCGGCCCGCGAGAAACCCGGCAGGCTGCCAGTGTAACGCTGGCGGCCTACGGGCGGACCCTGGAAGGCTACGCCGCCGTATTCAACGAAGAAACCCGCATAAGCGGTTTTCATGAAGTGGTGCTGCCGGGCGCGTTTCGTGAATCCTTGAGGAGTGGAACCGATGTTCTCTGTTTGGTTGACCATGATCCGGGCAAACTTTTGGCCCGGACTCGAAGCGGTACGCTACGGCTTGAGGAAGACGGCAAGGGGCTGCACTTTGAAATTGACCTGCCTGATACAAGCATTGCGCGTGATGTGCTGGCCCTTGTGCAACGCGGCGACGTGGGCGGCTGCTCTTTTGCCTTTACGGTGAAACGCGGCGGTGAAGCATGGCAAGGCAAGCGCCGGGAACTGCGCTCCGTGGCCTTGCATGAAATCAGCCTGGTTCACGCCTGGCCCGCCTATAAAAATACATCCGTTCAGGCCCGCGCCGCCGTGCCCCCCAAAGTTTCGGCCCTGCAAAGGCTTCTGGATACCTTATGAACTTTTTGCGAATGCTGACCCGAAAAAAAGAAGAACGGGCCGGAGATTGCCCGTCCTGGGGCTATCTCCAGGGCGCAACCCTGCCGGGAACCGCTTTCGTCAATCCGAACTTCTATGAATGCCTGTCCGCCGTGGCCGGGTGCGTGAGCATCATTTCCACGTCCCTGTCTTCCTGCCCGGCTCAGGTCTACCGCACGGAAGGCAATATCCGCAAAGAGGCCCCGGACTATCCGCTGTCCGGCCTGATCCGTAACGGCGTGAATCAGTATCAAAGCTGGCACGACTTCATGGAACTGATGATGCGGCAACTTCTTTTGCGCGGCAACGCCCTGGCCCATATCATCCATGATGGCGGCGGGCGCGTTGTCGAGCTGCGTCCCTATCCCTGGGATTGGGTGAACATCGAGGTTCTCCGTGGCGGGCGCATCGTCTACACCGTGACGGACGCGCAAGGCATGTACGGCGCTCCGGGCGCGACCCTGCGCCTGCTGCCTGACGAAGTGCTCCACATCAAAGACGGCCCGGATTTGCCCTTCATCGGCAAGGGCCGCATTGCCCGTTCCGCTGCGGTATTCGCTGGCGGGGTGGAGGTGCAAAACTTCGCTTCCAGCCTGTATTCCCAAGGAGTGCGGCCTTCCGGCGCTTTGGAAGTGCCCGTGAAGCTGGAAGACGACGCCCGCGCCAAGCTGGTCGGAGAACTGCGGAACTTTTTCACCGGTTCCAAAAACGCGGCCAAGGCGATGATTTTGGAACACGGCATGAAGTGGAACGCCTTTGAAATTTCCGCTGAGGATGCCGAAGCCCTTGCTTCCCGCCAGTTCACCGTGGAAGAGATCGCCCGCCTCTACAACGTACCGCCGCCGCTGATTGGCGACCTTCGACACGGCACTTTCCAGAACTCCGAAACCGCCGGGCGCTGGTTCGCCATGTTCGCCCTTGGCCCCTGGGCCGACAAGGTGGAAGCGGAGTTCCAGCGTTCCGTCTTTTCCGAAGATGACCGGGCCGAATACGAGCTTGTCATTGATCTTTCCGGCCTGACACGCGGCGACCATGCAACCCGCTGGAACAGCCACGTGGCCGCCGTGCAGGCGGGTATTCTGACGGCCAATGAGGTGAGGGAAGAAGAAGGCTGGAATCCTCGCCCGGACGGCGACACGCTGACGCAAAAGGGGGTGGCCCATGCCGATGATAACGCTTGAAGAGGCCAAGGCCCATATAAAAGTGGACAATGACGACGAAGACGCGCTGATCAATACTTACATCGCCGCTGCAGAAGACCACATCCGCCGGTACTGCGGGCAGGACTTTGAAGAAAGCCTGCCCGCCATTATCAAGGTAGCCTGTCTGATGATTGTGGCCGGAATGTACGAAGGGCGGCAAGCCGTGCTGATGAGCGAACGGGGCGGGAGCATCAAGACCAATAATTTGGCCTATGCTTACCTGGAACAGCACCGGAAAAATCGGGGAGTAATTTAAGGTAGTACGCGCGGAAAAAGTAGTACAGGGGTAGTATAAAACGCCCCGAGAAAAGAAAAAGGGTTTTCGGTGTTATCCGAAAACCCTTGCTCGTTCTGGCTCCCCGGCACGGGATTGAACCGCGGACCTAGTGATTAACAGTCACCCGCTCTGCCAGCTGAGCTACCGGGGAATAGAAGCACCGTGGTGCAGGGATGGAGTACTATACGCTTGCGCGCACGGCGTCAAGTTCTTTTTACGAATCGTATAAAATTTCATGCGCGGACAAGAATGACGGCAGACCTGTTCTTCACGCGGAATATTTTTTCCCTCTCGGCCCTAAACATCCTTGTCCTTTGGCCGATACAGCAAGTGCCCGCTCCTTTCCTTTTAAGCGCAGCCCGCAGTGGAGTCTCTCGGAGAACACCATGACCGGCATCAACCCTTCAGGATCATCCTCATGGCACGCGAGTCGCCCCGATTATCTTCGGGTCGGTTCCGGCGGCCTTATGGAACTGAAGCAGCCGACAACGGAAAGAGTGCCCAACGACGTCGCCGAGTTCCGAAGCGAAAAGGAACTTGAGCAAAATCAAAAGATTATGTACGCCAGAGCCCGCAGTCAGGTGGAAGGCGACATGACCTTTTCGGCCGGCATGGGCACCCTGCGCATCGCCGCCGGGCAGGAAGGAAAGGCCCGCCAAGCCACCCTGACCTGGAAAGGCGAAGACGGCCAGACGGAAACCCTCGAGTTCACCATCTCCGACGACACCCGGATCACCTGGGACGAAAACGGCGCTCCGGTCGTGCTGCAGGGCTCGCAAGCCCTGGAAAAGGGTGTGCTCAAGGCCCAGGGGAACAACGATTTCCTCATTCGGGTCAACGCCGCCGTGGTGCAGGGCGGCGACGCCAAAAGCACCGTGCTGAACCTTTCCGAAAAATCCGGCAATTTTATCGGCGGCAAGGGCGGCATGACCTTCTGGGGCAGTTACAAAGACAGCACCATCACCGGCGGTGAAGGCGAAAACCGCTTCGCCGGCGTGTTCACCGACTCCCACGTCACCGGCGGGGCGGCAAAAGATACGTTCTCCGGCTTTTTCGCCCGGTCCATCGTCAAGGGCGGCGACTCCGCCGACACGTTCTCCGGCATTTTCTTCGACAAAACGGAAATTTTCGGCGAAGAAGGCGACGACTCGTTCACCGGGCGCTTCATCTCGGCCAAGCTTTACGGCGGCGGCGGCAACAACTACTTCGGTTACCAATCCGGCCTCGGCACCGACCAGGCCGTGCAGGAGCTGAACCCCAATCCGGATAAAAGCTCCGCCGGCAAACTCAAAACCGAAGATCCTTCCGCCGAAGCGGGCTACTTTTTCATGGAAGCCTCCGCCGCCATCAACACGACGGGGCCCAAGCGCGCGATGACCCAACAGTTCGTCAATGTGGTCATCGATACGGGCGACGGCGACGCCGAGTTGTCCGGCTCGTTCAAAGAGGCCGACATCACTTTGGGCAAGGGCACGAACAAAGTCAAAGGCTTTGCCGTGGACTCGCGGATCGACGGTTCCCACGCCGAACGCAACGACATGCACCTGGGGTTCGCCCAAGGCAGCACCGTGCTTTCCGGCTCGGGCGACGACAAAATTCAGATGGTCACCGGCCGCGAGAACCGCATCGACGCGGGCGACGGCGACGACGCGATTCTGCTCGGCGACCAAAAGGATCAGGCCAGCAATACCCTGCAGCTCAGCGGGGTCTCGCTGGATCTGCCCTACACCGAGTTCGACACCAACCCCAAGTGGGGCGGCGACCCGACCTCGGGCAACTCTCCCCGTGTGTACCACGGCACCCTCGAGTACAACGTGGTCAACGCCTCCAAGGGCAAGAACACGGTGTCCGTCAATACGGGAGATGAAGACGAGCGTTTTCTTTCCGGCGAATTGAAAGACGACGAGGAAAAGACCGAGGAGCAACTTGCGACGGAAGAAGTCGACCCCTTGGGAGTACGGCCCGGCACATCCGCCGACCGGGCGCGGAAGCTCCGCGACTTCGCCGTCGACAACCTGGCCGAGTCTCTTGGAGCGGACCCGAAAAACACCGACGACGTCGAACAGCCTGAAGACGAAGAGGAAGATGAATCCGAGCCCGGCGATCTGAACTGGAAGTTCGATACGGACAACATGATCCCGGACGGGCAATCCACCGGAGCGGTGCAGGTGATCATGAGCGACAGTGAGCGCCGCACCTTCAATCAGAGCTACGGCTCACGCAAGGCCAAGCAGCGCACCTACACAAATTTCGCCTCCTCCAACCCCGGATTGTGGACGGCGTAAATCCCACCGGACAAAGAAAAAGGAAAAAGCCCCTTTCACAGGGCTTTTTCCTTTTTCTTCGCTCTTTTTCCTCTTCTCCCAAACGCTTCTTTACGGCATCACGCCGGACAGACCCGCCCCCACAGCTCGGAATCCCTTGTATTCCAAAGCGAATCGCCGCATAAGGACGGGAATGGAGGCGCACATGGTTTCCACCATTCTCGGAATATCGGCCGGAGCGGCCCTCGGGGCGCTTTCCCGCTGGGTTCTGACCCTGTTGCTCAACGCCCTGTTTCCGCCCTTGGCCCTGGGCACTCTGGCGGCCAATTTGATCGGCTGTTTTCTCATGGGCATGATTCTTGGCGCGGGCACGGCCCTGCCCCAATGGGATCCCGCGTGGCGCACGCCTGTGGTCACGGGATTTCTCGGCGCCTTGACGACGTTTTCCAGTTTCGCGGCCGAAGTGGTCCTGCTCATGGAACAAGGCCGCCCGATTTGGGCCGCCTTGAACATTGCCGCCCACCTGGGCGGTTGCCTGCTTATGGTTTTCACGGGCATGGCCTGCGCGGCCCTGCTTCGCCGTACGACGGCGTAAGAGTAAAAAACGGCGCAGATGAGCGCCTCAGAAGGTTAGAGCAAATTAACTTTGAAAAAGTTATTTGCTCTGACGAACGCGTAAGCGGGCTGCGGTCCGCGCTGCAGGGAGTATTCTTTCGTTTCTCCGGCAGTGCCCCACCGACATGCCGACCTTCGCATCCCTGTTTACTTGCGGGCTCGTTCGGAAGTCTTTCGGAATATGGTTTTTATAAACATTTTCAAAGTGAAAATGCCCCAGAGGAAAGCGCGGTGTCACGATTTCTCAAAGATTTTTCGCTCACCGCCGGGGTGGCCGGACTCTTGGCGGTTGTCGTTTCCTACGCAGGCTCGGCTGTGATCATTTTTCAGGCGGCGCATCTGGCCGGCCTGTCCGAGGAGTTGACGTCCTCGTGGCTCTGGGCCGTGTCCATCGGCAGCGGCATCACCGGCATACTGCTCAGCCTGCGCATGAAAACCCCAATCCTTACCGCCTGGTCCACTCCCGGCGCGGCCCTGCTGGTCGTGATGCTGCCCGGCGTTCCTCTTGCCGAGGCGGTGGGCGCGTATATGGCAAGCGCGGTGATCGTCACGGTGATCGGTCTGACGGGTTCTCTGGACGTCATCATGCGCCGCATACCCGTGGCCGTGAGCTCGGGCATGTTCGCGGGCATCCTGTTCAGTTTCGGGGCCAAGGTGTTTACATCCATTCCGGCGGCTCCGGCGCTCGGCCTGCCGATGCTCGCCTGCTTTCTGCTCTGCAAACGCCTGTCGCCCCGCTATGCGGTGGCCGCCGTCATGGTCGTGGGCATCATCATCTCGGCCCTGATGGGGTTGACCCACGTCGACGCGCTGCGGCTTTCCTGGGCCAAGCCTGTGTTCACGGCGCCGGCCTGGTCAAGCTCCACCATTCTCGGCATCGGCATACCCCTGGCTCTTGTCACCCTGACCGGGCAATACATTTCGGGCATGGCCGTGCTCCATGCTTCGGGGTATCAGGTGCGCTCCGACGGCATCATGACCATGACCGGCATCTGCTCGCTCCTGTTCGCGCCGTTCGGCTCGCATGCGATCAACCTCTCGTCGCTCACCGCCGCCATCTGCACCGGCCGCGAAGCGCACGAAGACCCCGCCCGGCGCTACGTGGCGGGCATCGTCTGCGGCGGCCTGTACATCATCGTCGGCATGTTCGGCACAACGCTCATGTCGCTTTTCGCCGCCCTGCCCGCCGCCTTCATCGCCGCGCTCGCCGGCCTTGCCCTGCTCGGCGCCTTCACGGCGGGAATCTCCGGCGTCTTCAACGACAGCGCCAATATGGAAGCCGGGATCATCGCCTTTTTGGCCACGGCCTCCGGCATGGAGTTCCTCGGCCTTGGCGCGCCCTTCTGGGGTTTGGTCTTTGGAACCGCGGCGTATCTTGTTCTGAAAAAAACCGCCCTCGGGTCGCGGACGGCAAAGTAAGGCAAGCGCTTCACCGACAAATCGGCTGTTCCGCTCCAAAGAAAACGGCAAAAGCCTTTTCCCGGAACGGAACCCCGCCCGAGGAAAAGGCTTTTGCCGTTTTGGAAGCGTCGTTTTTCGCGCGCCCGAGGCGGCGAAGCACCCCGCTACCAGAGTTTGCGCAGGTCTTCTTTGTCCGCCGTTTTCAGACCGGGGGCGAAGTGCTCGACCCGCACGGAAATATGCGTGCCGCCGCGCACATTGAACAGGCCTTCCACGGTCAGCCGGCGCGGAGCCAGAACCACAATCAGGTCATCGGCGATCTTGTTGGTCAGGCTTTCCATGAAAGAACCGTGATTGCGAAAGGCCCCCATGTAGAGTTTGAAGCTTTTGGATTCCACGCACTTTTCTCCCGGCGCGTACGTCACCACGATGCGCCCGAAGTCCGGCTGCCCGGTCATGGGGCACAGGCTGGTAAACTCCGGATGCTCAAAGCGGATCACATAGTCGCGCCCGGGATAGCGATTGGGGAAGGCCTCCAAAATGGAGGCGTCGGGGTTATCGAACCGAAAGCTCGTGGGCTTGCCCAGCTTGGTCAGCCCGGCGGTTTCGGTCTTGGCCGGGGCCTTGGGCGTTCCGGTCGTTTTTTTCGGCGCGGTTTTCTTGGTCGCGGAAGTCTTGGTCATGGTGAATCCTTCTTCTCGGTGAACGAATGTCTCGGATATAGCCGCAGCGCCCGGCAATGTCTACGTTCCTGAATGTCCAAGGCCGGAAGAGCGACCCGTCTGTCGGCCGGTGGTTCGATTTGGCGTCGGACAAGGAAGGCGAAGCTTTGGCGATGGGGTTGACCATTCCGTAGGACAGCGGAATGAGACGCGGGAGCATAGCGACCGCGCCCGAAGGGCGAGTCGCAGGATGCGGCGAGTCAACTCTTCGGTCCTCCCCCGGGTCATTCCGCAGGAAAGCGGAATGGACGCCGGAGGTCTTCCGACGGTGCCCGGAGGGCGAGGCACAGGAGGTGCCGAGTCAACACAAAGCAAGCCTGACGCAGGAGCACGCCAAATCGAACCACCGGCCCCGGTTGCCTGAGAGCGGCGGACGGTATACAAAAACTCCTCCCCCAAACCCGCAACCCCCGGAACGCCATGCACACCCTCCCGACCGTATCCCTCGCCGCCGAACTTGCCGCCCTTGAACCGGTCAATACCGGCCTGGAACCCGCGGCCCGCGCCCATCTGGACAACCTGACCAAGCCCGTGGGCAGCCTCGGCCGCCTGGAAGACTTGGCCACCCGCCTGTACTGCATCCAAGACGGTCGCACCCCGCTCGCCGCCGCTCCCGCCCGGATGATCACCATCGCCGGCGACCACGGCGTGGTGGCCCAGGGCATCGCCCTCACCCCCCAGGCGGTCACCGTCCAGATGGTTCTGAATTTTCTCAACAACGGCGCTGGGATCAACGTGCTCTGCCGCGCCGCCGACGTGGATTTCCAGGTCGTCGACGCCGGGGTCCTTTCCGACTTCGAACCCCACGAACGCCTGGTTCGGGCCAAAATCGGCCGGGGCACGGCGGATCTTTCCCAAGGCCCGGCCATGAGCCGCGACGACTGCCTCCGCGCCCTGGAACTGGGCATCGCCCTGGCCGAAATGGCCCACGCGGACGGCATGCGGGTTGTGGGCATGGGCGAAATGGGCATCGGCAACACCACGCCCTCCAGCGCCCTGTTCTGCGCGTATCTCGGCATTTCCCCGGCCGAAGCCGTGGGCATGGGAGCGGGCATTCCCCCCAAAGGTCTGGCCCACAAAACCGAAATCATCGCTCAAGGGCTGCGGGCCAATGCCGAAGCCGTCCAATCCGGCGACCCCGTGGCCGTCCTCGCGGCCCTCGGCGGGTATGAAATCGCCGCCCTGGCCGGTCTGGTCATCGGCGCGGCCCGGCGCAAGCTGGCCGTGATGGTCGACGGGTTCATCGCCACAGCCGCCTGCACCGCCGCCGCCAGAATCGCCCCGGCCGTCACCGGATACTGCTTCTTTAGCCACGGCTCGGCCGAAGCCGGGCACGTCCGCGCCCTCAAACGCCTTGGACAAAAACCCCTGCTCGACCTCGGCCTGCGCCTGGGCGAAGGCACCGGCGCGGCCCTGGGCATCTTTCTGCTGAAATCCGCCGCCGCCATCTTCAACGAAATGGCCACGTTCGAGTCGGCCGGAGTAAAGGTTTAGGGAGAGGAAAAGAAAAGCAAGGGAAGAGGAGTGTCTTCCGTCTCCGGCGGCTCGGGGCTCCGCCCCGCCCCCCGGCAGGGGAAATGATTTCCCCTGCACCCCTCAATTGAGTGAACAATACGCTCGATAAAACGAAGCGATCCCCGCAATGAAGGCCCCGCAAGAAGAAATTCTTGGGGGCCTTCTTCGCACGGTGTAGCCCTGGAGCTTTTGGAAGCATTCCAGAGGAATGCACAGGAAAGGCGCGGGCAACGCAAATCCCTCTGCGCGGTCAGGGCCATAAAAACTCTTCCTCCTCCACACGCCGTGCCGGTATACGCTTCCTGCCGGTATACTCAGCACCCTCACAACTGAGGGGGGTCGGGGGAAATCATTTCCCCCGACCGCCGGAGGCGGAATCGTATACATCTTTCATTTATTCTTCTTCCCGCTTGGCCTTTCGCTTCCGCAGCACATGCCGCGTCCACTCGATGACCACCGGCAGGACGGAAACCAGGATGATTCCGTAAATCAGCAAGCTGAAGTTCTTCTGCACGAAAGGCAGGTTGCCGAGCAGGGTTCCGGCCGTGACGATGCCGAAAACCCAAATCAACGCGCCGGTGACGTTGAAGAGCAAAAACCGCCCCTGGTGCATGCCCGCCACCCCGGCCACAAAGGGCGCGAACGTGCGGATGATCGGGATAAACCGGGCCAAAATGATCGCCTTGCCGCCGTGTTTTTCATAGAACGCATGGGCTTCTTCCAAATACCCGCGTTTAAGCAGGCGGTAGTTCTTCTGGAACACAGGCGGACCAATCCATTTGCCGATGCGGAAGTTCACGGCATCGCCGATGATCGCCGCACCCAGCAGAACGGCGCACAAAGGCACATAATCGAGCATGCCCGCGCCGACCAAGGTACCGCCCGCAAAGAGCAGCGAGTCGCCGGGCAGAAACGGCGTGACCACCAATCCCGTCTCACAGAATACAATCAGAAATAAAAACAGATAAACCAGCACCCCGTAGTTCTGGGCCAGCTCGCGCAGATGCACGTCGATGTGCAGGGCCATGTCCAAGAGATAAAGGATACCGGCCCAGATTTCCGCGAAAATTTCCATATATTCCTTTGTGGGGAAAGAGAAGAAGGGCGGAGGAAGGGGAGGCCGCTTTTGAGGAAAAAGGGGCCTCCCCCTCCCCCGCGCCCCCATCCCCTCCACCAAAAAACTTTAGCTTGGCTGACGTGGGGTGTTCATAATCCAAAAGAGATGTGCTTGACCACAAGAAGCTTCCACCCGGAATCCTTCTTCCGACAGAGCGGGTCAGAGCAGGCATTCTTCACGACTCCTCCAGACGCTCGATGACTCTCACGGAAAAAAGCGAACCGCCGCCACCATGCCTTGGTCTTGCGACGTTTTCAAGCATTCCGGAGGAATGCGGCAGTAAGGCGCACGCCCACCTTGCATCACCACGTGCGAATAAGGCCCCCCAAGAAATTTTTCCTGCGGGGCCTCTGTCTCGGCATTCGTTCCCATTTCGGTGGGCGCATAGCGCATCCAATCGAGGGGGTCCGGGGGAAATCATTTCCCCCGGCGGGGCGTGGGGCGGAGCCCCGCTCTTCTCCCCTCTTACAATTCCATGATCTCTTTTTCTTTCGCCTTACAGGCGTGATCCACTTTGGCCACGTAATCATCTGTAAGCTTTTGGATCGCTTCGGTCATTTTTTTGATTTCGTCTTCGCTGTGGGCTTTGTCTTTTTCGAGCTTTTTGAGGGCATCGTTGGCGTCGCGGCGGATGTTGCGCACGGCCACTTTGGTTTCTTCACCGTATTTACGGGCGACCTTGACCAGGTCTTTGCGGCGGTCTTCGGTCAGGGGCGGAATATTAATGCGGATGATCTTGCCGTCGTTGACCGGGGTCAGACCGAGGTCGGACTTGAGGATGGCCTTTTCCACCAGGGCGAAGGCGGCTCTGTCCCAAGGCTGGATGGTGATGCTGCGGCTGTCCGGCACGGCCACGGAGGCGATTTGCCCGACAGGGGTGGGGGTGCCGTAGTAGTCGACCTTCAAGCCGTCCACCAGCGAGGTGGAGGCGCGCCCGGTGCGCAGCTTGCCGAAGTCGCGGTCCAGCGCGCCCAGGGCTTTTTGCATGCGCTCTTCCGCATCTTTTTTCACAGCTTCCATAAGAGAGATCCTCCAGGTAGGCGTATCAGCCGTTGGCGCAAACCACGGTGCCCACGTTCTCGCCCAGCACCAGACGTTTGATGCTGCCGCCGAGCATGCTGCACACGACGATCGGCACATTGTTTTCCATGGCCAGGGTGATGGCCGTGTAGTCCATGACGCCGAGCTGCTTGTGCAGGGCGTCGGTGTAGCTGACCCTGTCGAAGCGCACGGCGTCGGCGTGTTTCATGGGGTCTTTGTCATAGACCCCGTCCACTTTGGTGGCCTTGATGATGGCCTCGCACTTCAACTCCATGCCGCGCAGGGCGGCGGCGGAGTCGGTGGTGAAATACGGGTTGCCCGTGCCGGCCGCGCAAATGACCACCCTGCCCTTTTCCAGATGCCGCAGGGCGCGCCGCCGGATATACGGCTCGCAAACTTCCTGCATGGTGATGGCCGAAAGCACGCGGGTGTCGTGCCCGAGTTTTTCCAGGGCGTCCTGCACGGCCACGGCGTTCATGATCGTGGCGAGCATGCCCATGTAGTCGGCGCTGGAGCGATCCATGCCTTTGGCCGAACCCGCCAAGCCGCGAAAGATGTTCCCCCCGCCGATAACCAGGGCGATTTCCACGCCAAGAGCCAGAATCTCGCCGATTTCTTTACATATCTTTGAAACGGTTTCCGGGTCAATGCCGAACTTGGCCTCGCCGGCCAGGGCCTCTCCGGAAAGTTTGACCAAAACGCGCTTGTAGGCGAGAGGAGCCATAAATCGACCTTCCTTGGTATGTTGCAGTGGCGATTCTGAGCGAGTACGCGGGGGGCTCCGCCCCCCGTTCCCCCCGGCGGGGTATGGGGCGGCAGCCCCAACATACCCACCCGAACCTTTATTTCTTTTGCTTATCCCAATCGTACGGCGCGCCCCAGGAGGCCTCGGCTTCGCGCACGTACTTGGAAAACGCGTAAAACGAGCCGTGGCAGGCGGCCAGAAAACCCGCCCTGCCGTCCAAAAATCCCAATTTGATTATATAGATGCGCAAAAACCGCGCCCAGCCGTGCAAAATGCCGCGCAGAACGCCGCCTCTCTTCCCTCTGGCGCGTAGCGACTCGGCCCCCTGCTCGGCGTAGGTGTTGAGCTTTTCCAACTGGTGGAAGAACCCCGTGTAGGGGTAGTGAATCAACTCCGCGTTCGGCCCGCCGACGTGGGCGGTGCGGCCGCTCGGGTGATAATGAATGTGCGCGTCTTGGCTGAAGGTCACTTCGCCGGTGCGGAAGACCCGCAGGATGTGGTCCGGGTGCCAGCCCCCGTGCTTCATGAAGCGGTCGAAGTACCACGAGGTGCGTCCCACGGAAAAGGCCGTGCAGGCGTCCGCCGGGGTATCGGCCAGGGCGTCGGCCTCGGCCACGGCGGCGGATATGGCCCGGGCCAAAGGCTCGGGGCAGATTTCGTCCTGGTCCACGATGAACAGCCAGCGGGTTTTGACCTTGGTCTGGGCAAAGGTGAACTGCGCGGCGAACCCTTGCCAGGCGTTGGAGATGAACTCGGCCCCGTGGGCGTCGCAAATCTCTTTGGTCGTATCCGAACTGCCGGAATCGACGCAAAGGATATGCTCACAGAAAGCCAGAGAGGCGAGGCAGCGATCAAGCAGCCGTCGGCCGTTCATGGTCAGCACCACGGCGGTGATGCCGGGAAGTAGTCGGTCTTTGTCCACCGTGCAACCTAGAGCATTTTCACTTTGAAAATGTTTATGAAACCGTATTTCAAAAGACTTCCGAACGAGTCCGCAAGCGGGTGTCCACCAGAGCAAAGAAACTTTTTCAAAGTTACTTTGCGCTATCCAAAAGAGGGCAAAAAAAGGGGCCTCGAAGAGGCCCCTTTTCCTATTCTTCAGCGCCGCCGTCTTCGCCCAACTGCAGGCGCACAAAGCGCCGTACCGAGAGGGCGTCGCTCAGGGCCTTGCCTTGTTGCTCAAGCAGGGCCTTGATGGTCAGCTTGTCGTCGCGGATGTAGTTTTGCTCCACCAGGCAGACTTCCTGGTAGTACTTCTGGATCCGGCCGTCCACGATCTTGTCCACGATGTTCGCGGGCTTGCCTTCATCCAGGGTCTTTTGCCGGAACACCTCACGCTCGCGCTCAACCAGGGCCGGGTCGAGAGAGGCCCGGTCCAGGGAAGCCGGAGAGGCGGCCGCCACCTGCATGGCGATGTTTTTGGCCAGCTCGAGAACTTCGGGTTTTTTGGCGGAATCGGCCTTGCAGCCAAGTTCGACCAGAACGCCGATCTTGCCGTTGGAGTGCACGTAGCAGCTCACCAGGCCTTCACCCTGCACGGCGAAGTCCGCGAAGCGGCCGACGGACATGTTTTCGCCCAGGGTGGCGATTTGGTTGTTCACGTCGTCGCCGATAAGGACGGCCAGGGCGGCGTCATCTTTGGGAGCGCCGGCGAAAACTTTGTCGGCCGTAGCTTTGGCGAAAGCTTGAAACTGGTCGCCGCGCGAAACGAAGTCCGTCTCGCACTTCACTTCCACCAGGATGCCCCGGGAGTTGTCCGGAGCGACCTTGTGGGCCACGACGCCTTCAGAGGTGGCGCGGCCGGCTTTTTTGGCGGCCTTGGAAAGACCCTTCTGGCGCAGCCAATCGATGGCGCCTTCCAAGTTGCCGTCGCATTCTTCCAGGGCCTTTTTGCAGTCCATCATCCCGGCGCTGGTGCGTTCACGCAGTTCCTTCACCTGGGCGGCGCTGATCGTTGCCATCATCTTCTCCTTCAATATCTTGAGAGCAATTTCGTGTTGAAATCGTCTGTGAAATCATCGTGCCGAAAGACTCGTAAACGAGCCCGCCAAGGGCGTCCGCTTGAGCATCCGCCGGAGCAAAGGGACGTCTTCAGAGTCCCTTTGCTTGCGCGCCCCGATTTTACAGGAAAACCGGGGCGCGGGGATGTTCGATTACTCGGCCGCAACGGCGGCTTCAACCGGAGCGGCCGCGACAGGGGCGGCTTCGGCCTTGGCGGCCTTTTCCAGAGCGGCTTCGGGGTCTTTTTTGCCCGCATCCTTGCTCATGGCCGCGCCTTCCAGGCAGGCTTCGGCCATAAAGGCCACAAAGAGCTTGATGGCCCGGATGGCGTCATCGTTGCCGGGAATGATGTAGTCGATGAGGTCGGGGTCGCAGTTGGTGTCGGTCACGGCCACGATCGGAATGCCCAGCTTGCGGCATTCCTGCACGGCGATGGTTTCGCGGTGCGGGTCGATGATGAAGGCGAGCTGGGGCAGGCCGTCCATGTCTTTGATGCCGCCGAGCACGAGCGTGAGCTTGTCCAGTTCGCGCTGCAGGGTCAGGATTTCTTTCTTCTGGTAGCGGTTCACGCTGCCGTCGGCGAACATGGCCTCAAGCTTTTTCATCCGGTCGATGCTTTTTTGGATGGTGGCGAAGTTGGTCAGGGTGCCGCCCATCCAGCGGTTGGCCACATAGAACTGGCCGGCGCGAGTGGCTTCGGCCGCAATGGCTTCCTGAGCCTGGCGTTTGGTGCCGATGAACACGACTCTGCCGCCGCGGGCCACCGTGTCGGCCACTTTGTCGTGGGCCGTACGGTACAGTTTGACGGTCTGCTGCAGGTCGATGATGTGAATGCCGTTGCGGGCGCCGAAAATGAACGGCTTCATTTTCGGGTTCCAGCGGCGGGTCTGGTGACCGAAGTGAACCCCGGTCTCCAGCATCTGCTTCATGCTGACGTAAGCCATGATGAAACTCCTCGGGTTGTGCTTCCGCCCCGGTCATGGTCCTTCCACCCGCGGACCGCCCGCGGGCACCCCGGACCGAATCCGAAGGGCGTGCTCGATAATGAGAAACGAAACTGGATATCCCAATCTTTGCAAAATGGCAAGCGTGCCGCCCGCCGTCCGGGCAATGCCGGTGGATCGACCGGGGCGGCGGGGCGGCGGAAGCGGCCTGAAACCTACAAGGAAGGCCGTCTTTTGCCGAGGAAGCGCATTGTCGCGGCTCGACCAAAACGAAAAGGGGCGCCCGGCGACATCTCACGCCGAACCGCCTCCCCCGCCCATTGCCGGCGGGTGGTTCCTCCGGCATAACCAAGAAAAAAGGATTTCCCATGTCCGACACCCACTCCGCCATCGCCCGCCTGCCGCTGTTCGCCGGCCTTACCGGAAAACAACTTGACGCGTTGGCCTCCGCCTGCGTGATCCGCCCCGCCGAGCGGGGGCGCATGTTCTTTTTGGAAGGCGAGGAAGCCCAGGGACTGTTCGTGTTGATCTCCGGCAAGGTGAAGATCTTCCGGGCCGGGCCGGACGGCCGCGAAGCCGTGCTGCATGTGTTCGGCCCCGGAGAACCTTTTGGCGAAGTGGCGGTTTTTGAGGGACGGAATTTCCCCGCCTCGGCCCAGTGTGTGGAGGCGGGCGAGGCCTTGTTCCTGACCCGGCGCGGCCTGGTGGACGCCATAGCGGCCGACCCCGGCCTGGCCCTGAGCCTGCTGGCCACCCTTTCGCGCCGATTGCGCGGTTTCGCGGCCAAGGTCGAGGCACTCACCCTCATGGAGACGCCCCAACGCTTGGCCGCCTATCTGCTGCATACCAGCGGGGACCACGATGATGCGGACGAGTTGCGCCTGGATCTCGGCAAAGGGTTGTTGGCCGGGGTGCTCGGAACCGCCCGCGAAACACTGTCGCGAAGTTTGAGCCGCATGGTGGATCAGGGAATCATCGAGATGAACGGCAGACAGGTCCGCCTGCTCGATAAAGAAGCCCTGCGCAGACTGGCCGAAGGCGCGGAGAATCTTTAGGCATATATCTGGGGCTCCGCCCCAGCCCCCGGCAGGGGATTCAATCCCCTTGTGGGGAGGTTTGGAGGGGAAGCACCCCTCCAAAAATAATTTTTACACCGGCAATCCCAGCACCCGCAGGGGCTCCAGGGCGGCGGCTTCGGCCGGTATGCACCCGACGATTTCCGGGCAGCCGTTTCCGGGCACGCAGATCCCGCGCTTCCAGGGTCTGCCTTGGGGATCAAGCGCGGGCTGAATGGTCGGACGCTTCGGATCTCTGGGGTTGGACACCGCGACCACGGCTCTGGAGCCGTCGGCCAATTCCACCACGCTGCCCACAGGATAAATGCCGAGCATGCGGATGAACGTGGCCACCACGCGCGGGTCGAATTCCTTGCCTCCCATCTGGTACATGATGCCCAGGGCCTTGTGCGGGTACATCGCGCCCTTGTAGACCCGCCGACTGGTCAACGCGTCGTAGACGTCGCATATGGCCGAGGCCCGGCCGATAAGCGAAATGGCCTCGCCCGACAACCGCTTGGGGTATCCGTTGCCGTTGAACTGCTCATGGTGCTCCAACGCGCCCCGCAAAACATCTTCCTTGATGCCGGGAACCTTGGCCAACTGCTCGTAGCCCAACTCGGGGTGTTTGCGCATGATTGAGAACTCCGCCTCGGTCAACTTGCGCGGAGCGTTCAAAATCGTCAGGGGCACCAAGGCCTTGCCGAGATCATGGAAAAGCCCGGTCAACCCGGCGGTGAAAATATCCAGTTCCGAGCGACGGCTGAAGCGGGCGAACACCGTGGAGAGCACGGCCACGTTCATGCAATGGGTATACGTATAGGTGTCGGAGCGATGCAGGCGCGAGAGGGAAATCAAGGCGTCGGCGTTGCGTTCCACGCTTTCCAGAACGCCCGTCATCAGCTCTTCCCCACCGGAAATATCGAACCGCCCCTTGCGCATGCCGTCCAAAAATTTACGGGCGTAAGCCACGCCCTGGTCGTGAACCTTCACGGCCTTGGGCAGCTCTTCTTCCAAAAGAACTTTGGGCGGCGGGGGCAGATCGTCCTCGGCGGGCGCGGCGGGCCGTTCGGCCGAGAGCCCGGACGTAAAAACCGACGCTTCGGAGCGGTCCAGATCGATGGCCACTTCATTATAGCCGTCGGCGATGATGCGTTCCACTTCCTCCTGGCTGCGCACCAGGTGCTCGGAATTATAGAGGTAGGGACGCTTGGTCCAGTCCTCGTCGGTTTTGATCACCTGCATTCCAGGACGCAGTTCCGCAATCGGAATAATTTTCAGCATTGAGGACGCCCTCGCGCGCAAATATGAAACGCCGCCCGGCGAGTATCCGGGCGACTCTTCTTGGCGTCTATATATAACATCTTTATGAGTAGAACAAGTGTCCCCCAAAAATAGTTTATCCCATATGAAAAAGAAATTTCCTCCGCCGCGCGGGACCTTTTTACGGCTTAGCCCCGGAATAAAAAAAATCGAACCGCCTCTGTTCGGCCGGACAACATCGTTCCTCTTGGGAATTGCCGGACCGGAAGATGTATGCAATAATGCGGCCACATCCACACCCGGGAGGGTTACATGCGCACCATATTCACGGAAATCCCGAACCTGCTGCTGCTGGAACCCAACTGCAACCGGGACCGGCGCGGCTTTTTCATGGAAACATGGCGGGAGGAATGGCGCGCTGAACTGGGCTTGGAGCACCACTTCATTCAAGATAATCACGCGCGCTCGGAAGACCCGGGCGTTTTGCGCGGCCTGCACTTCCAGCGCCCTCCCCACGCCCAGGGCAAATTGGTCTGGGTGGTGCGCGGGTCGGTATTTGATGTGGCCGTCGACCTGCGGGTGGGTTCACCGACCTACGGCACGTTTTTCGGCCGGATGCTGAGCGCGGAAAACGCCCTGCGCATGTATGTTCCCCGCGGCTTCGCCCACGGCTACATCACCTTGGAGCCGGGCACGGAGTTCTGCTACAAGGTGGATGCCTATTACAACCCGGAAGCCGAAAGCGGCTTGTGCTGGAACGACCCGGACCTGAACATCCCCTGGCCGGACATCTCGCCCCTCCTCTCGGAAAAAGACACCCGGCTCCCCTTGCTGCGGGAGCTGGAAAGCCCGTTCACCTGGAACGGAAAACAATAAGCGCCTCCGGCGCAGCATCGGCCGGGAAGCCAAAGAAAAGACCCGGCTCCCTAACCGGCGGAGCGAAGCGCCCCTCTACACGCCCCAGGCGGACGGGCGATGGGCGGCATGCTGTGGCGTCGAAGAACCAACCCATACCGAAATCCCGGCGTCCGCCCGGCTGCGGGAACGAGCTTCCCGGCCGGGCGGACGCTTCGATTATTCGGCGACCACCTGCTCCACGTCGACCGAGACGCTGAACAGGTCTTTGTCCACTTCGCCGTGCAGGACCACGACGTCGGTCGGCGTGACCTTCCGTCCGTTCCACTTGTCGTGGTCGATCTCGACCTGAACGGTTCCCGTGGCGTCGCGGAAGAGGTAGTCGTCCCCTCCCAGATGCTGCACGATGTTGCCGCGCAGGGTGACATTCGCGTCGTCCCGCATTTCTTTGACCTGAGCCGCGCCGATGACCGCCGGGCCGGGCCCGACAAATCCGCCGGCGGCTCCGGAGGAGGCGATCGCCGTTCCGGCCGGGCCCATCGTCAACAAAGCAAGCAGCGCGCAGCATGCCTTCGTGTTTGTCATTTTCATGTCGTCTCCTTCATTGAGTAACAGTGTGGCAACGTCATTTTGACTCTACACGCTTTTCCGATAAAAAAAATCTTGTTATAATATCTCTCAATTCGCCAAACCGTACACATCGCCTTTGCCTTTTCGACAGCCGCCTCGGGTAGGCCGACGCATCGGGGCTTCTCCATGCGTCGCGAGCCCCGCAAAGCGCTCCGGAAGCCGCTATTGTGAAACATTACGCCTTGACAGAACGGAAAAACGTCCTGTACTAGAGGGTACGCGCCTTACGCGAAGAGCGTCCCTACAGACCGCCGCCGACCTGTCGGCGGAAGGGGCGGCACGTTGCGCGGGTTCTCGTTTTTCACCGTCCAACAACTGAGAGGCCGAGGTATGGAGGAAAACAAACACTGCGCGGGCGGTTCGACCGACCGTCCCAAATGTAGCTGCGCCGCCGCCCCGTTTTTGGCGGGCCTGATCGTGGCGCTCGCCTTCGGCTGGTGGGTATTCCCCGGCCAAGTATTCAGCGAAAAGCCCCAACCCTTCTTTTTCAGCCACAAGGCCCACGTCGACGCCGGCAAGTCCTGCGCCGACTGTCACGCGTTCCGCGAGGACGGCTCGTTCGCCGGTTTCCCCAGCCTGGAAAGCTGTATGGAATGTCATGCCGACCCGGGCACCTTCATGACCGCCGAACCGGGGCAGGATTCCACGCCCGAAGAACGCGCCGCCTACGAAGCCGAAAAAACCTTCCTGACGGAATACGTGGCCACCGGCCGGGAAATCCCCTGGAAATCCCATCAGAAGCAGCCCGACAACGTCTTCTTCAGCCATGCCGCGCACTTCCAGAAGTGCTTTACCTGCCATTCCGGCATGGACGGCAAGCTGATGTACTCCGAAGAAGACCCGCAAAATCTGTGCATGAACTGTCACCCCTCCGTGGAGGAGCTGGACAAGGGCCTTCCCTACATGGAAAACGCGCTGACCAAATATTCCAAGCGCACCATGAAGATGTGGGAATGCGAAAAGTGCCACGCCAATCCCGAGCATTTCTACGATGACGGGAATGGCCCCACGGCCGCCAACAACGCCTGCTATACCTGCCACAAGTAAAGGGGTGCGACCATGGCATTCGACAGAAGATCGTTCTTGAAATTCGGAGCCGGCGCCACGGCCGGCATTCTGGCCACCCCGCTGGTCTGGAAGGCCCTTGACGACGTCAGTATCTGGTCCCAGAACTGGCCCTGGATCCCGGCCAACGAAAAGGGTGAAAACTCTTACGCCGTAACCATCAGCAAAACCTGCCCCTCGGCCGTTCCCATGGTGGTGCGCCTGGTGGGCGGCCGCCCGGTGCGCATTCTCCCCCTGCCCGAGCATCCGTTGGGCGGCGGGGTGACCGCTCTGGCCGAAGCGGAAGTGCAAATGCTGCACAGCCCGGCCCGGGTGAAAAAGCCCCTGCTGCGCAGCGATGACGGCGCGTATGTCGAAGTCGACTGGGGCATCGTGCATGAGCGCCTGAAAAACGCCCTGCTCAAAGCCGGCAAAGACGTCGCCTACCTCTCGGGCGACGAAAACGGCACCGTCAACGAGGTCATGAGCGCCCTGGCCGGCAAGGCCGGTTCCGAGGCCGTGTACCTGATGCCCTCCGAAGGCCGCAACGCCGCCTTGGCCGCCTCGCTCATGGGCCTTGAGGCCCAGCTTGGCTACGACCTGGAAAACAGCGACTTCATTCTGGCCGTCGGCGCGAACATTCTGGAATCCTGGGGAACGGTGGCGCGCAACCGCCGCATCTTTGCCGAAAAGCATCCCCACCCCGGCGCGCAGGAAACCGCCGACGCGACGCTGGCGTACGCCGGCCCCCTCCAGAACAGCACCGCCGGCGTGGCCTCGCTGTGGGTGCCCATCGCCCCGGGCACGGAAACGGCCCTGCTGCTCTGCATCGCCAACCATCTTATCGCCAAGGGCGGACGGGCCACGGCCGACAACTTCGACGCCTTCGCGACCCTGGCCAAGACCTATACGCCCGAAGCCACGGCGAAAATCTGCGGCACGCCCCCCGCGCGCCTGGCCAAGCTGCTGGAAGCCCTCTCCGGGGCCAAGGCGCCTCTGGTCATCGCGGGCGGCGACTGCGCGGGCGGCGCGGGCGCGGCCCCGGTCATGGCCGCCTTTACCGTGAACGCGCTGCTGGGCAACATCAACAAGCCCGGCGGCGTCAAGCTGCTGCCCTTCGTTCCCACGGCCGTCTCCGGGGCCAAGTCCCGCGCGGCGCTGTATAAGAACGACCCCCTGGAACTGTTCTCGGGCAAAAAACGCCCGGCCATGCTGGTCATCCACGAAGCCAACCCGGCCTACGCCCTGCCCGACGGGGAAAAGGTCCGCAAAGCCTTGAAGGACATTCCCTTCAAGGTGTCGTTCTCGACCTTTTTTGATGAAACCGCCGCCCTCTGCGATCTGGTCATTCCCATCGGCATGGGCCTGGAACGCATCGACGACGTGGTCAGTCCCTACGGTTGCGGCAAGAACATCTATGCCGTGGGCGCCCCCGTCATCGATCCCGTCGTGGACGTGCGCAACACCGGCGACGCCCTGCTGCTCCTGGCCAAGGAGCTGGGCTGGAACCTCGGGTTCGAGAAGTACTCCGACCTGCTCCAGGCCAAAGCCGACGCCGCGGGCGCGAACTTCGAGCTGCTGGTCCAGGGCCAGCCGGCCGAAAACGACGCCACGGCCTACTTCGGGCTCTTTACCCTGAACATGCCGGTTCTGGAAAAAGCCGCCAAATACGTTCCCAACCCGGCCAAGCCGGCCCTGGCGCTCTACAGCAAATTGAGCCTGGGCACGGCCAAGACCGGCATTCCCCCCTTCAACACCAAGACCATCCGGGCCGCCGAACTCACCGGTCCCGACATGTACGTGATGGTGAACGGAGCCACGGCTTCCGCCCTGGGCGGCCTGAAACAAGACGACCGGGTGTTGCTGAAGGCGAACAATCGTTCCATTTTGGCCCGTCTGCGCGTCTTTGAAGGCGTTGCCCCCGGGTCGGTGGGCGTGTGCCTGGGTTATGGGCACACCGCCTTGGACGCCTTCAGCCAAAACAAGGGCGCCAATGTCTTGGAGCTTCTGAGCGCCGAGGCCGAACCGGAAACAGGGCTTACCGTCTGGTCCCGGACGGGTGTTGAAGTCGTCAAAGCCTGAGGGGAAACGCCATGTCTGCAAAAAAAGAATTCCACATCAAGTGGGGAATGGCCATCGACCTGGACAAATGCACGGGCTGCGGCGCGTGCATGGTCGCCTGCCAGGCCGAGAACAACCTGGCCCCGGTGGCGGACGCCTCCAACAAACTGCGGGTCATGAACTGGCTCACGGTGTTTGAGCTCTCCAACGGCAAGCCTTTCCCGGACCATGAAACGGCCTACCTGCCCCGCCCCTGCCAGCAGTGCGCGGAACAGCCTTGCGCCACCGTCTGCCCGGTCATCGCCACCGAGCGCAACGAGGAAGGCGGCATCGTCAGCCAGATTTACCCCCGCTGTATCGGCTGCCGGTACTGTATGGCGGCCTGTCCTTACCACGCCCGCTACTTCAACTGGTTCGACCCGATCTGGCCCAAGGGCATGGAAAAGACCCTTACCCCGGACGTCTCCGTCCGCCCGCGCGGCGTGGTCGAGAAATGCAGTTTCTGTCACCACCGCTACATGCAGGCCAAAGACGTGCTGCGCGCCGCCGGTGAAGACATCTATACCTCCGGCTCGGACGGCAAGACCCACAGCGCCATCCCCGAGGACGGCTACGTGACCTCCTGCGCCCAGGCCTGCCCCAACGGGGCCATCGTGTTCGGCGACCTGAACAACCCCGAGCACAGAGTCTACCAGCTGACGCACGAAAATCCCAACGCTTTCCGGCTCCTGGAGCGTCTCGGCACCGACACCGCCGTGTACTACCTCTCGGCCCGGCGCTGGGTGCGTGAGCTTGGCGACAACTACCTGGCTGAGGAAAAGGCGGCCGACGACCTGAAACCCTTCAAGGTTCTGCCCAAGAACCACGGCGAACAGCACTAAGGGGTAGGAAACATGGAAAAGAACTACAATCTTCCCATTGACGCCGCCCTCTTCCCCGACGGCTGCACCCGCTGTTCCTTTACCCGGTTCGCCATCTGGATGGGCCTGGTTTCGGCGGTGCTGGCCTGGGGCCTGTACGCGGCTTACAAGGTGCTGAGCACCGGCCTGGGCACCACCGGCCTGGACGACTACTTCGGATTCGGCCTGTGGATCACCTTCGACCTCGCGGTCATCGCCCTCGGGGCCGGGGCCTTCTTCACGGGCCTGCTGCGCTATATCCTGAACATCGATCCGCTCAAAAACATCATCAACCTGACGGTCATCGTGGGTTTCATCTGTTACTCCGGGGCCATGCTCATCCTGGTGTTGGACATCGGCCAGCCGTTGCGGGCCTGGTTCGGCTACTGGCACGCCAACGTCCACTCGATGCTCACGGAAGTTATCTTCTGCATCACCTGCTACTGCATCGTGCTGATTATCGAATACGTGCCGCTTATGCTGGAGCAGAAGCAGCTCAACCGTATTCCCATCCTGCACCACATCGCCCACAACCTGCACGTGATGATGCCGCTCTTCGCGGGCATCGGGGCCTTCCTGTCCACCTTCCACCAAGGATCGCTGGGCGGCATGTACGGCGTGCTTTTCGCCCGCCCGTACGCCTTCCGCGAAGGCTTCTTCATCTGGCCCTGGAGCTTCTTCCTGTTCATCCTTTCCGCCGTGGCCTCCGGCCCGGTGTTCACCGTGCTGATCTGCACGATTATGGAAAAGATGACCGGCAAAAAGCTGGTCAAATGGGAAATCAAATCCCTCATGGGCAAAATCGCCGGCGTCATGCTCCTGGTGTACCTGATCTTCAAGTATGCGGACACGGCCGCCTGGATCATGGACCTCGCCCCGCGCGAAGGCCTGACCTTTGAGCAGTTCTTCCACGGCACCATTTACGGCCAGTGGCTCTTCTATGCCGAACTGGTCGTCTGCGGCGCCCTGCCCTGCGTCATCCTGCTCGTGCCGGCCCTGCGCAACACCCCGGCCCTGTTCTACTTCGCCGCCCTTCTGGATTGCGCGGGCGTGACCATCAACCGTTACGTGCTCACGGTTCAGACCCTGGCCTTCCCCTCCATGCCCTTTGACTCGTGGCAAACATATGCCCCGAACTGGGTCGAGTGGGCCGCCAGCGCTCTGGTCCTGGCCTATGGCGCCATGCTCCTGAGCCTTTCCTACCGCTACCTGCCGATCTTCCCGCAAGAGCCGGCCCTCAACGGCGGCAAGGTTTCGGCACATCATTAGGCGTAAAAAGCAAGAGAGAGATTCGGGAGAGGGAACCCCAAGGGCTTCAAGCCCTTGGGGTTCCCTCTCCCTCCCCTTCTGATCCCCGACTGCGGGGATTTTTTGTTTTCCCCAGCACCGACCCGCCGCTGAAAAAGGCCGCGAGTGTTCCCTCGTGCAATCGCTCCAGGCGGAAGACAGACTCCGCGCATATCCACGACAACGAGAACCGCCACGGCTTTCCGCCGTTTCAGAGCCGGAGATCGCATCTATTTACGACTTTGTGAGAAAAGGAAAGTAGCGCAAAGGGAACGGCGCCTTTTCATGACGCATGACACACGTCGACGCCGGCGCTGTGTGGTGAAAATTTCGAACGTAATTCCTAAGATAGATTGAATTATAATGGCGGATGGAAGGAAAACGGGCCTAAGCTCAAACAGGTAAAACCAAGGAAACACGCGGCTGGAGCGGCCGGATGCGGGGCACTCGCGAACAGTCGGAAAGGCATCTGCCGCAAAAGCGCGTGTACGACGCGGGCGCGTCTTAGTGGGCGAAAAGTTCTTTGAAAAAGGCGAAGATATAAGGCGCGATGGCTATGCCGAAGGCCAGGACCAGAAGAGCCCCCAGGGCCATAAAGCCCAAAACCACAGGCACGAGCCAGGGTTTTTTACGCGAACGCAAAAAAGCCAGAAGCTCGGAAAAAAAATTCATATGCGTTTTTGCCTCAACATCGTTGCGGCCCAAAGACGCAAGAGCGGCATCCGCGAAATAAGCGGAAAACCCCCGTCCCGCTCGTCACCGGTCGGCGTGGATGTGGCAACCACCCCAAAGCAACGAAAAAGCGCTGGGCCGATGAATGAAAAAAAGAACAGGCCCGCTGCATGCAGCGGAACAAAACGGCATCGTCAAATATGCTTCGGACACAATGAGGAGAAGAGCCCCCGTTCTTCCGTTCCGAAAAAAAAGCAATTGATGAAACAAGACGATACAGTGATGCCGTCCCCCAGGGGCACACAAAACAGTAGCCCTGAACATGAGAATTCCTCAAAGAGCGTATACACGAAGATCGTATACCGGAACCGTCTCTTTGTCCAATATTACTCCCTCCGCGCGGCGGCCGGGCGGGCGGGCGTTTGCCGGGGCCGCGATCGAAAAGCCTTTATCGCCTTGAAAGGCGTGCCGGCAATCCGCAGCAACGAGGTTTGGCTTTTCAGGACTCCGAATTGGTGAAGATCCCTGCCGCCCAGCCTGTACAGGGAAAAAGAAGTCGTTGCCTTTTTATACTCCCGCTGTTACTAATCGGAATCATTTCCGGAAAGCGCGAATCACTTTTCTTCTTAAGCAGGCAACGGGGGAAGCCTACTTTTCTCCCTCAATTATGGAGGTCGGACTATGGATGTTGTGATGCTTTCACGGCTGCAATTCGCGGTGGCCGTCTTTTTCCACTTCATCTTCGTGCCGCTCACATTGGGTCTTTCGGTGCTCTTGGCCATTATGGAGACCATCTATGTGCGCACGGGGAATGAACAGTACAAGCGAATGGCGAAATTTTGGGGGAAACTGTTTTTAATCAACTTCGCCTTGGGGGTGGTCACGGGCATCACCTTGGAGTTCCAATTCGGAACCAACTGGTCGCGCTATTCGGAGTTCGTGGGGGACGTATTCGGCCCGCTGCTGGCCATTGAGGCCACCGTGGCCTTCTTCCTCGAGTCGACCTTCATCGCTGTCTGGCACTTCGGTTGGGACAAAGTCTCCAAGCGGGTGCACCTGTTCGCCATCTGGGCCGTGGCCGTAGCCGGCAACCTGTCGGCCGTGTGGATTATCCTGGCCAACGGCTGGATGCAGAACCCCGTCGGCTTCGACATCGTCAACGGCCGGGCCGTGCTCGACGGCATTGAGGGCTTCCTCGCCGCCGTTTCCAACTCCTTTGCCTGGAGCCAGTTCTTCCACACCATCATCGCCTCCTGGATGCTGGGCGGCTTCTTTGTGCTCGGCGTTTCGGCCTGGCACCTGCGGCGCGGCGGCAACGTGGACTTCTTCCGGAAGTCCTTCAAACTGGCCGCCGGGTTCACGGCCGTCCTGGCCATAGTCCTGGCCGTGCAGGGCCACCAGCACGGCATGGAGGTCGCCAAGACCCAGCCCGCCAAGCTTGCGGCCATGGAGTCCCACTGGGAAACCACCGAAGGCGGCACCCCTCTCTATCTGTTGGTCTGGCCGGATGAAGCCAACAAAAAGAACCTTTTCGAGGCCATTCCCCTGCCCGGCATGTTGAGCTTTTTGGCTTACGCCGACTTCAACAAACCGGTTCCCGGCCTGAAGGATGCGGCCGCCGCCGACTTCGCGGCTTTTGTCGACATGTGGCGTGACGCGGCCAAAAAAGCCGAGGGCTCTCCGGCGGGCGAAAAGATTTCCGCCATGCTGGCCGAGTTCGAGAAAGGCCAGGTTTCCGGCGCCACCGCTCCCGGGCATGAGCCCGTGGTCATCGCCAAAGAGGACGCCCTGCCGCCGGTCCTGCTGACCTTCCTGTCCTTCCGCTTCATGGCGGGCATGGCCGTGGTCTTCATCCTTCTTGGGATCGGGGCCTGGCTGTATCGCGAGCGCATTGAGGAAAAACCCCTCCTGGCTCGTCTGCTGACCTGGGCCATCCCTCTGCCCTACCTGGCGATCATGGCCGGCTGGATGCTCGCCGAAGTGGGCAGACAACCCTGGATCGTCCATAAAGTGATGATGACCCACCAGGCGGTTTCTCCCGTGCCCGCCGGCAACGTGGGGCTTTCTCTGGCGGCGTTCATCGCGGTGTACACCCTTTTGGGCGTCATCGACATCTACCTGCTGCAAAAGTACGCCAAGAAGGGGCCCGCGGCGTAAGCCGGGGTTTTGGAGGATACAAGTATGATCGACTTTTTGAGCTACGAAACACTGCAGACCATATGGTTCGTCCTCTGGGGGCTGCTCTGGGCCGTCTACTTCATTCTGGACGGCTTCGACCTGGGCATGGGCACGCTGTTGCCCTTCCTGGCCAAAAACGATGGTGAACGCCGAATCATGTACAACGCGGCCGGACCCTTTTGGGACGGCAATGAGGTTTGGCTGATCACCGCCGGGGGCGTGACCTTCGCGGCCTTCCCCAAGGCCTATGCCGTGATGTTCAGCGCCCTGTACGCACCGCTTTTGTTGCTGCTCTTCGCCCTGATTTTTCGGGCCGTGTCCTTCGAGTTCCGCAACAAGATCGACAACCCGCAATGGCGCGGGCTGTGGGACATCTTCCAGTTCCTCGGCAACTTCGTGCCGGCCCTGCTGCTCGGCGTGGCTTTCGCCAACCTCTTCCAGGGCATTCCCATCGACGTTGAAGGCTTCTACCACGGCAACCTGTTTGCCTTGCTGAATCCGTACGGCCTGCTCGGCGGCCTGCTGTTCGTCTGCATCTTCGCCCTGCACGGGTCCCTGTGGCTGACCATCAAGTCCGACGGGGTCATCCGCGACCGGGCCGTAAGCACGGCCAAGATCGTCTGGGTCGCCGTGGTCGCCCTGGCCGTGGCCTTCCTGTTCGCCACCAAGCACTACACGGATCTGTACAACAACTACGCCCACATCCCGGTGCTCTGGATCTTCCCGATCCTGGCCGTGGCCCTGCTGCTGCTCCTGCGCTTCTTCCTCTCGGGGCAAACGCCGATCAAGGCCTTCTTGATCCACGCCGGCTTTATCCTGTGCACCACCTTCTTCGGGGTGCTCGGCATGTTCCCGCGCCTGATCCCCTCAAACCTCGACCCGGCGGCCTCGATCACCACGGCCATGGCCGCCTCTTCGCCCCTGACCCTGAGCCTGATGCTCGTGGTCGCCCTGATCTGTGTGCCCATCGTCATCGGCTACCAGTTCTGGGTGTACACCATGTTCTCCGGCAAGGTTTCGAGCGAAGACCTGGCCTCGGACCACTCGTACTAGGCTCAGGCTCTCTTGACTGGGGCTCCACCCCAGACCCCGGCAGGGGAAATGATTTCCCCTGCACCCCTTAGAGTAGATAAACATTAAAAATGTTCATCTACTCTGGTGGACGCGTAAGCGGACACCCGCTTGCGGGCTCGTTCGGAAGCCTGCCGGCAATATGGTTCCATAGACAATTTCAAAGTGAAATTGTTCTAGATACAAAAAACGCCCTTCGGCTCAAGCCGAGGGGCGTTTTCTCGTTCTTCTCTCACAAGATCCGTCAACGACACGCCTTCATAATCCTTACGAGAGAAGTCATTCATCCACCATATCTTTTATACACTTGTCCAAGAAGCGCAAAACACCAATATAAGTACTTTATCTTTTTATTCGGAGAAAAAATTTGCCTTTTTTCGCAAAATATATCTTATAGTAAGCAGACTTCTCTTCTCATTTGAAGGGTGGTTGGCTGTGAGCAAAGAATCGTATTATGGGGGGAATATGCCCATACAACCAATTCCGCAACGTCCCGTGCTTGTTTTGTCCCTGCCCGTATCGGGCACGGTAAATGTGGCCTGCGACAAGGGGAAGAACCTTGCGCTGACCTTCGATCCCGCCGAGGTTGCCTTCTCGCGTGAGGGCTCGTCGCTGATCATCTCCGAGTGGCAGGGCGGCAAGCTTGCCGTCACCGACTTTTTCACCGCCAAAGCGGGCGAACTCCCTCTTCTGCTGCTGCCCGACGGAGACACGGTCAACAGCGCCGATTTTTTGGCAAGCCTGAATATCGATACGTCCATGGCCGCCGGAACGCCGGCGCCCGGTCCCGACTCGGGCGGCGAAGGAACCTACAGCGACGAATCCGGGTCGCTGCTGAACGGGGTGGAACGCCTGGGAAGTCTGGGCACGAACACTTGGAGCCAAGCGGCCACGGCGAAGGCAACCGCGAACGCGTCTTCCGCCGTTGCCCGCTCACTTGAAAGCGGTCTGCCCGAAACGCCGGGCGTTCCGGCGAACGTTCCGGGCAACGGAGGCGACGGCATCGTTTTTTCCGCGCGGGCCGTGCTGTATATGCACGACGAAGGAACCGGGGCCGGGCAGACGCCTTACTCCGCTCGCTCCGTCACGGCCCGAGCGCTGACCGACAACCTCGGAAACTGGGAAACCGCCGGGCAGACGGCTCAGTCCATAGCGGCGCACCCCGACAACCCGCTGGATGTGGGCACCCTCGTTCACTACCAGGAAGACGCGCTCGGCAACATCACCTTTTCCCTGACCTCGGCCGGCCGCGACTGGATGGCCGCCCACCCCGGCGAAGACATCCGGGCTTACTACACCGTCACGGACGCCGGAGGCGCCTCCTACGTCATGCAGGTGGTCGTTTCCGCCGACGAGGAATTCCACTCCCACGACATGGGGGCCGCGCACAACGCGTCGCTTGATTCCGGGGGACTCATTTACGGGGAATGGCACGGCGGTGCGCAAACGGCGGCGACCACGCCCTACCTGGTGACGTCCAGCCGACTGGCCGACGAACTCACCTTTACCGGCGACATCGCCGGCGGAGACATCGCGGCCGGAAGCGGCAGCGACACCGTGAACATCGACGGCGACATGCGCACGACCAGCGTTTTTCTGGGCAACAGGGCAAGCGGCGCGGATACGGACGCGACTCAGGCGGGCGACGTCAACACGCTTTTCGTCGGCGGCAACCTCGCATCAAGCGCGGTTTACGGCACTGCGGGGACAGATCGGGTCACGGCCGGAACCACCGTCGGCCGGGTCGTTGTGGACGACACCACCATCAACACCGGCTCCGGAGCCGGCGACCATGTCGTCGTCAACGGCCGTCTCGGCCTGTTCGACGCGGGCGGCTTGGCCGGAGTCCGCAGCGTCAATGCCGTCACGGCAGCGGACGGAGTTGTGGGCATCCACAGCCGGAGCGATTCGCATGCCGTTGTCGCCCAAAGCAAAAACTTGAGCAACCTCGGCGCGGCCAACACGGTGGCCAACGAAATCGCCGCGCGGGAAATCCACGTCACGGCCCAGGGGGGGGCGTCCAACAACTATGCCGTGTATGCCCAAGGCAAAAATACCGCCGATGCCGTCCACAATAAGCTGACCGCCGACACGGTGGAGATCGCCGCTTCCGGTCCCAATGCCGCGGGCCTCTGGGCCGACGGCTTCACGGGCCGCGTCACCCAGGGATACAACGAAATCACCGGCGGTACGGTGCGCGTCGCGGTTCAGGGCACCGGCAACACCTATGGGATATACGCGCTGAAGGGGGCCGAAAACCGTCTGCACGGCGACGCCCCCGGCGCGACTCTTGAGGCTGTCGCCGAAAACGGAACCAACCACGCCATGTTTGCCCAGACCAACGGTAAAAACTTGGTGGACGAGTTCACAGATGTGGAAATTTCGGCGGGAGGGGCCGGGCCGCAGACCGCATACGCCCTGTTCGCCACAACCGAAGGGGAAAACCGCATCACCGGGCGGGGAACCGCTTCCGGCACCGTCACCCTGAACGCCGAAGGGGCCGGCAGAGCCCTGGGCATGCGCACGGACGACGACGGCCGCAATATTGTCGAGCAGGCCGCCGAAGTGAGCATCGACGCCTACGCCACAGGCGGCGGAACGGCCGACGGGGCGCACGCCATGAGCGCCAATCGCGGCGGCACGGGGGTGCAGAACCTTATCCAGGATGCGGGCGTGGTGAACCTGTCGGCCGGCGCGGACACGGGCGGGGGCACCGCAATCGGCATATGGGCCGGAGCCGACGGCGGCACGCCGGCAACGGCAACGGACGCCGCCAACCAGATCTCCCGGGTCGATGAAGTGAACATCACGGTGAACGGGCAGACCTCAAACCGGGGCATGCAGGCTGAATACGGCTATACCAACGCGATAAACGCCGTGACCGGAAAAGTGGGAATAACTGCCGAAAACGGCAGCAGCAACTACGGCCTGCATGCCTCCAGAGTCGGCGCGACAAGCGGCGGCAGCAACACCATCACCGACGTGGGGGGCGACCTCACCGCCGTCACCCGAGGGACGGGCGTCAACCATTCCCTGCACGCCCAAAACGCCGGCTGGAACATCGTTTCCGGCATCGCCGGGCAAACGACTCTCACGGCCTCGGGCGGAACGGAAAACACCGCCGTCTATGCCGCTTCGGCCGCGCTGAACCGGCTTGATCTGGAGGGAGACGCGGTCGTATCGGCCACGGGCAACGGCACCGCCAACTACGGCCTGCGTATCGACGGCAGCGGCACGAACGACATCGGAACCGACGGTGCGCTCACGGTCACGGCCTCGGGCGCGGCCACCCTCAACGCCGCCCTGCATGCGGAAGGGGATGGAGGAGCCAACATGGCCCTGAACATCCTGGGGGCGACAGACGCCATCACGCTGACGGCCTCGGGCGGAACCGGCAACTACGCCATGCGCGCCGAGTCCAAGGGCCAGAACAGCATCACCGCTTCTCTCAGCGATCCCGGCGGCCCACTGACCCTCAACGCCACAGGCGGCGCCGGCTCGACCAACTCGGGCATCAGCTCGGCGGCCAACGGCGGCAACCTGATCACTTACGCGACAAGCGTCGCGGTCACCGCCACGGGTGGCGCGAACTCCACCAACACGGCCATGGGCATTTCCCAGTCCGGCTTTGAGATGAGCTTCTTCGGGAACAACATCACCCAGACCCAAGGGCGGGTGGAGCTGACGGCCGCGGGCGGAGCGACCGCCATGGGCATGAATGCGTCCGGTCCCTGGGACGCCATCGCCCGTAACCTCATCGACACGGCCGACGAGGTAAAAATTCTGGCTCAAAACGCCACGACCGCCAACACGGGCTTGCTGGCCGACGGCGGCTATGATGTGGAAAACATCCTGAAAAATGTTGCGGGCGACGTGACCGTCACGGCATCCGGCGCGGGTGCGACCAATACGGGCATGTCGGCGGCCAACGACGGCCGGAACACCATCGACGCGGACGGCACGGTGGAAATCGTCGCCAAGAACGGCATTGTGAACCGAGCCCTGAGCGCCGTGGCCGGAGGGGAAAACGCCGTCACCGCGTATGAGGGCGTCACCCTGACGACCTCCGGCGGGGGAACCCGCCACGCCATGTATGCCGACGGCGGGTACAACACCGTCACCGTCACGGGCCCCGACGACGCCGTGGTGAAACTGGCCGGCGCGATGGAGTCCAAAAACGGCGGAACGAACACCGTCACCACCGCCGGCGGGGACGATCTGGTGACCGTCTCCGGCGCGGCCAAGGGCGTGCGCACCGGGAGCCCCGGCTTCTACGACTGGTCCAACGTCATCGCCACCGGCGAGGGCGACGACACCGTGGCCGTCACCGGCGGCGGCACCCAAATCGTGGGCCTGCGGGTGGACCTGGGCAATGGGAACAACCTGTTTGCAAGCTCCGCCGCCGCCTCGCCCATCACCGCCGGCAATCAGCCGTCCCTGAACCCACATCTTTGGGCGGGCGGGGGCGATCAACACCAGGAATGCGACTTCCGCAGCGGCGACGGCCAAGACACGCTGCTCTTCCACGGCGACCTGCGTTCGGGCACGAGCGTTTCCTCCGGCGCGGGCGACGACCTGATCGCCGTCAAAGGCACCGTGGGTTCTTCCTCCATCGATGCGGGCTCGGGGGCCAACACCGTGCTCATTACCGGGTCCGCCACCTCGGCGCGCTTCACGGCCGGAAGCGGAGACGACACCCTGACAATCGAAGGGGGCGCTTCATACGGAGCCGGAGGCACGATCATCGACCTGGGCGACGGGCACAACGTAGTGACCATCTCGCACGGCACAGCCGCCAATAAAGAGGCTCTGACCGGCGGTTCGCAACTCGCCACCGGAGCGGGCAAAGACGACATTCGGCTCATCGGCAACGTCGGCGGCGCGGGCACCAACGCCGACGGCGTCTACAAATCCTCCACCCTGGTGAACACCGGCGCGGGCGACGATCACATTCTGATCGACGGCACCGTCACACCCACCGGATTCACGCTTCAGGCCGGGGACGGCGACGATACCCTGGAACTGCTCGCCGCCGACTGGACGGAATTCGAGGCCCGTTACAGAGGCTGGATCGACAACGGCGGCCTTGTCGGCGCGAAAGTCGAACACCTCGACGTCTGGGCCGCCCCAGGCACGAACCACACCGACATCCCGGCCTGGCTGCATACCGCCACGATGGGCGCGGGGGTGTTTCTGAACCTGCACGCGGCCTTGCCCGACATCAGCGCGGCGGTCTATACCGACCCCTTTACCTCCTACCACTACGACAATTCGTCCACCGACGTGCTCAACAGCATCGCCTTCGGCAACGGGGACGACAAAATCGGCATTGGCTCCTTCTCCGACGGCCACGTGCTGGCCCTGGGCAACGGGAACAACGAACTGCGGGTCGCCGGAAACATCGATGCAAGCACCGTGTCGTTCGGGGAGGATCGCGATACCCTCGCCGTCGGCGGCGACATCCAAGGCGCGCTCATCGACCTGAAGGGCGGCAACGACGTCTTCGTTCATCACGGGGCGCAAATGACCGGCGTCACCCTCGACGGCGGGTCCAACGACGCCGTCGTCCATGCCGCGAACGACGGGGGGGACGCCCGGCTTGGCGACATTCTGGGCTTCGGCGGCAACGCCTTGGGGAACATGGGCATAACCCTCGCATCCGGGGCCGGCAACACCATCACCGGCTTTGAGACCCTGCTGGCCGACAGCTCCAACGGCACGGCGGACAGCATCCACCTGCACAATCTGCTGGACGCCGCCCACACGCTGAACACCGGCGGCAACGATATCCAGACCCTGATCATCAGGGGCGATGCCGACGACACCTTCTCGTTCGACGGCCTCAGCGCCGTGCAGGAGGCACGGGACGTGCACATCGACGGCATGGACGGCTTGTATACGCTCTATTCCGTCGACGACGGCGGGCAAGAACTGCGTGTGTACCTGCAAACCCTTGTGCAGGCAAACTGATCCCAAGAGCGGCTCGCCGAGAAGGCCCGAAAGCCTCAAGGAACACGCCGGAAGGCGGGCGAACGTCCGCTTCCCCCCGGAACAACGCGAACCGAACGTTCCGGGGTCACAAATCATCGCATGCGGGAAGGCCCTGCCTCTTCGAATGCACGGTATCGGCGGCAGCAATGCCGCCATGGGGGGCCCTGTGAGGGGAACCGGGAGGAGGTATCCTCCTCCCGGTAGGGGCCTGAGCACTCGCCACCCGCAACGTCACGCGCCGTCCCGCCGGTCACAACAGACCGACGGGACGGCGTTTCCTGTTCGACGAAAGGGTTGCAACGCCGCCTTCTCCACCCGACGCCGACCCAAGCCCACCTCTTTTCGGGGGTTATCCGCCTTGCCTTGCCGCAGGGACAACGCTATCCTTCCGTCCTCGCCCGCCGGCCAAAACCCCCTTACGTCGGAAACCCTCATGTCCACACTTCCTCCCATCGATCGCCGGGCGCTTGTCGAACAGGCCCAAGCGCTTTGCCGTGAGCACGGCGCGACCCTGCTGTTCCTGACCCTGTTCGGGTCATCGCTGTACGGCACGGTCTCGCCCGGCAAGTCCGACGTGGACGCGCGGGGAATTTTCCTACCTTCCCCGGAGTCGTTGTCTTTGAACAAGGCTCCGAAAAGCCTGCACTTTTCCACCGGCGACGGTTCGCGGCGCAATACGGCCGGGGATGTGGACCTCGACCTCTGGTCCACCCAGCACTGGCTGTTGAAGCTGCTGCCTTCGGGCGACACCGGGGCCCTCGACGTGCTGTTTTCGCCCTCACACCCCGATTGCACCCTGTACCGGGACCCGGCCCTGGATGCCGCGTTCGCCGCTCCCCTGCGGCTCATGGATACCGGCAACGGCCGGACCTATGCGGAATACAGCCTGGGCCAGGCCAAAAAATACGGAATCAAAGGCTCCCGCATCGGCACGCTGAAGGCGGTCCGCAACTGGCTGCGGGAGCATCGCCCCGAGCCTTCCGGCACCGAACGCCTGGGGGAATATCTTGAGGATCTGGCCGCAGCCTGCGCGGACGACCGTTTTTGTTCCATGCACAGCGTACAGGGAGAAAAAGCCTTGCAACTGTGCGGCAAACTGCATGTAGGCACCATCCGCACCCCGGAGTTCATCCGCCGGGTCGAGGCCGAGATGCTGCGTTACGGCGCGCGGGCCGAAGAAGCCGAACGCAATGAAGGGCTGGACTTCAAGGCCCTGTCCCACGCCCTGCGCGCTTTGGACCAGATGGAAGAATTGCTGCGGACGGGAGCCGTTGTTTTTCCTCTGAAAAGCCGCGAAGAGTTGCTGGCCGTCAAACAGGGCACATACCCCTGGAACGAGCTTGAGCCGCGTATCCTCGAACGCCTGAAAACCGTGGATTCCCTGCGGGAGAAAGCGCCCTTCGCCGGGGAATTCGACGCCGCCTTTGCCCAAGCCTGCGTGTTGTCCTGTTACGAGAACGCCTGCCTCAACGGTCGCGGCGAGGCCGCCGGAGCACCCTTGGTGGACGGCTCGGCTCCGGCAACCGAGCCGCAACCTGTCTTTGCGGCCCGCTTCGCCGAGGGGTTTTCCATCCCCGAGCCCACTCATGTGGCCATCCGGCAGAAGCTGGCCGACGCCGAACAACAACACGGCGTCAAAGTGCTTTATGCCGTGGAGTCCGGCAGCCGGGGCTGGGGGTTCGCCTCGGAAGATTCCGACTTTGACGTGCGTTTCATTTACGCGCACAAGCCGGAGTGGTATCTGAGCGCGACACCGGAAGAAAATCGCGATGTGATTGAACTCGGCATCGAGATGACCCCGGTGGGCGAGCTGGACGTCAACGGCTGGGAGCTGCGCAAGGCGCTGAAGCTGTTCCGCTCTTCCAACCCGCCGCTCCTGGAGTGGCTGTCGTCGCCCCTGGTCTACGGCGAAACGGGCCCGCTGGCCGCGCTGCTGCGCGAGGCCGCCCCGGAATGCGCCTCGCCCTTGCGCACCTGGTATCACTACCGCAGCCTGATGCTGAAAAGCCGGGCCCGGTATTGGGAAAAGCGGGCTTCGATCAAGGCTTGGTTTTATGTGCTGCGGCCCCTGCTGGCCATGCGCCGGATCGAGTTGGGCAAGGGCGTGCCGCCCATGCGCTTCGATCGCCTGCTGGACGACGTGGTCGACGACCCGGCCCTGCGCCGCGAACTCGACGCCCTGGTGGAGCTGAAATGCCGGGGCGGCGAGCGCGACGACTTCACCCCGCCGCCGCTTACGGCCGCGTTTGTGGAAGCCGCTTCGGCCCGGTCGGAACAGGAGCGGCCCGTTCTGCCCACCGAGCGGCGCAAGGCGGACCTGGACGGCATCTTCCGCACGGTTCTCGCGGCGGCGTGGCGCGACGGCCAAAACCGGGAGGCGCTATGGAAGCCGTGATCTTTTGCGGCATACAGGGTTCCGGGAAAAGTACCTTCTTCAAAGAACGTTTTTTCGCAACGCACGTGCGGGTATCCCTCGATCTTCTGCGCACGCGAAACCGGGAAAAAATCTTCCTTACCGCCTGCCTGGAGTCGGGGCAGCGCTTTGTCGTGGACAACACCAACCCGACCCGGGCCGATCGCGAAGTCTATATTCGCGCCGCCAAAGCGAAGAACTTCTCGGTCATCGGATATTACTTCGCGTCTCGGACCGAAGAGGCCCTGGCCCGCAACGCCCTGCGAACAGGAAAAGAACGCGTCCCCGATGTGGCGATCAAAGGCACCTCGGCCAAGCTGGAACGCCCCTCTTTATCCGAAGGTTTCGACGCCCTCTATCATGTCGCTCTGTGCGGCAAAGAATTCAACGTCACCGGATGGAACGATGAAATTTGACGACATCGATCGCAGCATGCGCGTTTTTGAAACCGCCCACGACCACTGCGTGTTGCCCGGCATGTACATGGTGGCCAGAATCGACGGGCGGAGCTTTTCCCGCCTGACCAAAGAGACCTACCAATTCACCGCGCCGTTTGACGAGCGTTTTCGGGACTACATGGTGGAAACCGTCAACCACCTCATGGCCTGCGGATTCACCGTGGTTTACGGGTACACCGAGAGCGACGAGATCTCCCTGCTTTTCGCCCTCGGTGAAGACGCGTTTTCCCGCAAACACCGAAAATACAATTCCATCCTGGCGGGCGAGGCTTCGGCCCAATTCACCGCGCTGCTCGGCGGCCTCGCGGCGTTTGATTGCCGGATGTGCGAGTTGCCGAACAAGGGATACGTGGTCGACTACTTCCGTTGGCGGGCCGCCGACGCCCACCGCAACGCCCTGAACGCCCACTGTTACTGGCGGTTGCGGCAGGACGATTACTCCCAACAGTCCGCGACCCAAAAGCTGGAAGGCATGACCACGGCGGAAAAAAACGAACTGCTGTTCGGCTACGGGATCAATTTCAACGATCTGCCCACCTGGCAAAAGCGAGGCATTGGGCTGTATTGGACCCAGGTTCCCAAGCAAGGCCTCGACCCCCGAACCGGGGAAACGGTCACGACCCGGCGCCGGCAAATCCATGTGGATATGGAGCTGCCCATGAAAGACGACTACGACGCCTTCCTGCTCAGTTTTTTGGAAAACTAAGGCGAAGACCAACAACGCGGCCGACCCGCGACGGAGCCGAAATGAGAGAAGTTGCCGAGCTCGATAAGCAAACCCTATGCCGGCTGCGGGAAAACGCCGCCCTTGTCGTCAAACAGGCGGGCACGCTCACGGATTTCGCTTTCGGGTACACGCCGGAATCTCTGGAGTGGCTGGACGGATTCATCGAACGGCTGCGTACCGGCGGCATGTTCGACGGAACCGGAGGTATCGACGGGTACCTCAACGTATTCGGCTCGTACCTCGGCGAGGCCGTCGTCCGCGTCGCCGGCGGCGCATGGAAACGTTGCGACGGCGACCTCGGCGTTCTGCTGCCCCGAAACAACTGGGCCTTCCCGTTCACCAAAGTGGAAAAACTCTTGCGGGGCGAAGACGGACAATCGCTGCTCGGCTTTTATGAAGCCGCTCTTGCCCTGCCGTGGCTCGCGCGGGACAAGAAGGAACAGGAATAAAACTCAGAGTCGGAAAATTTTCTTTGTTTCATGGAGAAATAAAAACCGGGCTATGTCGCTGGGCAGACCGGCAAGATACAAGTATTGTGAACAAAGTCATCCCATTACAACATGAATCCCTCCCCTATTTTCCTCTATCATCCTCATTTGCCGGTCGGCTTTGCGGAGCAAAGGCGACCGGCAAATGAGGGGAGTCGGGTGCCGCCCGCGTTGCAAAGAGGTCCTCTTGTCTCACCCGGAGACGCAAGCGACCTGCCGACTTAGGCGGCCCTGTCTTCATTCCCTCCAAACAAATAACTCTCTCTCATTCTCACCCCTACTTCACGCCCACCGCCTCAATCTCAATCAAGGCATCCAGGGGAATGCGGGCCACCTGCACGCAGGTGCGGGCCGGGAAGCCGTTGGGGAAGTATTCCGAATAAATCTTGTTCACCGTATTGTAGTCGTTGAGATCCTTCAGGAAGATCGTGATCTTCACCGCCTTGTCCAGGCTGCTGCCGCCGGCCTCAAGCACGGCTTTGACGTTGGCGATGGCCTGGCGGGTTTGGGCCTCGATGCCTTCCGGCATGCTTTTGGTGGTGGGGTTCATGGGAATCTGGCCGGAAGTGAACATCAGGTCGCCCACCGCGATGGCCGGAGAATACGGCCCGGCCGACGAACCGGCGGGCTTCACCACGACCTTGTTCGCGGCCTGGGCCGAGACGACGGCAAAGACAAGCGCAAAAACCACGAGAACGGACAAGCGACGAATCATGGGAATCCTCCTTGGCTTGACGCCCGACACGACTGTTCGCGGCAGGCTCTATTTATAAATAGATAACACTCTACCGAATCCACACGCTCCGGGCAATCAAAGCCCGGAAGCACGGCAAAAACATGGATGAGAAGCGCGGGTGCGCCCCGGCCGACGGCGATGCGACGCCTCCGGCCAAACAACGCGGGCGGGCCTCACGTTGCAGGCAGTGTACGGTAAGGAGAAAAGTCCCGGCGTGATAATCCGGCGGCCGACGTTATAAATAATTCTATGCTCCCCACCCCGGGGCTACCATACAAAACACGGACGATGACGCGATAGGTGTCTTTCACCGGACGCAAAGCAGGCCAGGCTGCGCGGGCTCCCACCCTTTCATGTCGGCGTGAAAAAATCACGAGAAAAACCTCTTTCCTTCACGCGATCTTAACACTCGCCCCCTAAATAAACGGCAACGCTTTGATGGGCATCGCTTCACCTTTTTTGAAGACAACCATAGAACAAAGTAACTTTGAAAAAGTTTCTTTGTTCTGGTGGGCGCGAAGCGAACACCCGCTTGCGGGCTCGTTGAGAAATTTTTTGGAGTATAGCGTTATAAACATTTTCAAAGTGAAAATGATCAAGAGAGGAAAGAATATGCGCAAGATCATCTCGGCCCTGTTTGTCGTTTCCGGTCTTTTTGTCGGCGCGTCGGCATTCGCGGCGCAGGAAATCGTCATCAACGGCTCCACCACCGTGCTGCCGGTCATGCAGAAAGCCGGCGAAGCCTTCATGCACAACAATCCCTCCATATCGCTGTCCATTTCCGGAAGCGGCTCCAGCAACGGCATCAAAGCCCTGACCGACGGACTGTGCCAGGTCGCCATGTCCTCGCGCGACATGAAAGCCACGGAAATTGAGGCCGCCAAAAAGAAAGGCATCGAGCCCCACCGCATCAGCATCGCCCACGACGCCATCATTCCGGTCGTTCACCCCGGCAACCCGGTCGACAACCTCACCGTCCAGCAACTGCGCGACATTTATGCCGGGAAGATCACCAACTGGAAGGAAGTCGGCGGCAAGGACGCGGAAATCGTCGTCATCGCGCGCGACACGTCTTCCGGCACGTATGAATCATGGGGCGAACTGGTCATGAACAAGGAACGCGTCAGCCCCAGGGCGCTCCAGCAAGCCTCCAACGGGGCTGTGGTCACTGCCGTGACCCAGAATGAGGGCGCTCTCGGCTACATCGGCTTCGGGTATGTGAACAAGAACGTGAAGTCCCTGCATGTCGACGGCAAAACGGCTTCGGCCAAGGCGGTCGTGGCCAAGGAATGGCCCATCTCCCGCGAACTCTACCTCTTCACCAACGGGCAACCTGAAGGCGCGGTCAAGCAGCTCGTCGACTACATCCTCGACCCGCAAAAGGGCCAGAAGAACGTCGAAGAAGTCGGGTACGTCCCCCTGTAAGAAAACCGGTTCCGGCTCCCCCTTCGGATTCGCGCGAAGGGGGCCGGAAGCCCGCATGAAAGGCCGACCCACCATGACTCCCGTCGCCGTCAAAGAACGAATCATCCACATCGGCCTTGCGGCCGTTGCCGGAACGTCCCTTGTGCTGCTTTTGTTGATCGTCTTCTTCCTTGTCCATGAAGGAGTCGGTCTTTTCTCACATGTTTCGCTCGGCGGGTTCGTCTTCGGCATGGACTGGTATCCCACGGAAGACCCGCCGGTGTTCGGCATTCTGCCGATGCTCGCGGCTTCGTTCGCCATCACCATCTACGCCACGATCATCGCGGTTCCCCTCGGGCTGTTGACCGCCATCTACCTGACGGAAATCGCCCCGGCCGGGGTTCGGCGCATCATCAAGCCTGCCGTCGAACTGTTGGCAGCCTTCCCTTCGGTGGTCATCGGATTTTTCGGCATGGTGGTCGTCGCGCCGTTCCTGCAAAAAACCTTCGGCCTTACCGTCGGCCTGAACATGACCAACGCCGCCCTGATGCTGGCGGTCATGAGCGTGCCGACCATCTGCTCCATCGCCGAAGACGCCCTGTACAGCGTGCCGCGCACCCTGCGCGAGGCGTCCCTCGCCCTGGGGGCCACCCGCTGGGAAACCATCCGCCACGTCACGGTGCCCGCCGCGTTTTCCGGCTTGGCCACGGCCGTGATGCTCGGCATGTCGCGCTGCATCGGCGAAACCATGGTCGTGCTGATGGTCGCCGGGGGCGCGGGAATCATTCCGACCTCGATCTTCGACCCGGTCAGGCCCATGACCGCGACCATGGCGGCCGAAATAGGCGAAGCGCCGTTTCGCGGGGAGCATTACCAGGCGCTCTTCTGCATCGGCCTGTTCCTGTTCATCTTCACCTTTATTTTCAATCAAATCGCGTTCACGCTTTCCGAAAAGCGTAAACAGGAATACAAAGGGTAACCGTGCGGGATGCCATGACTACAGCCAAACGCCGCGACCTATCCAACCGCGCCATGACCGTGGTGTTGCATCTGGCCGCGCTGTGCAACATCACCATTCTGTTCGGGATCTGCTTTTTTCTGCTTTACAACGGCGCTTCCGCGATCAGTTGGGAGTTTCTTTCCGAAGCCCCCCGCAAAATGATGACCGAGGGCGGCATCCTGCCCTGCATCCTGGGCACCGGGGCGCTGGCCCTGGGAGCCGGGCTGCTGGCCTTCCCCTTCGGCGTGATCACGGCCGTGTACCTGCACGAGTATGCCGGAAAAATGCGCGCGGCCAAATATATCCGCCTGGGCATCAACAACTTGGCGGGCGTGCCTTCGATCGTTTTCGGCCTGTTCGGCATGTCGTTTTTCGTGACATTTTTGGGGCTGAAAATTTCTCTGTTGTCGGGCATTCTGACCTTGGCCGTCGTCATCCTCCCCGTGATCATCGGCACGGCGGAAGAGGCGCTGCGGCAGATTCCGACCACGTACCGCGAAGCCTCGTTCGCCCTGGGGGCGACGCAGAGCCAGACCATCCGGCACGTTGTGCTGCCCGCGGCCTTTCCCAACATGCTCACGGGCGCCATCTTGGGGCTTTCGCGCGCGGCCGGGGAAACCGCGGTGATCATGTTCACGGCGGCGGTGTTTTTCACCCCGAAAACGGATATTTCTCTGGAAAACCCGGTCATGGCCCTGCCGTATCACATTTACGTCCTGGCCACCGCCGGAACGGAAATAGACAAGACCATGCCCCTGCAGTACGGCACCGCGCTGGTGCTGTTCGCCTTAGTGCTCATCATGAGCCTGGGGGCGATCATCCTGCGCGACAGAATGCAGAAGCAGCGGTAACGGCAACGCGGCGGCAATCGAGGGTCGAGCCCTATGGCAGGGGAAATGATTTCCCCTGCACCCCTCAGGGGATTCGGGAGTCCGCCCGCTGTGCGGATGGACTCCCGAACCAAAGGGGGCCAAGGGGCTCATCCGGCAGGACGCCGGAGGTCTTCCGACGGCACCCGAAGGGCGAGGCGCAGGACGCGCCGAGTCAATCAATCCCCTTGCGGGGAGGTTTGGAGGTGCGGCCTGCGTGGCCACGAGACGGCACTGCCCACATCGTGAGAGCGTTGCCGGCCGGTTCACCGGCGCAGCCCTGTTTGCGCCCCTCCAATGGAAACAGCGAATGAGGGTTGGCATGAACACGGTTCTGATCATTGAAGACGAGCAGGACATCCGGGAGCTTCTGGCCTTCAGCCTGCGCCAGGAGGGCTTCACCCCGCTGGAGGCGGAAACCGGCGAACAGGGAATCGCCCTGGCCAAAAAGCATCAACCCACGATCATCCTGTTGGACGTGATGCTGCCCGGCATGGACGGCTTCGCGGTTTCCCGCACCCTGGCCGCGAACGAAAGCACCAAGGGCATACCCGTGATCATGCTCACGGCCAGAGGGCAGGAGGTCGACCGCATCGTCGGTTTCGAACTGGGGGCCGTCGACTACATCGTCAAACCCTTCAGTCTGCGCGAAGTGGCCCTGCGGATCAAGGCCGTGCTCCGCCTGAAGAATGCCGCGAACGCGACCGAACAACAGCGGTTGAGCGCCGGGCCCGTGGTCCTGACTCCGCACAACCGCCAGGCCCTGGTCGAGGGCGAGGCCGTTCCGCTCACGGCCACGGAATTCGGCATTCTGCATGATTTGCTGCGTCACAAGGGCATCGTCCGCAGCCGTGAGCAAATCATGCTGCAGGTCTGGGGCGACGATTTCGAAGGGTACACCCGCACGGTGGACGTGCATGTAAAAAAACTGCGCGCCAAGCTCGGAAGCGGCGCATCCATCCTGGAAACCATCAGAGGCTTCGGCTACATGGCCAAGGACGACGACAATGCCTAGTTCCTCCTTCTCCGGGCGGCGGATGCACGCGACCGTCGCGATCGTTCTTGTCGCGCTGATGTGCCTGGCCCTCTGGGTTTCCTACAAGGCTCTGTATTCGCGCCTCGTCGAAGAGACGGAGCAAACCTCCCTGGAGCGGCTGCGCTTTATCGCCTCGATCGTCGAGCACGAACCGGATCTGATGCGCGGCAACCTGCTTATGCGCATCGCCCGGGAACAGCGGGTGCGCCTGTCGTATATCGACGCCTCGGGCCGCGTTGTCGGGGATTCCGTCGTGCCCGAAGCGGACATTCCCACGCTGGACAACCACAAGGACCGGCTCGAGTTCATCCTGGCCGCGCAAAATGGATTCGGCTCATCCGTGCGCACGAGCGCGACCCTGGACGCCGAAACGGTCTACACCATCCTGCGCCTGAAAGACGGCAGCTACCTGCGCATCGCCGTTCCGTTCACCGCCGTGACCACAAGCATTCGCGGGCACTTTTTTGTTCTGTTCTGCGCCGCCCTTGGCCTGCTTGTGCCGACCGCACTGACCTTTTTCACCGAGCGTCGGGCTTTCCGCAACGACCTGCGGGAATTGAGCGGAGCCGTGGGGGCCATCGCCCAGGGCAACTTCAAGCGTCTGGTCAGTTCGCTCGGCAGAAGAGAGCTGCAACCGCTGGCCGAAGACATCAACAGTATGTCCCGGACCATTCAAAAAGCCCTGGCCGAAGCCGGCGACAAAAGCTGCCAGCTGCAAACGGTTTTTGACAGCATCAACGAAGGCGTGGCCATCTTTGACGGCGCCGGCGCCATCAAGACGCACAACGCGGGTTTTTTGCACTTTTTCCCGGAATGCAAGGTTGAGGAACGCCCCCAGGCCATCAGCTGCATTCCCATTCCGCGCCTCCAGATGAGCATCGAACGGATGCTCGCGGGGGCGGAGCCCGAGCAGTCCGGCTTTCGCGCCGTCGGGCTCCACGGCGAGCAGTTGCTGCTCTCCCTGTACGCGCCGTCGCTGCCCATTCCCGATATCGGGGCCGTGCTCATCGTGCAGGACATCACCAAGTTGATGCAACTCGAGCGGGCCCAGATCGACTTTGTGGCCAACGTCTCGCACGAATTGCGCACGCCGCTGACGGCCATCAAGGGCTATGCCGAGGCCCTCAGTGAAAAACGCTACTCGGAAGAGGAAGGCCGGCTGTTCGCCCGCAAGATAGAACGCCACGCCGACATGCTCCATTCCCTGGTGGAGGAACTGCTCTCGCTGGCTGCGCTCGACGCCCCTTCGGCCGAGGCGGAAGCCGAGAACACCACCCTGTGGGATTGCGCCCAGGCGGCCCGCCGGCTCGTGCTCGAGTCCGGCGCGTGCGGGCGGGAAATCCTCGTGCTCGGCGATGCGGCCTGCCCCGTTCGCACGAACAAGGCCCTTCTGGTCCAGGCGGTGCGCAATGTCGTTGAAAACGCCTGTGCCTACGCTCCCGAAAACACGCCGGTCACCGTGTCCATTGAGCGCGAAGCCGGTTTCTGCCGGCTGTCCGTGTCCGACCAGGGGCCGGGCATCCCCAAAGAAGTCCAACGGCGAATCTTTGAACGCTTCTACCGCCTGGAGAAACAGCGCACGGGCGCGCATTCCGGCCTCGGCCTGGCCATCGCCAAGCAGATTGTGGAACGCTTCGGTGGGAGCCTTCGGGTTGAAAGCCCGGCCAAAGACGCCGCCACCGCCTTCCACCTGCAGTTGCCTTCGGCCAAAGCCGAGAGCAAATAAAACGTTGTTCTGAACAATTTCACAATGAAATTGTTCTAAAAATGGAGTACCAAATGCCCATAAAGATGGAAGTCGGGCGGCTGAACTTTTTCTACGGGAACAGCCAGGCCTTGTACGACATCGACCTCAACGTTGAGGAAAACGAGGTCACGGCCCTCATCGGCCCTTCCGGTTGCGGCAAAAGCACCTTTCTGCGCTGCCTGAACAAGATGCATGAGCTGACCCCGGATACGCGCGCGGAAGGCGTCATCAAACTGGACGGTGAGGATATCCTGGGCGGCGGCATGGACAACATCCATCTACGTCGCAAGGTGGGCATGGTGTTCCAAAAGCCGAACCCCTTCCCCAAGACCATTTTTGAAAACGTGGCTTACGGCCTGCGCATGGGCGGCGGCTTCAGTCAAACCCGCATCGCCGAAAAGGTGGAAGAGTCCCTTGAGCGCGCCGCCATCTTCGGAGAGGTCAAAGACCGTTTGCACACTTCGGCCCTTGCCCTTTCAGGCGGGCAGCAGCAGCGTATCTGCATCGCCCGGGCCCTGGCCGTCGAGCCCGAGGTGCTGCTCATGGACGAGCCGGCCAGCGCCCTGGACCCCATCGCCACGCAAAAAATCGAAGAGAGCATCCACGAACTGAAAAAGAGCCTGACCGTGATCATCGTCACCCACAACATGCAGCAGGCCGCCCGCGTTTCGGACAAAACGGCGTTTTTCTACATGGGAAGGCTCATCGAATTCGGCGAGACCGAAATGATGTTCACCGCTCCCAAAAACAAACAAACGGAAGACTACATTACAGGCAGGTTCGGCTGATATGGAAAAAAACGACTTCCAACTTCCGCAGATGATCAAAAAGCTGCACACGCGCCTGCTGGTCATGTACGCGGCCGCCTCCACGGCTTTGGACGCCTCGATAGACTCCCTCGTTGCCGCGAACAAAGACGCGGCCGTGGCGATCCTTGACGGCGACGGCGAAATCAACGCCCTTGAGACGGAGATCGACGACATCGCCCTGTCCATCCTGGTCCGGACCCAGGCCGTGGCCGGCGACCTGCGGCTGGTTGTGGGGGCCCTACGGATCATCAACGATCTTGAGCGGATCGGCGACGAATCCGCGGTCATGGCCGAGCGGGTCCTCCTGGCCGATGCGCGGGAATGCGTCGTTATCGGCGAAATCAACGAGTCGCTGTTCGCTCTCGCCCAAAAATGCATGAAGCAGGCGTTTCACAGCTTCAAAGAACGCGACGTGGACGCGGCGATCCGGCTGTGCGAAACTTCGGACGACATCGCCCAGGCCGAAGTCGGCGTGGTGCGCGAGGTCATCAACCGCCTGGCCGGATGCGATGGCGCCATCAATCCCGAGGTGGCCATTCACAGCATCATCGTCTGCCGGTCCTTGATCCGGATCTGCCGCCGCGCCGTCAACTTGGCCGAGCACACCTTTTTCATCTGCACCGGCGGCAATCTCAAGCACGCCGATTTGACGAAGCTGGCGGAAAACCGATCCGAAAAATAGCTCGGCCCGAATGCTCCCTCAGAAGCGGCGCTCCGTTGACAACGAGGCGCCGCCGCAAAGGGCCGACAACCGCCGTCCCCCTCCATGCCCGCCGACGCCGTGCGCGCAGCCGGCCGGGTTGCGACGGGCATTCAGGCCAAAAGCAGTCGCGCCCCACCTTATCCCATCACCCGCGACATCCTTCCGTCGCTTCCCACGGGCTTCGTGCGAAGAGCGGAGCCAAAGCGCCTCTGTGCGCGGGCTCCGCACCCCGCCTATGCGCGGCCGCATCAAGAGACCTTCGGGTAGGCACCGCAAAGCGCCCCCGGTCCTCGCGGGTTGCACAAACAGTTTCGGTAGGGAGAGGATTGGCGAGACGACAACGTCAATATTGACTACTACTGTACCGGCTTAAGACGGGAATCAAACACAGAATGCAATAGTTTTTTGTCCAACTGTTCAAAAATTTGCAACGATCCATCTATATACTCATCAATTTGCTGCATATCTATATGTATAAAAAGCGTTCGCGTAAATATACAAAGCATTTTTTTATAATCCAGAAATATCTTATTTACATAATATCTATGAAGTATAGCATAAAATCCAGAAATTGAAACAAGACATGCATCAAAAATATCTTCCTTTCGCATCGTCATTTTTTGTTTATCGAGCATCGATATGACATAACCAAAAAGTATTTTCGCTCGCCATACAAGAAAAATACTGTTTTCAGACATTTCAGACACAAAGCGAAGTGCATATTTTTTTTCGTTAATCAAGTAGCATAATAAAAGTTGATGCAGTAAAAATTTTATGACGGCATCATCAGGAATACTTTTACAACCAGAAATAGTCGCATCCGCCGCAATGTGATATCTTTCACACAAAGCAATCATCAAATCTTCTTTTTTCTTGAAATAAAAATTTATGTGCCCTTTACTCATGCCGCATGCGTCACTTAATTGGCGCATTGATGTTCGCTTATATCCGTAAATGCATGCAAGTTTATAAAATTCATTCAATATTTTCTTTCTCGCAGCATCACTTCTGTCCATACAAATCTACCTTTATTCAACAAAAAGAGAGAATGCATACGCAAATCACCCTATGAAAATATACTTAAAAAGACAATATAAGCCATCTTCCACCATAGCGTTCGATTACTGATGCACTCTCCGATCAGAAACACCCTGCCGCCGCCAAGCGGCAATAGCGGCGTATTTCACAGGTATCGCCAATCGGCGTGAAAAGCCGATACCGGCCGGCGCATCAGAAGGCGCGGAAAAGATTCAAGATACGCTTTCCGGACGGCCACCTTATCTGATCGGCCTTTTTCTCCACGCCTTTACACAGCATCGGCATTTTCCGTCACAATCACAAAACGCCCCACACGGAAAAGAAATGCGCGCCTCACCGGCACCTCTTTGCCAAACACACAACACTCTGAAAAATTTGGTATTTGTCCAAGAAAAGCAGTAATGTCGCCACGCCGGGATCCCTCAATAATAGTAGATAGACCCTACCTTATTATTAATGTTGATATTTTTCTTTACCGCTTGAGTGTTTTTGATTATCTAGGACATGTCCTATAGGACGTGTCCCGATCCACGAGGAGTGAGCTGATGCGTTCCTCTACACCAAATGCCTTTCCCACCCCCCGGTGGGCACCGCCCGCACCGGGCTCTTCCTTTTCCCGTCGGCACGTCTCCCAAGCGCGCCCCCTCAAGACTCCCCGCCGCCGCATTTTGCGGACCGGAGGCATGTTTGCGGCGCAACCGTCCGCGCCGCCCGAAGGCGGGAGCAAAAAGATGCTCGTGGCTTCAGCGGGCGGAGCAGAAAGCTTGCCCAACAGGACACCTCAACCCTGCCACGGAAAGCCCGGCTGCGCGCGGCCGCGTCACACCGGTGGGCCTTCTTGCCCTTACGACATGAAAAATAATGATTTTATAATACAACAGACACCGCATTCAAAACACAGTTTCTGTCCAACAAAGACGATGCAACGCGACGACACAGAATTTCTCTAGTGCAACAGTGAAAGAAACGCAATTATATACATTGACCGCAACGGGTATCCCGCGAACGACACCGCCAGACCGTGTCATAATGAGCGACAACAATAAGCCAACAACGCTTATAAGGGGGACGTATGGCTCCTGAATCCACCAGCCCGACAACCACCGAAACTCCCGGCCGGCTTTTGCAGGCGCCCAAGCCGCAGGCCGGCCAAGCCGTTACCGTGCAATCCGCCGCCGGGGCCGAGATCGCGCTCGGATTCGAACCGGGCGAAGCGACCATGTCGCGCGAGGGCGAGAATCTGTCTTTTCGATTCAGCGACGGCGGCAGCGTCGTTTTGACCAATTTCTTCGCGGTGGGCGATCAACCCCTGCCCAACTTCAAACTGCCCGACGGAGTCGAAGTCTCCAGCCGGGACTTCTTCGCCTCTCTTGATGTCGGCTTCAGCACCGCGGCCGGCCCCGCAGCCGCTCCCAGCGCCCCTCCCTCCAGCGGCGAAGGCGCGTACACCGACGACCCGGGGCTCCTGCTCAACGGCGTCGATCGGCTGGGCTCCCTGGGCACCGTATACTGGGGACGCGACTCCGAAGTGCCCGAAAGGCTCTGGGGCCTGCCTGAGCGCCCCGGCGGCGACTTCAGCGTCGACGTCGTCACGACCACCGACATGTTCGCCGCCTCGGGCGTGTTCGAAGACGGCCGCGCCAACCAACACCTGTACGGCGACCGCAACGTTCCCGACAACATGGTGACCCCGGGGCAGATCCATTTCACTTTCTCGCCTTCGGGCACCACCGTGGTCGACGGCATCCACCTTTCCGGCTTCGACGCGGGCACAAAAATCTATCTCGGCGAATACGGTTCGCCCGGCGCCGTTGAAATACTCATTTCCGGCCCCGACCAGGTGGTGGATTTCCAGCAGTCCGACTTCACGAGCCGGGGCGTATATATTCTCGCCCCGGAGAACAGCGAACACGACATGACCATCAACGCGGTCGTCGACCTGCGGGCGCTGTCGTCGGGCATAACCGATACGGCAACGGGAACCTTCATCATTATCGTGGACGCGGTGGCCGATCTGCCGGGGAATGTCTTCAGCGACATCGGCGCGGTGGATCTGGACGGCTCCATGACCGTGACGGACCAGGAAACGGCCGGGCAGCGCTTCCTTGACGGCTGGGCCGAGGACGTCATCGCCAAAACCCAGGATCCCGCCGACGCTTCGGCCGTGCGCGTGGCCTCCGTGCCGGTCACGGCCACGATCACCTTCTTCGACTATGGAGAAAGCGGCGAAGGCGACCATGAGCACCACTACGCGTTGATTGAAAAACCCGCCGACGGCTGGACCTGCGCCACGGCCCTGGACACGATCACCTTGCGCTGTGACGCCTCCGGCGAGCCCCTGGCCGACCAAAGCGCGACCGGGGCCATGGAGAAGGAATTCTTCCGCATTCCCGTGGACAACGCCGACATTCTGGCGGCGGGCGGTACCATCTCCGTGCAGGCCGATTTAAGCGGTCCGGCGGACTACACAACCGACACCACCATCAAGCTCTGGGCCGGCGGCATGGCCGAGGAACACCCGAGTGACGGCGAGCTGACTTACGCCAACAACAAAGCTTACAACTTCAGCGAATCCCGGGTCGACCTGAGTATCGACACCGTCGACTCCACTCTGACCGTGCGGGTGGGCTGGGTGGCCGAAGGCAACGCCCCCAATAAAAATCTGGCTCCCGGCAACACGCAGGGGCACGACTGGACCCCGGAAGCGGGCGGCCATGATCCCGGCGCCACCGGCAACGGAGCGCCCATTCACGTGGCCATAAGCGGCGGCGTTCTGCCCGACGGCGGACCTGCCGGGGAACAGATCTCCGGCGCGACCTTCAGCTTCAACGAAGGCGATGCGGTGTTGCGCGTCGGCTCCGTCGAACTGACCGCCTCGCAGGATATCGCGGGCGTGCACTATGAGGTGACCACGAATGCCGGGGTGACCACGGTGACCATCTCCAACCTGCCCTCCGGCGCCGTGGATCTGGACGCCCTCGGCCTGAACTTCGTACCGAAAAACTTCTACGAAGACGCGGACATCTCCTTTTCCTATACCGTGGATGTGGAATCTTCCGCCGGGGCCAAAGCCCATTTCTCGGGCGAATCGCTGGTGACCGTGGACGCGGTGGCCGACCTTTCCACCGACGTGAAGGCGGGCATCGGCGCCGACACCTCGAACCCCACCTTCATCGACAACGATACCGCCAACGCCGTGCACGACGACACGGATCGGAACTTTCACCACGGGGCGCAGGACGGCCCCAAGGCCGGCTGGGAAATCGACGAGTTCCGGCTTGATTACTCGAGCGTCAAATACGGCTTCAGCGTAACCGTGGCCACGTCTTTCCCGGATGCCGACGGTTCCGAGCGCCACTTCCTTCTGGTGGAAAAACCCGCCGACACAGCCTGGGAACTGGGCCCCCTGCCCGCCGGCCACCATATCGACGCCGCCGACCCCACCTACACCGACGCGGGCGGCACGGTGTACTGGAAAATCGAAATCGACGACCCCACCCAAGGCAACACCACGGTGACCATTCCCCTGAACTACAACGGGAGCATCGCCGGCGACCTGACCCTGGATCTCAAAACCGGCTCGTACGCGCAGGAAACCCTGACCGTCGACGCCGACGGCCACCCCACCGGCCGCGAGTACGACCTGCAGAACAACACCGCCGTGCGCACCGACGGAACCCGGGTCGAGTATGCGATCGACGTGTTCAACTCCACCCTCACCGTCGGTACGGGCTGGGCCTCCGAAGGGAACAACGACGCCAAGCACCTCAACGCGACCGGCCCCTCCGCCGCGTATGTGGACACCAACGCCTACGCCGGCTCCACGGCCAACGGCCCCGACGGCGCGACCAACCTCGGCGCGCCCATCACCTTCACCCTCTCGGGCGCATCCGGCTCGCCCGAGCACATCGATTCCGTGACCTTCACCTTTGAAGGCGCGCGGGGCGACCTTGTGCTGGCCGACGGCACCCACCCGGCCGGAACCCCCGTTCCCGGCCAGCCCGGCCTGGTCACGGTCACGCTTGCCAGCTCCCAACTTCCCGGCCTGGTCTTCCAGCCCGCGACCTCCGGAGCGCAGAGCTTCAACTACAGCGACGTGCGCCTGGACTACACGGTCTCGGTTTCCAACGATGCCGGGGCCTCGGCCGTGTTCACCGGTTCTTCGCAAATCGTGATCGACGCCGTGGCCGACAAGCCGGGTGTCGCGATCCCCTCCGGCGGGGACGCCGTGGACTACCCCCATACCTTCGACCCCGAGACGGGCCTGGATACGGTCCAAGATTCGGCCAGACCGGGAGACACCGTGACCGTGCACGGCACGGTCGGCTTTCCCGATGTTTCGGGCGGGGAAAACCATTACATCCTCATTGAGAACGGCAATTCCGCCGGCGACCGTTATCTTCTCGAAGGCGTGAAGATAACGGCCGGGTCCGAAAGCCTGTCCCTTTCCGCGACCCAGCTTGCCGGGTTCGCCACCACGACCGTCAACGGCGTGACCTATTACCTGGTGCCAGCGGAGGGCAATTTCACCAACGGCGACACCATCGCGTCCTTCGACGTGGACATCACCATCAAAACCGTGGGTGAAACCAGCCACGACAACAGCGTGGGCTTCGGCGGGTATGCGACCATCCCCGACTCCATGGCCGGTTCGGCCGGGGGAGCGCCCGCCGCGAACTACGAATTCGATACCGCCAACAACAACGCCTACACCACCGGCTCCGTCACGGTGCACACCGAGGTGGTGGACACGAAAACCGTGACCATGCATGTGGGCGGCGCGTATGAAAACGCCGACCACCGCGCGAACGAGGGCTTCATTGCCCGCGCCGACATGCTCCATACGGCCCCGGACGGCACCCTGCAGTTCAAGCCCGGATACCTCGCCCAGGTACAGGCCGACAGCGCGCCCATTACCTTCACCTTGGAGCCGGCGGCGGCGAACGAAACCATGTCCTGTCTTTCCGTGCGCTTCCAGGTGATCGACGACGGAATCACCGACCCGGCATCCACCGGCAACTTCATGTACGGCGACACCCTGATTCCGCTTACCTACGCCGGAATCGTCAACGGGGATCTCCTCATCTGCGCCTACGACGCCGTGTCCGGCTACGTGACCCTGACCGTCATTCCGGCCGACGGCGTCTACGAAACAAGCACCGAACTGTACTTTGTGCCGGGCGAAAGCTTCCACGGCACGGACATTCCCCTGGACTTCGCGGCCGTGGTGCATGACTCCGGCAGCGGCTTTTCCAAAGAGTTCTCCAACCTGAGCGGCGCGGCCGGAAAAACCCTGGCGGACGCTCTGGCGAATACCGTGGGCATCCCCACCGACCCCAATCATATGAGCCAGACCCTCGGCGGACAGGATGCCTCCAACCCCATCGACAACCTGGTGGATGTGGACTCCGTGGCCCAAAAGCCGACCGTGGGCGACCCGACAATCGCCGGCGGACCGACAAACGGCGACCCCGACGCCGTGGACGCGAATCACGACGGGTACTACGACAACGTCGTCCCCGGCGGGCAGGCCACGATTCAGGCGGAAGTGACGTTCCACGACCTCAACGACGGCTCCGAACGCCACTACGTGCTGGTGCAGGCGTATCCGGGCTGGCAGGCCCCGACCGGCCTGTCTGCCGTGGACGCGGGCGGGGTCGAGCACACCCTGAGCGTGACCTGGACGTTGCAGAAAATCAACGGCGTCATGTACTACAAGGCGGAAATCGCCAATGCCGACATCCGGGCCTACGGCAACGGCACGCTCGATCTCCGCGTGGCCATGGTGTCGCCCGCCGACGCCGCCGGCACCCTGAACGTCACGATCGGCGCGGCTTCCTGGGAAGACAACGCCCTGCTGGATCAGGAACTGACCCTCGACAACAACCACGCTTTTGACATGAAGAGCGCCTCCGTGTCTTTCAGCAAGGCGGGCGGCCTGTGGATGGAACCGGTGAACCCGGTGTACGAGAACGATACGCCGAACGCCAACACAAGCGACCCGAACAATCCCGGCCTGCCGAACACTCTCACCGCCGGCGGCACGACCATCATCGTGCATGCCGATGCCGCCGACAGCATCACGGACTTCCGGTTCACCAACTATGACCCGTCCAGGGGCGTCGTCAGCCTGAACGGCGTGCCCATCAACGCCGACGGCACGCTGCCGAACGGCGCCGCCCTGCACGGCGGCGACACCTTTACTTTTGTTCCGGCCCGCGACTTCAGCGACGCCGACCTCAACCTCACTTACAGCGCCACGATCGTCGACCGGTGCAGCGGCGACGCCCACCCCGGCGACGGCGGCTTCACCATCGTGGTGGACGCGGTGGCCGAACTGCCCGTAAACGTGTACCCCACGCAGAATACCGTGGAAGCCGAAACCTTCGGCGGCGAAACCACAATCGCTTTCGCCGTCCACGCGAAGTTTGAAGACTTCGACGGCTCCGAACAGCACTTCGTGCTGGTGGAAGCCAAAGCCAACATGACCATCGGGAAAAGCGCCGGCACCTTCAGCGTGATGGACCCGGTAACCGGCACGTATGTGACTTACTACAAGATTCCTGTGGACAACTCGGCCATCGATCCGAGCACCGGAGAAGTCGTCGTTACGATAAGCATCCAGGCCGGACGGCTGGGCTCGGACGACCCCGGTCATATCCGGGTGGGCGCGCTCTCGGAGGATCATCCCACCGACAACGGCGAAATCACCTACCACAACAACACCGCTTTTGCCGACGGCGGTTCGGTCGTCGTGAACTATCACATCCCCGGCGGTCACATTATTCACATCGGCGACGCGTATGAAAACGACACGCCCCGAGCCAACGAAAGCGACCCGAACAACCCCGGCCAACCGAACCTGACCCCGGCCGGCGGCGCGGCCATTTCCTTCGGGTACATCACCGACCCGAGCACCCCCATCACCACCGTGGACCTGACCTGGGATCCCGCCAAGGGATACATCGTCGACGGCCACGGCACCGTCTACACGAGCGGCTCGGCCGCCGGCCTGGACGCCTCCGGCATTCGCTTCGTGCCCAACAACACCTATGGGGACGCGGACGAAACCCTGCATTACACGGTTTATGACGGCACCGGCGCGAGCTTCAGCGGCGACGCCGTGATCATCGTCGACGCCGTGGCCGAAAAACCCACGGACCCGACAACATCCGTGGATTACGGGCCGGGGCATACCGCCGCGCCCGGCAACGGCGCAATCACCCTTACGGTGGGGGGAACCTTTGTGGACAACGACGGTTCCGAAACCCACTACGCCCTTGTGGAGCAGCGTCCCGGCCTGGTTGTCGCCGGCGCCGAGACGGTCTACCTCGACGGCATGTCGTTTTACCGGGTGGAGATTCCGGCCGGGCAAAGCTCGGTGGACGTGACCGTGCAGCTTCCCGCCGAGCCGGACCCCACCGGCTACGACCTGCGCACGGGCGTCATGGCCGTGGAGGACAACCTCACGGATCTGGAATCCACCCTGGACAACAACATCTCCTGGACTCTGGACGACGCTCCCACCCACATCGATGTTTCGCTGGTGGACAGCAGCATCTCCATCGTCATCGGCAACGCCTATGAAGACCAGACCATCCCGGTGGTCATCAACGCCTCCCTCAGCGCCGACGACACCTTCAACGGCCTGACCCTGCACCACGACGGCAACGGCGCCATTTCCGTCAACGACCCGCTGAACGTCGGCGGCTGGAGCATCGCCCCGAACGGCGACCTCATCATCACCAGCGCCGCGGCCCTCGGGAACATCGCCGTGACCTTCACGCCGGAAAGCCACAACGACGCGGACGTGCACTGGAGCTGGAGCGCGACCTTCACCGACAACGCCTCCGGCGATATGGCCACCCCCGGCGGCTCCGGTACGACCATCGTCGACGCCGTGGCCGACGCCCCCACCACAAGCGGCATCGGCTTCCTCTCCGACGACGGCTTCCATACCGGCGTGAGCAGTGGCGGAACCGGCACGGCCAACGTGAGCCTGAACTTCGCCGACCACGACGGCAGCGAAGTCCACTACGCCATCCTGCAGGAAACCAACGACTGGAAATGCGACGGCGTGCTCGTCAACGGGCTGCCCGCAACACTTGTCACCGTCTTCGACGAGAACGGCGTGCCCCACTATGCCGTCAAAATCGAAGACGCCATGCTGGACGCCTCCGGCAACGTACAGGTCGGCTTTCACATCACCGCGCCGTATACGGTCGGCGACCTGGACGCCACCCTGCGCATCGGCGGCATTTCGATTGAAACCACGGCCGGTGCCGCCGGTTCCCCCGGCGGTCACGAGCTGACCCTGGACAACAACTGGGCGGAAACCGACCACAACACGGTCATCGACCTGCGTGTCGGCGTGGTCACCTCCACCACCGTGGTGGTCGGGTCCGACGCGCCTTCCATGGTCGAAGACTCCGGCCGCATGCACATCACCTTTACCGTGCCCGACACCGCGCTCACGCACGACACCGTGCAGAGCGTAACCCTCCTGGTGCCCGCGAACGGCTCGTTGATCATCGACGACGGCCACGGGAACGTCTCCGTTCACACCTCCGGCAACGTCGTGATCGACGCGGCGAACCTGAACAACGTCTACTTCGAGCCGAATGAGCACTGGTCCGGCACCGTCGTTCTGGACATCACGGCGGCCACCCTGGTGGACATCGACTCGGGCGAGACCAAGGCCGCGTCGATCCTCACCGACGGATCGTTTGAGGTAACCGACTCCTCCTCAGGCTTCATGGCGCACCTCGAATCGACGTCGGCAGCCCAACACAGGCTCTTCGGCATTCTCGACACCTCGGAGGACCTGCGCTTTGAGCAACATGTCGCAGGCATCAACAACCACGACGGACGAACGGTCGGCGGCGGGCACGACGCCGCGCACAACAATGAGAACGGGAACCCCCTCATCGACGGAGCCGCCTCCGAGGCGTTCACCCGGCAGGCGGAACATATGGACGGGCACCCCGCTCCCACCGCCGGAGCGGGTTTGGCGGACGACCACACCGGCGCGGCTGCGGGCGTCGGTCTGCTTGAAGGCGACGCCTTGCGCCTTGCCGACCTTGTCGACGACGAGCACGACAGCCTGGGAACGATCCTGGTGGAAGGCAGCGTCGCCGACCGGCATCAGACCGACGGCCTGCCCCCCCATGCCTCTACGGATGCCCCGGAACAGGCCCACGCCGGCACCGCCGCTTCGAACTCCGGCCAAGCCGAAGCCGCGCCGACGGCGTTCCCCATGGACCACGGCGATGCGTTCCACTTCCAAAACGCGCAACTTGATGCTTTCATCGTGGATCCGCCCGCCGGGCACGACGCTCTGGCGGCGGCCCAGATGACGCAGGACGTCCTGCGGATTACCGGATAACCCCGCTCCGCCTCGTCACAACGACAGGCGACAAACAGAACCAAGAACCGAACCGGGGGTGGAACGCGTGGTCCGCCCCCGGTTCCCTATAGCGCGAGGAGATTATTATGTTTTACTCGACCGGCTATGCCTCGCCCCTGGGCGCAATCACGCTGGCAAGCGACGGTAAAAATATTGTCGGCCTCTGGTTCGACGGACAAAAATACTTTGCCGCGACGGTAAAAAGCGGAATGGAAGAAAAATCGGACCTGCCGGCCTTTGCCGTGGCGAAAGAATGGCTCGATGCGTACTTCGCCGGCAAAAATCCCACTATTTCCAAACTGCCGCTGGCTCCCCTTGGCGGCGAATTCCGAAAGGCCGTCTGGGACATCTTGTGCGACATTCCTTACGGTCAATGGACGACGTATGGCGAAATCGCCAAAAAGACGGCCGCCCGGATGAACAAAAAAAGCATGGCCGGCCAGGCCGTCGGCGGCGCGGTGGGGCACAACCCCATCTCCATCGTCATTCCGTGCCACAGGGTTGTCGGAGCCGGCGGCAGTTTGACGGGGTATGCCGGGGGTATCGGCAAAAAAATAAAACTGCTGGAGCTTGAAGGCGTCGACGCTTCACATTTCTTTATCCCCGGAAAGGGCACGGCCCTCTAAGCTCAGGCCTCATTACTTGTTTCATCGGAGGGGCGCAAACAAGGCCGCGTGAGCAACCCGCCCGCCGGCACTTCCGTGATGTGGACAATGTTGCCTTAGAACAACGCGGGTGGCTCCTCCAAGCCTCCCAGCAAGGGGATTGAATCCCCTCGACTCCCGAACCCTTGAGGGGTGCAGGGGCTCATCCGGCAGGAGCCGGATTGACGCCGGAGTATTCCGACGGCGCCCGAAGGGTGAGACGCACGATGCGCCGAGTCAAATCATTTCCCCTTGCGGTCCGGTTCGGTACAACGCTGCCGGTCCAGCATACCACAGGGCGTCATCCAGGGGATGAGTTCCGCAGCCCTGTTTGGGCCTGGCGCCGCTCGGCGTGAAAGGACAGCCGTCTGCGTTTCTATCTCCCTTCCATTTGTGCGACACCGTGACTTCCGGAAAGGAAAAAACTCAAGACCGCCAAGAAGCCGGAAACAACCACGCCAAGATAGCTCAGACAGTGCAGGCCCGTGAGTGACGACAAGAGCCCCAACATTCCCCCGGAAAGCAAACCGGCCGTCATAAGCGGGGGGCGGGCTTCTCTCGTTTCTCCGGCAAGGATGGTCACAAACACCGGGGCGACCACCCCGCACACATACACGTTGTTCGCCATCAGCAAAAAGTCCAAAATGGTTTTATCCATGAACGTCAGCAAAATCCCGGCCACCGCGAGGGCAACGACACACAGTCTGGTACGGCCGACGCTTTTTTGCCGCCACAGATCTCCGGCCAGAATCAGGCCGGCGGTGATCAGGCACGAATCCGCCGAGGAAACAACAACGCTCAAAAGGGTCAGATAGACGACATACGTAAGCCACGGGGGCAAAACGGTTGCCAGAAGGGTGGTCAGCACATGGTCCGGCTGGGAATCGGCAGGGATCAACCCCTTGGAGAGTAAACCGATCAGAACAATCAGGGCGGAAAAAAAGCAGAGGCCGAGAATCGCCAAGAGCGCCCCCCGCTGCGCCGCTTTTTCGCTTTCCGCACTCAGTAGGCGTCCGAAGAGCATCGGGCAGACCACATAGCTGCCTCCCTGCACCAATAAAAAGTAGAACAACCGGTCGACCGGGAAGTCCTCGTTGACCGCTTCCCATTTGATTTCGCCCAAGGGTGTGGGGTTGGAATACGCCAGCCAGAAAACGAGCAGCAGGAACCCCCCAAGCATGATGAAGAACTGGATTCGATCCAACTTGATGACGCCGGATTGCCCGTTGATAAACGTTTGCGCCGAGATCAGCAACGCGCCTGAAAGGAGCGAAGTCAGCGGCGGCAGGCCCGTCAGCGCCTGAATTATTTGCGTGCCGGCCTTAAATTGCGCGGCCAAAATGGATATCCAGGCGATGACGATTATCGCCGAAATCAAGCGGCGACCTTGAGCCCCCAGGCGTTTCTCCACCATTTCCGGCAAGGTATATGCGTTGCTGCTCCGTACCTTGCGCGCCAGCAGAACAGTCAGAACACTCAGGCCCACCGCCCCGCCGCCCAGCCACCAAAACGCCGGAGTGCCTGCGGTAAACGCCAGGCCGACCGTTCCGATGGTGGCCGAAGCTCCCACGCAGGAAGCCACGATGGAGAAAGCCACCATCGCGGCGCTGCTTGAACGGCTGTTCACATAAAACGAACTTTCACCGGCCATGCTTTTGGTGATGATTTTGCCGAGAACCAGCGCCCCGAAAGCATATAGGATAAAGGCGGCTAAGCCCATTCTCTCCCCTTGACGGCCTTGCCGACAGCCCCGCTTAAACGGGCGCATTCGCCGGCGGTTACGGTATAGGGCGGCATGACATAGATGAGGTTGTTGAAAGGCCTGATCCAGACATTATGTTTCTCCGCGCAGTATGCGCGAAGCCTGGACACATTGACCGGCCGGTTCATTTCCACCACTCCGATGGCCCCCAGCACACGCACGTCACGCACTTCAGGCAGGCCGCGGCAGCCGGCAAGCCGCTCTTCCAGGGCATGCTGGATGGAGCGCACCCGCCCGGCCCAATCCGATGCTTGCAAAAGAGCGAGACTCGCCAGGGCCACCCGGCAGGCCAACGGATTGCCCATAAAAGTAGGGCCGTGCATCAGGGGTGCGGCGTTCCGGGAAATCCCTTCAGCGACATGCCGGGTGCAGACGGTGGCGGCAAGCGTCATGGTTCCGCCGGTCAGGGCTTTGCCCAGGCAGAGAATGTCCGGGTCCGCCCCGGCCCATTCCGTCGCGAACATTTTTCCGGTGCGCCCGAAGCCGGTGGCGATTTCATCATAAATCAGCAGCAGATCGTAGCGGCGGCAGATTTCCTTCAGGCCCTTCAGGTAATCGGGGTGGTACATCCACATCCCCCCGGCCCCCTGAATTATCGGCTCAATGATCACCGCCGCGCATTCCCGCTGATGCTTTTCCGCCGTTTCGGCCAAGGCGCTCAAGCTGCTCTCGTCAAAAGGGGCATGGAACGGCGACGCGGGGCGAGGCACAAATATCTGTTCCGGCACAAACCCGCTGAACCGGGCATGCATGCCGTTGACGGGGTCTCCCACACTCATGGCACCGAGTGTATCGCCGTGATAGCCCCCCTGGTGGCCGATTATTTTTATCTTTTTGGGAAATCCGAGTCCGTGCCAATATTGGACGGCCATTTTCAACGCGACTTCCACCGCCGTCGAGCCGGAATCGACCAAAAATATCTTCTCAAGGCCAGGAGGCAGTATCTTCAAAAGGCTTCGCCCAAGCTCGACGGCCGGTTCATGGGTCAGGCCGCCGAACATCACATGCGGCATGGTCCAAGCCTGCGTGGTCAAAGCGGCTGCGAGTTCCGGCCGGCCATACCCATGAATGGCGCACCACCAGGACGACATGCCGTCCAAAAGTTTGCGGCCGTTTTTCAGATGAATGTAATTGCCCTCGGCTTTCTCCACCGGCCAATTGGACTCGCCCATTCCCGGAGCCGGGCAATACGGATGCCACAAATGTTCCCGGTCGAAGGCGGAAACGGCTTCCGAAGCCGGCTCAGGTTCCCGGCAAGGCTCGGCCAAGCGCGTTGCCGCCTTTTTCAGACAGGCCGCTACCTTACCCCAGGCTTTTTCCCTGTTGCCTTTCCATAAAAATTCATGAATATGCGGCACAACGCCCAAGATATCCGTCCGACTATACTTTGTAATGATCTCCCTATTATCAACGGAAACAGGATGATCTTCCGTATATCCGGCGTCCGGGTGGGTAAAAACCACCCCCTCAACCGTAAGCCCGGCCCTTTTGAGCGCGTCGAGGCTCAGCAAGGCGTGGTTGATGGCTCCCAGCGCATTGCCGATGACCAGAATCACCGGGTATCCCAGGGCAACCATAAAATCCAGGAAGGTCTCCGTCGGCGACAACGGCGTCATGAGCCCGCCCGAGCCTTCCAGCAAGGTCACTTCCGCTTTCGTTGCTTCCGCGCGCACCTTTTGAGCAAGCGAAACAAGGTCTATGACCTGATTTTCCTCACTCGCCGCCAGATGCGGGGAAGCAGGCAGCCTGAAATGGCGCAGGGTTGTGTACCGGCCCCGCGGGCAGGCCTCGGCATAGAGATCCTGGTCGAGCGACGCTTCTCCCGTCTGAACAATTTTTATGGCCCGGCCGGAAGGCATACTTTTCAGGAGGCCGGCGCAGACCACACTTTTCCCCACATCCGTGCCGGTACCGCAGAGAAAGTAGGCTTTGGGCGTCATATCACCCCCAAGGTCAGCATGTCCTGAACATCGTCATTGACCGCGCCGCCACGGCGGGTCAGATAGTCTCCCAGCATCAAGCCGTTGGCCCCCGCGCTGAAAATCATGTTTTTGAATGATTTCAAAGCATCCAGGCGTCCACCGCAGATCACCAGATCTTTGTCGGGATTAAGAAGCCTGAAAGCGGCTATGGTTCGTAAAGCGTCTTCCGGGGGGATAATGCTTTGCTTTTCAAGCGGAGTCCCTTTGATGGGAATCAAAAAATTTACCGGAATGGAGTCGACTTCGAGTTCTCTCAACTGTATCGCCAGCTCGCAACGCTGTTCAAAACTCTCGCCCAAACCGAACAAACCGCCGGAGCAGACCCGTAATCCGGCAGCCTGGGCCGTTTTCACGGTCGCAATTCTTTGTTCATACCGGTGGGTGGTGCAGATTTGCTCGAAATACCCACGGGCGCTTTCCAAATTATGATGGCAACCGGTAAATCCGGCTTGTTTCAAAGCTCGGGCGCGTTCCGGACTCAAAAATCCGATGGAGGCGCATAGCCGGACGTCGAAGCGGGAAGTTATCAAATGAGCGCTTTGGCAAAGCAGATCAAACTCACGCTCCGTCAATGCCCGCCCACCGGCGACCAGACCCAAATAATCGTGAGGGTCTTGCAGCTTTGCCTCCACTCTGGACAAAATTTCATCCGGCCTCAGAAAGGGGTACGTCTGGGCGGCTGTGCTGTAGTGGGCGGATTGGGCGCAAAAGACGCAATCTTCAGAACAGGCGCCGGATTTGACATTGATGATGCCGCAGGTAAAACATTTAAGATTTGACGAGGATGCGGCAAGACGCGCAAGTGCCGTCACGTCAAGCAGCGGCATCCCCACAAGAGCGGCGGACGGTGCGGTTTCGTCTTGTTGGAGGAAAGAACTGAGGATATCCTGCAATTGCCGATTGAATAAGGACTTCATGTCACCTCCGGCTTGTCGGGCAGGCGGGAGCATAATGTAAAAGATCAAATTGTCAACCAAAGTTAGTCTAAGTTTAAGTTGACGATAGAGAGAAAAGGATAAAATTTCTAATGAGTACGGTATCCTCAACAAAATTGCACATACTCACGCTTTTGAGAAAAAGCCAAGGCTGGCTTTCCGGGGAAGCTATCTCGGAGGGGCTTGGCATTTCGCGGGCTGCGGTGGCCAAGCACATAACCAGACTACGGGCGGAAGGCTGTTTGATTGAAGCGGTTTCCCGGCGCGGCTATTTGCTGAAAATGGAGCCGGATACCGTTGATGTCGGCCTGATAAAAAAAGCTCTCAAAACAAAGATCATCGGGCATGGGCAATGGAGCTGGCAAGCAAAAACCGGCTCCACCAATAGTGAGGCAGCCGTTCTTGGCGCTGCGGGAGCCCCTGACGGCAGTCTGGTGCTGACCGATCTGCAAACGCAGGGCCGCGGCCGCAGGGGGCGTAAATGGTTTTCCGCCCCCAGAAGCCTACAGTTTTCCGTTCTGCTCAGACCGAATCTGCCCGCGCGCCGGCTTTCCGTGCTGTCACTGTCGGCTTGCCTGGCCGTTCAAAAAACACTGGTTGACCTGAGTGGAGCGAAGTTCACCATAAAATGGCCGAACGATATTCTCATCAACGAGAAAAAAGTTGCCGCCGTTTTGGTTGAAGCCGCCGTCGTCGGGGGGGAAGTCGAATGGACGGTGATGGGAATCGGCTGCAACCTCAACGCGGCAGACACAGAATTTCCGGAAGAACTACGGGCAATTATCACTTCTGTTTATGAGGAAACAGGCCAACGGCTTGCGAGGAATGCCGTTTACGTAAAACTGCTGACGGAATTGGATGCTTATTACACCGCTCTGCTGCAGAGCGGAGCCGGCCCCCTGCTGGCCGAATGGACGCAAAAAACCGATATCGTCGGAAAAACGCTCTCCCTCGTGACGCGTGGCCAAACCGTCACCGGCGAAGTTCTGGACCTCAACGATGACGGATTACTGGTTGTGCGCGACCCGACAGGCAAAGAGCATTCCATTGAAGTCGGGGACTATACAACTCCCTAGGCTCAGACCCTATTAATTTACATTGGGGCTCCGCCCCAAGCCCCGGCAGGGGAAATGATTTCCCCTGCACCCCTCGGGGTCAAGGGGATTCAATCCCCTTTCAGGGAGGCTTGGAGGTGCCACCCGCGTTGTTCTA
>JAVBMX010000013.1:0-20325 GCA_031551885.1 Desulfovibrio sp.
CCCCCCGCCCTACACGGGGGGTCCCCCGACATAATGAGGGGGTCTGGGGGGAATGATTCCCCCCAGGCGGGGGGTGGGGCGGCAGCCCCACTGAAGAGATCGTAACTTACTCTTGCCGTGCCAGGGCCAGCTCCGGCTGGCCGGTGGATTCGAGCACGGCCCGCCAGTATTCCGTATGGATGTTCAGCTGCCGGCGTTTGCGGATGACCAGTTCGAGGGGCAGATGGACGTAGCGGTCCATGAGCTTGGCCACGACCATGTTGGTGCGCCCGGCCATGGCCGCGTGCACCGCGTTCTGCCCGAGAAAGCCGCAGTATACTTTGTCGTTGGCGTTGGCGGGCACGGAACGGATCATGTAGCTGGGGTCGATGTACTTGATGGAAAAATCCATGCCCTGCTCTTTGAGCCGGCACCTGATTTCGCGCCGCAGCACCTCGGCCACATCGCCGAGCACCGGGTTGCCCGAGGCGTCGGTGGTGTCTTCTTTCTGCATCAGGTGCTGACCGGCACCCTCGGCCGCCACGATGACCGCGTGCTTGCGGGTTTTCAGGCGTTCGACCAGGGCGGGCAGAAGACCGCCGGGGCCGTCGAGGGCAAAGGGAATTTCCGGAATCAGAACAAAGTTCACTTCCTTCATGGCCAGGGTGGCGTGGGCCGCGATGAAACCCGACTCGCGCCCCATGAGCTTCACAATGCCCACGCAGTTGCGGTAGCCCACGGCTTCGGTGTGGGCGCACTGGATGGCTTCCGTGGCTTTGAACACGGCCGTTTCAAAACCGAAACTCTGGCTGATGAAATTGACGTCGTTGTCGATGGTCTTGGGCACGCCGATGACCGCGATGCGCAGACCCCTGGACTTGATTTCGCGCACCACGCCGTTCATGGCCCGCATGGTGCCGTCGCCGCCGATCATGAAAAGCACGCTCACGTTGAGGCGTTCCAGGGAATCGACGATTTCGACCGGGCTTTGCGGCCCGCGCGCCGAGCCGAGAATGGTGCCGCCGAACTGGTGGATGTCGGCCACCTTGGCCGGGGTGAGCTCCTCGACGTCGTGCCCGTATTTGGGGATGAAGCCCTCAAGCCCATAGCGGATGCCCAGCACCGTGGGCACGCGGTATTTGTGGAAGGCCTCCATGACGATGGCCCGGATCACGTCGTTGATGCCGGGGCACAGGCCGCCGCAGGTCACGATGGCGCATTTGGTCTTGGAGGTGTCGAAATAGAGATGGCGGCGCGGGCCTGCCGGCTCAAAGTCCACGGCCACCGGGCCGTGCCCGAGAAGCTCCTCGATGTGTTCGCCGTCCAGGTACAGAGGGATGGTTTCATCCTCGGAAAGGGCCGCCGAAGCCAGGGGCGAGGGCAGGCCGGGCCTGCCCAGGCGGTCGATGGCGGTGTTCAGTTCCAGGTCGCCGATGGTGATGGTCATCGGGGGCATGGCGTTCCTCCTTCACTCCGCGTTTCACAGCATTGTCTCGGCGAAAACGCCCGGTCGCGCGAACGGACGCCCGTCGGGGAATTCGTCTTCAGCTTGTTTTCCATATCGCCGTTGAGGATAATTTCAAAGGAAATCATTTCAGGGCGGCTGTAGGCTCCATCTGCAGAAAGCCTCGTGGCGGCATTCCGGCGAATATGCTTTGCGCTTTCAAGCGGATCTGCGGGCGACGCTGAAAAGGCCCCGCCCGTGACTTACGGTGCCGGAAAAGGGGTGACGGTGAGGTGGAAAAGCACAAGCTGCCCGAACAGCGCGATCAAAAACGCGAACCCGGCCAGGACCGCCGTGAATTTATTTCGCATGGGCACGGAACTGATGCTCATGAACAGCAGCAGCAGGCAGGTCACCATCGAGGCCCCGGCCGTGCAGGCAAAGCTCAGCTGGGTGACTTCGTCCGGGCCGTTGGTCACGTCCGTGAGGCCCAGCAACACCCACCAGGCGGCGGCGGAAGCGACGGCCGTCAAGGCAGCGCCCCAGCGGGCGCAGAACTTCAGGGCAAAGGTGTAGTAATCGCGGCCGAAGTCGTCGCGGTTGCGGCGCAGCAGCAGATACCAGATGCCGAATACCGCCGTGGCCGCGAGGCCCGTGGTCAGGGCGTAAGAGAAACGCGGGAACAGAAAGGCGCTGAATCCGGCTTCGGGCGAGAGGGCTTCCAGCAGGGCCTTGGGGGACTCCGCCGCCTGGGGGTTGCGGAGAAAGGCGCGGATATGCTCAAGCGGCATCAGGAAGCGGGCCGTCAGGAACAGGCCCAGAAGCGTCGGCAACAGCCCGAGAAAAAAGCGGGTCGTGGGCAGGTGGTTCAGGCCGGTCCAGGTGGCCCGGCGGACCAGGAACAGCCCGTATCCCATTCCCGGCACCAGAATAAAAAAGATCAGCCGCATCCCAAAGGGAGGCTCGAGCAGCACCGGCATATGGCGGCGCAGCAGCAGGTATCCGGCAACGATGACAAAAACGCCGGCCAAGAACCCCATCACGCTGACAAAGCGGGTCAGCTGCAAGGCGCACTTGTCGTAAAACGCTTTGTGGGTCTTAAGATAAAAGATTTCAGTCAGGGTGCCGAGCAACGGCCCGCACAGGGCCGACGAAAGCAGGGTCAAGGTGATGGTTACGAGCGCCGGGGTCCAAAGATACGCGCCGAGGTCGCTGGATATATGGGGAATGATCGCATCCACGCTCAAACTGGCTCCTTTTCTATGAGGCATGCATAATGCCGGAAAAAGGGGAGAGACGCAAGGCAAAGCGGGGAAGGACACGGGGACAAGGGCGGGAGAGTGGGAGGAGGAGGATCGTCCCGCCTTCCGGGGAGTTGGGAGGAAACCGCTGTCGGAAACGCTGTGCCGCAGAGATTCGTCGGAGGGCGTTCCTCTCGACGCGGGGCGGATCAGCTTTCTTCAGGCCGGGGTGCCGCTCTCCCGGAGGGGTTTCGGGCGCATCCGTCTTTCCCGCTCGTGAAGACGGCGCACGCGGCTGTGGATGCCTCCGAGCGATTTACCGTCCCGCAGGCATTCCCTGCTCGCCCAAGGCGGCGATTTCGGCATGCCGGAAGCATCCGATCGCATGGTCGTTGACCATGCCGGCGGCCTGCATGTGGGCGTAAATGACCGTGGGGCCAAGGAACGAGAAGCCCCGGCGCTTGAGCTCCTTGGCGATTGTTTCGGCCAGGGGCGTCGTGGCGGGCACGTCTTCCATCTTTTGCCGGTTGGGTTGCAGCGGTTTGCCGTCCACAAACCCCCATATCCAGCGGGAAAACGAACCGTGCTCGGCCGCGGTTTCCAGAAACAGGCGGGCGTTTTTGATTGTGGATTCAATTTTTTTACGGTTGCGGACAATGCCTGCGTCCAGCATCAGGCGTTCCACGTCGGCCTGCGAGAAATCCGCCACCGTGGCGGCGTCAAAACCGGCAAAGGCGCGGCGGTACCCTTCGCGTTTTTTCAGAATGGTCAGCCAGGAAAGCCCGGCCTGGGCGGCCTCAAGGGTGAGGAACTCGAAAATTTCGGCGTCTTCGTAACGGGGAACGCCCCATTCCGTATCGTGGTAATGGGTTTCCTCGGGCGAATGCAGACTCCAGGCGCAGCGGACGGGTTCGGTCATGGGCTTACTCTTACCCAAAATGGGGATAAGGAGGAAGGGGGTCCGGGGGAAGGAACCTCAAGGGACTCAGTTCCTTGTGGTTCCTTCCCCCGGCAACACGAAGTCTTGCTTATGTTTACGCTTTCGCGGCGGTGCGCAGGTCGGCGGCGGCGTCGGTCTGTTCCCAGGTGAACTCGGGCAGCTCACGGCCGAAATGGCCGTAGCAGGAGCTCTTGCCGAAGATGGGACGGCGCAGGTCCAGGCGACGGGTGATGTGGAAGGGCCGCAGGTCGAAGACTTCCCGAACGGCCTTGGTCAGCACCTCGTCGGGCACGCTGCCGGTGCCGAGAGAGGAGCAAAGCACGGACACGGGCTCGGCCACGCCGATGCAGTAGGCGATTTGCACTTCGCACTTGGGGGCCAAGCCGGCCGCGACCACGTTTTTGGCGATGTAGCGGGCCATGTAGGCGGCCGAGCGGTCCACCTTGGAGGCGTCTTTGCCCGAGAAGGCCCCGCCGCCGTGGTGGCCCATGCCGCCGTAAGTATCCTGGATGATCTTCCGCCCGGTCAGGCCGCAGTCGCCCATGGGGCCGCCGATGACGAACCGGCCGGTGGTGTTGATGAAGACTTCGCAGTTGTTGGGGTCAAACAGTTTGGCCGGCAGGGTGGGGATGATCACTTTCTGGGTGATGTCATGGATGATCTGTTCCTGGCTCGCTTCAGGCGCGTGCTGGGAAGAAACCACCACGTTGTTGACGCGCACCGGGACGCCGTCCACGTATTCGAACGAAACCTGGGTTTTGCCGTCCGGGCGCAGGTAGGGGACTTCGCCGTTTTTACGCACGGCCGTGAGCTTTTGGGAAAGCTCGTGCGCCCAGTAGATCGGCGCGGGCATCAGGGTCGGGGTCTCGTCGCAGGCGAAGCCGAACATCATGCCCTGGTCGCCGGCGCCTTGGTCTTCGTCTTTCACGCGGTCCACGCCCTGGGCGATGTCCGGGGACTGCTTGTCGATGGAGGAAATGACCGCGCAGGTTTGCCAGTCAAAACCCATGTCGGAGCTGTTGTAGCCGATGTTGCGGATTGTGCGGCGCACGATGTCCGGCAGGTCGGCGTAGGCGCGCGAGGTGATTTCCCCGGCGATGAAGGCCATACCCGTGGTCACCATGGTTTCGCAGGCCACGCGCGAAGCCGAGTCTCCGGCCAGAAGGGCGTCGAGAACGGCGTCGGAAATTTGGTCGGCCACTTTGTCCGGATGGCCTTCGGTCACGGATTCGGAAGTGAAGTAATACTTGCCTTTTGCGGGAATCATGCGCGCTCCTGCTGGGGGTTCAGGTCGTTTTCGGGGGTCGACAGAATGTTGTCGATGAGTCTGGCTTTGCCTACATACATGGCCGCCGCGACCACAAAGGGGCCGTCGATGCGCTCCAGAGGGGAAAGACTGTCGGGATGAACAAAGGCGAGGTAGTCCTCGCGTCCGGCGGGTAGATATTCGGCCCAGTGGGCGCGGATCATCGCCGCCAGCGCCGGGATGGACATTTCACCCGCCCGGACGGCCGCGACCGCTTTGCGCAGGCCGGCGGCGAAGCTTGGGGCGTGGACGCGTTCCTCGGAGGTGAGGTAGGCGTTGCGCGAGCTCAAAGCCAAGCCGTCGGCTTCGCGCACGGTGGGCATGCCCACGATCTCCACGGGAATAAACAAATCTTTGGCCATGCGGCGGATGATCGCCAACTGTTGGCGGTCCTTTTCGCCAAAAACGGCGAAATGCGCCCGGCTGAGCAGCAGCAGTTTGGCCACCACCGTGCAGACCCCGCGAAAGTGGGTCGGGCGGGTGACGCCGCAGAGGCCGGCGGCCAAAGGCGGGGCTTCCACCTGGGTGGCGTGGCCTTCAGGATACATGGCGGCGGGGTCGGGCATGAAGAGCACGTCCGCGCCGGCGGCCTCAATGAGGGCCGCATCTTTTTCCGGGCTGCGCGGGTAGGCGTCCAAGTCTTCGTTCGGGCCGAACTGGGTCGGGTTCACGAACACGGAAACGATCAGCTTGTCGGCCAGTTCCCGGCCTTTGCGGATCAAGCTTTCGTGCCCGACATGCAAGAAACCCATGGTGGGCACGAGGGCGATGTTTTTCCCTTCGGTCTCCCACTGGATGCACAGGCGCTGTAACGCCAGAGGATCGGTGATGGTGAGCATATCAATAAATCCGTATATAGTTATTGTACCTGACTATACATGGCGGTTTTGTGAAAGTCCAGTTTGATTTTTGGGGGAACTCAAACAGTGCTGCGTAGGTCAATCGGCCGGCAGCACTTACGTGATGCGAGCAAGGCTGTCTTGCAGCAACGCGGGCGGCACCCCGATCTCCAAACAGGGCTGCGCAAGTCTTCCCCTGAAGACGCTCGCGATATGGTTGGTCGGCATCTTCGCATCGGCCGGGCCGCAAGGGGACTGAGCCAGGGCTGCCGAGGTTGACCGCTCCTCGACAACTTCTGTGATGCAAAGTGGTTGCCCTACCTCGCTGCGGGTGGCACCTGCACCCCCACTGCCGACACATCCGCGCTTTGCGCGGGTGATCGGCATATGAGGGGGTCTGGGGGGAATCATTCCCCCAGGCGGGGTTTGGGGCGGCAGCCCCAAAATTCCCAATTGCTTTCCGCAGCCGGGTGGGTATGGTGCGCGCATGCGAGAGATTCTTTTGCCGTTTCCGCCCGGCTGCCTTGAAGGCCGGTTGATCCGCCGGTTCAAGCGGTTCATTGTATATTTTGAAGCCGACGGACGGGAGCTCACGGCGCACTCCAACAATTCCGGGAGCATGCTCGGCCTGACCCGGCCCGGCTCGCCGGTGCTGGTTTCTCCGGCTCCCGGCGCGGGGCGCAAACTGCCGTATACGCTGGAGCTGACCGGCCTGCCTGGGGCGGCCCGCGGCTGGGTGGGGGTGAACACCCTGACGCCCAACCGGCTGCTGCGCGCGGCGTTCCAGGCCGGGCTGCTGCCGTGGGCGGCCGGGTACACCTGCCTGCGACCCGAGGCCAAGCGGGGGGCTTCCCGCTTGGATGCGCTGCTGACCGGCCCCGGCCTGCCGCCCCTGTGGGTGGAGTGCAAAAACGTGACCCTGGTGGAAGACGGCGCGGCCGCGTTTCCCGACGCGGTCAGCGAGCGCGGGCAAAAACATCTGCGCGAGATGATCGATATCGTCAAAGGCGGGGAGCGGGCGGCCTTTTTTTACGCCGTGCAGCGCCCGGATGGGGCCTGTTTCGGCCCGGCGGACTATGTGGACCCGGCCTATGCCGTGCTGTTCCATCAATCCCTGGAAGCCGGGGTCGAGGCCTACCCCCATAGGGTGCCGGTTTCGGCGGCCGGCATCGGATTCGGCCCCGTGTTGCCTCTTAGGCCGCCTGCCTGATATATTCTTTTTCGCCGTACGGCTCTCCCGGCGGCAAGACCCTGCAACAAAACAAAGAAACCATTATGAGCGACGTTCCCTACCGTTGCGGATGGGTGGCCGTCATCGGTCCGCCCAACGCCGGAAAATCCACTCTTTTGAATACCTACCTGGGCCAGAAGGTTGCGATTGTTTCGCCGCTGCCCCAGACGACCCGCAACCAGATCACCGGTATTTTGTCCGATGAAGAGGCCCAGGTGCTCTTTATGGATACGCCGGGCATTCTGCAGACCCGGGGCAAAATGAACCGCCTGCTGGCGCAGTCCGCCTGGAACGCCCTGAGAGGGGCGGACGTGGTCTGCGTGATGCTGGATGCGGACCTTTCCGTGCGCCGGCCGGACTTCATGGAAAATGATCTGGCCCCGCTGCGCAAGCCCGTGGCGGAAGAAACGCGCCCGGTCTTCGTCATCGCCAACAAGGTGGACCTGCTGGGCGACAAGTCGCGGATGCTGCCCCTACTGGAAACCCTGCACGAATGGTGGCCGCAGGCCGAAATATTCCCGACCTCGGCCCTGAAAGGCGAAGGCCTGCCGGGACTGTTGGCGGCGATCAAAAAAGAGCTGCCCGAAGCCGAAGCCCAGTTCCCGGTCGACCAGATTTCCACGCTGCCCATGCGTTTTATGGTCGCCGAAATCGTGCGCGAAAAGCTTTTCCTGTCCCTGAAGCAGGAAGTTCCCTATTCCACGGCCGTGGACATTGAGGCTTGGCAGGAAGACCCCAACACCGGGCATGTGACCATCAACGCGGTGATCTACGTGGGCCGGCCGGGGCACAAGGCCATCGTCATCGGTCGGGCCGGGGCGAACCTGAAAAACGTGGGCCAGACGGCCCGCAAAGAGATCGAGACGCTTCTCGAACGCAAGGTCCGCCTGGAACTCTGGGTCAAGGTCAAAGACAACTGGATGGACGACACGGCCGTGTTGCATTCTTTGGGCCTGGGCATACAGGAGTAGACAGGTGGCGGACGAACTGTTCGAGCGCTTTGAGCGGGTTATGGAACGCCTGCGCGGGGCCGAGGCCGAAGCCGGCAGGCCGCGCGGCGTCGTGGCTTTGACGGCCGTCTCCAAATACCATCCGGCCCGGGCCGTGGCGGACCTCGCCCGGTACTGGGCCGGACGGGCCGAGGCCGATCCGGCCTACGGCGTTCCCTGCTTCGGCGAAAACTACGTGCAGGAGGCCCTGGCCAAAATGGCCGAGGTGAACGATTTGTTGACGGCGAACCCGCCGGCCCGCCGGCCGGTCTGGCACTTCACCGGGCACCTGCAAAGCCGCAAAACCAAAGAATGCGCGGGACGGTTCGCCGTGATCCAGACCCTGGACTCCCTCAAGTTGGCCCAAAATTTGCAAAAAACTTGGCGCACCGACGTGGCCGAGCGACCCAGGGGGCTCAACGACCCCGCGCCCGCGCCGCAGGCCGTGCTGGTTCAGGTCAACATCGCGGCCGAGCCGCAAAAATCCGGCGTTGCGCCGGAAGACGTGGAAGAGCTTCTGCGGGACATCGCCGCCATGCCGGAGCTTGAGGCGAACGGGCTGATGTGCCTGCCGCCGATGACGGACGATGCCGAAGACGCTCGGCCGTATTTCCGTCGACTTTTTGAACTGCGGAACGACATGCGACAAAAAACCGGCTTGCTGTTGCCGGTGCTTTCCATGGGCATGTCGCAAGACTTTCATGTGGCCGTAGCGGAAGGAGCCGATCTGGTGCGGGTCGGGACCGATATTTTCGGTCCGCGCGCGCCGGGTGGGGCGGAGGCGTAGCAGCGCCCCGCGCTCCTCGTCCCTCCGGCCGCGCGCCGAGCCGAACAACCGAAAGCGGCAAAGGGACGAGACGCGATGGATCTGGCAACGATATTCGGCATACTCATCTCCCTGGGGCTGCTCTTTGTGGCCGTACTCGTGGGCGGCGACCCGCGCATTTTTCTGGATGCGCCGGCGGCGCTCATCGTGTTTGGGGGCACCCTCGGCGCGACCCTGACGCATTATCCCCTGAGCACGTTTCTGCGTATCGGCAAGATCATCCGCAAAACCCTGGTGGGCAAAACGCCCAACTCCAACCAGGTCATCGAACAATTCATGGACTACGCGGGCCGCGCCCGGCGTGAAGGCATCCTGACGCTGGAGTCCATCGTCCGGGGCCTGGACGACGCCTACCTGCGCAAAGGCCTGCAACTCACCGTCGACGGGCTGGAGCCCGACGCCATCCAATCCATTCTGGAAACCGAAATCGGCAATACCGAAAGCCGGCACGAGACCGGCGTGGAAATGCTCAGCGCCATGGCCGCCTACTCGCCGGCCCTGGGGCTCATCGGCACGGTGCTCGGCCTTGTGCAGATGCTCAAGACCATGAACGACCCCGACACCATCGGCCCGGCCATGGCCATAGCCCTGCTCACCACCCTGTACGGCGCGGTGTTGGCCAACCTGGTGTTTCTGCCGCTGGTCGGCAAGCTGAAGGCCCGTTCGCGGGAGGAAGTGCTGATTATGGAGATGCAGATGGAAGGCATCCTCGGCATCTCGCGGGGGGAAAATCCCCGGATCATCATGGAAAAGCTGAGCAGCTTCCAGCCGCCCAAAGACCGTCGGCAGATGGATTGACGGCCGTGGGCGTCGGAACGTTTTGTTTTTTGTCCGCCTTGCGCCGGGCTCGAGCATGGGCCGCGCGGGAGTGCTGTTTCGCCGCGGAAACCACGGCGGGACACGCTTCACGGGCGGCATCGGCGCGACGCTGTGAAAGCGGCGCACTCCTCCGGGCGCGTGAGGCCTAAATCATGGCCCGGCGCAGAAAACCGCGCAGCGCGACCGGCGTGACCCCGTTGTGGCTGATCACGTTTTCGGACTTGATGACCCTGTTGCTGACCTTTTTTGTGCTCATGGTCAGCATGGCGGTGATCGACGAGCGGATCAAACGCGAGGTGTTGGGGTCCGTGTCCGAGCATTTTGGGATCAGCATGGGTGTGACCGGTCCCGCGGCCGACGGCGGAACGCCCGACGCCGGCCAAGACCCGGGGCGCGCGGAAGATCTGCCCAGGGACGACCTTGAACCGTTGCGCGAAATGGTTTTTGACGAGCGGGAAAAGGAACTGGAGTTTAAAGACAACCGCTATGTCCAGATCCTTTCCATCAACGCCGACGTACTGTTCGAAAAGGGCGGCTACACCCTCAGCCCGCGCGGCCGGGAGTTGATGGGCAAGATCGTGCCGTATCTGCAGCGGGTGGAATACCCGGTGTTGGTCGCCGGGCATACCTCGGTGCGGCGCGAGGAAGAAGGCAACGCGTACGCGCCCGATTTCGACGAGACCAAGGTGGACCCCACCTGGATGCTCTCGTTCCGACGCAGCAACGCGGTGTATCGATTTTACCTTGAGCATGGGGTACCGGTCGGCCGGATGACCCTTGAGGGGTTCGGGCGTTTTCACCCCCGGTTCAGCAACGAAACTCCGGAGGGGCGCGAAAAAAACCGTCGGGTCGATCTGGTGCTGGACAAACGCAACATGGCCTGGATCCGCAAGGTGGACGAGCTGCGGGAAAAAACGCCGGAAGTCCCCAGGAATTATTACTATCACGGGTTTTCCTTTGATTTGACCATGCCGGGTGACAACAGAGAGCCGCAATGAGCAGACGCCGCGCCAAAAAAAGATTTCCCGGCATTTCCGTGCCGCTGTGGCTGATCACGTTTTCGGACCTGATGACCCTGCTGCTGACCTTTTTTGTGCTCCTGCTGTCCATGTCGTCCATGGATTCGACCACCATCGCCCGGATCAGCGGCTTTTCGGAAGGCGCCGCGCCGCTTCCTCCCGGTGGGGCGGGCCGCCTGTCCGACCGGGTCCGTCTGGCCGTGAAGATGCTGCGTGAACCGGAAAGCGTGGTGAATCAGAACGAGCAGTTGAAGGAACTGCTGTTCCCCGACAATATCCTTCCGCCCGAAGTGAACACCGGAGATCCAAAGGAAAATCTGAGGATTCTGGCCCACCCGGAGGGGGTTGTCATCGTTTTGACGGACGGGCTGCTCTTCGCCGAAGGTTCGACCGAGCTGGACGAACGCGGCCAAAAGTTGATTGACGCCCTGATACCTGTTATTCACAGTGTAAATGCCGATATAAACATCAGCGGGTATACGGATTCGACCGAACTGCCCCCGCCCGGCAACGAAGAGATTTCCGCCCTGCGCGCCATGTCCGTTTTGGAACGTTTTCTGGCCGGGCACGTGCCGGCGGATCGGTTTTCCGTCAGCGGCTACGGGGCGGATAAGCCCATGTTCGACAACACCACCGCCGAAGGCCGCCGGAAAAACCGCCGGGTGGAAATTTTGCTGAAGACGATCAAGCGACAGGCCCGTTATACCTAGAGCAAGCGGACGTCCGCCGGCACCGTTGTTTCAGGAACGAATGCAACGTGAACGTGCTCTCAGGCTTTTCACTGTGCAAAGAGCGCGTTGTTCCAGGGTAATTTCTTTTTGCAGGTGTCCATGCAACGGTATGCCTGAAAGATGTAAATCGAAAACGCTCCCCTCGTAATCCGGCGCGGAGCGAAAAATAAGGATGCGTCATGGCCGACGAAGAGGCACCCAAGAAAAAAAGCAAAATGAAATGGATCATTCTGGTCTTCCTGCTCCTGATTCTCGGGGGCGGCGGCTTTGCCGTCTGGAAGCTCGGGCTGATCGACAAATTTATGGGTGGCGATTCGAACGGTGAAGCCACAACCGAGCAGCCCGGTGAAGCGGGCAAAGCCCCTCCGCCACCGCCTTTGCCGGCCGCCGGCCAGATCGTGCCCTTAAAGACCTACACCACCAACCTGGCCGATCCGCTGGGCAGGAGGCTGATCAAGATCGCCCTGGCCGTGCAGGTCGCCGACGACAGGGCGGGGCAGGATCTCCAGTCGCAGGACGCCCGCGTGAGCGACACGATCCTCATGCTGTTGTCCAGCAAGACCTATGCGGATGTCGCCGCCCCGGAGAGCAAGGAGATTCTCAAAAACGAGATTCTTTCGCGCCTGAACCTCATTTTGGGCGGCCCCCGAGTCACGCAGGTGCTGATAACCGATTTCGTGATTCAGTAGCGCGCGGTCGCTTGGCCCACCGGAAAACGACGCGATGGGAAAGCGGGAACGAGCCGGGCGAAGGAGTTTGCGACGCGCCCGTCCGCTTGCGGGCCCGCTCGGAAGCCCGCCTGCAAAAGAGTTTCAGAGACGGTTCCAACATAGAGTTTGATCTCGAGTGATTTCAGGAAAGGAAACACCATGACAGCCGATAAAGAAGACCTTGATCAGGATGCCTTGGCCGCGCAGTGGGCGGCCGCCCTTGATGAGCAGGATGACCCCGCTCCGGCCCCGGCGGCGGGCGGCGGGGGCGATATGACCGACGACGAGAAGCTTGCCGCCGAATGGGCCGCCGCCCTGGCCGACGACGAGCAGGTCGCCGTTAAAAAGGAAAAGGAACAGGCCGCTTTCGCCGCCAAGGCCAAGGTCGCCGAGTTCAAGGACCTGACCGACGAGGCCAAGGCTCCCCGGCCCGATGCCGGGCGCCGCGAGTTGGACTTCATCCTGGACATTCCCCTGGATGTTTCCGCCGAACTGGGGCGCACCCGGCTGTTGATCAACGAGTTGCTCCAACTCGGGCAAGGATCGGTGGTCGAGCTGAACAAGCTGGCCGGTGAACCGTTGGAAGTTTACGTCAACGGCAAGATCGTGGCCCGGGGGGAGGCGGTGGTGATCAACGAAAAATTCGGTATTCGTCTGACGGATATCATCAGCCCCATAGAGCGGGTCAAGCAGTTGGGGTAAACTCGACTCCGAGCGCAAAGTGGTTTATTCTTTCGAAGGCGGAGGCCGCCAGGGGGGCGACCTCCGCCTGCAACGCGATTTTTACGGCATCGCGGGGGAGATGATTTTCCAATTGTCGCCAAGAATTTTTCGAGCCGTTGGGAAAAGTAAGAACACGTTTGAGAGGAAATTCGGAATACCATCATGAACGCCACCATGCCCCTTTCTCCGGCCGCCGCGCCGGCCGTTCCCGTCGCGCCCGCCCAAACCGCCGCCCACTCGAGCGGCATGCTTGACGGAGCCATGACCTCCTGGGCCGGCTACTTCGAGGCCCTTGCCATTCTCTTTTTTATTTTGGCCGCGCTGTGGGTTGTTTTGCGCATTGCGCGCAAGCGCGGGGGCGGCTTTTTGACGGGCGGAGGCGCCGCCATGCGGGTTGAACACCGGCTGGCCTTGGGGGCGAAGAAATGGATTGTCGTGGCACGGATTTTGGATAGACGCTTGGTGCTGGGAGTCACCGACCAGCAGATAACCATGCTCACGGAGCTTGATCCTGATGAACGCCCGGCGTCTTCCCCCAAACCCTCTTTCGCTGCCGCGCTTAAGCAGGCTGTTTCGCCCCCAAAGGGCATACAGCCCGGAAGAGCGGAACACTCCACCCAGATCGCATCTTCCGGAGTGGGTGAACAGCCCGCGAAGCCGGAGTCGGTCGGAGCGCCCGAACCCATCGGAAAGGTGCAGCCCGCCGGCAACGTCGTACCTCTCGCGAAGCCCCAGCCGTCCGGAAAGCCCGGTCAGTCCAAGGGGTCCGTTCCCGCAAAAAAGGGCAAAAAGTCCTAAATTCTCTCTTGCACGGCACCTGCCGGCGGCCTTCACGCTTTTGGTCGCAGTCGTCTGCCTGCTTGGTTTGTCCGGCACGGCCCTGGCCGCCCAAGATCTGGCCCTGCCGGATCTCCAACTGAGTCTCTCCGGCGGCTCGACCGAACCGGAAAAAGTCTCACTGGGTCTGGAAATCCTCTTTTTGCTCACGGTCCTGTCGTTGGCCCCGGCCATCGTCATGACCGTGACCAGTTTTACCCGAATCATCGTGGTCTTCCACTTCGTGCGTCAGGCTCTCGGCGTGCAGCAACTGCCGCCCAACCAGGTTTTGGTGAGCTTGGCCATTTTTATGACCGTGGCGATCATGTGGCCCGTGGGCAAGCAGATCAACGACAACGCCCTGCAACCCTATCTTGAGGAGCGCATCGGCTTTTCCGAAGCCCTGCAAAAGGCGGAAAGCCCCCTGCGCACCTTTATGTTCAAGCACACGCGGGAAAAAGACCTCTCCATCTTTTATTCCATCACCAAGCTGGAACGTCCGCAAAATAAAGAGACCGTCCCGACCATCGCCCTGGCCGCCGCTTTCATCATCAGCGAGCTGAAAACCGGGTTCATCATCGGGTTTCTCATCTACATTCCGTTCCTCATCCTGGACATGGTGGTTTCGAGCATCCTGCTGGCCATGGGCATGATGATGCTGCCGCCCATGATGGTTTCCATGCCCTTCAAGCTGCTGCTTTTCGTCATGGTGGACGGCTGGACCCTTCTGGTCGGCTCCTTGGTCAACAGTTTTATCTTCTGACAAAAGGACGTCCGCCATGACTCCGGAATTCGTCGTCGGCTTCGCCAAAGAGGCCATCGAGTTGACCTTGACCGTATCCATGCCCTTGCTGCTCGTGGGCCTGATTGTCGGCCTTGTGGTCAGCATCTTCCAGGCGGCCACCCAGATTCAGGAAATGACCCTGTCGTTCATACCCAAAATCGTGGCCATGTTTCTGGCCCTGCTCTTCGCCTTCCCCTGGATCATGGAACGCATGATCACCTACACTCGCGAAATCTTTTTGAATATCCCCAATTATATTCGGTGAGGTGTGGGGGCGCAGACAGGGCTGCGTGGGGCATCCCTTTTCAGCGCCTGCGATGTGATAATCCGCGTGCCGTTTCAAACCAAGCGACACCCATACCCCCGGCAGGGGACTAAAACAGGGCTGCCGAGGTCGACCGCCCCTTGGCAGCTCCCGCGATGTGAAATGGCTATCGTACATTGACGCGGGCGGCACCCTGCACCCCCCATTGTCGGCGACCCCGCGTTTTACGCCCGAAGGGACCGGGAGGCGCATCCTACCGGTGTTGGGCATTGCACATGGAGTTCTCTCCGAAGATGTGTAAGCGTTGGACTCCAATCTGGGCATACCTTTTCGTATAGCGGATACTGCAAAAGGAATTGTTCGCGTGGTCTTGCCTGCGCCCCCATACTCCTTTTCATTCTCCCGGTTTTGCGCCATCCTGGCGGGAACCGGGAGTTTTCGCATGATCAACCAGACGTTGACGGCCGTTGCAGGCATCTTGGTGGGACACGCGACGAGCCGTGAACACGGCACGGGATGCACGGCCGTGCTCTGTCCGGAAGGGTTCACCCCCGGACTGGCCGTGCCGGGCTTCGCGCCCGGCTCGCGGGAAACCGAGCTGATGCGCCCGGAGTCGCTGGTGGACGCCGTGCACGGCATTTTGTTGACCGGCGGCAGCGCTTTCGGCCTGGGGGCGGCCGACGGGGTTGTTCGGTATCTGCGTGAACGCGGCCACGGCTTCGTTATGCCCCACGCGAGTATTCCCATCGTTCCGGCGGCGGTGATTTACGATCTGGACGGCAACACCGCTCCCGGCGTTCTTCCCAACGCGGCAATGGGCTATGCCGCGGCGGCCGGTGCTTCGGCCGACCCGGTGGAAATCGGAGACATCGGCGCGGGAACGGGCGCGCGCTGCGGGCGGATGTTCATGGCGGGAGGCCCCGAGCGCACGGCCCCGGCCGGGGTGGGGTCCTGGTGTGTGGCGTACCGGGGTATTCGGGTCGGAGTCTTGGCGGTGGTGAACCCTTTGGGGAATATCCATGACCCCGATACCGGGGAGTTCCTCGCCGGGGCGCGGGCCGGAGGAGATTCACGACGCGTTGGCCGGGGCGGACCTGCCGCCTTCCAACACGGTACTGGTGGTCGTGGCGACCAACGTTCCCCTGGACAAGGCCCAGACCTCTCGTCTTGCCCGCATGGCCGGCGCCGGAGTTGCGCGAGCGATTCGCCCGGCCCATTTGGTCTATGATGGGGACATCGTCTTTGCCCTGGCCTCCAAACACCTGTTGCCGAACGACGCGGGACCGTGGACGGAAAACCTGCTTGGTGCTCTGGGGGCCGAAGCCGTGGGCAAAGCCATTGCCACGGCGGTGGTTTCCTCTTAGAGCAATTTCACGTTGAAATTGTCTCTGGAACCATATTGCCGACAGGCTTCCGAACGAGCCCGCAAGCGGGAAACAGGGACACGTAAGTCGTTTGTTGCCACGCTTTCGATGAAAGACACGCTACGCTCCAATCGGCCGGGCGGCACGCTTACGCGTCCACCAGAGCGGATGAACATTTTCAATGTTCATCCGCTCTGGGCAACCGTCTCTGGTGTGGGGGGCGCCCCCCAAAAGAGGAAACGACTTTCCTTTAAAGCGCCCGCTGCTGCATAGCCAAAAAATAATCGACGGGAGCCGTCTTTCGACCGCCCCCGTCAGAGTTGTCCTACCACTTCGCCAAGCGGCGACGCCGCATCCGGCGAAGCTCCCGACGCAAGCCGCCCCCTATTTTCCCCGCGAATCCGTCACGCGTCCGGCTTTGCCTTCGTAACGCTTCAGGCTCTTCGGCTCAACCAGGCGCACCTTGGCGGTCACGCCCAGGTAATCCTTGATGGCCTTTTGCAGGCGGCGTTCACGGTTCTGGATGTGCCGGATTTCGTCGGACACGAACATGTCTTCCGAGAATTCCACGCGGATTTCCAGGTGATCAAGGTTGTCCGAACGGGAGATTTCGATCTCGTAGTGCGGGGCCAGACCCTCCATATCCACGAGGATGGATTCGATCTGCTGCGGGAAGACGTTCACGCCTCGGATAATCAGCATGTCGTCGCTGCGGCCGATGATCCGGGTCATGCGCACATGGGTGCGGCCGCACACGCAGGGAGTGTAGTCCAGGCTGGTGATGTCGCGGGTGCGGTAGCGGATCAGTGGAATGGCTTCTTTGGTCAGGGTGGTCAGGACCAATTCGCCGGTACTGCCGGGGGGCAGGGTTTCGCCGGTCACGGGGTCGATGATTTCCGGCAGGAAGTGGTCTTCAAAAATATGCATGCCGCACTTGGCCTCGGCACATTCCTGAGCCACACCGGGGCCCATGACTTCCGAAAGCCCGTAAACGTTCACGGCCGTGATGCCGAGCTTGCGCTCGATTTCGGCGCGCATTTCCTCGGTCCAGGGCTCGGCCCCGAACACGCCGACGCGCAGCGGCAGTTCACGAATATCGATACCCGCCTCTTTGGCCGCTTCCTGAAGATACAGGGCGTAAGAGGGGGTACAGGTCATGCCCGTGGCCCCGAAGTCGCGCAGCAATTCAACCTGGCGCTTGGTGCCGCCGCCGGAAACCGGAATGACCGTGGCCCCCAGGGTCTCGGCTCCGTAGTGAACCCCCAGGCCGCCGGTAAACAGGCCGTAACCATAGGCATTGTGGATGAAGTCCTGGCGCGAGAGACCGGCCGCGGCCAGGCTTCGGGCCATGAGTTCGGCCCAGTTGTCGAGGTCGCGCCGGGTGTAGCCCACCACGGTGGCCTTGCCGGTGGTGCCGGAAGAGGCGTGCAGACGCACGATGGTGTCTTTGGGCACGGCGAACATGCCGTAGGGGTAATTGTCGCGCAGGTCCTGCTTGCCGGTGAAGGGCAGGCGGGTCACGTCCGCCAGGGATTTGATGTCGGCCGGAGAAACCCCCGCTTCATCAAACACTTTGCGGTAGTGGGGAACGGCCGCATACACCCGTTCGCAACGATCCTGCAACCGGCGGAGTTGCAGGACTTCCAGTTCTTCTCTGGGGAGAGTTTCTTTTTCAATATTGAAAATCATCCGGAACCTCCGGCGCGTGGCCTGTGTATGACGGAAGCCGTCATTTTTGCCCGATTCCTCGCCGGGGGTCAATATCACCGCCGAGTCGGTACCGGGGTGCGTATGACGGACCCCGGGCTTTACCCCCTTCGGTGGGAGGTGGGCTCCCCGCGCCCGCGCATTATCGGAAAGCCAAACCATTCAGTAAGAATGCCTTGGGCGGGGGCCGGCGCGCCGTCAGGCGAGGAAGGCGAGTTTTTTGCGGCGGGAGTGTATGTTTTTTACTCGAGCGGAGCAAAAAACGATGTCTGACGAAGCATCACGGCACACCGGGCCGCCCAAGCTTGCCGGGCTGCGGAAAAGGCCGTACAAGCGGAAAAAAGGAGCCTGCCGTGGGACTCGAGATAGAGCGCAAATTCCTGGTTGCGGGCGACGGCTGGCGCGCCTTGGGAACGCCGGAACGGTACCGCCAGGGGTATCTGTGCCGGGGGGCGGCTGTTGTTCGGGTACGCATTGCCGGTGAACGCGGCCGGCTTTCCGTAAAAGGGAAAAATATCGGCCCGGTACGCCGGGAGTATGAGTACGAGATTCCGGTCGCGGAAGCCGAAGAAATGCTGGCGGAGCTTTGCGCCGGCCCGACCATCGACAAATACCGCACCACCCTTGTGTGGGAAGGCTCACGCTGGGAAGTGGACGAATTTTTTGGCGAAAACCAGGGGTTGATTCTGGCCGAAATCGAACTTTCCCACCCGGACGAGGCGTTCGCGCGGCCGCCGTGGCTGGGGACGGAAGTGACGGACGACCCGCGCTATTACAACAGCAATTTGGCCCTGCATCCCTACAAGACGTTTTGCCGGTAGGGCGGGGAGCGTCTCATGCGGTCCGGCCGCTTCGGTTCCGGCGGGGTTCGGGCGAGCGGTTTGCGGCGTATATTCGAGGGCCGAGCCGGGTGACGGAACGGAAAACCCGCGCGGCGCTCAGGCTTTCAGCGGCCGGCACCAGGCCGTGCCCAAAAGGGCCACGGCGAATCCGGCCAGTTGCACGGGTTCCAGGGTGTCGCCAAAAAAGAAATACGCCTGCACGGCTGCCAAGGGCGGCGCCAGGAGCATGAGCATGGAAACACGCGCCGGGTCGAAGCCGCGCACCAGGCGAATGAGCAGGAAGGTCGCCGCCCCGGAAAGAACGAACGCCGCCCAGGCCCACGCCCAGACCACGGTCGTCGTAAGCCGGAAGGTGTGTTCCCCAAAGGCGGCGGCCAGGATGAGGCAGGTGACGGCTCCGCCGACATTTTGCAGGGCAAAGGAGGCTCGAGGGTTTTCTTTGAGCGGCAAACGTTTTTGCATCACCGTGCCGAGGGAAAGGCAGAGAATGGCGAAGACCCCGGCCGCGACGACTCCGGGCGCGATGCCCGCTTCGACCGCCCGAAGTTTTGGCAGCAGCACCAGAGTCACACCGCACAGCGCCACGGCAAAACCGATGAAAAAGCGCTTGTCCGGGCGGGTGCGCAAAACCAGGGCGGCCAGGGCGGCGGTGAAAGCGGGCTGCAGCGCGCCGATCAAGGCCATAACGGCCGGCGGCAGCCCGTGGGCCACGGCGCGGTAGCTGATGCCCAGATACAGCCCGTTCATGATTGCCCCGGCAACCAGATGGGGTATAAGATTGCGCCCCTTCGGCAAGGGAACGCGGGCAACGCGGCAGAAAATGAAAAACAGCATGGCCGCCGCGCCGAAGCGGGCGGCCAGGAACAGATTCGGGTCGGCGCCGCCCACGATGTATCGGCCCACGATGAATCCCGTGGACCAGATGACAACGACAAAGGCCGCGCTCAACCACATGGAGAATTGCTCCGGCGGGCGGGTTGGGCCGCCCGGGCGGGGTTAAATCAGGTCGGTGGCGTCTTGGTTGGGCGTGTCGGGGTCTTGAACGGCCGGGGCTTCGGAACCTTGCGACGCGGCCGTTCCCCCGCGCTGCTTGGTGCAGCCTGCCAGGAACGCGATGCTGAGGCTGAGGGCGAGGAACAGGGGAATCAGGCGAAGAATTTTCATGGCGCACTCCTGGAACTGAAATATGACTGTTGATATCTGTGGATGTCTTTTTATAGCGGCAACGGTCAAACCAGACAAGGGAAATCAATGAGTGTGATTGATCCGAAGCACCTGTGCCAAGCACTCCGGTGGTCTTTGCAGGGGCTGGGGCATGCCTTCAAAACCCAGGTGGCCTTTCGTATGGATACGGTGGGCGTGATTGCGGTCGTCATCGCCCTGTGTATCATTCGGCCGGGAGCTTTCTGGTTCGCCGTGCTGGTGGGGGGCGCGCTTCTTGTTCCCCTTGTGGAGCTGCTGAACTCCGCCGTAGAAGAAATTTGCGACCTGATCACCAAAGAACGCAACGATCACATCAAGCATGCCAAGGATATGGGCTCGGCGGCCGTGTTCCTGGCCGTGCTGATCAACGGCGCGCTCTGGGCGGGCATGCTCTGGGATCGGTTTTCCTAGGCTCAGACCCTATTAATTTACATTGGGGCTCCGCCCCAAGCCCCGGCAGGGGAAATGATTTCCCCTGCACCCCTCGGGGTCAAGGGGATTCAATCCCCTTTCAGGGAGGCTTGGAGGTGCCACCCGCGTTGTTCTA
>JAVBMX010000086.1:0-13908 GCA_031551885.1 Desulfovibrio sp.
TGGCAAAGTTTAATGGCGTAAAGCGGAATTTCGAACTCCACCTCAAAGAGTGCGAATGGCGCTACAACCAAGCGCTACCCCAGCTTCTCGACGGCCTCAAGCTCTTGGTGGCAAAAAACAAAGACCTGATGGTCTAGAGCCATAAGAATACCGAGATCCAGCGCGGAAAAAGAAACAATGCAAAGCCGACCCCGGCGATGAGTCCGGTGAAAAAACGCAACGGATTCGTGCTCAGACGAAAGCCGAGGTACTGACTTGCCCCATCAATGAAACAGGGCAAGAGGAGCAAGCCGAACAGGACGAAACCGATACTTTTCAAACGCAGAAAAAGTACGGCAAGGGCGGCGGCAAAAAAACCGAAGTACAGTCCAAAGCAACGTGCGCACAGCCCCATGGGAGAAGTGAAAATAAACAAAGAGCGGGACGGCAGCCGATGGCAGGTGAAAGCCGTCGCCTCATAAAGCGTTGCGGATTCAGGGAGTCGCAAGTATTCCGTAATGGGAGCACCTATCGCGAGAGTCACCACCATGCCGCAAAAAAAAATGGGCAATACCCTGCAAGCGGAAAAAAATATGTGGACGATGAGCGACAAATCCCACTCTCGAAAACGTTTTTCGTGCCAAGATTACATGATATATAAATGATAGACGCTGCAATCGAAATATGCAAGCAAAGATACACTCTGAAGACCAACACCGCTCTGCCGGGCCTGCTCCCGGCCCACCTTCCGGCGGGTTCTTGACCTTGCGGTCCATTTGGCATACGGACTACTGTTCACCGTATGCCGAACACTGCGGCGTGCAAGTACCCGGCGCCACCGGAACAGGCCGCCGGAACCGGAGCAAGACGTTGACCTCTTCCGCCGATTTTCCCAACCAACCCGGAACTCCCAACAAAAAGAAGGTGGGCATCAAGCTGCCCACCAAGTCGACCAAGGTCGGCTGGTTCATGCCCATGCTCGAAAGCTTGGCCGAGCGGGATGAACTCAATGAAGTGGTCAAAAACCGGGTGGTGAAATCCTGCGAGCTCATGGACGCGGGCGTCAATCTCTTCGCCAACGGATTCGTCAAACAGGACGGCGCGGCCGACCTCATGGCGAAATACGAAGGCGCGGACGCCGAAGCCTTGGAATCCGCCGGTTCCTTCACGCTGGCCGGGCGCATCGTTTCCCTACGTTCGTTCGGCAAGGTGGCCTTCTTTCACCTCATGGACACCGGCGGCCGCATGCAATGTTACGCGGCCAAAGAAATCCTGGGGGAAGACGCCTACACGCTGTTCAAAAAATTCGATACCGGCGACATGGTCGGGGTTACCGGCAAGCTGTTCCGCACCAAGACGGACGAGCTGACCGTGGAATGTTCCGCGATCACCCTGCTTTCCAAGTCCATCCGCCCCCTGCCGGAAAAATACCACGGGCTGAAAGACATGGAGATCCGCTACCGGCAACGGTATGTGGACCTCATCGTCACCCCGCGCACCCGCGAAATATTCCACAAACGTATCGCCGTTGTACGCGAGTTCCGCCGCTTTATGGAGGATCAGGGCTTCCTGGAAGTGGAAACGCCGATGATGCAGCCCATCCCCGGCGGAGCAACGGCCAGACCGTTTTCCACCCACCACAACGCCCTGGACATGAAGCTCTACATGCGCATCGCGCCGGAGCTGTACTTAAAGCGCCTGCTGGTGGGCGGGTTTGAAAAGGTCTTTGAGATCAACCGGAACTTCCGCAACGAAGGAATTTCCACCCGGCACAACCCGGAGTTCACCATGTGTGAATTTTACTGGGCCTATGCCACGTTTGAAGATTTGATGGATCTGACCGAGCGTCTGTTCGGGCATATCGCCCAAAAAGTGTGCGGCACGACCAAAATCGTTTACCAGGAGCAGGAAATCGACCTGACTCCGGGCACCTGGAAGCGGCTGCCTTTCTTCGAGTCTTTGGAAACCATCGGCGGGCACTCGCCGGAGTTCTACTGGGACTACGAGGCCATGCGCCACTATATCCGCCAGAAGGGCGAAAAAGTGGTGGAAGGCGAGAAGACCGCCAAGCTCCAGGCCAAGTTGTTCGACCTGGACGTGGAGCCCAAACTTATCCAGCCCACGTTCATCTATCACTACCCCACGGACATCTCGCCCCTGTCGCGCCGGAACGAGCAGAACCCCAACGTCACGGACCGGTACGAACTGTTCGTCACCGGCCGAGAATTGGCCAACGCGTTCTCCGAGTTGAACGACCCCGTGGACCAACGCATGCGCTTTGAGGAGCAGGTGGCCGAAAAGGCGGCCGGCGACGACGAAGCCCACAGCATGGACGAAGACTACCTGCGCGCCCTGGAATACGGCATGCCCCCGGCGGCCGGCCAAGGCGTGGGCATCGACCGTCTGGTTATGCTGTTGACCGATTCGCCCTCCATCCGCGAGGTGATTCTCTTCCCGCTGCTGAAGCCGGAAAGTTGAGGCCCCGCCCGGCATGCGTTTTGAAACATTCATCGCCCTGCGTTACCTCCTGGCCCTTCGGGGCCGGGCCTTTATCTCCATTACCGCCGTTTTGTCGATAATCGGCGTCACCCTTGGGGTCGGCGCCTTGATCATCATCATGGCCGTCATGACCGGGTTCACCACCGACCTGCGGGAAAAAATCCTGGGCGTGGCCTCGCATGTGGTGATCAAAAGCATGAACCGGACCAACATGGACAGCCCGGAAGTGCTTGACGCCATCCGGGAGGTTCCCGGAGTGACGGCGGCAACGCCTTACGTGCAGACCGGAATCATGCTGTCCAACGCAAGCGGCAGCAAAGGCAGCGTGCTGCGCGGCATCGATGTGGATTCGGCCCCGCAGGTTCTGACCGTGCTGACCAAAATCGAGCAGGGGTCCCTGGCCGACCTGAAAGATCCCGAAGGATTGCCCGGCATTGTGGTCGGCACATCTCTCGCCGCGTCGCTGGGGCTGGATCTCGGCTCGCGGGTCAACGTACTCATGCCCACGGGCGAGCGCAGCGCGGCGGGTTTCACGCCGAAAATCAAACAATTCCGCGTGGTCGGCATTTTCAATCTCGGCCTGCACGAATATGACTCCGGGTTGTGTTTCATTTCCCTGCAGCACGCCCGCGACCTCATGGGCCTGCCCCCCGGCTATGCCGAAGGGGTGGAGGTCTCGGTGGTCGACATCGACAAGGCCGACGTCGTGGCCGACGGAATCGCCAAACGCCTTGGCCCGCCCTACTATACCGATACCTGGATGAGCATGTACGCGGGTTTTTTCGCGGCCCTCAAGCTGGAAAAATCCGCCATGGCCGTCATTCTCACCTTGATTGTGCTGGTCGGGGCTTTTTCGATCATCACCTCGCTGGTCATGCTGGTCATGGAAAAAACGCGGGAAATCGCCGTGCTCATGTCCATGGGCGCGAGCAGCGGAATGATCCGCCGCATTTTTATGCTCCAGGGTTCGCTCATCGGCCTGGCCGGCACCGTGCTCGGCCTCGGCCTCGGCCTTTTCGGCTGCTGGCTGCTCTCGCGCTATCAGTTTATCGAACTGCCCAAGGGGGTTTACTCCCTGGATCATCTCCCCGTGCTCCTGCAACCCTTTGACGTGATCGCCACCTGCGTGTGCGCGCTGCTCTTATGTTTCCTCGCCACCTTGTACCCCGCTTCCACCGCCGCCCGTTTGGAGCCGGTGGAAGCCATGCGCCGGGAGTAACATGAACGCGCTCGCGCAAACATGCGGCAAAAGGCTTGCCGGCACCCCCGATTTCCCGTTATACCAGCTGACGAATGTGGAACGCACATTCGCCGGTCCCGCCGAAAACCTCACCGTGCTGAAGAACATCACCTTCAGCATGGCTCGGGGCGAGACCGTGGCCGTGGTCGGTTCGTCCGGCTCGGGGAAATCCACCCTGCTGCACATTCTGGGCACCTTGACGTCGCCCTCGGCGGGGACCGTGTTGTTCTCGGGGACCGATCCGGCGCACATGAGCGCCGCGCAAAAGGCCGAGCTGCGCAACAAGGAGATGGGATTTGTTTTTCAATTCCATCACCTGCTGCCGGACTTCAATGCGCTGGAAAACGCGGCCATGCCGGCCTTGATCGCCGGGGAAAGAAAGTCCGTCGCCCTTGACAAGGCACGGCACATGTTGGACCGTGTCGGGCTTTTGCACCGGGCGGATTATAATGTTACTTTGCTTTCCGGCGGCGAACGGCAACGCGTGGCGATAGCCCGGGCCGTGCTGCAAAACCCCGCGGTGCTTCTGGCCGATGAACCGACGGGCAACCTCGACGAACACACCGGCAGGCAGGTCGCCGATTTGCTGCTGGAATTGAATGATGTACAGAAGACGGCGCTTGTGGTGGTCACCCACAACCCGGAACTTGCCGCCCGCATGGAACGGCGCCTTGAACTTAAGTCTGGAGAACTCTATGAGCAACCGCGCTGACCGATTCCGGAATCTTCTGAGCGCCTTTGTCCCCATCTGCCTCGCCGTGGCGCTGTGCGTGGTTTTCTCCGGCGGAGCCCTTGCGGCCGAAGCCGGAAGCGAAGGAACTCCGGTAATCATGGTGCTGCCGTTCCAGATGAATTCGGGGCAGGAGCTTGATCGGCTGCCCGCCGATTTTCCCGCCGCCGTCGTCAGAAGCTTGGAGTCGCGCGGGCTGAAAGTGGTGCCCATGAGCACCGTGGAAAAACTTATCCAAAAACGGGGCGTCACCGGTCTTGATCTGGCCGGCGTACGCGCCCTGGCCAAAGCGGCCGGCGCCACCCATGCGGTTTACGGCGCCATCAGCGAGCTTGGCGACACCATCAGCATCGATTCCCGCCTGGTGCCCGTCGCGGGCACTTCGGCCAAACCTCTGTTCGTTGAGCAGCGCACCGGCGGCGGAACTCTGGCCCCGGCGGCCGACGATCTGGCCGGACGCGTCAGCGCCGAGTTTACCGCCCGCAGAGGCACCGTGGCCGGCGTTGAAGTGCGCGGCACCAAAGTTTTGGACCCGGATGTGGTCCTTATGCGCATCAACACCCGCAAAGGCGACCAGCTCGACTCTTCGGCCGTGGACCAGGAAGTCAAACGGATCTGGGATCTCGGCTGGTTCAGCGACGTAAAGGTCGACGTGGAAAACCGCCCCGACGGCCTGTACCTCGTGTACATCGTGGTGGAAAAACCGCGCATCGAAAACATCGTGGTGGAAGGCACCGACGCCCTGGATGAGGACGACGTTCTCGAGCTCATGGGCACCAAAGCCGGCAGCGTTCTCAACGAAAAGCTCCTGGCCGAAGACAAGCAGAAGATCATCGAGCAGTACCGCACCAAAGGCTACTACCTGGCTAAAGTGGACACCCGGGTGGACATGCGCCAGGGCGGCTCGTCCGCCGCGCTTGTGGTCGCCATCGACGAAGGCAAGAAGCTTTACATCAAAAAAGTCGTCGTCGACGGCGCCAAGGAAATGAGCGAAAGCGACGTGAAGGGCGAAATGATGCTCTCCGAACGCGGCATCATTTCCTGGATCACCGGTTCGGGCGTGCTGAAGGAAGAACTCCTTGAGCGCGACGCTGCGGCCATCTCCTCGTTTTACCTGAACAACGGCTTCCTCGACATCACCGTGGGCGCTGCGAAGATCGATTATGACGAAGACGGCATCACCGTTACCTTCCCCATCAGCGAAGGGCCGCGTTACAAGCTCGGCAATGTGACCTTCGCCGGCGACCTGATCGAGCCCGAGCCGACCCTTCTGAACCTCACCAAACTGGACGAAATGGCCGCGGACGGCGATTACTTCAAGCTGCAGACCATGCAGGAAGACTCCCGCAAGGTGACCGATTTCTATGCCGACTACGGCTACGCCTTTGCCGAAGTGAACCCCCGTCCGCAAAAGCGCGACGACGGCGGCCCCGTGGTGGACGTGATCTACACCGTGAACAAAGGCAACAAGGTGTACGTGCGCCGGGTGTTGGTCGAAGGCAACAACAAAACCCGCGACAACGTGATCCTGCGCGAAATGCGGGTGACCGACTCCGAAGCCTTTGAAGGCTCGAAACTGCGCCGCAGCACCGAGCGTTTGAACAAGCTCGGCTACTTTGAAGTGGCCGAAGCCGAATTGGTGCCCACCGAAAATCCCGATGAAGTCGACCTGAAGGTCAAAGTCAAAGAGCGCCCGACCGGCGCGATCATGGGCGGCGTCGGCTACTCGACGTTCTCCAACTTCGGCGTGACCGGCACGATCATGGAGCGCAACCTGTGGGGTAAAGGCTACAACGTAGCCCTGCAGGCGGGCTTCTCCGGTCGGCGCGAAGCCCTTACCTTCTCGTTCACCAACCCGCGCTGGAACGACACGGATCTGTCCGTGGGCTTCGACATTTACCACTGGCGCGACGACTACATCGACTACCGCAAAAAGACCACCGGCGGCGTTCTGCGCATGGCGTACCCGCTCGGCGAATACACCTCGCTCGGCTGGGGTTACCGCCTCGACCAGTACAGCCTCTACGACCTCGAAGACAACGCTTCCTGGATCATCCGCAAGTACGCCGACGGCGACCGCATCTCCAGCGTGGGCATGGCGCGGATCACCCGCGACACCACCAACAAAGAGCGCCCGACCAGCGGCAACATCGACCGGCTCGGCGTGGAATACGGCGGCGGTTTCCTGGGCGGCGACGACGATTTCATCACCGTTTCCGCCGAGCACCAAACCTACTTCCAATTGCTGGAGGACCATGTGTTGCACCTGCGGGTGAAGGGTTCGGCCATCTTCGAAAACGGCTCCGACGAGGTTCCCGTATTCGAACGCTTCTGGATGGGCGGCATCGACTCGGTGCGCGGTTACGACAGCCGCGACATCGTGCCGACGGACCCGGCCACAGGCGACCGTATCGGCGGCACGCGCATGGCCTTCGCCAACTTCGAATACATCTGGAGCGTCAGCAACGAGTTCGGCCTGAACTTGGTGCCCTTCTTTGACGTGGGCTTGAACGTCGACGATGACCGTGACTGGAACTGGGACGACGAGATCAAGCGGTCCGCGGGCCTTGAACTGCGCTGGCGTTCCCCCATGGGCGATCTGCGCTTCTCCTACGGCATTCCGTTTGATGAAAACCGAGATGGCGAAAAGGATTCCGGACGATTCGAGTTCTCCATGGGGCAGTTCTTCTAGAACGTGATCGAAACGGCCATTCCCATGTCGGCCCGTCCAAACAACCACCTTGGCGGGGGGAGCCTTTCCGGCTTTCCCCGCCCTGTATATTCTGATACAGTAAGGGCACTATGACCCGCCTGATCGTTCTTTTTCTCTTCCTTGCCCTGCTCCCGATTTCACACGCTTCCGCCGCTGCGGCCCCCGCCGGCGGATACACCGCGCTGGTCAAGAGCTTTGATACCTTATGCAAGGATTCCAAAAAGGGGGCGGTGCGCGAGAACTGGCTCAACCTGGAAGACAAATTCGAAAAGCTGGCGTCCAAGTCCAAGGGAGACGCCCGGATTCGGGCCATGTACCATACCGCCCGTTGCCGTGAAGAACTGGCCCGGCGCTCGGCCGCCACCGGTGACGCGGCCGAGGCGGCCAAACTGTTTGGCCAGGTCGCCTCGGCCTCTCCCAAGCACTCCCTTGCTCCTGAAAGCAAATACCGGCAGGCGGCGCTCTTGGCGGGCCCTCGGTTGAATCAAACAAAAGAGGCCGCAGCGGCCCTGACCGAGCTGCAAAAGCGCTGGCCCAAATCGCAGGCGGCCAAGAAAGGCGCCGACTTGGCCGGCCGGCTCGAGCGCTCCGGTTCGACGGCAAAGACCGGCACATCCAGACGGTCGACAAACGAAAGAACGGGGTCCTCCAGACGCACCTCCTCCGGCGAAGAGGCCACCGCCTCCAAGCCTTCCGGTTCCTCCTCCCGCCGGCCGTCGGAAACGGGAAGAAAGCCGCGCGCGGGCGGCGCTTCGCGCGATGTGATGGAGCAACTGGGCCTGGGAATCAACACGATCATCATCGATCCCGGTCACGGCGGCAAAGACCCCGGTACCACGCACCGCAAGCTGATCGAAAAAAAACTTGCTCTGGCCATGGCCAAGTCCGTGGGCGCCATGCTGGAAAAAAAGGGAATCCGGGTCATTTATACCCGTGTGGGCGACACCTACCCGAGCCTCGAAGCCAGAACCCGGATGGCCAACGCCTCCACGGCCGATTTGTTTCTTTCTTTTCACTACAACGCCAACCCCAGTTCTTCCGTCAGCGGTCTGGAAATCTACTACCTCAGCAAGGCCCGCTCGGCCGACGCGGCGGCCGTCGCGGCCCGTGAAAACGGCATTTCCACCCAGAAGGTAAGCGACCTGCAGTTTATTGTGACGGACCTCATGCTCGGCTCCAAGCTGGACGAGTCGCGTGCGCTGGCCCAGAGTCTGCAGCGGGGCATCATCAACCGCGTCGCGCGCGCCGGTTATAAGTTCAACGACAACGGCGTTCGCCCCGCGCCCTTTTATGTCCTGGTGGGCGCGCGCATGCCCGCCGTGCTGGTGGAGTTCGGTTATTTGACGAACCCCGGCGACGCGACGAAAATCTCTCAGGCCGCCTTCTGCAAAGCCCAGGCCGAAGGCTTGGTCAACGGCATCTTGAGTTACCGGGAGAACCTGGCAAAAATGGGAGCCGGCATCCGCTGAGCGGCAGCTCGGCCGGTGCTTCCCCAACCATTGCGGGAGAGCTTCGGTAAAACATCCGACTCGCGCGGCCGACATGCATTTCTCGCCCCATGCGGCTTTCATGTTCGGCCGGGTACGATTTTATTGAGGCAAAAGGTCGGCGCGTCGTTCCGTCTCTTAGAAAATGCCGCGCTTGACCTGGGCGACGCATGAGGCTATTTCAAGTTGGCGTTTCGGCCGCCTCGGGGCCGCCCCTCATCCTTTTCGAACCAACCCCCTCAAGGAGATATCCATGTTGAAGACCTTTGCCGCAGCCGCCTGTTTTCTGCTGTGCTTCACTGTTGCCGCCCACGCCGCCGAACTGAAGGTTGCGGTTTTCGACTCTCAGATCGTGGCCGAAAAGAGCAACGTTCTGAAAGACGCCAAGGCCGCCATGGACAAAACGTTCGGTCCGGAACAAAAGAAGCTGGAGCAGCAACGCGCTGCTCTGGAAAAACAGTCCACGGCCATGACCAGCGGCGACCCGGCCAAAATCGCCGAAATGCAAAAGGCCCAGCGCGATTACTCCGACAAGGCCGGCGCTTACCTGCGCAAGATCCAGGCTGCGGAGAACGACGTGCGCCAGCAGGTCGTCGCGACGATGAACAAAGCTGCGGCCGATTACGCCAAGAAGAACGGCTACAACCTCATTCTCGATTCGCAAAGCGTCGCCTACGCCGACGGCGCCATGGACGTGACCAACGACATGGTCACGGAAGTGAACCGCGTGTGGCGTGAAGCCAAGAAATAGTCGCCCGGTATGGAGCTGACTCTTTCCCTTTTGGCGCAAAAGCTCGGCCTGACCCTGGCGGGTGAGGACGCCGTTTTCACCGGCCTGAACACCCTTGAGGCGGCCGGAGAGACGGAGGTGTCCTTTCTGGCGAACCCCAAGTACGCGCGTTTTTTGGAAACCACCAAAGCCTGCGCCGTCATTGTGGATGCCGAACACGCCCCCAGGGTCAAGCGCGCCTTGATCAGCGCCAGCCCCTACCGGGATTTCGCCGCCGCCGGAACGTTCTTTATCCGCAGACAAGGACTTGACTGCGGCATAAGCCCGCTGGCCTCTGTCGACCCATCGGCGCGCCCGGCCGAAAACGTGACGGTGCATCCCTTCGCCTTTGTCGGCGCCCGCGCCGACATCGGCTCCGGAACCCGAATCTTTCCCGGTGCCTACGTGGGCGAAGACTGTGTGATTGGGAGCAACTGCACCATCTACCCCAACGCCGTGCTCATGGCCGGGGTGGAGATCGGCGACAATTGCACGATCAACGCGGGCGCGGTGCTCGGTGCAGACGGTTTCGGCTTTGCCATGATGGGCGGGAAGATGCAAAAAATCCCGCAGATCGGCACGGTCAGCCTGGCCCCGGGCGTGGATCTCGGCGCGAACGCCTGCATCGACCGCGCCACCTTGGGGGCCACAAGCATCGGCAAAGATACCAAAATCGACAACCTGGTGCAGATCGGCCACAACGTCACGGTGGGCGAAAACTGTCTGCTTATTTCACAGGTGGGCATCGCCGGCAGCACCAAGGTCGGCGACCGGGTGACCATGGCCGGACAGGTGGGTGTCGCCGGACATCTGGATATCGGCGACGACGTGGTGATCGGGCCGCAGGCGGGCGTTCCCAAAGACATCCCCGCCGGCACCACGGGCAGCGGCACCCCCTTTATGGAAGGGCGCACCTACATGCGCAACGCCGTGCTGCAACCCAAGCTGCCGGATCTCTTTCGCCGCGTACAGGAACTGGAAAAGGAACTCGCCCGGCTCAAAAAACTTCTGCCGGAAGAATGACGCAACCCGCGCTTACGAGGTTTGACATGACGAACACGCCGGAACATTACGCCCTGAACATCGGGCGCATTCTCGAACTGCTCCCCCACCGCTACCCTTTTTTGATGGTGGACCGGGTCATCCGGATGGAGCCCGGCAAGTATCTCGACGCCTACAAGTGCGTGAGCTTCAACGAACCCTTTTTTCAGGGCCACTTTCCCGAGCTGCCGGTCATGCCCGGCGTGCTGATCATCGAGTCCATGGCGCAGGCCGGCGGACTGCTGGTGGTTTCGCAGATGGACAAAGAAGAACTGGCGAAATCCATCTTCGTGTTCACGGGCATTGAGAACGTGCGCTTCCGCCGGCCGGTGCGCCCCGGCGATCGTCTCGATCTGCACTGTGAGCTGGTGCGCCAGAAAATGAAACTGTGGAAGATGCGCGCCACCGCCACGGTGGACGGCGCCCTCGCCGCCGAAGCCGAACTGACCGCCGCGATTACCGGTCGGGAGGATCTGTAATGGGCGCATCGGTACACCCTTCGGCCTTTGTTTCCCCCAAAGCCGAGCTTGCTGATGACGTGGTCGTCGGCCCCTGCGCGGTCATTGAGGAAGATGTGACCGTCGGCCCCGGCTGCCGGATCGACGCCTTTGCCTCGGTCAAGCGCTACACCTCCCTCGGCCCTAATTGCCATATCCATTCTTACGCTTTGGTCGGCGGAGAGCCGCAAGACCTGAAATACGCCGGCGAGCCTTCCCGCCTGGAGTTGGGCGCGGGCAACGTGGTGCGCGAGTTCGCCACCCTGCACCGGGGCACGGCGGGCGGCGGCGCGCTCACCAAGATCGGCGACAAAAATTTGTTCATGGCATACAGCCACGTCGCCCACGACTGCATTTTGGGCAACGGCATCGTCATGTCCAACGGGGCCACCCTGGCCGGGCACATCGAGGTGGGCGACGGGGTAATCATCGCCGGCCTCTCGGCCGTGCACCAGTTCACCCGCTTGGGAGCTCACTGCTTTGTCGGCGGCATGACCGGCATTTCGCAGGACCTGCCTCCCTATATGCTGGCCGTCGGCCCTCGCGCCGACATCCGCGGCCCCAACGTGGTGGGCTTGCGCCGCATGGGCCTGGGGTCTTCCACGGTCACGGCCGTGCGTTCCGCCTTCCGGCTGATTTGGCTTTCGGGCATTCCCCGCGCCGACGCTTTGATCCAGGCCGAGCATGAATTCGCCGATGTGCCGGAAGTGCTGGAAATCATCACCTTTGTCCGCGAAAGCAAACGCGGCGTTCTGAATGCCGAACGCTCCTCCCGCGAGGACGATTAGGCGTGAAGACCCTCGGAATCATCGCCGGCTCCGGCCGTTTTACCTTTTTGGTGGCCGAAGGAGCGGCCAAGAAGGGCTATCGGGTGGCCATCTGCGGCATTGAGCACAATGCCGACTCCACCTTGGACACCGTCTGCGACGCCTTTGTCATGCTCAACGTGGGCAAATTCGGCGCGCTCATCGATTTCTTCAAGAAGAACGGCGTGCGGGAAGTTTGCATGGCCGGGGCGGTCAACAAGCCCAAAGCCATGGACATCACCCCGGATCTACGGGCCGCCGGCCTTTTGCTCAGGCTTCTCCAGCACAAAGGGGACGACGCCATCCTGCGGACCATCACCGAAGAGTTGACCCGCGAAGGTTTCACCGTCATCCCGCCGGACAGCCTCGCGGCCGGCCTGCACGGCGATTCCGGCGTTCTGACCCGCCGCGCCCCCACCCCCGAGGAAGCCTCGGACATCCGCTTCGGCCTGAAGATTGCCCGCGCCGTGGGGGCCTTGGACATCGGCCAATGCGTCGTGGTGCGCAGCGGCATTGTGGCCGCCGTGGAAGCCCTGGAAGGCACCGACGCCGCCCTTGAGCGCGGCGGCATTCTGGGAGGGGCCGGCTGCACCGCCGTCAAAGCCTTCAAGCCCGGTCAGGACGAGCGTCTGGACAAGCCCTCCATCGGTTCCGCCACGGTGGAGCTCCTCATCAAGCACAAGTACTCCTGCCTGGCCTTTGAAGCCGACAAGACGCTCTTCTTCGACCGCGAAGCCGCCGTCGCCCTCGCCGATAAAGCCGGCCTGACCTTGGTCGGGTTCGACGCCGAAGGCAATTTTTAGCGGGAGAGGGAAGAGAAAAGGTGAAGATGTTTTTTTAAGGGGGCTCTGCCCCCCCTTTTTTTACCGGGGGGAATGATTCCCCCCGGACCCCCTCGGTTGATTCAATACGCCGCTCGCGGCGGTATGAGAATGTCGCTTCACAGCGCAGCTTTCACAAAAAAATTCTTTTATGGCTTGCCGGCACCGTGTGCGGTACGCTCCTTGCGCCTTTCCCCAAAGCCCCTCGGCCCCTCGACCGCCTTCACGTCGGCGACTGCACTCAACGCGGCGCAACGCAAAGAGATCGCCCCATTGGACGACCCCCTTGCGTTGCGCCGCTTCGCCGGCGGCTTCGAACTCTCTTTTCGTTTTCAGGCCGATTTGCTTCCAGTTTCACTGTACCTTCGCTTGGTTGCGTAAACGAAGCGGTTACTTTTTCTGTTTCGGGCACTGGTGCGGCGCGGTATCTTTGGCTTTGATCAGCTCCCGTTGGTAATCGACGATGCCGCGAACCGGCTCATTGGCCGCCACGGCGGGGTCGTTGCGCAGGGCCTCGAAGGTGCATTGCGCCTTTGGGAAGTCTCCAAGGCGCCTGTTTAATTCGCCATAGACCATTTTGGCCGTGGTGATTTCTTCGGCATCCTCTTTCTCTACGGTCAGGAATTCCTCAATGGCCGCCGCGGTTTCCCGCGCGTAACGCGGGTATTGCTCGCCCCTGGCTTCCCAGGTCGCCTGGAGCAAGGTTCTCCAGAGCATGCTCCGGGGAACGCCAAGCTTTTCCTCAAGCGCCGCCATGCGCCGGTAGGGCGTTTCTTTGTTCTTGCGCATGTTTTGGTATTCCGCCGACTGTACATACGGGCGCAAGACGGCAATGTCCTGCTCGGTGAAGTCTTTGTACAGAAGCAGGCCGTCTTCAGGGCACTCGGCCACAGGCCACGGCGTGATGATCGGGCCATATGGCGCCATATCCAGCATGATGCCGAAGCTGGTGCCGGACAGGGCTATGACGGCCTTAAATGACTTGCCGTCCAAAGGGCAGGTGAACTCGCGCTCGGCCGTGGTCGAGGCGAAAGCGGGCATCGCAATCAGGCAGAACAGCAGAAGAAGAGAAGGTATCCGCATTATGTCCTCCTTGAGATATTTTCACCACAGTCTGTCCGAATAAACCTGGGGCATATATAAAAAGAGTTTTTTACGGAGGGGATGGGGGCGCGGGAGAAGGGGAACCCCTTTTTTTGAAAAAATCGGTTGCCCGAGCCCCCCCCCACAGGACCCCCCCCCAAAACAACCCATGCGGGGCCCCGCCCGCCGCGGCGGGGGCGGGCGCCGCCAGGGGGGTGGCCTGCCGGGAGAAGACCGGGCAAA
>JAVBMX010000056.1:0-6170 GCA_031551885.1 Desulfovibrio sp.
GCTGTTTTTTTTTTGCGTGCTCTTTCTGCTTCGTGTGGTTCCTGCCACATTTTATATCAATATCCCCCCCCCCCCCCCCCACGCCCCCATCCCCTCCCAAAAAACTTTATGCTGTGCATAGGCAGCCTTGTGCCGAAGCAAGGCGATTCTCTCCGTCTGGAAAGGGTTTCGCTGGAGCGAGGTGTGAACCCGTGCGCCTTGTTTGCAGCCCCGACTTGACAAAACTCGGCGGGGTCCGTTACCTTTTCGCCATGATCACGAACGCCTCCTCTTTCGGCCTGCGCGCCTCTTCCTTCACCCGCTTCTGGTGGTGGGGTCTTGGGCATATTCCGGCCGATAGGGTGGTTTAGCGTTCCAAGGGAATTTCCCTGTTTTTGTGGAGCCGCCGGCCAAAGCCGGCGGCTCTTTTTTTGTTCCTTCAAATTGTTTGAGGAGAAAACCATGACTTCTGTTTCGATCCGCTCCGGCCTGTGCGGCCTGATCCTGCTGCTGTTTGTCGGCTTGTGCGCTTCCGCAGCCGGCGCGGCTGAGCCCATCCGTTTGCGCTTCGCCAACTTCCCGGCGGCCGCCACCTTCCCCTGCGTGTCCATGGAGCGCTGGGCCAAGGAAGTGGAAACCCGCACCAACGGGGCCGTGAAGGTCGAGACCTTTCCCGGCGGCACCCTGCTGGACGCCCGCAACATGCTGCGCGGGGTTATGCGGGGCCAGGCCGACATCGGCTGCACCAGCTTGGCCTATCATCCCGGCGTCTTTCCCATGCTCTCGGTTTTTGAGTTGCCCCTGGGTTTTGCTAAAGCCGAGCACGCAAGCGCGGTGCTGTACGATTTCCAGGCCCGGCGCCAGCCTGAGGAACTGGCCCGCCTGAAGGTTTTGGCCGTGTTCACCAGCGCCCCCTCGCAAATTATGAGCACCAAACCCGTGCCCGATCGGCAAAGCCTCAAGGGGCTGCGTCTGCGCGCGGCGGGCATGACCGCCGAGGCCGTGCGGGCGCTGGGGGCGTCGGCCGTGTCCATGCCCCAGAGCGAAACGCCGGAGGCCCTGCAAAAAGGCGTGGTGGACGGCGTGTTTTCTTCCCTGGACGTGATGCAGGACTACAACTTCGCCGAATACTGCCGGCATGTGCTCATTGCCGACATGCCGTTCTATCCCTTCATTATCTATATGAACCTGGACGCCTGGAACAAACTGCCGCCCGAGGTGCAAAAGGCTATGGACGACCTGGGCCGCGAGCACTCCATCTGGACCGGCCGTTACGTGGACGAACACGCCGCCGAGGCCTTGGTCTGGAGCGTCAAAACGCACGGGGTGACCGTCACCGAGCTTTCGCCCGAAGAAAAGGCCGGCGTGCTGCGTGACATGACGCCGGCTATTGAACTGTGGAAGGAAAAGGCCAAGGACAAAGGGCTGGACGCCGACGCCGTTCTGGCGGAGATCCTCAAGGACAAACAAGCGCTGGAAGGAGCAACCCGATGAGCGGCCTGTCTTTGCCCGTCAAAACGGCCCGGTGCGGCTTGACCGCCCGCCTGCGGGAATTTTTCGCTCCGGTCGGGGCGGAAGCGGAACCCGACGCCGGTTCGGCCGAGCGCATCTTCCGGCAAGCCGACCGGGCTTTGCGGCTTGCGGCCGGCCTGGCCGCCGGTCTGGGGAGCTGCGTCTTGCTGCTCATGCTCGGCGTCACCTGCGCCGGGATCAGCATGCGCGGTCTGGGCGGAAACCTGAACGGGGCCGTGGAGATAGCCGGCTGTTTGTGCGCCTTGGCCGTGGGCCTGTGCCTGCCTGCCGCGCAATACGCCGGGAGCCATGTGGAAGTGGGAGTCATGGCCGAGCGTCTGCCCAAGGCGGCCCGGAAGGCCATGCGCGCCCCGGTGAATCTGGCCTGCGCCGCCGTGCTTCTGCTCATGGCCGTGGAGCTGCGGGAATTGGCCTCTTACACCGTGGATATCGGCGAAACCATTGAAGGGTTTCCCTTTTCCTCGGCCTGCATGACCCTGGGGCTTGCCCTGGGAGCGACGCTGCATGCGGGGATTTTTATCCTGGAACTACTCCGGGCCGCCCTGCCTGCCGGCCGGCGGGTCAAAGCGGGGCAGGGGGCTTCTTCATGAGCGCCGCCCTCGTCACCTTCGCGGTCATCCTGCTGTTCACGGTCGCCGTGCTTTTCGTACGCATTCCCGTTGGCCTGCTGCCCGCCGTGCTCGGCTTCGCCGGGTACGCCGTTCTTGATGGTTTCGCCAACGCCCGCACCATGGTGGGCAACGAGGTCTGGGCCACTTTTTCCTCGGCGGGCCTGACGGTGATCCCGCTTTTCGTGCTCATGGGCCAAATAGCCTTCCATTCCGGCCTGTGTTCCCGGCTGTACGCGGCCATGGCCGCCTGGACCGGGCACCGGCCCGGCGGCATCGCGGCCGCCACCTTGCTGGCCTGCGGCGGGTTTTCGGCCATTTGCGGCTCCAATACGGCCACGGCCGCGACCATGTCCGTGGTGGCCCTGCCGGAAATGAAAAAATACGGCTACGAGCCGATCTTCGCCGCTTCCACCGTGGCCGTGGGCACCACCTTGGGGGCGATCATCCCGCCCAGCGTGGTGGCCGTGGTCTTAAGCGTGCAGACCGGTCTTTCGGCCCGCAAGCTGTTTATCGGAGGCATTTTGCCGGGGCTTGTCCTGCTCGGTTTGTTCATCATGACCACGGCCCTGTGCGCCCGTTTCCGGCCGGGCTGGGTTCCGGCCGGGGAACGGCGCGGCTCCCGCGAGCGTCTGCGCAGTCTGCCGGGATTGTTGGAAGCCCTCGCGCTCTTTGCCCTGGTGGTGGGCGGTATGGCCGCCGGCCTGTTCACGCCCACGGAAGCGGGCGCGGCCGGCTCCGTTCTGGCCGTGCTTGTGGGGCTTTGCCTCCGCTCCCTGAGCCTGAAAGCGTGCGCCGCGGCCGTACGCGACACCATGCGCGTCTCCGCGATGATCTTCCTGCTCCTGGCCGGGGCCAACATTTTCGGCAAATTCATCGTCATTTCCCGGGTGCCCTTCGCGCTGTCCGAGTCGGCGGTGTTCACCTCCCTGCCGGCTCCGGGCGTACTGCTCCTGGTCCTGACCGTTTTCCTGATCGGCGGCATGTTCATGGACGCTTTGGCTCTGCTGCTGATCACCCTGCCGGTGTTCGCCCCCCTGATTGCCGGCCTGGGCTACGACCCGCTGTGGTTTTGTCTGGTGCTCATGGTGGTCACCACCATGGGCGCCGTGACCCCGCCGGTGGGCGCCTCGGCTTTTGTCACCGCCTCGTTGGGACGCGTGCCGCTCCAGCCCTTGTTCGGCCGGGTGCTGCTTTTCATGCCCGCTTTTCTGGTTTGCCTGGCCTTGATGATCCTTTTTCCAAATCTGACGCTGTGGCTGCCTGAATGGGTGGGCTGAGCCGGGCCCGTTTTTTTATGAAAACGAAAGCCGGAGCGACATGCGTCGTTCCGGCTTTCAGAATATGGGCCGGCTTCCTATTTTGGCCGGAGAGCGGCGTTGTAACGGGGGCGCGGTAAAAATCATGGAAACACGTGGGGTTCGCGACGGGGTGCCCATAACAAAGCCGGACCTTCGCGTGGAGATCCGGCTTTGTCTTGGAGGAGAGGGATGTTTTCCCGTGCCGGGTGGACTCCGGCGCCTCTCGTGACGATGTTCGCCCGGCGGGTAAGCTCCCGGACAATCAAGGGGTGCAGGGGAAATCATTTCCCCTGCCGGGGTTTGGGGCAGAGCCCCAGTGGAAATTACACTAAGCCATTTCGACTTGCGCGCCGCGTTCTTTCAGGGCCGCGATCAGGGCTTCAAAATCCGGGGTGGCCAGGTTGAGGGCCATCTTCGCCTGTTTCTGCCCCTGGCGCTGCATGTAGAGAAAGTGGTCGCGGGGTCCGAGCCGCCGCAGCGGGTTGATCGGAGCGGCGGGGTTCTCGTAGCGAAACAAGGTGTCTTTAAAGGAGTAGTCCTTTTTGCCGAAGCCAAAGGCGATCCGCAGGGAATCGTCGCTCACGCTTATTTTCTGCCGCGACATCAGGCAGACCATGACCACGGGAATGATGATGAAAATAAGCTGGGCGCGCCCGACAATCAGCAGCAGAAGCACAACGGCGATGATGCCGCCGATGACCCCGGCGACGATGTATTTGACTATATGGGATGCCGGGGTGGAGAAAGTAAGTTCCGAAGACATTATCATGGCTCTCTTGCAAAAATGTTATAGACTTTACGTAATTGTTTGGGCCGGGCGGAGGAGAAAATCGGATATCTGAACAGACCGCTCTGCTTATAAGTCTTTGCCCAGACGCTTTCAATATTTTTTTCGAAAATTGTGATGATGTGACGGAGATCACATCATCCTCGCGTCTCATGCTCTATGGTGAAAACGTCATGAAGAAATCCGGCGCGAAACGACGCCGTAAAACCCAAAAGGAGAAATTCATGTTTTGCAACCAATGTGAACAAACCGCCAAAGGCACCGGCTGCACGACCATGGGCGTGTGCGGCAAGCAAAGCGAGGCCGCCGGCCTCCAGGACCTGATCGTTTACGCCCTGCGCGGCCTGGCCCTTACCGCCCTTGCGGCGCGTGAAAAAGGCGTTGTTGACCCCGAAACCGACCGCCTCTCGGTCAAAGCCCTGTTCACCACGTTGACCAACGTGAATTTTGATCCTGAGGCGCTTGTGCAAACCCTGCGCTCCGTGATCGCGGCCCGCGACGCCCTGGCCGGGAAAGTCGGCTTTTCCGCCGCTTCCGGTCCCGCCGCTTGGCGTCCCGGCGCGGGCCTTACCGACATCGTCAAACAAGCCGAGGCCGACGCGGTCATGACCACGCATCTGCACGCCGACGCCGACGTCAACTCGCTCATGCAGACCCTGCTTTACGGCCTCAAAGGCGTCGCCGCCTATGCCGACCACGCCGCCATCCTCGGGCAGGAAGACGCCGACCTGTACGCAAATGTTTACAAAGGTCTGGCCGCCGGGTTCGACGGCAAAAACCGGGACCTCGGCGCCTGGGTGGAAACCGTTCTGGACTGCGGCCGAGCCAACCTGAAGGCCATGGAACTGCTCGACGCCGGCAACACCGGCACCTACGGTCACCCCAAGCCCACGGAAGTTCCCCTGGGACCCAAAGCGGGCAAGGCCATTCTCGTCAGCGGCCACGACCTGAAAGACCTGTACAATCTGCTGGTCATGACCGAAGGCAAGGGCGTCAACATTTACACCCACGGTGAAATGCTTCCCGCCCACGGCTACCCGGGCCTGAAAAAGTTCCCGCACCTCATCGGCCACTACGGCACGGCCTGGCAGAACCAGCAGAAGGAATTCCCGACCTTCCCCGGCCCGATTCTGTTCACCACCAACTGCATCCAGCGCCCGGCCGACTCGTACAAGGCCAATGTATTCACCACCGGTCTGGTCGGCTGGCCCGGCGTGAAGCACGTGAAAAACGGCGACTTCGGCCCGGTCGTTGAGCACGCCCTGTCCATGCCCGGCTTCTCGGCCCAGGATGAGGCCGAAGGCAACAAGGTCAAGGTGCTTACCGGTTTTGCCCGCGAGACGGTCATGGGTGTCGCCCCCACGGTCATCGAGGCCGTGAAGTCCGGGGCCATCAAGCATTTCTTCCTGGTCGGCGGCTGCGACGGCGCGAAACCCGGCCGCAACTACTACACCGAGTTTGTGGAAAAGACCCCGAAGGATACCGTGGTTCTGACCCTGGCCTGCGGCAAGTTCCGCTTCTTCGACAAAGATCTCGGCACCATCGGCGGCATTCCGCGTCTGCTCGACGTGGGCCAGTGCAACGACGCCTACTCGGCCGTGAAAATCGCCCTGGCCCTGGCCGAAGCCTTCAACTGCGGCGTGAACGATCTGCCGTTGTCGCTGGTGCTCTCCTGGTACGAGCAAAAGGCCGTGGCCATTCTGCTCACCCTGCTGGCTCTCGGCATCAAAGACATCCGTCTTGGACCCTCACTGCCGGCCTTCGTCACGTCCAACGTGTTGAATGTGCTGGTTCAGAACTATAACATCAAACCCATCACCACTCCGGATGAAGATTTGAAGGCCATTTTGGGGTAATAAGCATCGGCCGGGGCTCCGCCGGGGGAAAAGATTTAACCCGAAACCCCACCTAGGGGGCGGAGCAGGACCAAGCATCAGGAAATGAACAACTGAAACCCCAGAA
>JAVBMX010000068.1:0-7223 GCA_031551885.1 Desulfovibrio sp.
GAATCTCGCCGTATTCCCTTAAATCCGCTTACGATCTCCTCAATCGATCCTTTACTGACATACACATCAACGTACGTCTTCTCATCCTTCGTAATCTCCCGTACCCTATTGATATCCCGGTTCAACCCGCTCAGATCTGCGCTCGGGTCGTCGCGCACGATGATCGTCCCGTCCGTGACTGTGGGGCGCAGCACGCCGCGTTTATCCGAAGAGGAGTAGGTGTATTCCACCGAGTTCGGGACATAGGGTTTGGTGCCGCCCTGCCCGTTGCCGAAATCATAGACCGGCAGGCCCAGGAGCGTATCGCCCTTGCTGAAGCCGCCGGAGACCGTCGTACTTGCGGATATCCCCGCGTTCCAGTCGCTGCTCTTGTTCTTGTCGCGCAATTCCTCGTAGGTCAGGGTGCCGGTGCTCAGGGTCAAATCGCCGTCCGGTTCCGTGGCGATAATCGCGCCCTTAATGTGGGTATGGTCTTCGACGTAGATGTCGACTTCCTTGCGGCCCACAATGGCCGTCTGGTCGCCGACCCAATCCATGTCCGACTTGCCCTGCCCGTAGCCCAGGTTTACCCCGACCATCACCCCGTAGCCCACGGTCACGTCGGCCCCGGCGCTCCAGTTCGAGGCCTTGCGGTCATAGGTGTCTTGCAGACTCGCCACGGTCAGGTCGCGGCCCACGTCCATCGCAACCCGGTCGCCTTCCACATGCGCCCCGGCCACGGTGGTATCCCGGCCCGAGCGCGTGGAAACCGTGTCGCCCGCCAGAATCAGGCTGTTCAGGTGGGTTGTCGATTCATCTTCGCTTTTGGCCCCGGCCGCCTGGGCCGAGACGTTGATGCCGGCTGCGAATCCGCCCGAGCCAAAGCCGGCCTTCACACCCACGCCCGCGCCGCCGCTGGAGGAAGAGTATTGCGAATCGCCCGTGTGCCGGGCCGCGATGATCGAAAGGTCGCGTCCGGCATCCAGAAAGATGTTCTCGTTGGCGACGATGCGGCCGCCTTCAATGGTAATGTCGCGCTCGACCAGGGCATCCACATCCCGCCCGGCCGTGACGGTGGACGGGTTGGCCGTGGAGGAATACGCCGTGTATTCATTCTTGGAGAACGACGCCCCCACGCTTGCCGAAGCCGAAACCAGCTCGGACAACGCGCCCTTGACCGCATCAATGGCCCGCAGACCCGCGCTCGCGGCCGTCAGGGCCGAATATCCGGCTCCGCCCCGTCCGGCCGTGGCGTTTTCCGGCAGGTCGAGCAGGGTGCGTCCGGCGCCGGTAACGTTCTGGCGCAGGCTCGCACTTACGCCAATCTGGATGGTCTTTTGCCACTGGTGCAGGTTTTCCACGTCGTACGAGGCAAGCATATTCCAGTCCTGCCCGGCGGTGATCAGCACGTCCCGGCCGGCCTCGATGTGCGAACCCACCTGGTTGACGTCGCGGTCCGCCTCAATAACTACGTCGTTGCCCGCGCCAACATACGAGCCGGCCGTGTACTCCCCGGAAAAACGCTGTCCGGACTCGGACTTCGTCACCCCCACGAACGAGGAAAGCCCGCTCTCGGACCAGGAGTTCGACATCCCGATGCTGGTTTTCTTTTTGATATACTCGCTCTGATCCGACTCGCGGCCCGGCGTGAGGTTCACATCGCGGATCGCGAACAGACCCAGGTCATTGTCCGCCGTCACGGACGAGCCGATCACATTGACATCGCGGTTGGAATCCAGGCGCAGGTTGTGCCCGGCCGACAGCGCGGAACCGGAATTGACCGTGGTCGTGCGGGTGCTTTTTTCGGATTCTTTGGTGTAGAACTCCGCGTCCATGAAGGTCAGACCGACGCCGCTGGTGAGATATCCCACGACCAGGGTCTTGCCGATGTCGCCGAGGTTGAAGCCGCTCTTTTTCTTTTCCTCGCGGCTCCAGTAGGTGTCTTCCACACCGGAAACCACCACGTCGCCGGCGTCGGCCCGCACCGACAGATCGTTGTCGGCAGTCACCTTGCCGCCGGAGATCAACGCGTTGTCGCCGGCCCGGATGGCCACGTTCGAGCCGGAAATCTCGCTGCCCTTGTGCACGATGGAGCCGGATTCCTTGAGGTGCGATTTGGCGGAAATCAAGCTGGAACGGCTCTCGAAGGAAAAGTCGCGCGAGAACTCGCCCACCGCGCCAAAGGCAATATCGCCCGTGGCCGCAAGCGAAACGTCGCCCCCGGCGGCCACGCCGGCGGCCATGCCGGTGATGTTGCCTTTGCCCTGCGCGGCATCAACGCCCGCCCGCAGGTTTATGTCCTCACCGGCGGTCACGGTGGATCCTAAGGCCTTGGTCTCGTCGCGCTGGAGGATCTCGGTACTCTTGCGCCCGAAGCCGCCGGACGAGGTATTTTTGCTGTACATGTGCGACTCGCCCTGAGTGGAAAGCAGGGTCAGGTCGCGCCCGGCGATGAGTCGGGCATCGGTTTCGGCCGCCACGTGGCTACCCGAGAGGGTTACGTCGCGCCCGGCCTGGATGCCCACTTCCTTGCCCGAGACGGAGCTGCCGGCCTGCCCGATGAGCGAGGCCGTATCGTTTTTCTTGTCGTGTCCGAATTCAACGGCCTTGGATTCCAGGACCACGTCATTGCCCGCGACGAGCGCGGCCGAGCCCCCAGCTTCGGCCCGGCCGCCGACAAAGCGGATGTCGCGCCCGGCTTCCAGGCGCAGGTCGTTCGTGGCGGCGATCCGGCCCTGCTGCTGCGACTCGGACCACCAGGTGTCGCCTTCGTCGCGGCGCTCGATCAGGGTTTCGTTGATCACGTCCTTGCTGGCCGAAACCAATGTGTCGCCGCCGCGCAGGGTGCCGCTTTGGTTCACGACGTTGCCGTCGGACGCCACGACCAGACTGTTTTTGCCGAAGATGTCGCCGCCCCGGTTCAGGATGTCCTGTGTGGACAGGATCTGCACCGTATTGCCAGCGATCTGCCCGGTGGCCAGGGTGCCTCGGCCTTGGACCACAACGGTTTCGCCGCTGATCGTCCCGCCGCGCAGGGCCAGGTTCTCGCGCGTGGCGTCGGAAAGGTACAGGCGCGGGACGAGCGCCTTCTGCCCGTTGTAGTCGATCTCTTCCAGCCAGACGATGTCCTTGTCCAACCGGGCGACCTGCTCGGGGGTCAGGGCCACGCCCACGGCCAGATCCAGGGACTGCCCGGCGTCCACGGCGTTGTCCATCAACTGTCGGATGGTTTCGGCGTCATCGGTCACGCCGGGGAACAGGTAGCGCACCCCGGCCATGGCCGTGATTTGTTCGCGGATCAGCCGGGATTCGTAAAACGCGTCGCCCAGCAGCTTGGCCTGGAGGCGATCGAGGTTCAGCCCCATGCGCGACAGGAAGTAGTCCGAGCCGTAAAAATGCCCGAACGAGGTCAGCAGCGGGTTGGTTTCGATGATGTAGGGATGGTTCGGGTCGCCCGAGAGCGCAAACAGCCCGCCCAGACCGGGCAGGTGCAGACCGCCCAGGCCGCCCGCGTACGAACCGCCGTCGCCCACGCCGGAAACGGCATAGTCGCCGAAAGCCGGGGTGCCGTGGTTGCGGCCGACGAAGTCGCCTTCATCGCCGATGATCAGGTCGCCTTCCTGCGCCGTGAGGTTCAGGACGACGTTGCGGCCCGCCGTGATCAACGAAATCGCGGTGTCGTAGGTTTCGGCCGCGTGGTAGTCGAACGATTGTCCCTCAATTTTTCCGCTGCCGCCGCTCCAGCCGGAACCGCTCTTCCAGTAGGTGGAAACGATCCAGCGGGTGGTCCGGCGATGGGTGAAGAGGTCCACGCCCTGGTTGACCAGACGGTCGGCGGTGATGAACAGATCGTTCCCGGCCGAGATCACGCTCAAAATGTTGCGGACCTCGCCCGCGTTGATCACGACGTCGCCGGCGGCGATAAGCGCGGCCGTGATGGGCTGCTCGTCCATCACGTCGTGGGAGCGGTACACCCACTCCTGCATGCCTTCGGTTTTTTTGTAGCCCTGCGCCGGGGTGCCGTGCAGCGCGCCCTGCTCGGCCATGTAGGCCCAAATCTCGTTGGGCATTTTGTACGCCAGATCGTCCCGGTCGCGCATCCGCCGGTCCGACCCCATATACGTGCCGATGGCGTGGTAATCCATGCCGTCGGAAACTTCATGGGTCGCGGTCGAGCCGCCCAGGTTCTCGAACAGATCGGCGTCGAGGCGGATGCTCCCGCCCAGGCTTTCGATCCCGGATTGCTCGTTGCGCACCATGGCGACCCGCTCGTTCGGGCCGGCCCCGGTGATCAGCAGATCCCCGACCGTCAGGATGTCCGCCCCGCCTTGATTGCGCAGGAAGGAGGTCAGAAGCAACTCTGCCGCGTTGCCGGAGTAAATCAGCCCGTTGTTTTCCAGGCCGTCGGCCCATACGTGCAGGCCGCCGTAACCCAGAACGGCCGAGCCAGCATCCACGGTCAGCGCATCGGTCAAATCCAGCCGGAGCACGTTGCCGGCCGCCAGGGAGGAATCCTTCAGGGCGACCGTGTCGCCGGTAATTTCCAGGTTGCCGGCCCCGGCCAGAGAAGCACCCTCGGCCGCCACACGCTTGGCCTCGACCTTCAGGCTGCCGCCTTCCAGGGCCGCGTCGCGCTTCAGACCCAGATCCGTGGCCGCGACTTCCACCTTCCCGCCGCCCACGGCCCAGGCGTTTTCATCCAGATTCAGGGCCTGCGAGGCTTCCAGGCGCAGATCCAGGCCGGAGGCCATGGCCGCGTCTTTTTTGATCTCGATGCGGTCCGCTTTGGCCGTCAGGTTGCCCTCGGCCACAACGGCTTTTTTGACTTCCAGCGGTGCGCCTTTGGCCGTCAGCTTCATGTCGCGGCCGGCCTGGGCCGCCTTCACGGCCAGCCTGCCGTCGGCGGTGATCTCCAGATCGCCCACGCTCTGGACCACGCCGTCCAGGTTTACACCCACGCCTTTTTCCGTCGAAGTCAGGATGATCCGCCCGGCGTACATCCCGCCGAGATCGGACGAATCGATGGCCACCGTCGGCGCCTGCGAGCCGTCCGGGGCCAGGGGAGTCGCCTGCCGCGTGGCCGGATCATAGCTGTTGCGGCCCGTGGTGATCCTCAAATCCTTGGCGTGCACCGTGGCGTTGATTTCCGCCGCCCGGCTGACCACGTCGAACCCGGTGATGTTCGAAGCGTTGATGCCCGCACCCTCGATGCGCACGTCGCCGCCGTCAACGCGCAAAAGCAGCTTGTCTCCCTGCATTTCCGGCCGGCCCGTGGTCACGGTGGCCCGGTCCACGTTGATGAACCCGCCGCCGTTCACGGTCACCCCGTAAGGGTTGGCCAGGATCACGTCGGCCTTTTGCCCGCCGACCTCGATGTAGCCTTCAATGTGCGAACGGTTCGCGCCCGTGACCTCGTTCAGGATGGTCCTGGCCGGGGCCTTGCCGCCGCCCAGGTTCGGGTTGCCCCCGACAATGCCGCCCAGTTGGGTACTGACGGCCCGCTCGCTGTTGTTCAGAATCAGGCCGCGTTTGTCCACGTCGAACTGATTGTACTGGTTGTGCGACAGGCCGTTCTTGTTCGGCGCCGTGATGTTGACCAGGGGCACGCCGTTGGCCGCCGCATCCACGCTCGGGCGTCTATTTGCCGGGGCCGAGGCGTCCGGCACCACGCCCGCCGCCAACACCGTGGGCGGGAAGGCCAGAACAAGGATCAGAACCTGGATAAGGAGTTGGCGGAACAGGGACTTCATGGTTCGCTCCATGGGCGGCATAAAAAATTGCCGATAACGAAAGGCGTTACGATTATTTTTCTGAGCCTTCCCGTCCGTTATGCGCGTAAGGCTTCGACGCGCGAACGCCGGCACGCAAGGAGGCCGGGAAAACGGATCGTATGTCGGAGGCAGGCGTTACAGCGGGACGAGACGCCCCGTTTCAGATGGGGAATGCGAAAAACCACCCCGCCAAAAGCGAAGCGGCGAACGCGCCTGAGCGCTGTTGTGAAAGGATTCCCCCACCCATGAGCCGTCATGTACCCCCGACGCCTCACAAGCCGGTCGCCGTCAAAGCGGCGTGATACCGGCCCCCACTTCCTATGAGGGAAAAGGGACATGAGGTTCATGAAAACATGCGTTATTCACTATAGAAAGAAAAAACCTAAAGCAATACCGGGATATCCCCCAATTGGCAGGGAATCACCGCCAACATCTTCAATAATATTAGAAAAGTTATCATTCGATTCGCGTAAAAAATAGATGGAGGAATAATCATACCTCCACCGTCGCAAGACGGCGAGCGGATGGTGCTTGTTGTTACTCCCTTCTTCCGTGACTCGCGCCGCCTCCGTCCCAAGTGGTAAACGCAGGGGCATCGCCATCCGCACACCACGGCCGAGGCTAGAGCATCTACGGTGAGGCTAGTAGAGCTATTTATCAACGCTGCAGGACCCTTAGTGGCTCACTCCCGCGCCGACACTTTTTCTTCCATCCGCTTCAGCACTCGCGCCATCTCGGCCGTCATGCCGATAATCGCACCCTGCGATTCCGCCGACAGCGGGCTCAGGATGTCCATAAGGGCGGCGACTCGCTCGGGCATTCCTTCTCCTTCCGGTAAGCGGAACAATTCCGCCACAGTGCAGTGTAGAACATCCGCCAACGCCTGCAGACGGTCAAAACGGGGCGCGAGCTGCCCTTTTTCCATGCGGGACAGCGACTGCTGTCCGATTCCCACCATCTCCGCCAGCTTCTCCTGAGTCAAGCCGCGCAATTTACGCTTCCGCTGAATATTCGCACCCACCGCGAGGGTCAGCGGGCTCGGGGCTTTTGTCATGCTGCGACTCCTGTTTACGCGTTTCACGTATAATTTCAGGAGTTCGACATCTTGCTTAGGTATTAAAAAGAGTATAAATACGCTTTTAAGATGATAAATGGATTGAGAAGGCCGCAAGGGCAGGCAACCGCGAGAATCTTCCGGATGCCGACAGGCCCACATCAAGGCGTTTTGTCCCGAATAATCACCAGCAGCGAGGAAAAGCAAGAATGAGTGCACTCACCGACACCGACATTGCGTGCATGAAGGAAGAAGCCGAGGCGGAAGTGAAATCGATCATAAGCCGGTTGGAAAAAGATTTTCCCGGCATCAGCGAAGGCCTTGCCACCGCCCTCGGCTCGACGGCCGGGGCGGCCGGGTCCTTGGCCGCTTTGAGCGCCTTGGGAGTTTCCGGGTTATCCGCCGCCGGGATTACCTCC
>JAVBMX010000055.1:0-2843 GCA_031551885.1 Desulfovibrio sp.
GAGTAGGTCTGGTTCCCTACCGTTGGGGGGGGGGCGGGGGGGATCATCCCCCCCGGCGGAGTTTGAGGCGGAGCCTCAATACCCAAGGAGATTCACGTGCCCATAGACAAGCAGACCGCCACGCGTCTGGCCAAGGCGCACCCGCACAGCGCGGCGATTTTACGCGCTTTTGTGCCGTTGCTCAACGCCCGGATGAAACTGGTCGAGACTTTGGCCGCGCCGGAGCTGCCGCCTTTGGACACGGCGGCTTTTGCCCAGGGGAAACCGTGGGTGCCTGCGGTGGATATTCCGCTGGGTCCGGATTTTTTGAAAAAAGCTCCGCAGGCTCTGGCCAAGGCGGCGGCAAAAGGTCTGCCCGAGCAGGCCGAAGGCTTCACGGCGCTGGGGGCGTATCTCGCCAAGCACCCCGAGGAAGCGGCCGCACTGACCAAAATGCAGCTGGAAGGCAGACCGCGCACCATTGTGACGTGGTCGAAAAAACACGGGTTCGACCGCAACGTGGCCACGCTGCTGGCCGCCCATCTTGCGGGAGCGGCAGCGGCTTTGATGCGGCGGGCGCTCGGCGAGACCAAACTGCCCGAGTGGCGGCAGGCCCGCTGTCCCATCTGCGGCGGCGCGGCGCATGCCTATGTGATCCGGGGTAAAGAGGGCGCGCGCTACCTGCAATGCGGCCTGTGCGGCTTCGAATACCGCTGGTCGCGCACGGCCTGTTCCGCCTGCGGCCGGGAAGACCCGAAGAAGCTTCCGTATTTTTTCATCGAAAATCATCCGGAGCACCAGGCCGAAGCCTGTGAATCGTGCCGTTCGTACCTGCTGGGCCTGGATGCCCGCGCCTTGGCCGATTCGGCTCCCCTTGAACTCCATGTCCTATGCATGTTGCCCCTTGATGCGCTTATGCAGGAAAAAGGATATGCTCCGCCGTCCGCTTCGGTGAACGGTTGATTCCAACAATCCCATTCGTTTTTACGCTGTCGGGGGACAAGCATGTCGAAAATCGGTCCGTATACATTTGAGGAATTTAAACAGAAAGCCGCGGAGTTTCACGGCTATCCCGCTCCGGGGCTGCTGCTCGGCGGCTATATGACGGCCATGGCCCAGCGGCATCTGCCCGAAGGCACGCTGTTCGAAGCCCTGGTGGAGAGCAAGAAGTGCCTGCCCGATGCCGTGCAACTGCTGACCCTGTGCAGCACCGGCAACAACTGGATGAAGGTGCTGAACCTGGGGCGTTACGCCCTTTCTTTGTTCGACAAGTTTACAGGCGAAGGTGTGCGGGTGCACATCGACGTTGCCGAACTTGGACCGTACCCGGAAATCCGGGCCTGGTTCATGAAAGAGAAACCCAAGCAAGAGCAGGATACGGACAAGCTTTTCGCCGAGCTTCAAGCAGCCGGGGAGAGTATCCTCTCCGTGACGCCTGTGCGGATCTCGCCGCGTTTTCTCGGCCATTCGCATATGAAGGCCATCGGCGTTTGCCCGCACTGTAAGGAAGCTTACCCGAAGGAAGACGGCCCGCTGTGTCGTGGCTGCCAGGGCGAGGCCCCGTATGCGGTTCAGAGCGTCGTCGCGTCGGCCGCGCCCGCGTCGCGGGTGGTGCCGGTTGAAGAGGCCGTGGGTAAAACGGCCCTGCATGACATGACCCAGATCATTCCCGGCGAATTCAAGGACGCCGCCTTTTCCGCCGGGCAGGTCATCGGCGCGGGCGACGTCTGCCGTCTCCAGCAAATGGGACGCTTTCACGTGGCTGTGGCCGAGGCGGAAGCCGCCGCCGGCTTCACCCATGAGAACGAAGGCGCGGAAACGTTCGCTCGGCGCATGGCCGGCCCCGGTATTGAATATTCGTTGCCGCCCAAGGAAGGCAAGGTCAACTTTCGGGCCTCGTGTTCCGGCCTGTTCACCGTGGATACGCAACGCCTCACGGCCTTCAACATGACCCCGGACGTCATGTGCGCCACCCGGCAGGACGCCATGCCGGTCCAGGCCGGGTCGGAAACGGCGGGCACCCGGGTCATCCCCCTGTACATCAACAACACGACCTATGCCGAAGCCTTAAGTTTTCTGGATTCGCCGCTGTTTTGCGTGTTGCCTCTCCGCAAGGCCAAAGTCGGTATTTTGGTCACGGGCACCGAGGTTTTTCAGGGCCTGATTGAAGACCGCTTCATTCCGATTATCTCCGCCAAGGTGGAAAAGTATGAAGCCGAGGTCGTCAAGGCGGTCATCGCCCCGGACGACAAAGAGCGCATCGCCCAAGCCGTGGCCGATATCCGCGCTGCCGGGGCGGATCTGCTGATCACCACCGGCGGGTTGTCCGTCGACCCGGATGACGTGACCCGCTCCGCCCTGACCGAGGCCGGCCTGACGGACGTCATGTACGGAGCGCCGGTTCTGCCCGGCACCATGAGCTTGGTCGGTCTGCTGCCCGGCAAAGGGAATCTTGCGCCCGAGCGCCTGTGCGGGGTGGATGTGCTCCAGCCCGCCGACGGAGCCGTGCAGGTTCTGGGCGTGCCCGCCTGCGCCCTGTACTTCAAGACGACCCTGTTCGACGTGCTCTTGCCGCGCCTGTTGGCCGGCCGGCGGATTACCCGGCCGGAGTTGGCCCGCATGGGCGAAGGCGGGTTCTGCATGAACTGCAAAACCTGCACCTGGCCCAAGTGTTTTTTTGTGAAATAAGGGGTTCCACCCCTTAGACCCCGGCAGGGAGCTGAGCTCCCTGCACCCTCATTGTCGGGGGGGGCGTGCAACGGACCGGTCACCCGACGAAATTGGGGGGGTAAGTTGTGAGAGCCGCACCAACAACAGGTCGGGTTGAGGCGGGGTGGGGTGTTGGGGGCGGTATAAGAGTCGTG
>JAVBMX010000071.1:0-16916 GCA_031551885.1 Desulfovibrio sp.
GCCCCCCGCCCCGCCCCCCCCCCCCCCCCCCCCCCCCCCCCCCCCCCCCCCCCCCCCCCCCCCCCCCCCCCCCCCCCCCCCCCCCCCCCCCCCCCCCCCCCCCCCCCCCCCCCCCCCCCCCCCCCCCCCCCCCCCCCCCCACCTGCCTCCCACCTCTTCGAGCTTGACTTTCGCCGACGCATGGCGTAACGCCAATTCTCTTTGCGCTTACCGGAACCCCCCAGAAAGGACACGGCATGTTTGAGAGTCTTTCAGACAGACTGAGCGGCGTCTTCCGCAAACTCGGCGGACGCACGCAACTGGACGAGGCCAACGTTCAGGAAGCCCTGCGCGAGGTGCGTCTGGCTCTTTTGGAGGCCGACGTCAACTTCACGGTCGTCAAAGACTTCATCGAGCGCGTGCGTGAACGCTGCCTGGGCACAGAGGTTGAAGCCGGCCTGACCCCGGACAAGCAGGTGGTCAAGGCGGTTCATGCCGAACTGGTCACCCTGCTCGGCGGGCAGACCACCGGACTCGATTTCTCCGGTCCCGCGCCGCACATCGTTATGATGGTCGGCCTGCAGGGCTCGGGCAAGACGACCTCCACGGGCAAACTGGCCCGCCGGCTGGCGGCCGAGGGCAAAAAGCCCTACCTGGTGCCGGCCGACGTCTACCGCCCGGCGGCCATCGAGCAGTTGGCCGTGCTGGCCGGACAACTCGGCATGCCGCATTATCCCTCCACGGGCATGATGCGCCCGGTGGACATCGCCAAGGCCTCGGTCGACGCGGCCAAAGCCGCCGGCTGCGACGTGATCCTACTGGACACGGCCGGCCGTCTGCATATCGACGAAGCCTTGATGCAGGAACTGAAAGACATCAAGGCGGCCGTGGCCCCGGCCGAGATTCTTTTCGTGGCCGACGCCATGACCGGCCAGGACGCCGTGACCGTCGCCCGAACCTTCAACGAGGTTCTCGGCATCACCGGGGTGGTTCTGACCAAGATGGACGGCGACGCGCGCGGCGGCGCGGCGCTTTCGATCAAATCGGTCACCGGCGCCGGGGTCAAATTCGTCGGCGTGGGCGAAAAAATCGACGAGATGGAACCGTTCCATCCGGAACGGATGGCCGGCCGAATCCTGGGCATGGGCGACGTGCTCACCCTGATCGAAAAAGCCCAGGCGGGCATCGAGGCCGAAGAGGCCGAAGAACTCGCCCGCAAGATGCAGAAGGCGGAGTTCGACTTTGAGGACTTCCGCACCCAGATGCGCCGGATGAAAAAGCTCGGTTCGCTGGAAGGAATTTTAAAGCTCATTCCCGGCATGGGGGCGCTCACCCGCAAGCTTGGGGATATGTCGCTGCCGGAAAAAGAAATGGGGCGCACCGAGGCCATAATCAATTCCATGACCATGGCCGAGCGCAGAAACCCGGATCTGATCAACGCCGGGCGCAAAAAGCGCATCGCGGCCGGTTCGGGTTCCACCGTGGCTCAGGTGAACCAACTGCTCAAGCAGTTCGACGACATGAAGGGCATGATGCAGAAGTTGACCGGTGGCGGCGGCAAAATGCCCAAGGGCATGGGCCGCTTTCCCAAAATCCCGGCCGGGTCCGCGATGCCGGCCATGCCTGGGATGCCTGGAATGTCGGAAGGGATGGATTTTTCCGGTGTGGGCGGTCTTTCGCCGGAAGAACAGAAGAAATTGCGGAAGAAACGAAAGGCCGAACGCCAACGCCGTAAGAAGAAGAACTGAAAATAACAGGCGACCGCCTTGCGCTTTCAGTCCACACGTTTTACAATACAGTAACGAAGAGGGAGAACATCATGGCCGTTAAACTGAGACTTACCCGCAGCGGGTGCAAAAAACGTCCCTTCTACCGCGTGATCGCCGTCGATTCGGCCACGCGCCGCGACGGACGCCCGCTGGAGTACCTTGGGCACTACAACCCGATGACCAACCCGGCTCAGGTTACCCTGGACGCCGAGAAGATCAAAAAATGGCTGGATCTGGGGGCCGAACCCTCGGATACCGTGCGCAGCCTGATCAAACAGGCGGGCGTCTAAAGCTGTTTGCGCTTGAAGCGTCTGCCCCCGGCAGGTGTTTCGTTACAAGAATTTTCTTGTAAATCCTTGCGGGCAACGCAGCTTTTCGAAGTTACAATGCTCCAGCGAGCGTGACGACAAGCCGGAGCGCCCCTCCGGCTTTATCGTTCATGCCGTGTACGTGTTCGGCTCCCGTCGCGCGGCGGGTGGGTTTGTTTGCGGCACCTGTTCTTCGTCAACAACCGCTACATGTGAAGGAAAACGTTTCGCGCCGCCAACGCACGCCGTCAAAAACGCATGCACCGGGCAAATCGACCGTTCCTTACCCTTGCTCCCGTTCCACCGAAAGAGGCGCCTATGCTGAAAGAACTGATCGAGTACATCGCCAAGTCCCTGGTGGACAATCCGGACGCCGTTCAAGTCGCCGAAATCGGCGGCGAGCAAACCGTGGTGTTCGAGCTGCGCGTGGCCAAAGAAGACCTGGGCAAAGTCATCGGCAAGCAGGGGCGCACGGCCAGGGCCATGCGCACCATTCTGGGCGCGGCGTCGACCAAGATGAAAAAACGCGCCGTCCTTGAAATTCTGGAATAAATTCCGGGCGAACCGGCGGGCCGCGCCGCTTTTCGCGGCTCCCGCCGGGAACGACCGCCGGCACGGGTTCCGCGCTCCGGCGGCCGCTTCCCCGCGCCCGCCCCGGAACCGCTCGGGCCTTCCCTTCTCCTGCATACTTTTGTAAAGGCTCGGCCGTGCATTCTTCCTCCCACATCGCCATCGGCTTTATTTCCAAAGCCCACGGCATACGCGGCGAAGTCCATGTCGTCCTGAACGCCGAAAACGCCGAACTGCTGCGCGGCCCGGTCTTTTTGCGGCGCGGTCGCGGCGAACCTTTGCCGCGCGCGGTTGTCGGTCTGCGCACCCACCATGGAGGCCTGCTGGCCCGCATTGACGGCATCAACGACCGCACGGCGGCAGAAGCCCTGAAAGGCACGGAAATTCTTGTCGAGCGCGACAAGCTTTCCCTTGATGAGGACGACGACGAGATCCTTCTGGCCGATCTGGTGGGCCTGCGGGTGCTCTGCGAAGATGAGGACGGCGCGCTTTCGGAACTGGGCCGCATCGAGTCTGTAGACACTCCGGCCGGGCAGGAATTGTGGAGCATCCGCACCCCTGACGGCAAAGAGGTGCTCTTCCCGGCCGTGGAAGAGTTTGTCCTCGACATTGATCTTGAGGCCGGCAGCGTCCGCATTGCTCCGCCGCCGGGACTTCTGGATCTCTATCTGGGGGAATGACGGTGCGGATAAACCTGATCACCCTGTTCCCCGAATACTTCGAGGGGCCGTTCTCCTGCGGCTTGATGCAGCGGGGCCGCGAGGCCGGGCTGGTGTCGCCCTCCTTCCTCAATCCCCGAGATTTCACCGACGACAAGCACCGCAGTGTGGACGACCGCCCGTACGGCGGCGGTCCCGGCATGGTTCTGCTTCCGGCGCCGTTGAGCGCCGCCCTCGAAAGCCTCGGATTTCGGGCGGGCGAACCCGGCCCCGGCAGGCTTGTCTACCTTTCCCCCACGGGCCGGCCGCTGACCCAGGCTCTGGCCCGCGAGCTGGCGGCGGAGGCCTCCCTGACGGTGATCTGTGGCCGCTATGAAGGCATAGACGCGCGCGTCGAAGCCCTGTACCCGGTCGAATGCGTCAGCGTGGGCGATTTTGTGCTCAACGGGGGCGAAGGCGCGGCCGTCTGCCTGGTGGAAGCCGTGGCCCGGTTGATTCCCGGCTTTATGGGGCATGAGGATTCGGGCGACGACGAAAGTTTTTCGCACGGGCTGCTGGAATACCCCCACTACACCCGGCCCGAGGTTTTCGCGGGTCTGCCCGTTCCCCCGGTGCTGCGCGGCGGCGACCACGCCGCAATCGCCCGGTACCGGCGGGAGGAGTCGTTGCGCGTCACGGCCAAAAATCGGCCCGAGCTCCTCAATGAAGCCCCGCTGACCCCGGAGGACCGCGTCTTTCTTCGTGGCCTGGGCCTGCCCCGCCTGGGGAGGAATCTCTTCTGCGCTCTTGTGCACCACCCGGTCCTGGACAAGGCGAAAAATTCCACGACCGTGTCTTTGACAAATCTCGACATTCACGATATAGCCCGCAGTTCGTGCGCGTATGGCCTTGGTGGCTTCTACGTGACGACTCCCCTGGAAGACCAAAGACAACTGCTGGAAGAGATTCTGGCGCACTGGACTTCCGGCGCGGGAGGGCGCGGCAACCCCGATCGGGCCGAGGCTCTGGCCTTGGTCAAAGGCGTGCCGCAGATTGCGGACGCGGTTCACGACGTTTTTCTGCGTACCGGGCGGGACCCCCTGATTGTGGGCACCAGTGCCGAGGCGAAAAAAACGGCCGGAACCGGATTCGCAGGGGTTCGTGAGGAGCTGACCCGCCGGCCGGTGCTTTTGCTGTTCGGCACAGGGCATGGGCTCGCGCCCCAGGCGGAAGAGCTCTGCTCGGTTTTTCTGCCCCCGCTGCGCGGCTGCGGCGACTACAACCACCTGTCGGTGCGCGCCGCGGCGGCCATTGTATTTGAACGTATTTTGAGCGACCTTTTGTAACGGGCCTGTAGACGCGATGGGGTTTTCCCTCCGCCGAAGCCGGCGAAGGAAAAAGACCCGTCGGCCGCAGGCCGGGGCGTCGATAAAGTATAATTGCCCGCCCCTCGGCGGGACGAGGCAAGGAGAACAACCGTGAGCGACATCATCCGGAAAATCGAGCAGGAACACCTGCGCATGGACCTGCCCCGCTTCAAATCCGGGGACACCATCAAAGTCCACATGCGGATTATTGAAGGCGAAAAAGAACGCGTACAGGTCTTCCAGGGCAACGTCATCCGCGTGCACAACGGCACCACCGGCGGCACGTTCACCGTGCGGAAAATTTCCGACGGCGTGGGCGTTGAGCGTATCTTCCCCCTGCACTCGCCCTTCATTGAGCGGGTGGAACTGATCACCGAAGGCCGCGTGCGCCGCAGCCGGCTGTACTACCTGCGCGCCCTCAAAGGCAAAGCCGCGCGGATTAAGCCGAAGAACCGCTTCTAGCGTAGGCCGGGGTTTTCCCCGGTCCGCTCCGGAGGAACGGTTTCCTCCCCCCCTTCTTTTTCCCGGCGAGGTTCGTTTTGCAGAACCTCGCCGGGAATTTGGAGCAGGAAGACATTCCCTCACGCCAAGCGGCGCGGCACGTCCTCTGTCCCACTCGAGACCGGGCGCCTTTCGGCCCCGGCCTTCTTTTTCCGCTGGAGCATCATATGGCGGGCAAACGGCGCGATTCCTCTCTTTCCCTTCTCCTTCCCCAAGCCGGTCCGATCCGGGAAGAAGAGGCGCTTCCCGCGCTGCTGTGCGGTGTGGACGAAGCCGGACGAGGCTGTCTGGCCGGGCCGGTGGTCGCGGCCGCCGTCATCTTTCCCCCGGGGTTCGACTTTACCCTGTTGCCGAGCCTGACCGACTCCAAAAAGCTTTCGGAAAAACAGCGTCTTGTGCTTGAGCCGCTCATTCGCCGGCACGCTGCCGGTTTTGCCTTGGGTTTGGCCTCGGCGCGCGAAATCGACTCCATCAATATTCTCAACGCCACGTTCCGGGCCATGAGCCGGGCGGTACACGGGCTTTTGCACCGCTATGCCGGGGATACGTCGCCGCTTGAACTGCGCATCGACGGCGACAAGATCATTCCGCCGGCGCAGTGGCTCCCGGCCTTGCGCCGGCCGCGCTTTTCCCTGCCGGCGCAGGCGGCGATCGTTGGCGGCGACGCCCTGGTGCCGGCCATATCGGCTGCTTCCATCCTGGCGAAAAACCTGCGCGACCGTCTGCTGATTGCGGCGGACGCCCACCACCCCGACTACGGATTCGCCCGGCATAAGGGGTACGGCACCCCCCCGCATCTGGCGGCCCTGAAACGCTTCGGCCCCTGCCCCCTACACCGGCGCACCTTTGCCGGGGTACCCCCGCAGGATGCTCCCATCACCCAGGGAACGCTTCTTGGCTGACCCACCCACCCCTTCGATATGCCCCTCTCCCGAGGGGCATATGTTTTTCAAATACAAAAATCCGGATAGTCTCTTTTCAATACCCTAAAAACAATGCTATATGGTGACGATAAGCTTTATCGAGCCCCCAACCCGACCACAGAGCGACGCGTGACGCAATGGGGAATTCTCCGCAAAAAAATCCGCCTTTTGCGTCGCATATTTTCCGTTTTCGCTTGAGTTTTCCTTTTTCTTTCGCCATAGTGACAATATGTGTCACTCTCATAAATAACCGAACAACAGTATTCGACATCCTTTGACGTTGTCCCGGACCGCTCATGAGGCACCCCGACCCTTCCCCCAAAAGATCTTCCCGCCGCCCGTTCGGTGTCCGACGGACTTCGGTCCCGTCGCTCGAGCAGCATGCGTCCGTCGACGTGACGCCGCTGGGGGACGATTTCGCCGAAACCGTGCGCGAGGCCGAGGAAGGGGTGATGGTCGTCGACGGTCAGGGGCGCATCAAGGTCTGCAACGAGACCTTCGCCAAAGCTTTTCACTTTTCGCACTCCCCCCTGAACATGCCGTTTGTCGGACTGTTCAATCACGGGCATACCGATTTGCCCCCCCATGCCGCCGTTTTGTATGAGGCGGTTCTGTCGCTCGACCTGCGCCACGAAAGCACCCTGGAAGTGCCTCTGCCCGGCGGGGGAATGGAACAACGACGCCTGCTGTTGCTTGCCTGGGGGGAAGGCGTACGGCGTTCCATCGTCTGCATGCTCAGCCCGGCCGGCCTGCAATGTCCTCTTCCCGTGCTGCAGGAGGCTTCCGAAGCCGCGTTGCAGATCGAGCGCCAGGAGTTGTTGCGCCTCAACGCCCAGCTGCGTATTGAAAACGCCGAACGCCGCGCCGTGGCCCAGGCCCTGCGTCGAGCCGAATCACGGTATCGCGACATCTTCGACAACGCCGGCGAGGGTATTTTCCAATGGACCCCCGACTGGCGTCTGCTTGCCGCCAACATGTCTTTCGCCCGCATGCTCGGGTACGCCACAGTCAACGCCCTGCAGCTCAGCGCGCGGGAGAAGCCGTTTCACTTCTGCTACGACAAGGAGGTCGCCCACCGCTTGATGGTGGAGTTGGAATCCAGAGGCAACGTCACCAATTTCGAACTGCAGGTGCAGCGCAGCGACGGCACCCCCGTGTGGGCGGGCATGAGCGCCCGGCGCGTGGCCGGTCCCGACGGCGTCACCAACTATTACGAAGCCTTTATTGAAAACATCGCCGGGCGAAAAAGCGCCGAAGAAAAACTTATTTACCAGGCGTTCCACGACCCCCTCACCGGGTTGGCCAACCGGGCGCTGTTTCTCGACCGCCTGCGTATGGCCCTGCGCCGCGGCCAACGCCGTCCCGAGTTCTCTTTCTCCGTGCTCTACCTGGACCTGGACCGCTTCAAGATCGTCAACGACAGCCTCGGGCATTCCGCCGGCGACGAAGTGCTGTGCCGCGCGGCCGAGGTCATCCGCGACTGCGTGCGCGACGTGGATACCGTGGCCCGCTTCGGCGGCGACGAATTCGCGGTGCTCATCGAAGGCACCGAGCGTCCCTCGTTCGCCGTGCACGTGGCCCGGCGCATCCACGCCGCCCTGGTTGAGCCGTTCACCATCCGCGACCAGGAGGTGGGCATCGGCGCGAGCGTCGGCATTGTCCTGAAAGCCGAGGACTACACTCACGCCGAAGACATCCTGCGTGACGCCGACACCGCCATGTACCGCTCCAAAGTGCAACGCAAGCTGTGCTACTGCATCTTCAGCAGGCGGATGCGTGAAGAAACCATGGAAAGCATCACCCTGGAAGCCGACCTGCGCAACGGGGTCAAAAACGACGCCTTCCGCATGGCCTACCAGCCGATGGTCAACCTGCTGGACGGCACCGTCCACGGTTTTGAAGCCCTGCTGCGCTGGAATCGCGGGGGCGGCGAGCCCATGAGCCCCACCCGCTTCATTCCCATCGCCGAAGACACCGGCCTGATCAACGCCATCGGCCTGCATACCCTGGAAATGGTCTGCCGGCAGTTGGCCGAATGGGAACGCCGATGCAGCGAGTCCTTCATCGTCCACGTCAACATTTCCGGCAAACAGCTTGTGTCCAAATCGTTCGCCCGCGACGTGGCCCGCCTGCTGCGCACCACCGGCGTCAACCCCGACATGCTGCGTTTTGAAATCACCGAAAGCGTGCTTCTGCACGACTCCGGGGCCTGCATGACCGGGATGCACCAAATCCGCGACCTGGGCGTGCGTTTCTGCCTGGACGACTTCGGCACGGGGTTCTCCTCCCTCAGCTATCTGCGCAGATTGCCCCTGAGCAGCATCAAGATCGACCGGAGTTTCGTTTCGGACATCGAGTCCGACCACAAGTCCCTGGCCATTGTGCGCAGCCTTGTCGGCTTGGGGGAAGACCTCGGCCTGGCCGTTGTGGTCGAGGGAATCGAACGGAAAAGCCAAATGGAAATCCTCACCGCGGCCGGCTGTTCCCTGGCCCAGGGTTTTTACTTCCACAAGCCCCTGCCGGTCGAAGACGCGGCCAAGCTCATCGGCATCTAGGGTCGGGCCCTATTACGTTGGGGGGACTCAAACAGGGCTGCAAAGCTCAGCCGGAGAGTCCCTCCTGCGATGTGAGCAATATTCCCTCTCAGCCTTGCGAGTGGCACCCCAATCCCCCGGCAGGGGATTGAGCCAGAGCTGCCAAGGTCAACCGACCTTCCTCGCTTTGCGATGTAAAATGATCACCTCACAGCAACGCGGGCGGCGCCTGCACCCCCATTGTCGACAAACCCGCGCTTCGCGCGGGATTTGCCGACATATAAGGAGGTCTCAGGCGAATCCGGTGCCGCCCTCGTCTCGCTGTAGGCAACACTGCACGCCTCTGGGAATGCCCTTTCCATGATGGCTCGGCGGCTTTGCTTGAGCTTCCAAACTTTATAAGTCCTGATCCCAGCTTTTCCTCCGGACCAGCCAAACTCTCCCGCTTTTTTCGGACGAGACTCCCGCTCGATCAACCACACCGCCTTACGCCGCGATCGCCTCTCACGTTCCGCGCCCTGCCGACACCCGGCAAACCAAGCTCTTTCGCAACCTCTCAGCCCTTGGCAGGGGACAGGCTTCCGTAGTATACCGGCAAACGATATCGGGGATCCTCGCCGGCGCGTCCCCGCGTGAACATCGGGGGGCGCCGGCCTTCTCCCAAACCTCCAAGCCGCCTCCCGCGCAACTCGGATGAAGAGAAACAGCTCCTCCACGCTTGCCCGCGTTTGCCGTTTTGTCCTGTATCGGGTCATTGCCCCGATTCTCGGGGTGGTTCTGCTGCTCGTCCTCGGCCTGTATCTGCTCTGCACGTTCAAGCAAGACTACGTGGCCGATCTGGTGGAAGGCCAGCTGCGCGAACAAACCAATCTCCCCTTTACGGTCGACGGGCCGGTAAAGCCCATGCTCTTTCCCCGGCCGGGGGTTTCCGTCGGCAACCTGCGCCTCGCCGCCGCCGACATGTCTCTTGAAGGCGCCGCCGACCCCAAGTCGCCCCTGCTGTGCATCTCTTCGCTTGAAGTGACCGTCGACCTGCCGTCCTCTTTGCGCGGCGGGAACTTTGCCCATATTGTCCTGGACACTCCCCTGGTGACCCTGGCCTACGCGCCCGACGGCACCCCCCTGTGGGTTCCCCTGCAGGACTCGGACTCCTCCGAACCGGAGACCCCCAAAACAAACGGGGCGGGTAAGCCCGGTCTGGACAAAGACCTGTGGAGCCTGACCACGCCGTTGAGCATCACCAAGGGCGGGCTGCGCATGCTCGACCCGGCCGGAGAAGAGGTGCTGGAGCTGCGGGGCATCCAGGCCGAGGTCGACCCCGAGGAAACCATGTACCCCATACGCCTGCAGGCCGGCCTGCGCCTGCTCAAGGGCGAGCTGGAAATGGACTGCTCTCTGGCGCTGGGCCCCACCGCGCCGAACGACACCCTCAACGTGGCCCGGGGCCGGTTCACCGGAGATCTGCGGCTTACCCCTCCCGGTTCGCGAACCCTCACGGCCGAGCTGTTTTCTTCCCTGTTCATACAAAAAGACGGCGGCCTGGCCTTGCCGGACTTCCAGATCGCCGCCGAAGGCGACGCCCTCACCCTGCACCTGTCCATGGATCCGGAAGGCCCTTCGTGCTCCGGCAAGGCCATGATCCGCACCTTGAGCCTGCCGCGCTGGTTCCACTTCGGCCGCAATCTGCCGCCCGGTCTGCAGGCCGCTCTGCACCAGGTTTCCGGCGTCGCCGACCTGCGCGTGGACGCCAAGGGCGCGGCCGTCACCAACCTGAACGTCAAAGCCGGAGACCTGCCGGTTACCGGTTTGGTTTCCGTCGACGATTTCAGCAAGCCCGTGGTGCTGGTCGACCTCGCCCTTGATTCCGTCGTGAACCTGGATGAAATTTTTCCTTTCCTTGCCGTGCAGGATAGTCTGGTGCCCGCGCCTGAAGAACCCGTCTTCGATCATCCGACCTTGGTGCCCTACCCCGGCCCGGCGGCCGCCGAAGATCTGCCCGACGTGGGCTACGACGTACGGGTGGCGGCGGCAAAACCCATCGCCCACTCCCTGCCCGCCGGCCCCGTGCTGGTGCAGGTGCTCCCGGTCAAAGAGTTCGCGCAGGTTACGTTTACCTGCGGGGACATCATGAAGGGCGCAGTGGACGGCATCCTGGACATCGACGAGAAGAAAGTCGGCATGGTCTACCGGGCGACCCGCGTCGATCTTTCCCTGCTGCCGGAAAACAAGGACTCGGACGTCCAGGTTCAGGGTCGGACCGACGCGGTTGTGCGCATGGATATCCCCGTGCACAACGACGGGGCCTGGGACGACGTCTGGAAGTTCAAATTCGCCGGAAAAACCGACAATCTCAAGGTGCTCGTCTCGGGTGGCCGCCCCTGGAATCTGCCCGCCAAAAAGAGCGATCTTTCCATGGACGGCATCATCTCCACCAATCGCAGCAAAGGCGTGTACCTGGAAGGGCTGTGGAAATTGGACGCCAAAAACGTCTCGCCCTCTTGGAACCCCAAAGGGACCGACGCCTTTACCGTGGATATGAACGGCCGTCTTTCCTGGCCGCCTTTTGTCCCGGAAGTGGAACACGGCCGGCGCATCGCCCGCCGGGGCGGTCTGGAGTCCATCAACGGGGCCGTGACCGCCGCCGGCACGCTGCACGCGCCCCTCGGCCGACGCATGGTTCCCGTCTCCGGCACGCTGACCGGCAACCTGGACTGGAACATCGACAAAGAAATCCTGCGCCTCGACAAGGCCGCGCTGGACGGTCTGGGCAGCTACTTCGGTTCGAATCTGCTCGTGGACATGCACGGCAAGAAAACCGTGATCACCGCCGACGGCACCTTCAAGCTCAACCCGCGGGTGTTTTTGAAAGAGTGGGATCTGTTGCCCGAAGGCGGCGCGCGGGTTCCGGCCAACATTTCCGGCGCATCCAAAATCACGGCTACAAGCGACGCCGTGGACTTCGGCGACCTGGATCTGCAGATCGACGGCGCTCCGGCCTCGGGCACGATAAAACTCACCTTCCCCACGCCCACCAAGGGCAGCGCGCAGGAACAGCTCTGGACCATCCGCCTGAACGCCGATCAGCTGGATCTCGACAACTACTTCCCCCCGGCCAAACCGGAAGACGCCGGCAAGCCCCGCTCCACCACCCCCTGGGACCTCTCGGCCATGCAGGGCCTCAACTTCGATGCCCAGATCAAGCTCAAGCGCACCCGTCTACGCAAGCTCTCCATGCAGGATATGCTGGTTTCCGCCGCGCTGCAGCGCAACCGTTTCACGTTCGCCTTCCAAGTCGACAAAATGTACGATGGTTCCGGCGTTTTTCTGGCCCAAGGCTCCCTTGACCCCGGCGTGGGCCGCATCACCCTGAATACGGCAAACCTGCAGGTGAAGAGCATCGAGCTCGGCAAAGCCCTGGCCGCTCTCTTGGCCGATGATTCCAACTCCTACGGCGGCAAGGCGTCACTCGCCGTCATCGCCTCCGGCTCCATGGGCTGCGAGCGCGAGATATTTTCCGGCATGTCCGGCACCTGGAATATGGGGATCAAAGACGGCATTTACCCCGCCTTTCTCGGCAGCGAGACCGCCGGTCTGCGCAACACCTTCTCCAGCGCCTCGGCCTCCGGCGCGCTGGACAAAGGCGTCGTGCGCTGGGACAACTTTAAGCTGACCAGCACCATGGTGGACATGAACGGCGACGGCATCATCGATCTGGGCGGCCGCGTCATGGACTTCACCATATACGTCACCCTGGCCCGCGTGCCCACGGTGCCCGTGCGCTTCCAAGGCCCCTTCGACGCACCCTCCATGAGTCTGCGCGGCGCGCACATGGTGGTTCATACCGCCAAAGCCGCCGGAGTCACCGTGTTCGACCTGTTCATGGGCGTGCTCGAACTGCCCGGCCGCGCAGCCAAAGGCGTGGGCGACCTGTTCGGTTCCGGGACCCCGGATAAAGACAAGGATAAAAAGCCGCAGATTAAAAAATAGTACTTTTACTGGGGGAAATGATTTCCCCCAGCCCCCCCTCGAAGTGGAAACAACGCTTCCGGGAACATAGCAGGTTACGCCACGGCAGGAGTTCGCTCATCGACCGGCAACCCGCGTGAACCAAAACGGCACTGAGGCCAGCCTGGCTGTCGCAAAAGCATCCCCCGCCACAAAAGGCTTTGCCGTTCCTTTCTCCCGGTTGTAAATTCTTGCTCCATCACCGCTTTATAGCCGGGTAACCCTCTCAACGGTGCGGATGGGGTTCTCTCGCACCTCCACATGACGAAAGCCCCGCGTTTACGCGGGGCTTTCGTCATTGAGGGGGTTCGGGGGGAATCATTCCCCCCGACCGCCGGAGGCATTTTTACCGATCTTGACGATGTCGGCCATCAGGGAGTGGGAGCAGTTTGGTGTCAGACAAGGAAGGTGACGCTTTGGGCGATGGGGCTGGACTCTTTGGTCCTGCCCCGGAGCACAAAGCAAGCCTGACGCGGTATCACGCCAAACCGCTCCCGCTACCCCTAATGCTGCACTTTCTTGCCGCAATGGGGGCAGAAGGTGAAGGCGTCGGACGGCAGGGGTTTGCCGCATTTCTCGTTGGAGCAGCAGCTCGGCACCGGCCCGAGTTCAATAATGAGTTCGCCTTCCTTGACCGGAACCATGCGTTTGTTTTCCCGGAAGTCGGCGGTCTTGAGGACGCGTTTGACAATGCCGTCGCAGGGGGCGAGCACGGCCTTTTCCTGCTTCATGATCGAGATGTTGAAGATCTCTTCGCCCTTTTTCACCAAGTCGCCGGGGGCGACGTACATGACCCACAGGTCGCCGGTGTTGGGCGCGGGCACGTGGTATTCGTTGTTCGGGTCGGCCATGGAAATGCCGCTCTTCCCGGCCGCGGCCTTGGCCGGGGCGACCTGCACCTCGCTGCTCATGATTTCCGAGTCAAGGGAATAGCGCACGACGGCCACGCCGTTGTCGTTGGGGCTGTGAATGCGCAACAAGCTGAAATGGTGCGGCTTGCCCTTGGAGTCGTTGAACCAGATCTCTTCCCCGGCCTGAATCCCTTCAAACCAGACGGCCAGAGGCAGATTGTTGGGATCGCCGAACTTCTGGCGGAACTCGATGGTCTTGAGCGCGTCCGCCGGGTGGTTCACATACATGAGGAACTCGTCTTCCGTGGGCTCGCGGTGGATGCGTTCCCGCAGGGCCGCGTGTTCGGCCTCGAAGTCCATGGGTTCCAAGAAGTCCAGGGGCGACTTCTCGGTGCGCTTGGCCACGGCTTTTTTCCAGTCGTTGCCGAAGGCGCTCTGGTACACCCAGTCCGGCGGGAACCCAAGGGGCAGTTTGCCGAACTTGCCCAGCAACAGATCCCGGAAGGCGTCGTTGCAGTCCTGATACAGAGCCAGACGGGCTTCCCGCATTTCAGGCGACAGCTGGTCTTCCGGTAGACGGGCCACAGTTTCCATGACCTCCAGCAGGTACTCGACCTCGGACTCGCCGCCGCGCTTGAAGGCGCAGGTGATGGCCAGAAAAGCCGTGTTCCAGGTAATCTGCGAGCCGGGGGTCACATCGTGATAGAAGATGATGCGGCGCGTGCCGGTCAGGAAACGCAGCATGTGCGGCAGCAGATGAATATACCCCTGCTTGAGCGCGCCTTCCTGCGACGAGGAGGTCGCCCCGCCGGGCATGCCGTGGTTGACCACGTCGTAATCCGTGCCCTGGAAAAAGGGCGCGGCGTAGCGATCGTAATACGGAATGATCTGCTTGAGCACGAAGTTGCTGTCGCGGATGGCCTGCTTGTTGAGCTTCACGTTCAGGCCGCGTTCTTCCATGTAGGCCGCCGTGGCCATCACGTCACCTTGGCCGTACCAGCGCGAGGCCGAACCGATGGAGGTGTCCACGATATGCGCGCCGGCAACGGCGGCTTCAACCACGGCCGGAATGAACAGGCCGTCGGTGAAGTGACGATGGTAATGCAGGACCAGATCCGGCCACTTTTTGCGCAGGGCCGTGACCAAGTCGCGCATGAAGGCCGGGGAGCAGTTGCCGGCCATGTCTTTCAGGCCCAGGATGATCAGCCGGGTCGCCTCGGTCGGGGTGACGCCCATGATCTTGGCGGATTGGCGGAGGATCTGGGCGGCCACGTCGATGTAGTGGTCCACCGTGAAGTGCGGGGCCGGGGTCAACGAGATGGCCGGCTCGAAGAGCACGCCTTGGGTGTTCAGAACCACCTCGGCGAAGGGCTTCATGTTTTCCACGTGGTTGAGGAAATCGAAGCAGCGAATGACGTGGTATTCCCCGCAGATGTTTTCCGCCATGCGCTGCATGAGGTTCTTGGGCTGCGGCTTGTAACCGAGCACGTTCGTGGAGCGGATCAGAATCTGCTTCATGGTCTTGGGGGCCACCCGGTTCAGTTCCCGATCCTCGTGGAAGGGCGAGGTCATGTTGGCCATCATGTTGACGTGGAAATGCGCGCCGCCGCCGGACTCCAGCGAGAAGAAGCCGCAGTTGTCCAGGTAGGGGGCGATGATCAGATCTTCGGCCAGGCGGAAACGGTTGCCGCTGTTCGACTGGGTGTTGTCCCGGCAGATGGTGTCGCAGAAGTGCACGTAGTTGGAATCGCGCACAAAATCGAGCAGGGCCCTTCTGTCGCCCCTCGGGTACGGCGAGGGCAGGCGTTTGGCCGACGAACTGATCTTGGGCAGCGAAAGTTCGAACTGCGGCACCCGGGGCGTATCGATGCTCCGGTATTCGCCGAGCTGCACAAAGGAGTTGAACCCCTTGGCGGAAATCTCCGCGATCAGCCGGGCCGTGCGTTCGGCTTCCGGGGCCGAGTCGGTGTAATCCATCAGCTCCGGCGTGGCCGCGATGAAGCGGGTGTCGAAGCGGCCCACCCGGAAGGCCGGGTGCTTGAGGATTTGGCGGTAGAACGGAATGGTGGTCTTCAAGCCGCCGATGACGTACTCGCTCAGGGCCCGATCCATGATCCCGAGCACCTTGGGCCAATCCTGGCCGTAGGCGATCAAAAGAGAACCGGCGGAGTCGTAGTTCGAAGGGAACTCGTAGCCCGCGCTCATGTTCGAGTCGAGGCGCACGCCGGGACCGCCGGGCGAAACGTAGCGGCTGATCATCCCCGAGTTGGGGGTGAAGCCGGCCTGGGGGTTTTCGCAGTTGATCCGCACCTGCAAAGCCGTGTGCGTGGGGTGTACGGTCTCTTCGGTGAAGCGCAAACGCGAACCGAAGGCCACGGCGATTTGCTCCTCAACCAAGTCGATGCCGTAGCGGCATTCGGTGATGCCGTGCTCCACCTGCAGGCGGGTGTTGACCTCGATCAGGTAGGGCGTGCCTTCTTCCGTGACCAGGAACTCCACGGTACACAGCGAATGGTACCCCACGGCCTTGACCAGGGTGCAGGAATATTCCTTGAGGCTCGCGCGCAGCTCTTCGGTCAACCCGGACCAGGGTGACGGGGTGATCTCGATCAATTTTTGGTTGTTGCGCTGCACGGAACAGTCGCGCTCGTCGAACGCAAACGCGTTACCGTACTTGTCGGCGATGACCTGAATTTCAATGTGGCGCACCCGAGTCAGGAATTTTTCCACGTAGACCCGCGGGTTGCCGAATGAAGCCTGGGCCATGCTCGAAGCCTTGAAGAAGGCATCGTCCAAGGCGGCTTCGTCGTGAACTTCAAAGATGCCCCGGCCGCCGCCGCCGCCTTCGGCCTTGAGCATGATCGGGAAGCCGATCTCTTTGGCGGTCTTTTTGGCGGTGGGCACGTCCACGGCCCCGTCGGAGCCGGGAACCACGGGAACGCCCAGCTTCTTGGCCAGAGCGCGGACCTGAACCTTGTTGCCGAGCAGGTTCATGGCTTCGGCCGTGGAGCCGATAAAGGTCAGCCCGGCCTCGGCGCAGATGCGCGGGAAGGTGTCGTCCTCAGAGGCGAAACCCCAACCGGGGTGGATGGCCACGATGCCCCGTCGTTTGGCCAAAGACACGATGCGCTCGATATCCAGATACGCTCTGGGGTCCGGGCCGAGAAGCAGCAACTCCTGCGCCGCGGAAGCGGCCGGCGAGGCTTTGTCCACATCGGTGGCGGTCATAATGGCCACGGCATCGAAGCGTTCCCGGATGGATCGGCAGATCCGCCGCGCCGGAATACCCCGGTTGGCCACCAAAATCGGCTTGTTCTTCAACTCCGCCACAACACGCTCAAATGTCTTGATGCCCATCTTCCACCTCGTTGAAAGGGATATATCCCGTACTGTGCCGAACTTTGGGGAGGCGCCGCCTCCCCAAACCCCTCCGCCAAGGGGATAATCCCCTTGGAACCCTTATGGGCCGGT
>JAVBMX010000095.1:0-11113 GCA_031551885.1 Desulfovibrio sp.
ACCCGAGCAGGGCCAAAGAAACTTTCATCAACCTCAACCACCCCAAGTATCAGTTGCTTTTTGGATACTTGGTGGAGATAAATCAGCTGCCTGAAGGCCAGAAAATACCTGTTCACGGTCTTTCTGTTCAACTTCAGGAGCAGAGCGGTTTTAGTGGCATCAATGTCGATGCAAAAACACTCAATAATTTTTCCAACTTTGTATCGACTCAACTTGCTGTTTGCAAACATTTTTCTAGCCTATCAGGTGCTATCCTGATGGTCTAGAGCCAAAGTAAAACATAAGCGGGGCTTCGGTTCAAGTAAAAGACTATATTCATTAATAAGTTTTTTGGTCCGTCCTATGGTTTCTCCGGAAAAACCACAGGCCGGAAGAGCCTGAGCGGCTCTTCCGGCCTTCGCAGCCGTATCGGCGTAATATCTTACGAAGCGAGCCCGCCCAACAGGACGTAGCGCGTTTCCATGTATTCGTCCATGCCCTGGCGGCCGCCTTCTTTGCCCACGCCGCTCTGCTTGGTGCCGCCGAAGGGAACTTCGGCGGAGGCAAGGGCCACTTCGTTCACGCCGACCATGCCGTATTCCAGGCCGGAGGCGATGCGGTAGAAGCTGCCCATGTCGCGGGTGTAAACGTACGAGGCTAGGCCGTATTCCGTATCGTTGGCCAGGGCCACGGCTTCCTTTTCCTCGGTGTAGCGGACGATCGGGGCGATGGGGCCGAAGATTTCCTCACGGAAGACCCGCATTTGGGGGGTGACGTCCGTCAGGATGGTCGGCTCGTAGAACAGCGCGCCGGCCTTGTGCGGCTTGCCGCCGCAAAGCACCTTCGCTCCCTTGGCCACGGCGTCGTCGACCAGGGCCTGCATCGAGGTGAAGGCGGCCGCATCGATCATCGGGCCTTGGGTCACGCCGGCTTCCAGTCCGTTGCCCACCACGATGGTGTTCACCTGGGCCTGAAGCTTCTGCACAAAGGCGTCATACACGTCGTTGTGCACGATGAAACGGTTGGCGCAAATGCAGGTCTGCCCGGCATTTCGGAATTTGCAGCCCAACGCTCCGGCCGCTGCCGCGTCCAGGTCGGCGTCTTTGCAGACGATGAACGGGGCGTTGCCGCCGAGTTCCAGCGAAAGCTTTTTCATGGTGTCCATGCAGGCGGCGGCCAGCTTTTTGCCCACGGCCGTTGAGCCGGTGAAGCTCAGCTTGCGCACGGCCATGCTTTCGCATAGTTCCGCGCCGATGGCCGAAGAGTCGCCGGTGACCACCTGCAACAGACCGGCGGGCATGCCCGCGCGCAGGGCGAGTTCGGCCATGGCCAGAGCCGAATAGGGCGTCTTGCTTGCGGGCTTGATGATCATCGGGCAGCCGGCGGCCAGGGCCGGGGCGGCTTTCCGGGTGATCATCGACATGGGGAAGTTCCACGGGGTGACGGCGGCCGTCACGCCCACGGGTTTGCGGATGGTGATGGGCTGCACGCCGGGACGGGGGGGCAGGATGACTTCGCCGTAGGCGCGTCGGGCTTCTTCCGCATACCAGGGAATGTAGCTGGCCCCGAGCATGATTTCGCCCTTGGACTCGGCCAGGGGTTTGCCCTGCTCAAGGGTGAGGATGCGGGCGAGGTCGTCGATGTGTTCCATGATCAGGGCATGCCAGCGGCGCAAAATGTTGCCGCGCTCGATGGGCGTCAGGCCGCTCCAGGCGGGCAGGACTTTTTGCGCGGCCGTGATGGCGCGGGCGGTTTCGGCCCGGCCGAGCTTGGGCACGGTGCCGAGTTTGGAGCCGTCGGCCGGGTTGGTGATGGTGAGTTCGGCGCCGTTGTCGGCGGCGATCCATTCGCCGCCCACTTGGCAGCGTTCTTTGAAGAGAGTCGGATCCTTGAGCTGCATGGAAGTCTCCCATCTTGGACGTTGAAGGTGCAAGGTTTCGCCCGCGCGGCCCCGTCGGCCGCGCGGGATGAAATTACTGGTTCATGCCCAGCAGGTCGGGCAGCCACATGACGTATCCCGGCACAAAGGTGAACAGCAGAATACAGAGCAGCAGCGCCGCCAGGTACGGCAACACCCCCCAGGCCACACGCTCTATTGAGACGCCCGCGATGTTCGATGAGACGAACAGGTTGACGCCCAACGGCGGAGTAAGCAAGGCCATTTCGTTGGTAACCACCAGGATGATCCCGAAGTGGATGGGGTTGATGCCGAGCTGGTGCAGCACCGGCATAAGCACGGGCACCAGGATGATGATCGTGGAAAGCGTTTCCATGAACATGCCGAGGATAATCAGCACGCCGATAATCATCAACAGCACGATGGTCGGGTCGCTGGAGACGGAGAGCACCAGTTCGGTCAGGCGTTGCGGGGCTTCTTCAAATGTCAGCAGCTTGCCGAACAGGGTTGAAGCCCCGACGATAAGCAGCACCGCGCCGCAGACGTTGGAGCCGGAAAGCAGGGCCTTGTACAGGTGTATGGGGCGCAGGGCGCGGTTGAACAGCCCGCCGACCATGAGCGCCCAAAGGATGGCCACCACGGAGGCTTCCACCGGCGTGGCCATGCCGGAGTAGATGGACCCCAAAATGATGAAGGGGGTCGCCAGGGCCGGAGCGCTGCGCAGGCAGCTGCGGAGGAACACGGAAAGGTTGAAGGGCGGGGCGTCGACATCGCCTCGGAAGTTTCGGCGTCTGGCCACGAGCCAGGCTGTGAAGGTCATGGCCACGGCCACGGTAAAACCGGGCACGAAGCCGGCCGTGAACATGGCCGTGACCGAAAGGTTGCCCAGGATGGCATAAATGATCATTGGGTTGCTGGGCGGAATCAGAATGCCGATGGTGCCGCCGGAAGACGCGGCCGCAGCGGCGTAGGTCGGGCTGTAGCCGTTGCGCACCATGGAGGGAATGAGCAACGTGCCCACGGCCGCGACCGTGCCCGGTCCCGAGCCGGAAATGGCGGCGAAAAACGTGCAGGCCAGGATGGTGGTGATGCCGAGCCCGCCGTGCATGCGTCCCACCACCTGTTTGACCACATCCACGATTTGGCGGGTGATGTTGCCGTGCTCCATGAGTGTTCCCGCTATGACGAAGCAGGGAATGGCCAGAAGCGGGAAGATGTTCAGGCCTTCAAACAGAGAGTTGTGGATGACCGACATGGGAAGGCTGCCGCTGTAGAGCAACCCGATGGTCGCGGAAATGGACAGGCCGGCGAAAATCGGCAGGCCCATTAAAAACAATGCGAACATGCTGATGACGATGACCGCGAGGGTGGAGAGTTCCATATCAGACCGCCTCCTCGTTCAGCAGTTCATACAGGGTGCCCCGGCGGCCGTGTTTGATCCAAAGCTCCACAATGCGCCAGGCCATCAGCAGGAAGCCGACGGGAATAATCGCTTCCACATAGGCTTTGACAATGTGCAGGGTGGGAGACATCTCGGGGAATTCAAGACAGTCTTGGATCACGAGCCAACTTTGCCAGGCGATGTAGAGGGTGAAGCCGACCCAGAGCGTGTCCGCGATCAGACGCATGAACAGGCGAAATTGCGGCCGGCAGAGCAGGAATTGGGCCGTGATGCGCACGTGGTTGTTGTGTTTCGCGGTAAGAGCCGCGCCGATGTAAACGGTCCAAAGAAAGCTGTAGCGGCTGAGTTCTTCGGTCCAGGCCAGGGAGGAACCCGCGCAGACGCGGATGATCACCTGGGCGGCCAGACAGCCCACCATGACCGCCATACACAGGGCGCAGAAGAGTTCTTCAAAGTTGTCGTAAATTTTTTTTAACACCGATCATCATCTCCGCGCTGAGGGTGAGAGCATTTTCAGCATGAAAACGCTCGACGCCGGCGAAGCGGGCTGCGGCACGCGCCGTGGGGGAGTGAACTTTCGTTTCTCTTGCAGTGCCGTCGACATGCCGACCTTCGTACTCCTGTTTGCTTGCGTATTCGTTTCAAGCCTGTTTGGCGTGCCGTTTTTCATGGCAATTTCATTTTGAAATTGCTCTCAAGAAGGCTTGGAGCGCTTGACTCGGAAAGTTTCCCGCGGCCTCGGGGCGGACCGCCGGTGTGCATGATCGTTTGTAAGCGCATCGGACTGTGGTTTTCGCGGAGATTCGGCCCGGAAGCGTCGACTCGGCCATATTCCGCAGAGCAGCTTTGATTTGTCGGAACGGTACCGTATTGGAAACACGTGGGATGGGGCTCGTGAGCGGGGGGACCCCTCCCGCGCGACGAAACGCCGTGCCGACGTCCGCCGCGCGGGGAGGAGGCGTTTATTTGCTCATCACGGCAAGGGCCTCATCCACGACGGCCTGGCCGCCAAGCTTGTCGGTGAACTTGGGCCAGATGCCCCGGGCCTTTTCCATCCACTGCGCCTCGTCGGTCAGTTCGGTCAGCTGCATGCCGTGAGCCAGGCAGTCGTCCAGGGCTTTCTTCACGTCCGCTTCGGACCACTTCCATTCATAGGCGACGGCCTCGGCAGCGGCCTTATCGATCAGAGCCTTGGTATCCGGGGGCAGTTTGGCGTACCATTTTTCACTGACCAGAATCGGACCGACCCAGAGCATGTAGTGCAGATCGGTAATGTACTTCTGCACTTCCCAGAACTTCTGGTCGCGGTTGATCCCGTGGGGGTTTTCCTGGCCGTCCACGACGCCCTGCTGCAGGCCGTTGAAGGTTTCCGTCCAGGCCAGGGGGTGGGGTTCCACGCCCCAGGAGCGGAAGGCGTCGAGCTGCACTTCCACACCGGGCACACGGATTTTCAGGCCCTGGAGATCGGCCATCGAGGCGATGGGCTTTTTGGAGTTCGTGAGCACACGGTAACCGCCGACCAGCCAACCCAAGGGGCGGGCACCGCTTTGCCTGGCGATTTCGTCGGCCTGCTTGTCCATGAAACCCTTGTTGCCGAACAGCTTGTAGGCATCATCAATGGTCGGAAACATATAGGGCAGGATAAACAGCGAGGCGCGGGGGGCGAAGGGGGTCAGGTTGCCGCAGGCCACCACGGTCACATGCAGTTCTTGGGTGCGCAACTGTTTGACGTTTGCCTGTTCGTCGCCCATGGAGCCGCCGTAAAAGGTCTGCACGGTAATGGCTCCGCCGGACTCTTTCTCCACAACTTCCTTGAATTTTTCAAGGGCGGTCACATGCAGGCTCCCTTGCGGGTTTGCCGTTGCGACCCGAATGGTCATTTTTTTATATTCGGCGGCTTGGGCCGTACCTGTAACAACCAAGAGCGAGGCAAACAATGCCGTGACCAGAAATCGTTGCAGCATGGCAGATATCTCCTACAGGTTGCATGGTGAAGGGAACGGTGTATCCGTTCGTGTCCGGGCTCGGCCCTCGTTCATCCGCCCGCTGCAAAGCCGCCTTTTCCGTCCTGCAGCGTTGCAGGACGGAAAAATTGTTCTTACGCTCCATTAAGACGGTTTCGTCCAACGTTCTCCCTGCCGCGGCTGTCGTATGCCTGAGGGCCGAGCCTAGTTCCCGATGATCTTGTAGACGGCGTTGCAGTCCTCTTTGCCGTGGCCGGCGGCCGAGGCCTTTTTGTAGTTTTCGAGGGCAGCCTCCATGGACTCCAGGTGTAGGCCCCAGGCTTTGGCCATTTCAATGCCGAGGCGCACGTCTTTCAGGGCCAGGTCAAGGCCAAAGCGGGCGTTGAAGTCGTCGGCGGCGATCCAGGGTCCGCGCACGTCCATCTGGAAGCTTCTGGCCCCGGTGTCGGTGAGGAGTTCCAGCAAAAGCCCGCGATCCAGCCCGGCTTTTTCACCGGCGCGGAGGCCTTCGGCCAGAACGGCCAGGTTGGTCATGCCGATCATGTTGGAGATGAGTTTGACCGCGCAGGACGCGGCGATGGAGCCCACGTAGCAGGGCAGGCCGATGATTTTGAAGATTTTTCCCAGGCTGTCCACCAGGGCTTTATCACCGCCGATGAACATGGGTTCTTCAGCTTTTTCCGCCTGGGCCGGGGTCTTGCCGAGGGTGCACTGGATGTAGCCCAGTCCCATGGCGGTTGCCGACGCGGCCAGCGTTTCGGCCGTTTGCGGGTCGATGGTGGAAAGCTCGATGTGAACCGCACCTTTCTTCATGAGCGCATACAGGCCGGTGGGGCCTTCCATGACGCCGCGCACATGCTGGGGCAGGGGAAGGCTGGTGAATACCACGTCGCAGTCGGCCAGGTCTTTGGCTTCCGCGGCGGCTTTCCCGGTCGTTCCCACGGCCAGGGTTCTTTCCACGGCTTCTTTGCTCAGATCGAACAGAAGAACCGATTTGCCCGCGCGGATGAGGTTGCGCGCCAAAGGACCACCCATGAGTCCGGCGCCGATGAATCCAATCTGCATGTCGTGTCTCCGTGTGTGTCTGGTTGGGGTTTTGGCCCGTTGCCTATGGGCCGCAGGTGTTTGAAACTGTTGTGTGCGTCGCCGCTTCTTCAGGAGCGGGATGCGTCGTCCACCTTATGGAAAAAGGAGGAGTTGGCGTTTTTGATTACCGCGACGCGGGCCTTGGGGTTCTCGGCCAGCAGGCGTTTCACGGTTCTCTGCATGTCTCCCGGCGTGAGCAGGCATTCGGCCAGCGTTTCGTCCGGCAGGTCGGAATGGACGACCACGTTGAAACGGGTGGTGGCGCGGGCGAACAGGTAGGCCTTGTGCGCGCCCATGGCGAAGTTCCCGGCCTCAAAGGCGGCCTTCAACTCGCGGTCGCTCGAGAATTGCCGGACGTAGGTGTGGTAGACATCGTCGCCGATGCCCTGTTCGCATTTGGCCACCAGGATGATGTGCGCTTCGGGCGCGGCGCACTGAACGGCCGTGCTCAGGCCTTTTTGGGCTTGGTAGAGGCAAATGTCTTTGGGTCTGCCCCCGCAGGAGGCGATGACGATGTCGTACGGCGCGCTGAACGGCAGGCCGTACATCCGGGTGGTTTCCTGCGAGGCCTTGCGCATGACGAGGGGCGGCAGGCCGGCCAGTACGGCGACCGGGCGCTTGGCCGCGTCCAGAACCACGTTGATTGCGAAGGCCACCCCGGCGAGCTCGCCCGCTTCGTTCAGATCCAGGCGCACGGGGTTGTCTTCGATATTGCCGACAACGGCCGCGTGTTCGCGCAGCATCCGGTGGTTGGCGGCGATCATCGCGGCCGAGGCGCAGCCGATGACCACGCCTTTGGCCCCGCCGGTAAACCCGACGAATTGGTGGGCGTCGACCATGCCCATGACGATTTTCAGTTCGGCCGCGCCGTATTCGGCATTGATTTCCACGGGCGTGCCGCGTGAGGTCGCGCCGAAGCGCCGCATCGGCGAATGCTCCGCGTCATGAGGTACCACCCGGCAGCCGCGAAGATTCTCCGGCAGAATACGGGCGAGCTGCACCGCATCGGCCGGGGGATGTAGGCCGCCGCCGACGACGATGACGACATCGTTGCCGTCCAAGGTGGGGTAGGCCGCGAACAATCTGTCGAGCAGGGCGGGTAGGAACAGCTTGGTGGGAAAGGGACGCGTTTCGTCGGGCACGGCGATGGCCACGGATTTGGGCGTATCGCGTCCTTCCAGGGGCAGGCAGCCTTCCGGCATATCGAGGGCGGCGTGCAGAGAGGCCACGGGATCGGCGAGGGCTTCGGGCGACTTTGGTTCAAAGACGTCCACGAGCGCGCCGTAGGGAAGCTCCAGAGGGAGGGAGTCGTCCCCGTATCGCAACGTTGTACGCATATATTCGGCTCGCTTGTCGGTTGGAGTTGCCCGGGGGCGGACGAATCCGCAGGCTTCGGCCCGGGAGAAACTTCGGGGCGGAAGAAGTGCGCTTCCTCCGCCCCCAAGCGGCGTGTCAGAACAGCAACCCTTCGGGGGTCGGCACGTGCAGCAGCAGCCCGAAACCCGCCCAGACGGCGGCGCACATGACCACCGTCAGAATGCAGGCCGCAATGGCCGCTTTGAACGGTCCCCGGCCTGTGTCGTTCAACACCACGGCAGTTCCGAACAGGAACAGAACGCTCGCCGAGTAAAAGCCGAGCAAGGAGATGACCAGCACATAACCGATGGAGAGGGCGGAAATCATCCCGACCCGCTTCCAGGCCACGGGTTCGCCATCGGATTTCGTGTCGCTGCCCCGCAGCTTGTACAGTCCTTTGCCCAGCAGATAGATGCCCCCCAGGGCGATAAAGCCGACGAGCAAACGCGGGTACATCAGGCTCACCCCTTCCAGGTCGCCGCTCTGGCTCTGAAACAGGGCCGCGACAACAAGGGAAAAAAGCCCGGCGGTGATGTCGGTGACGCTGCTACGCATGGCCGGCCTCCTGAGTGGGCCCGTCGGCGCATTCGCGCAACGCCGAGCGTCTCCGTTTTCTTTCCAAAAGGAAAGGGGTGAAGAAGGAGAGCACAGTGAGGAAAATCAGGAGCATGGCGATGGGGCTTTCCCAAAACACCTGAAGTACCGAGCCCCCGGTCGCCTTGGACAAGCTCACGCATTTCCCGAAGTTTTCGTCGATCATGGGGCCGAGAATGATCCCAAGGGCCATGGCGCCGGTATCGAGCCCCACCCGGTTGCAGAAGTAACCGATGAAGCCGAAGAGAATGACGACCCAAACGTCCAGCATGCTGTTGCGGATGGCATACGAGCCGATGACCGACAGCATGACGATGCCGATGGCCACGAAGGTCAGACGAACGCTGAGCAGACGCACCATGATTTTGATGAGCAGCAGGCCGACCGGAATCATCAGCAGGTTGACGGCGAACTGCGACAAAATGAAGGTGTAAGCCAGATCGCCCGTGACCGTGAACACTTTGAAGCCGGGCTGGATGCCTTTGGCCAGCAACGCGCCCAGAATAACGGCCGCCACCGCGCTGCCGGGAATGCCCAGGGTCAGCATGGGGATCAACGAGCCGCCGATGACCGCGTTGTTGGCGCTTTCGCTGGAAGCCACGCCCTCCACGACGCCCTTGCCGTACTTGGAGGGATCTTTGTCCCAGCGTTTGGATTCGTTGTAGGCGATGATCGAGGCGATTTCCCCTCCCGCGCCGGGCAGCATTCCGACCAACGTGCCGATGATCGAAGACCGGGCGAGGATCATTTTGCACTTGCCGGCCAGCTCGCGGACCACTTCGCCGAAGACGCCGGGGGTGGGGTTGTACTTCGCGATGAAGGGCTTGTAGCTGCCGATGAGGTACAGAACCTGCGAAAAAGAGAACAGGCCGATCATGGCGGGAATGACTTCCACGCCCTGAACCAGCGGATAATAGTCAAAGGTGAAACGCGGCACGGCTTCATGGGGGTCGAGGCCGATCGTGGCCACCAGCATGCCGATGGCCCCGGAGATCAGGCCCTTGACGATGTTGCCCGAGGACATGACCGCGATGGTCGAAAGCCCGAACAGGCACAGCCAGAGGCTTTCCGGCCCGCCGAAGCGCAGGGCGAAACGGGCCAGCGGGGCGGCCATGAACAGCAGGAACAGGGTGCCGACGATCCCGCCGAAGGAAGATGAGAGCAGCGAGGTGATCAGGGCTTTGTCGGCCCTGCCGCTTTGGCACATGGGCCAGCCGTCGAAGGTGGTGGCCACCGAGGAAGGCGTTCCCGGAGTACAGATCAGGCAGGCGGAGTTCGCGCCGCCGTAGATGGCCCCGGCGTAGATGGCCCCCAGCATGATCAGGCCGCTGGTGGAATCCATGGCAAAGGTGACGGGCACCATAAGGGCCACGCCCATGGTCGCGGTCAAGCCGGGCATCGCGCCGATGATGATGCCGCCGGCAAGGCCCGCGAGCATCAGGAAGATATTCAGAGGGTCCAGCAAGTGGCCGAGAGCGGGAAGAATAAACTCAGACATGAATCGCTCCTAAAACCCCGCCGGAGAGTTCCCGGCGGAATCGGGGGTGTCTTCCCACTTACCGGGATTTGATGGACCCGGCCTTGAGCAGGGCGGCCTTGATGAGGTCGTTCTGCGACTTGACATAGGCGTAGAAAGCATCGCCGTCCATGTACTCGGCGGGCTGACCGGCCTGCTTCATGTCTTTCAGGTATTCCGGGTCTTCGCAGATCTTTTTGAAGGTATCGCGCAGAAAGGCGAGTTGTTCCGGGGCAATTCCTTTGGGGGCGACAAAGGCCCGGCGGATGTCGGAAACGACGTCGAGACCCTCTTCGCGCATGGTGGGCACGTCGGGCAAAAAGTCGTTACGCTTTTCGGCGGCCAAGGCGAGCACGCGCATTTCATCGAGGCTGCGCATCACGTCGTTCAGGTTGCCGAACATCACGTCGACTTCACCGCCGAGAATGGCGGCATTTTGGTCGGCCGCGCCTTTGTAGAAAATTTCCGTGACCTTGAAGTCAAATTTGCCCTGCACGTCCAGAAGCATCAGATGGTGGCCGCTGTTGGGGCCGACCAGGCCGAGTTTAAGCTTGCCGGGGTTGGCCTTGGCGTAGTCAAAGACGTCCTTGACGGTTTTGAAGGGACTGTCTTTGCGCACCACAACGGCTTGGGGGTCGTTGACCACCTGGCAGATGTAGTCGAACTTGTCGATGGTGAACTGCGCTTTTTGGGCGAGGGGCTGGATGATCAGGTGCGGCACGTTGATACCGCCGATGGTGTAGCCGTCGGGCTTGCCCATGGCGATTTCGGCAAAGCCGATGGCTCCGCCCGCGCCGGGTTTATAGATGAAGGTCCACTGCTGGTCGCAGTACTTGTTCCAGTACTTTTGCATGATCCGGGCCTGCACGTCGCTGGAGCCTCCGGCCGTGAAGGCGATGACCATGTTCAGGGGTTTTTCGGGGTACGCGGCAAAGGCTGGGCCGGTCGCCATGAGGCAGGTGAGCAGCGTTGTCGCGAACAGTCGTGTGAAAAAACGAACTTTCATGGGTGCTCCGATCCGTTGATGGATATTCCGGGTGTGGAAGTCGGGTATCTGTCTCTGTAAGCCGGGACGGAGCACCTCCGAATGATGCCCGGGCCCGGGAATCCTCCACTGAATCAATGAACTCATGTGCGGCGTTCGCGCCGAGCGTTTTCTCCCCCCGCCCCGTGGAGGGCGGGAGGAGACGCCGCGCCGCCGCTTAGGCGCTTTCGTACAGACGGGTCATGATGAACTCGCGGTGCCCCAGGGCTTCGGCGGCGGTGTTGCGGCCGTTGCAGGTGCGGAAGAGCATCTCGAGCAGCATGTCGCCGGCCTG